>NZ_JBIBVF010000005.1:353453-373978 GCF_043080045.1 Streptomyces sp. NPDC015125
CGTAGCCGAATTGACCACAAACGACGCCGACACACCACCGAACCGCACAGCGGTCGCACCCGTGAACCCCGTACCGGTCAACGTAACCGTCGTGCCCCCGGCCGCCGGACCCGACGAAGGGACCACCGAGGAGAGAACCGGCGCGGGCGTGGTGATGTAGGCGTAGGTGACGAACTGATTGCTGATGCCAATGGGCGTGGTGACGGTGACCTGCACGGTCCCGGTTCCGGGCGGGGTGGTGGCGGTGATCTGTGTGTCGGAGACGACGGTGAACGAGGGCGCCGGTGTGGCGCCGAAGCGGACTGCGGTGGCGCCGGTGAAGCCGGTGCCCGTGACCGTCACGGGGTTACCACCTGCGGTGGAGCCCGAGGTGGGTGAGACGGAGCTGACGGCGGGCGTGGCTGCGGCCAGCGGCTGTGCGGCGGGGTCGGTTGGCGATTGTGCTGAGCTATTCACGGCCGTGATCCTTCGAGAACGTGAGCCCCGGCCGGCCGCAGAAGAGAGGCGCCGGGCCGAGGCTCGTGAGGGAAGCGAGGTGGCCCGGACAGGGGAAGGGCTCACCCTGTCCGGGCGTGATGTCCGCACGGCTGGTGGGCATGACCAGGCCGTCAGCGGCTCAGATGGTGGGTCAGATGGTGGGTCAGATGCCGGGGCCGGCCACGTAGGTGAAGCCACCGGTGGCAGTGGCGCTACCACCGGTGGTGGTCACGGTGACGTTGACGGCACCGGCAGTGCCGGGCGGGGTGACGACGGCGAGGGTGCTGTCGTCGACGACGGAGAACGGTGCGGGCGTGCCTCCGAAGGTGACCGACTGGGTGGTGGTGAAGTTGGTGCCGGGGATGGTCACCCCGGTTCCGCCGGACGCCGGGCCGGAGTTGGGGCTCAGCGTGCCGAGGGTGGGGCCGTCGACGTAGGTGTAGGTCAGACCGTTGTTGGTACCGCCCGCGGTGGTGACACTGACGCTCACCGGTCCGGCCGCGGCGCCCGCCGGTGCGGTGACGGTGAGCTGGCCGTCGTTGATCACGGTGGGGGTTGCGGTGGCGGCTCCGAAGTGCACCGCGGTGGCGGTGGTCAGGCCGGTGCCGTTGATGGTGATGGTATCGCCGCCCGCGGTGACGCCGGATACGGGGGCGATGCTGGACTTGAACGGTGCGCCGACGTAGAAGAACGACAGCGGGTTGCTGGTGCCGCCGGGGGTGGTCACGGTCACCGGAACCGTGCCCGTGCCCGACGGGCTGGTGACGGTGACCGATGTGGGGGTGTTGGCCGTGATGGCGGCTGTCTTGGTGCCGAAGTGCACCGAAGTGACGCCGCTGAGGTTGGTACCGGTGATGGTGACGGTGGTTCCGCCTCCGGTCGATCCCTGGTTCGGGGAGATAGGCATGGTGTTGCCTCCTTCGTTGTGGTGTGCGAGTGGGAATGGCGAACCCTGACCGGACGGCCGTGTTCGCCGCCGCGGTGATGTGGGTGTCCGGTGAAGCATTCGGCCGATGGGTCGGCCGGGCCGTCAGGTGCAGCCGATGACGCTGCCTGACGGAGCACAGTTGTCGGGGGTGTTGCCGCTCACGGCCGTGCCCAGCAGGGTCACGCCCCCGGAGTTGACGTAGATGCCGCCGCCGCTGGAGGTGGCGGTGTTACCGGTGACGGAACTGGCGGTCAGCGATACGGCACCGTTGTCGTTGTAGATCCCGCCACCGGCAACAGCAGTGTTGTCGGTCACGGAACTGGTGAGCAGGGAGACCGTGCCACCGAGATTCGAGATGCCGCCCCCGGGGAAGGGGGGCACGGCACTGCCGCCTCGGACGGTGACTCCGACCAGGCTCAACTGGCCCTTGGTTCCCGGCACGTTCGCGGCCCCTTGGACCTGCAGGACCCGGAAGGCCGGCGCGCCCGGGTCACGGGCGATGGTGACGCCCATCCCCAGCAGGGTGATCGAGGTGGTGATGGGTGGTAGGCCCACCGGCCCGGTGGGGCTGCTGCCGTGCGCGCTGGTGAGTTGGTAGGTGCAGAACGGCGCCAGCGCCAGGGTGTCGCCGCCGGCCGCGTTGGCCGCCGTGATCGCGTTCACCAGTGAGGTCTCGCTGCACAGCACAGGCGTCTGAGCCTGCGCCGTGTTCGGGACTGCGACCATCCCCGCGGTCAGCGCCACGGTCAGGGCGCAGACACCGAGGATGGAACGTAAAGTACGGGCAGTTTGCATGACGTCCCCAGGAAGAGGTGACGTGGGCCGCCACACCATCCGATGCCAATGAACGGCACGGGATGATGCATTCACTTCCTCTGCGCGGGAGGACACCCGCCGCGGCACCAGGTTTGTACCGCCGCCTACGCTCTCAAGTGGGATCAGTAAAGGTAGGCCGACTGCCCTCCCCCGAGAGGATGGGCGGCCCACCGGATTGGATGACATCAGTACCCCACCCGAGTGAGCACAGGTGCAACGCCCTTGACGGCCAATCACCCAGATGGCAGAGCTCGCATCGGTCGAGAAACGCAACGTCGGCGGTGATACGTGGCCCGGCCTGCGTTCCCCGTCTGCCGCCCCACGAACCCGTCACCACCCCTGCACCGCCGGCTGACCGACTGGGTGGAGTGGGAGCGCCCGACAGAGATGAGGGTGGGGTCCTGGTGCCTCACCGCTGGGCGCGGTAGTCGTCGCGGGCCTCCGGTCGGACGGAGCGGGCCAGCCGGCGGCGGAAGTGGGCCAGCAGCGACGGTTCGAACGCGGTGTCGTGCAATCCGAGCCCGCACGTGGCCTTCCACCGCAGGTCGCACCGCAGTTCCTGGACGGTCTCGAAGTCCGACAGCCTGTGCCGGGCCTGCAGGGTGACCGCCGCAGCCAGGGTCTGCGGCGGCATGCTCGGGCGGCCGTTCACCGACGGGTACAGGTCCGTGAACATCACCGCCGGGAACAGCTCGCCGCGGTGCTCGGCCAGGAATGCGAACACACTCCCCGCCGGAATCAACTCCCGGCACGTCTCCCACCCGGCCCGACCGTCTCCCCGGCCCTTTCCCCCATCACCACAAACGAGACCGGCCCCGAGTCGGTCGCGGACCAGGTGCCAGAAGTCGGCTTGATGGTCCAGCTCACCTCGGGGGAAGGAGGTCGGGTGCCGCACCTCCAGACCAACGGCGCGTTGGACGGGGGCCAATGGCGACGGCTACCCGCCATTTACCACTCTTGAGAGGGGCGGTGGACCGGTTGTCAGCGGTGCCCTGCCACGCCGCGGGGGCTCTGCGAGAGAGGAAGAGGTGTCGATCAGCCGGCACCCTTCACCTTTGTACCGGCTGATCGAACCAAGCCTCCACGCCCAGAAAGACCCCAAATTGCGACGTCTTCGCGTTGGCACCTGGCGTGTGACTAGGCGACAGGCATTCAACGGTCGCCACACCCCGTGGGGTGGGCACGTGGCCCGCTTGGCTCTCCCCAGCTAAGCCGATTGACTCGCATGCCAGCAATGGCGCCGGCAGCGAGCCACCCGAATGGCGCAGGCCGTTCTCCCTGGAGGAATTTCGACAGACCGCGACTGCTGCACTTTCCCATTAGCTCTCGCGGGTGGGGATCAGGATGCCGTCCACGATCAGGACATCGTCCTTGCGAAACCGCTGGCGCTGTTGAAAGCGAGTAGTGGGGCGGTGTGGTCGATGATCCGGACGGCGGCCGACTCGGAGAAGCCGAACAGCGGGGCGAGTTGATGCAGAGTCAGGTCGATGCGCCATAGGCAGCAACCAGCAGGACTCGGTCCTGAAGCGGCAACGATCAAGGCCGTCCTGGACGTGGAAGGTCGGCACCCCCGCGCCGCAGGATGGTCAGCAGCCTGCCGAAGACGCGCGGGCTCAAGCCGGTAAAGGGGTCTATCCAGGACGGCTCCAACGCCGCGATCACGCCAGTCACGGCAAGATCGTTTCACGAGCCGTCAGCGGTGCGGGGGTAATCCTTAGCCCGCAGCTCGGCGGAGCCACTCTCGCAGAGGCTGGGTGCCGGCCTCAGCGTGCATCGTTTGTCGGACGGCCCGGGCGCCATCACGCAGTCGCTGGTTCGCACTTGCGTGGGTGATTGCGGCTGCGAGGAGGGGCCCGTCGACCCCTTTGATCGGTATCGGGTCTGTGGCCGCGCCGAGGGCGGCCAGACGGCGCGCCCAGAAGGGCTGGTCGGTGTGCATGGGCAGCGGGACGGAGGGGATCGCGGCCTGCAAAGCCGTTGCGGTGATCCCCGCTCCCGCGTGATGGACAACCGCGGCGGCGCGGGGCAGCAGCCAGAGGTGCGGCACATCCCCGACATGGATCACGTCGGGGCGCTCCAGTCGGTCGACGATCGAGCGCAGTTGCGGGCCGCCCTGCACGATTGCGCGTTCCTTAATTGATTGCAGGGCCTCTTCCACCGCCTGCAGCGCGGCCGAGTTGGGCGAGATGCTGCCGAGGGTGATGACGACGGGTGCGGGGCCGGCGTCGAGGAATTCACAGAGCTCGGCTGGCGGGCTCCAGTCCTCGGGAGTGGGGGACTGCCAGAAGCCGTCGAGTGTCAAGTGAGCGGGCCAGTCCGCCGGTCGGGGCAGCACGGCGGGGCTGATGCCGTGGTGGACAGGGTGTCCCTGGGCGCGCCGTCGGCGCTGTGTGGCACGACGGGTCCGGGGAGGCAGCCCGAGCTTGGAACGTATCCGTGCGCAGGCCGGGTCGTAGGGCGTCGGTACCTGCTGCGCAATGCGCCCGGCGAGCCGGTTGCCGGTCCGGCCGAGGCTGCGTTGGCTGAAGATCACGGGCGGATAAGCAGCGCTGGGCTGCCACGGTTGCAGGAGAGCGTCGACGGAGGGCACGCCGAGAGCTTCTGCGATGTCGTGCCCGTAGGGGGAGATCGCGTTGGTGAGCACGGCTTCCGCGCCGGGTGCGGCGTCCAACGCTGCGGTGGCGGCCTGGTCCATGTAATTCCGCAGTGCTGCGAGGTGGGCGCGTGCTCCTGAGGGGGCGTCGCCGCTTTCGTCGCCCTCCGGTCCGAGCGGTGTGGTGATGGGCGCGAGCGTGCAGCCGGCCGCGGTCACGAGCGGCTCGTACTCGATGTTGGCCACGATGGTGGCCTGGTGTCCGTCGGCGACGAACGCCGCCCCCAGCCCGGTTGCGGGCGCGACGTCTCCTCGGGTGCCGGGGCTCAGGATCAGAACCTTCATCGTGCCTCCAGATCGTCCTGCCGGACTGACTTCGCACTCAGTGTTCGCTAACAGCGTTCTCGAACGTAGTGCAACGCATACACTGTTCGCAAAGGAGAGGCACACGGAGGCGCCATGGAGTCGGATCTCATCTGGATGCGGCCGAGCAAGTCAGGGACCGGACGCCCGGCCGGTCGCACACGCGTCGAGATCACCGAGGCCGCCGTTCGAGTCGCCGACCGGGACGGACTCGACGGAGTCTCCATGCGCAACGTCGCCGCAGAGTTGGGTACGGGGGCCGGCTCGCTCTACCGGTACGTCGACAACCATGGCGACCTCCTCGACCTGATGGCCGACCACGTCTGCAACGAGTACGACCTCGGCAAACCCTCCGGAGACTGGCTGGCCGACCTGGTGGGCCTCGGACTACAGGCCCGCGAGATCTACCGTCGCCATCCCTGGCTCACCGAACTCGCCCTCACCAGGCCCGTGGTCGGCCCCAACGGCATCGACGTCGGCGAGCACTTCTTCGCCGCGCTCGCCGACCACCCCGCAACCGACGCGGAAAAACTGGTCGCGCTCGGCATCCTCAACGCCGTGGTCGCCGCAACGGCACGATCAGAGGACTCCCCCGTCGACACACTCCGCAGCGCCCGCTACGTCGCGCATGTCGCCGCCCAGGGCAACCACCCGCACCTCGCCGCTCTCCATCCCACCCCCGCAGACGGCGCCCCCCTGTCAGAAACTCTCCGCCGGATCCTCACCAGCCTGCTCACCTGACAGCCGCAGCCTCGCGGGGAGCACATCTTCGACCGCTTCAATGCCCCGCCGACATCGCGGGCCTGCGCATTTAGCTCTGGTCACTGGCTGGTTGCGAGAGGGGAATGCAATGATGCTCCGGCGCGACCTGAATCATGCGGGCGCTCATGAAGAAAGTAATTTGAGAGTATTTTGATTCCGTGCGCTGGGCGAGACAGGATATGCGCTCTATTCACCCTGTTCGGGACGTGTTTACAGTCGAGTACATCGCGTCAATTTCCTGCGCACAGGGGGTCCTCATGGCGATCGTCAACCCATCCAGCGGCCCGGCTTCCGGCGGGAACACGGTACTCATCACAGGTACCGGACTCACCGGTGCGACATCAGTGCACTTCGGGTCCCCTGCGGCCACTTCTCTCAGCGTGATCAGCCCAACGCAGCTGACCGCGGTCGCACCCGCAGGTACGGGTACGGTGCAGGTCACTGTCACAACCCCGTCAGGCACGATCGTGGCCACCCCGTCGTACACCTACATCTCCGCTCCGGTGATCACATCAGTCGCCCCCTCCTCCGGCGGTGGAGGCGCAACGGTGGCCATCTCCGGGACCGGCTTCACCGATGCGACCGACGTGCAGTTCGGATCGGTTCCCGCGACGAGCTGGAGCGTCGTCAGCGCCACGCAGATCGTCGCCGTCGCTCCCCCGGGCACGGGATCCGTCCTCGTAACCGTCACCGCGCCCGGTGGGATCAGCAACGGAGTGGAGTTCGTCTACGCCGGCGGCCCCGCGCTCGCCATCAAGCTGTCAGATCTCCTAGACAATATCGCCGGGGTTTTCCATGCCATTGCCGATGCCTGCACCACGATCTCTGGATTCTTGAGAAGGCTTGGCCTCTAGAACTGCACACGCCACCGACAGCACCACCCCCACGGGGCCCGCCAGAAGCGGGCCCCTTTCGCATGCTCGCACGCGCCCGCCAGGAGCAGGCGCCACCGCACCAGGAGTGCACCCATGAGCGGCACCTCGACGAGCAGCACCCCGCCGCCGCGCCGCAGAGCGACCCCGCCACGACGCCGACCTGGCAGGCCCCGACCGGAACCGCGCCGACGCCGACGCCGCCCGCCTCGGCACAGGGCGAGGCGCTGCCGCGACCATCACCCGACTCGAAACCGAACTCGCCGCCGCCCGCGCCGAGGCCGGTAGGAGCAGGGTCACGGCCAAGCAGCGCGCCGCCGACGAGGCCCGCACTCAGCTCGCCCAGGACATCGGGCGCGCCCTCGGCATCATCCCGGACGGCCAGGAAGCCGACCCCGCGCAGCTGACCGCGCAGCTGACCGCCTCGCAGGCGCGGGCCCGACAGACCGCCGTCGAACTCGCCGTACCGCACTGCGCCGGACGCCGGCGCCGATGCCGAGGCCCTGCCCCACTCCCGCGCGTTCGCCACGTCGCTCGCTGACATCGGCCCGACCGACACCGCCGCCGTACAGGCCACGATCACCGCAAACCCGAAGCTTGCCGCCGCGCCCACGCGACCACCGCAACTACCTGGCCTTTCTCGGACTCGCCGCCGCTATCTGCTGCTAAGGCGATACGTCCGCCTCACCACACAGGACACGATCTAAGGTTGATCTTTAACCTCTGCCCGTGGCGGGGCTGCCGTTCGGTCGCGGGTTGCGGTGTTCTGAGGACAGCAGAGCGGCCTCGGGGTGATCGTGTGCGCTGTCTAGACGCAATTGATCCACCACGAGGCCGTGAAGGTGAGTCTGCTGGACGACGCCATCCGTGTCGAATGCCTGGTCGTGTTGTCGCAGTTCCGGAGCGACTTGCATGACTGCCGAGCCCGGTCGGCTCACCCCTGCCAGGGACCGCCGCGGATTTCGGAACATCCGCCCGAACACCGCTCATTGGGATTCACCATCAGATGTAGGTGAAGCGCACGGGGTTGCTGGTGCCGGCGGGGGTGGTGACGGTGACGGGCACCGTTCCGGTTCCGGATGGGACGACAGCGAGGATGACGTTGTCGGACAGGACGGTGAAACTTTCCGCCGGGTGGCCACCGAAGGCGACGCTCCTCGCGCGGTTGACCTTGCAGCCGAAGATGACGATGGTGCGGCCGGGACGGCCACGACTCGGCGTCACTGCCACGAGCTTGGGCGGCAGTGAGGCGCTGTAGGTGAACGACACACCATTGCTGGTACCACCGGGCGTGGTGACCCTCACCGGCACCGTCCCGGTCCCGGGCGGAGTGATGATCCCGATGATGGTGTCGTCGGCAACCGTGAAACCGGCCGCCGCGGTACCACCGAAGTCCACCGCCGTCGCACCGGTGAAACCGGAGCCCACAGCGATGATGTCGCTGCCACCGGCCGGATCACCCGCCTGCGGCGCAATCGCCGTGATGACCGGTGCCGAGACGTAGGTGAAGCGCACGGGGTTGCTGGTGCCGGCGGGGGTGGTGACGGTGACGGGCACCGTTCCGGTTCCGGATGGGACGACAGCGAGGATGACGTTGTCGGACAGGACGGTGAAACTTTCCGCCGGGTGGCCACCGAAGGCGACACTCCTCGCGCGGTTGACCTTGCAGCCGAAGATGACGACGGTGTCGCCGGTGCGGGCGCTCTGCGGCGTCACTGCCACGAGCTTGGGCGGCAGTGAGGCGCTGTAGGTGAACGACACACCATTGCTGGTACCACCGGGCGTGGTGACCCTCACCGGCACCGTCCCGGTCCCGGGCGGAGTGATGATCCCGATGATGGTGTCGTCGGCAACCGTGAAACCGGCCGCCGCGGTACCACCGAAGTCCACCGCCGTCGCACCGGTGAAACCGGAGCCCACAGCGATGATGTCGCTGCCACCGGCCGGATCACCCGCCTGCGGCGCAATCGCCTCGAGGACCGGTGATTCAGCTGATCCGGCGTAGGAGTATGTGAGGCTGTTGCTGGAGCCTCCGGCAGTGACAACGCTCACCCGAACGCTTCCACTTCCGGGCGGCGCAACCGCCGTGATCAAGGCATCGGAGGTGACGGTGAAGCTTGGGGCCGAAGCGGCGCCAAAGGTGACAGCGCTGGTAGCGGCGAGCCCGCAGCCAGCGATGGCAACGGTATTGCCGCCCGCGGCTGGTCCGGTACTCGGGTGGAGAGCGGTGATGTTGGCAGACATGCCACAGCCTTCTTTCCTTCGTGGGTGATCAGTTCGCGCGCAGGTCAGCTGACCTGTGCAAAGCAGCCAGCCCCGTCGGTACCGCGAGACAACAGGCCGTCAGATGGAGGCGGAGCGCGAGCGATTGCGAAGCGGCCTCAATCGATTGAACTGATCCTGCCCGTGCGAAGGGAAGGAGTGAGTTCACACTCCATGAAGCATACGTGGTGAATATGATTACCTTATTACGAGTCGGGAAGCTCGGTGCCCTTCCCGGCCCTTCCGGCATGCGACTTTCCCGGCTCCCTTCGCCCCCCAAGCGCCTCACCAATACCTCCGCCAGGTGCCGCGGCTGTTCCCCAAGTTGCTCGAGTTGTACGGTAGGAGAAGCCATCGGCGAGGATCATCAGTCTCCATATGGCTTCCCGTACCGCGGCAGGAGCTGGTCCTCGACGCAGGCCACCGACACGTAGTTGTCGAGTTTGAGGCTGCCGGCCAAGCCGCAGCGGCCGCGGGGCGCCACTGGTCAAGGCCAATGACTTCACGATCCCTTTCAGGGGCTCAGGTGTCTGCGCGAGAATCGCCGCGAGCAAGCTCTCCGCACCCCGTCCACGGCGCGCATGTCATCAGCCCACCGAGCCCGCAGGGTCGTCATCGCCGGTCGGCACAGGGCTGTCCGGCTTACGTCCCTCCCTCCGTCGCAAGTCGAAGGGGGCAGTGGGTGCGGCGGTGGTGATATCGAGTTCAAGGAGCGCAGAAGGAAGTACAGGGCGTTTTTCATACGGTGTGAAGTGCCTCCAATCCGCCTGTCAGTGTGCCCACTTCTTCGGTTTACTGCTTCAGGCCGGGGAATTCGACGTAGGCGGGCTCGCCTTCAAAGGCCGCTCCTCGCAACATCTCTCCGCTACGCGTCGAGTATCCGGACCTCGACAGACGAGCAATCTCCCGCTACATCCTGCTCAGGAAATGGGTGCATGATGAAGGCACACGAAACAACCACGCCCCCAAGACCATCCATTCACGCCGCCTCGGCAACTCTCGTCGCCCCGTCCCCGCAAGTAATCGCGACACTCCCGGCGGGGACCAAGCCGCTGGGATTGGCGACCAGCCCTCTGGGGCCGCCGCTCGCTTACGCGGCCAGTAACGCCTCGGGGACCGTCAGCATTCTCGACACCGGAACGCTCACGATCTCCACCCCCGCGGCCCCGTTGACCGCCCCCGCAGGGGTCTCGCTCACCCCGGACAATGTCTACCTCTACGTGGCCAACAGTGGCGGGAACACTGTCAGTGTGGTGCAGCGCAATCTCTTTGCGGTCACCAACACGATCGGGGTGGGGAAAAGCCCCTTCGGTATCCAGGTGAGCCCCGACGGCCTGTTCGCCTACGTCGCCAACCAGAACTCGAACACCCTCAGTGTCATCAGCACCGTCACCCGCGCCGTCGTCGCGACCATCCCGGTCGGGGGCCAGCCCACATGGGTCGTAGCCGCCCCCAACGACCTGGAGGTGTATGTGACCAACCAGGGCGGGAACTCGCTCAGCGTGATCAGCACGGTCACCAACACGGTCGTGGCGACCATCGCCGGCCTGTCGGCTCCCTATGGCGCAGCGGTCACCAGCGACAGCCGGTACCTGTACGTGGCAAACAGCACCGCGAACACCGTCAGCGTCATCGACACCGTCAGCCGGACAATCGTCGCCACCATCCCCGTGGGCACCGCGCCATGGGGCGTGACGGTCACCCCGGACAACAGCCACGTCTACGTGGCGAACAATGGCTCCGACACAGTCAGCTATATCGACACCACCACCAACACGGTGAGCAGCACCGTCGCTGTCGGCCATCAGCCGACCGGCGTCGGTGTCGCGGCCAGCGGGCTGACCGCGTACGTGTCCAACAACGGCGCGAACACCGTCACCGTCCTCGCGCTCATCAACATGATCAGTCCCCCGGCGGGGCCGGAGGCCGGCGGCAACATCGTGACCGTCACCGGCACCAACCTGACCGCTGCCACCGCGGTGAAATTCGGGCAGGTGCCCGGCACCATCATGGCCAACACGCCCAGCCAGATTCTCGTGGTCCCCCCGCCCGGCGTCGGTGTCGCCCAGCTCACCGTCACCACTCCGGGAGGCACCAGCAATCCCAAACCGTACGTCTACTCTCCGAGCGGCGAGCTGGACAGCCTGGCCCCGGAAGCCGGCCCGACCGCCGGCAGGAACATCATCAGCATCGAGGGGAACAGGTTCAGCACCGCCACGCAGGTGCGGTTCGGCTCGGTGCCCGCTGTGCCCACCGTGGTCAGCGACCAGCTGATCACCGTCACCGTCCCACCCGCCGCCGCGCCCGGCCTGGTTCCCGTCATCGTCACCACGGCTGGCGGTAACACCCCTCAAACCATCACCTACGCGTACATCGATCCGCCCTTGCTCAGCGCCGTGAGCCCGAACACCGGACCGGTCGCCGGCGGGAACGTCATCAACCTCTACGGCCTGAACCTGTCGACAACCAGCCGGGTCAAGTTCAACAATGCGCTCGTCCAGTACAGCGTCCAGTCCGACACCGTCCTGACCGTCGTCGTCCCCCCGAACCCGGCCGCCGGAACGGTGGACATCACCGTCACCACCGACTCCGGTACGAGCACGCTCACCAGCGCCTACGTCTACGTCTGAGCCAGGAACCGGGGAGCGGGGAACTGGTTCGGCTCGGGTAAGGCGCCGCAGCAGAAGCTGGTGATGGTAGGCAGAACCCCTGCAGCCGGTGTTCGACGTACCGCCGTCACGGGACGTACGTTTCCTCGGCGTGGTGAGGAATATAGGAGGCGGGAGCCTTGACGGTCAGGCGCACCAGGGCAGCGGCCGTCTCGCGATCGAGGCGCTTGCGCCCGGTCGCAGGCAAGGGAAGCGGGTGTGAGCACGCTGGATCGATCCACCGTTTCCCATCGGGCGTGCAATAGATCGGCAGTATTCGCGTGGCATCAGCTCCCAGGCGTGTTGTCACCTGGTCCGGGGCGATCTCGCGGTCCGTGACGAGGTACAGATCAGTGACGTTGTCCGGGCCCGGAATTGCCACGGCGTCCGCTGCGGCTGCTTGGGCGGTTTCGCTACTGGCCCGCTCGTGATCATCGACGAGGGCGTCGTCGGCCAGTTCATACAGTTCGGCATAGACAGCCCCGATCATCTCGGCGACGTCCCCAGGCACGTCGACAAGAGTCATGGTCCGCGCACCACCGGACGAAGAACCTGCTGGTGAGCTCCTCACCGAAGAAGGTGGCCGCAGGACGGCCCACGTGCTGGCCACGACGCACTCGAAGACCCGGCGTTGCCTGCTCTAATACGAGCGAACGACTGCTCAGTCGACCACAACAGGGGCACCATTTGCGTCCCACTGGCTCGTGGGCAGGCCATTCTCGGAGCCAGGCAGAGAAGAGGAGCCCGAGAGCAATTCACGACCGGTGCCAGCGCTTCAACTCCGACGCCAGCCATTGCCGGAGCACTCTGACCTGGACTAACGTCCTCCGGACCGATACCACTTTCCTCCGAAAATCGCAGGGGCCAGGTTGGCCGTGCCGTCGTGGGACATGGTGGACACCCAAGCGATCGGCCGCGGGACAACCACCGCGGTCAGGAGCTTGTAGACCTCGCTACGCCTGGGGGGATGTCGCCGTGCCGACTGAGGCGACCGAAACAGCGTGGAAGATCCAGTCAGCCGTCGCGGATGCAACGGCCAGGGCGGACTCGAAGGCCGCGCTCGCCTTGGCCGTGCCGTCCACCACGCTGGCCGTACCGAGTCTGCTGGCGAGTTCCCGGCGGGCGGCGGGCGGTTCCGAGTCCGTCGCGGCGCAGACGCTGTTATGGCTCGGTGTCGTACTCATCATGGTGGGTGCGGGCGCGTCGTTCGGATCATGGTGTCCCGGCCCTCCGAACGGCAGCGTCTACGCGAGCGGCAGGGCGCTCTCCTCCTGCTCGCCGGACGCTCGAGCGAATCCGTCTGTCAGCCTTCCCGGATGAAGCCCTCCCGCACCAGCCAGTCCTTCGCCACCTCGTGCGGGTCCTCCCCGTCCACGTCCACCCGCGCGTTCAGCCGCTGGGCCTCCGCCCCCGTAAGCCGCTTGGTGATCGGGGCGAGGAGGTCGGCGATGGCGGGGTACTTCCTCAGTGTGGCGCTGTTCATCTCGGGTGCCGCGTTGTAGTTGGGGAAGAAGTGCCGGTCGTCCTCCAGCACCTTCAGCTTGAGTTCGGGAATGCGGCCGTCGGTGGTGGCCGCCACGCCGAGGGCGCAGGCCGCGCCCTCGGCGACCTGGGTGTAGACGACACCGTCGTCCATCTTTTTGAAGTTCCCGCGCCGGAGGGCGAATCCGTACGTCAGAAGCTCTCGGCCGGTCCCGGCGCGAAGGGGCAGCGGTTCTACGAATGGGCCGTCATCGACCTCACCTAGGCACTGTTTCTCGGATCATGTTCGGAGCCAGATCATGAGGGTCGCGACCGTGATGGTTCCGAGGTAGACGTAGGCGCGTTTCTCGTAGCGGGTGGCGACGGCCCGGAAGTCCTTGAGGCGGTTGATGGCTCGCTCGACGGTGTTGCGTTTCTTGTAGCGTTCGCTGTCGAATCCGGTGGGCCGGCCGCCGTCGGGCCGCGGTTGTGCCGGTGTCGTTGCTGGTCGAGGCGTTCGGGGATGGTGTGCCGGATTCCGCGTCGGCGCAGGTAACGGCGGTTCTTGCGGGAGGTGTAGGCCTTGTCCGCCAGGAGGTGGTCGGGTCGGCTGCGGGGCCGTCCGACTCCGGTGCGGGGCACGGAAACCTGCTCCAGCACCCGCTCGAGCTGGGGGCCGTCACCGTAGTGCCCGGGTGTCAGAACGAGCCCGAGGGGGGCCGGCATCGTCCCTCGGCGGCGAGGTGGATTTTGGTGGTGAAGCCGCCGCGGGAGCGTCCCAGGCAGCCGATCTGATCACCTCCTCCAATCGGACGACCAGTTTCCGCAGCACCGGTTCGACCCGGTTCATCCCCTGCCCGGCCCCCTTTTGAGGAACCGCGGCCGGGGGCACCTTCCGCGCGCCGGCGGCGTGCTGGTGAGCCCGCACCGCGGTGGAGTCCACTGACACGTCCCAGTCGATTCGGCCCTCAGCGTCCTCGGCAGCCTGGACAAGGGACAGCAGCCTCTCCCACGTGCCGTCCGCTGACCAGCGGCGATGACGTTTGTAAACCGTCTCCCACGGCCCGAACCGCTCGGGAAGATCCCGCCACTGCACACCCGTCCGCACCCGGTACAGCACCCCGTTAATCACCCGCCGATGATCACTCCACCGACCCCCACGCGCACCACCACGAGGCAAGAACGACTCCAGTCGATGCCACTCCGCATTCGTTAAATCCCCACGACCCATGGAACCAGCCTGACCCCAACACCCCACCCACGTCCGGAGATCCGAGAAACACCGCCTAGGCCCGTCCGATAGGTCGAGTCCTAGCGCAAGTCCAGCTCGCCAACTGTTTGGCCTCCGCTGGTCTCACCCGTCAGGCGGAATCCGAGCCCGAGGTAGAAGCCCTCGGGGCCGCCCGTGCCCGGATGCCAAGTGGTGGTCAGGCGGGTGCCGCCGCGACGGCGGATTTCAGCAGCAACGGACTCGACCGCGAAGCGACCGTAACCTCGACCCTGCTCACCATCTGCGATGTTGAGCCGCCAGAGACCGGAACGGATGTCGGTGCCTGTGCCGTCGCCCCTCCAGTCGATGTCGAAGAAAGCCATGAGGAAACCGACGGGACGGTCACCGTCAAGGATGAGGCGGGGCCAAGCTATGCCGGGATAGACATATGCCTCGGCCAGAGATTTCACGACCGGCGCGACCAAGTGCTCCTGATCCGGACGAACCCGCAGACCGATCGCTGCGTCGAAGTTGGCGGGGGTGATCTCCCGCAGACAGAGTGTGGTCGTCATGCAGGAACCCTAAGCCAGTCGATCAAGTGGACTCTGCGGATGCGTCGTCGGACCCGGGAACCCTGCTCGATAGCTCGTATGCCCCGGGCTCAGGCTCGGAGCCGGAGCCGTATGGCTGCGGTGGTGACGGTTCCGTGGAAGACGTAGACCCGCTTGTCGTACCTGGTAGCTACCGCCCGAAACGTCTTCAGGGCGTTGATCGTCCGCTCAACTTCATTGCGGCGCCTGTGTCTGTCCTTGTCGAAAGCGGTCGGGCGACCGCCGTTGCTGCCTCGGCATCGACGGTTGGCCCGCTGGTCCTTCGGCTCCGGGAAGGTGTGCTTGATCTGGCGTCGCCGCAGGTAGCGACGGTTCCGGCGGGAACGGTATGCCTTGTCGCCGCCCAAGTGGTCGGGACGGGTGCGAGGGCATCCGCCGCTCAGCCGCGGAACGCGGACGCGTTCCAGGACTGGGGTGAGCTGTCGGAATCGCCCCACTGGCCCGGCGTAATCAGGAACGCGAGGGGGCGGAGTCTTCCTTCACTGACCAGATGGATCTTGCAGGTGAGTCCGCGTCGGGAACGTCCCAGCGCCTCGTCGGGGCGGTGCTGAGCAGGCCGACCATGCCGGCCCGGAACGCGCGGTGCGGTCCTGCGGGCGCCCTAGGCGTGCTGGTGGGCTCTGCACGAGGTCGAGTCCACAATGACCATGCTCCAGTCGATCCGGCCCTCCGCGTCAGCATCGGCCTGGAGAGCCTGCAGAATCCGTTCCCATGTGCCGTCCGCCGACCAGCGGCGATGCCGGTCATACACCGTCTTCCACTTTCCGAACCGCGGCGGCAGGTCTCGCCAGGGGACACCGGTCCGCTGATGGAAGAGAAGGCCGTGGAGCACCCTGCGGTGACTCTTCCAACGCCCGCCCCGCCCCCCGTTCTTCGGCAGGTGTGGTTCCAACCGAGTCCACTCTGTATCCGACAGATCGCCCCGCCTCACGCAGGCCAGAACGACATGATCACTGCCCAGTCACACGGGCCATCAGGCTCTGCCTAAGTCGGGTAGCCGGGTCACGGCAACGTGACCCGGCTACCCGACCAAGGATTGTCCCGCTATGCCTACCTGCGGGCTGGCATGATCGATGCATGAGCGGTGAACTGCGCGGTAAGTACGTCTTGTTCGACGTCGATGGCACGTTGATCGACGCGGTGAGCAACCAGCGCCGGGTCTGGGGAACCTGGGCGGAGCGGTACGGACTCGTTGCGGAGGAGGTCTACCGGGTGGCGCTGCGGACGCGGCCGATGGAGACGTTCGCGCAGGTTGCTGCGGACCACGATCCGCACGAGTGCCTGGCCACGTTGCACGAGCTGGAGGACGAGGATGTCCGTTCCGGCGTCTACGCGGCCTTCGACGGTGCGTCGGAGCTGCTGCACGGCCTTCCGTCCGAGGCATGGGCACTGGTGACCTCGAACTACGAGCACCGGGTGCGCGGCCGTTTCGTGCGGACGGGTTTGCCAGTGCCGGGCGTCATCGTGGACGCGGCCGCGGTAGAGGAGGGAAAGCCCTCTCCCGTTCCGTATCTGCAGGCCGCTGCGCAGCTGGGTGCCGAGCCGGAAGAGTGCCTGGTCATTGAGGATGCTCCCTCCGGAGTGCAGGCCGGGCTGCGTGCCGGAATGATGGTGTGGGGCGTGAACGCGGCTGTTGCGGTGGAGGGCGTGCATCGCCACTTCGTCAGTCTGCGCGAGGCAGTCCCTCACATCCTGGCCTTCGTGTCCGGTGATCACGGGGATGCCGCAGCCTGATCCTGCCTGCCAGCACCGGGCAGCACTGGGCAGCACTGGGATGATCTTCGTGTGCTGGTGTGATCACGGCGTCCGAGCCGTCTTGGATCCCCGTTCACTGGGCTGAGCCCGCGCTGTTTCGGCAGACTTCTGACCACACTGCGGCGCGATGGCGTGGACGAGGTGCGGCGGGGACGACCGTGAAGCCTGCCACTGGAAAATCGAGTACTCCTGGTCACCGTCTACTGACACACCACCCTGACGCTGCGGCAGCTGGCGCCGCCGTTCGGGATCTCGAAGTCGGCCGCCGACCGCATCATCGACCACCTTGGTCCTACCAAGGCGCAGGAGCGAGCGGCGACTGGAGATCATTTACGGGACAAGCGCCAAGTCCGGCGCCGAGACCGGCCGCGGCTGGTGATCGCCGGCCAGACCGACCGCCTCTCCTCCGGCTTCTCCGCCTTCTCCGGCTGGCACACCGAGGCCCGCCGCAACCGGTGCGGACTGCTGCTGAAGCCGCAGAACGTGAGCGACGGTGAGCTGAACGGCGTCAAGGTCCCCCCGCAGCCGCCTGGGCGCCACCCGCCCGGAGCGGGCCATCCTGCACCTGGGGGACGGGGTGCTGCGTACGGTGCGGGTGCCGGAGACGGTGCTTCCGCCAGCCGGGAGCTGAGGTCGGGCGGGGTTGCGTGACACACGGGAAAGCCCCTTTCGCCAGCGTTTCCGCTGGTGAGAGGGGCTTCCTTGAGGTCTCCGAGGGGCGGGCGGGTGCAACCAGTCGTCAGCCACTACCCGGGCGGGCAGGCCCGTCCGCGACGGTCCGGCCGTCCCCCACGCCGGTCATGGAATCAGCCAAGAGTCCAGTGCTCGGTTCCTGCTTGAGGCTTGGGGGCAGGTACCCATGCAGAACGGTCCGCAGAAGGGTCCCAGTCGGGCACTTCTCCGTCGTAGTAGATGAAGAGAGCCCAGTAGTAGGCGTCTTCGTGCAGGATGATGTCGCTCTCTTCCAGGAACTGCTGCTCCGGCCACTGGGCGTTGATACGCGCCACGGCCTCCGCCTCCGAGATGGAGAACAGGGAGACCATCTCGTCGGCGACTTCGTCCAGCAGCTCCAGCACCTCGTCCGATGCGTTCGCCAAGAATTTACTCATACGGCACCCCTTCTCACTGGAGGCTCCTGGTGAGGAGCTCCCCAGCGTCCTTCCCGAAGAACACCACCTGGTTCCCGAACCACTTCCCGTTTTCCCAGTTCATGAAAGCCTTGGGATTTGCCAGCATCGGTCCCTCCACCATTTGGTGGGGCAGGTCCTTTCCGCCACCGCGGTAGTAGTAGACGAAATCATCGAGCGCCCCGCTCGGGCCCTTGAACGTCTTCGAATTGAGGGAATCGAACTCCGCCCGCGGGACACGGAAGTGGAGAACCTCGGCATTTTTGCCGTTCTTGGCTGCCCAAGTCGATGCTTGCGTGAAGTCCCGCGTGGTGTAGAAACCGTTCCCGAAGTCCATGGGGCGAGTGCTGAAACTGGTGTTGACGCCATCCCGTCGGATATTCGCGGCGGCATTCTTGTTGGTCCCGTGGAACAGATCCACGTGACAGTCGGGCGCCAAGCCCAGGAAGTCGGTCGCCGTATGGGGGTTGTCGACGTAGGCGACGGGGTTGGGCGCCGGTTCCAGCCCCAGCGGGTCCGGTGACGCGTAGCGTCCCGTCTCGGGGTCGTAGTGGCGGAAGTAGTTGTAGTAGAGGCCGGTTTCGGGGTCCTCGTACTGGCCGGGGAAGCGGAGCGGGGTGACGGCCGTGGCGTCCCGGTTGCGGGCGGTGGTGCCCCAGAGGGTGGTACGGGAACGCCAGGCGATGTCGCCCTGTTCGTCGACGAGCTCGGTGGGCGTGCCCACCAGGTCGGTGACGATGGCGAAGAAGCGGGAGTCGTACTCCTCCTGCGTCCTCGGCTTGCGCTCCAGCTGTGTCAGGGGCCGGTGGTCCTCGTGGTTCCAGGTGAGGATGACGCCGGTGGTGCTGTCGGTCTGCTCGGCGAGGCTGGTGCCGTCCCAGGTGAAGTGGACGGCCTCGGCCACCGAACCGTCCTCGGCCATGCGGTACTTGGCGGTACGGCGGCCCATCGGGTCGTACGTGTAGTGCCAGCGGGTGCCGTCCGGTGTCACGCATGAGGTGAGGCGGTCCTCGGCGTCCCATCCGTAGCGCCAGGTGTCGGGCTTCCTCGACAGCCGGCGCTTCTGGCGCAGCACCATGCGGCCCGCGGCGTCGTATTCGTAGCGGACCGCGCCCGCGGCCTGGATGCGGGTGCCGGTGTAGGTGCGTTCGCCGCAGGCCTCCGCGCGGCCGGCCTTCTCCGGCCAGTCCGCCTCGGTCTGGTTGCCCGCCTGATCGTAGGCGTAGGACTCGGTCCAGCCGTCGGCGGTGACCGCCAGCGGGCGTCCGACCGCGTCCAGTTCCATCTGCCGGCTGGTGCCGGTCGCCTCGTCGGTGATGGAGACCAGGTGGTTGTCGGGACGGTAGGCGTACCTGCGGGCACGCAGCGTCTCGCCCCGGCCCACGAGGCCGTGGGCCACCGGGCGGCCCGCCATGTCCCACGAGGTGGACATCGTCACCGGCGCGGCGTGGGACCGCAGGACCCGGGTCAGTTCATGACCCGCCGCGTCGTGGGTGAACTCCAGACGACGGCCGTCCGTCGTCAGCGCACTGCGATTGCCCGCGTCGTCGTACGTGAGCTCGGTGAACGCGCCCGTCGGAGTCGTGCGGGAAACGCGTCGTCCCAGGAGGTCGTAGGCGTAACGGGTGGTGCGGCCGTCGACCGTCTCCGACAGGAGGCGGCCCACCAGGTCCCGCTCGAAAGCGAGAGCGGAGGTGGGGGAGGCCGCGCGGATGAGGGCGCCCGCTGCGTCGTGGGCGTACTCCGTGCGGACACCGGCCGCGTCCTTGGACGTCAGCCGGCCGAGGGCGTCGTACGTGTACGCGATCTCCTCGCCCAGCGGCGTCCTGCGGCTGACCAGACGGCCCGACGCGTCGTGGGTGTACGAGATCTCGCGGTCGTCGAAGTCGGACTCCGCGATCAGGTTGCCTGCGCGGTCGTAGGTGTAGTCCCAAGTCAGACCCTGTGGGTTGGTGACCTGGGTGAGGCGGAGCTCGGGGTCGTAGGCGAAGGCGTGACGGACGCCGTCCGGCGTGGTCCGGGCAGCCACCTGGTCGAAGTGGGTGTACTCGTAGCGGGTGGTGCCGCCCGCGGCGTCGGTCCTGGTGAGGCAGTTGCCCTCCCCGTCCCAGGTCAGCTGCTCGCTCCGGCCGTCGGGGCCGGTGCGCCGCGCGAGAAGCCCCTCGACGGTCCACGCCGAGCTGCTGATCGCGCCCAGCGGGTCGGTGACGGTGGTGGGACGGCCGAACGCGTCCCGTTCCACCGTGGCGGTGCGTCCGGACGCATCGGTGACGGATACCGGCAGGCCCGCGCCGTCGACCTCGTAGGTCACCGTCGCCCCTGACAGGTCCGTGCTGGTGGCGACCGCTCCGGTGGGGTGGTGGGTGAATCGGTTCGTGACGCCTTCCGGGCCGATGACGGCGGTCAGGTTGCCCCGCTCGTCGAACTCCTGGTGCCAGGTCACCCCGTCGTGGCCCGTCGACGAGACGGGGAGGTGCAGTCCGTTGTAGGCCGCTGTGGACCGGCTGCCGTCCGCACGCTCGATGACGGTGAGGTCGCCGGCCGCGTCGTACTCGTACCGGATCGTGTTGCCGAGGGGGTCGGTGCGGGCCAGGAGGTGGTCGTAGCGGTCCCACTCGGAGGCCGTGGTGTGGCCGAGCG
>NZ_JBIBVF010000006.1:0-7877 GCF_043080045.1 Streptomyces sp. NPDC015125
CTGCCGGGGAACTGATCGATGGTGAAGTGACCGGTGACCATGTCCTCGGTGAACTCACCGCCGTACTTACGGGCATAGCCGCCCAGCCACTGCGCGAGAGGATCCGACCGCTGCCCCTCGGGCTGCTGCGCCTTGAGACACAGGAACTGCCGGCGGACACCGCCATGGATGTCGATGCCGAAGAGCAGGCGGGCGTGCGCGGCACCGACGGCCTTGGCCGCGATCGGAGCGGCAAGGGTCAGCGGATCCCAGACCACCAGGTCCGGCTTCCAGTGCAGCGCGAAGTCCACCAGCTCGGCGATCATCGGGAAGGCCGCCTGGCGGTGCCGGTCGGCGACCGCGTGCGCCATACCGGTGGCCAGATAGTCCCAGGTGTCCTTCTCCGGTTCGGTGAACGCGTCGTAGGGCTCCTCGATACCGGCCCGGCCCTGGTCGAACCCGTTCCGGGTCGCGCGTGCCTCCCACAGCTTGGCGTGGTCACGTCCGACGGGGACGGCGGTCAGCCCGGCCTGGGTGATGGTGGGGGCGAACGAGGGCTGGCTGGCGAAGCGGACCTCGTGCCCCGCGGTACGCAGCGCCCAGGCCAGCGGCACCATGTACTGGAAGATGCTCTTGTGCGGGTTGGCCGCGAACAGCACACGCATGGGTGGCCTCACTGGGGTCGGCGGTCGGAGGAGCGGAACTCGGCGGTGAGCTCGACGAGCCGGGGCACCAGCTCGTTGGGCGTCGGCAGGGCCAGAAACTGGTCGTTCAGGTCCGTGGCCGCCTGTCTGAAGGCCGGTTCGCGCAGGACCCGCAGCAGGCTCTCCCGTACCAGCGGGCCGGTGGCCCGGTCGGCGCGGACGGGCAGCACGGCGCCCTGCGCGGCCGCGCGCCGGGCCAGTTCCGGTTCGTCGAAGTCCCACGGCACGGCGACCTGGGGAATGGGGTTGAGGGTCGTGGTCAGGAAGGTGCCGGGGCCCGCGTGGTTGATCACCGCGCTGCAGGTGGGCAGGAGGGCGTGCAGCGGTACATACGACACGACCCGGACGTTGTCGGGAATCCGCGGCAGCTTGCGCTGCTCGTCCTCGGCGATGGTGGCGACGACCTCGATGTCGAGATCGGCCAGGGAATCGAGGATGTCCCCTACATCGGCGATGTAGCCCGCGAAGCGATTGGTGGCCGCGATGCCCAAGGTCAGGGCGACCCGGGGCTTCTCCGGCTGCTTCCACAGCCACGCGGGGACGACCGCGGGGCCGCCGTAGGGCACATACCGCATGGGCACATACCGCACATCCGCCGTCATCCGCATCGAGGGCGGGAACTGGTCGATGCTGAAGTGGCCGGTGGCCAGATCCTCGGTGTACTCACCGCCGTACTTGCGGGCATAGCCGCCCAGCCAGTCGGCGAGCGGATCGCTCTGCTCTTCGGGCGGCTGCTGTGCTTTGAGGTGCAGGAAGCGGCTGCGGGTCAGCCCGAGGACGTCGATGCTCCACAGCAGGCGGGCGTGGGCGGCGCCGGTGGCCTTGGCCGCGATCGCGCCGGCGTAGGTGAGCGGTTCCCAGATGACCAGGTCCGGCTGCCAGTGCCGGGCGAACTCCACCAGGTCGGCGGTCATCGGAAAGTTGTCGGTCTTGTGCCAGTGGCGGACGACGTGTGCGTAACCCGCCTCCATCGTCTGCCAGTCGATGTCCTGCGATGCCTGTTCGGCGGCGCTGTACGGGGCGGGCAGGCCCTTGCGCTCCGCCTCCATCCGCTCCGGATTCAGCTGCGGCAGACGCCAGATGGGGCGGTCGGTGCCCACGGGGACGGCGGTGAGCCCGGCCTGGGTGATGACCTCGGCGAACTTCGGCGGGGCCGCGACGCGGACTTCGTGCCCCGCCGTGCGCAATGCCCACGCCAGCGGCACCAGCTGCTGGAAGAGACTCTTGTCCGGGGTGGTGGTGAACAGTATTCGCATCGTGTCCCTATGAGTTGCATTCAGGCGGTGACGGCGCGGTGCTGCCGGGCGACGGCGGCGGCGATCCGTTCCAGCCCCTCGTGGAGCGGCACGCGGGGCGCCCAGCCGGTGACGTTCCGGAACTCCGGCGACCGCAGTACGAAGTCGAGTTGGTCCGTGGGCATGGCGTGCTGGGCAGGCGTGCTGTCCACCACGGGAACGGGCAGCCGGCCCGTCTGCCGGGATACCGTCCGGGCGATGGCCGCGAACAGCTCCGCGACACTGGTCTGTTCACCCGTACCGATCTCCCACGCCCGCCCGGCGACCGCGTCCAGCGCGTCGAGGGCCGCGGTGAAGGCCCGGGCCGCGTCGTCGATGCCGAGCAGGTCGCGCTTGGCCGTGCCGCCGTGCCACATCGTGAGCGGCTCCCCCTCGACGGCTCGCCGCGTCATGGTCGCCACCACGCCCCGGTCGAGGTCGACCGGATCCGTGCCCAGGCTGTAGAGGGTGGGCAGACGCAGGGTGCTGCCGCGGACCAGTCCCTCGGCGGTGGCGTCGGCGATCGCCTGTTCCGCGGCCAGTTTGTGCCGGTCGTAAGCGGTCAGCAGCTCGTGGGGCTGGGTACCGCTCGCGGCCAGGGCGGCCGGCACCCTGGCGGACTGGGAGAGTGAACCGGCGAAGAGCAGGGCCGGCCGCCGGGCCGGGCGCTGGATGCGGATCGCGTCGATGACATCGTGCACCAGGCCGAGGTTGACGCGCTCCGCCAGGGTGTCGCCGTCGGAGACCCGCCAGGTGCCCGAGCCGGAGATGTGCGCGACGAGGTGGATCACCACATCGGATCCCGCGATCGCCTCGGCGACCGAGCCGGGCTCGATGAGGTCCGCCCGGCGCTCCTCGATCGACGCGGCGGGCCGCGGCGGGACCGCCACCGGACGTCGGCCGACGAGCCGGAGACGGACCGGCCGGCTCGCGAGCTCCCTGCTGATGGCCGTGCCCAGCAGGCCCGAGGCACCGAGGACGGTGATGAGTTGTCCGGTTCCCTGACCTGGCACTGGTTCTCCTCAAATCCCGTGGTGGTTCGTGGCGGGCGGGCATGTCGCCCGCGGCAGGTTCGGGTCCGCGCGCCAGCTCAGCTGCGGCCCGAGTACGTCACCGAGGGCGTCGTCGACATGCCGTTCCCACTCGCTGCGTTCGGTCTGGAACGTGTGCAGGTCCCAGTGCCGCCCGCGGAAGTAGAGATAGTCGCGGAGCACTCGCGTGGCCGCGCTTTTCTCGGAATTCAGTCCGACACTGCCGAATGTGGCCTCGGTGGTCTGGGCAATCACCTTATCGACATCGAACATTGCGAAGGCATAGTTGATCGTCAGATAGATCGCCTCGGATCCCACACCGAGCCGGGCGCGATGGGGGTCCAGATACACACCGGCGCTGACATGTCCGGCGGGGTCGAGACCATGCAACGTACTGAATCCCAGCAGGTCTCCGCTGCTGCGCCGGGTGACGAGAAAAGCGGCATCGCACTTGGCCAGGTCACGGTTCTTCGACCGGGCGGTGGGGCTGACGTTTTCTATTCCGGTCCGCAGCATTGTACGGATGAGCTCAGAGTGATGCCGGGTGGATGCCGGGCGGAATGCAAGGCGGCGGGACGTGATGTGCGGAAAGAGCACGGTAGTCGTCCAATCGGTCTGTGGGGTGAGCCTTACGGGGCAACGTTCAGGCGCCGCCCGCCGTCTCTTCCGCCACGTCGGCGCTCTCGCGCACGCCCGTCGCTTCCCGTATGTCCGTACGACTCGGGTATTCCGCCCGGACGCTGTCCCAGCACATCTCCCCCACCGTCGCCGGCAGGCCGTCCAGCCGGTGCAGGTCGGCGTCCGTGAGCCGCAATTCCGCCGCGGCCACGTTCTCCTCCAGCCAGCGCAGATGCCGGGTACCGGGGATCGGGACGACACCCGGGCCCTGCGCAAGCACCCAGGCGATGGCCACCTGGGACGCCGTGGCGCCGTCGTGGCGGGCGGCGACCTCGCGCAGACCGTCGAGGATGACCACATTGGAGCGCATGGCCTCCGCCCGGAACCGCGGGTCGCGGACCCGGGAGTCGCCCGTGTGCAGCCGCTCGTGGGAAACCTTGCCCGTGAGGAAGCCTCGTCCGATGGGGGCGAAGGCGAGGAACCCGACACCGTTGCGCCGGCACCACGGTAGGATGTCCCGTTTGCTCTGCGGCGCCCAGACCGACAGCTCGTACTGCACCGTCGTGATCGGGAAGATGGCGTGTATCTGGTCGAGTTCCTCGCAGGTGGCGTGGGAGATGCCGAGGGCACGGACCTTCCCCTCGGTCACCAGTTCACCGAGGGCGCCCCAGGTCTCCGCGAGCGGGACGGCGGGGTCCACGCGGTGCAGCTGGTACAGGTCGATGGTGTCGGTCCGCAGCCGCCGCAGCGACGCCTCGCAGGCCCGGCGCAGATGCTCCGGCCGGCCGTCACGGACGAATCTGCCGTCCGGCTGTGCGATCAACCCGCATTTGGTCGCGATGTTCGCCTCGTGTCCGCGGTGTTCGAGCGCGCGGCCGAGCAGTTCCTCATTGGTGAAGGGCCCGTACACATCAGCCGTGTCGAAGAGATTGACACCGAGCTCCAGGGACCGGTGTATGACCCGGGTGGATTCTTCGTCGTCCCGCTGACCGGATCCGTAGCCATAGGACATCGAACTGCAGCCTAGGCCGAGCGCACTCACAGAAAAACCGTCAGCCAGTTTGGTCTCCCACATCTATATGTACTCCAAAATGTCCGGCGCCGACGATTCATGGGCTGCCGGAAAAGGCCGCAACGGCCTTTCCCGCGGCGCACATCGGAATTTGCCCGGGGGCAGAGCGCCGCTTGAGATCATTCCCCATCGAGTCGACGGTCCGGGAGCCGTTGCGGCGCACTAATTTCTGCTTTCTCGTCGCGCGAGGACTGCAGAAACTCGGCGATCAGCTCGGGGACGGATTCGCCGGCGAACGTCATGAACTGCTCCACCCCCATATCGGGGGCCTGATAGAAGCGCAGCCCCGCCGCGGTCGGCACGCCCACGCTCACCAGGCCCAGCCATCGCTGCACCAGCGACTGGCGGACCTTCAGGCCCAGTACGGCCTCCCGCTGGAGGGCGGCGGTCTGCCGCCGCGACAGGCCGTGCCGCATGACGAGGTACTGGCCGACGTAGGTGTGTCCCAGCGCGCGAAAGGCGACCGCGGCCAGCACGGCGGTTGCCGGAAACGCCCACAGGGGGATCACCCAGATCCATTCGGGGACCGCCTGGGTCGCTCCCAGCCAGGCCAGCAGTCCCGTGGTCGCGGCACAGAACGCGGCCGCCCACAGCAGCCGCCGGTACAGCGCCGCGGACGGGTGGCGGCGCAACGGTGCCTCCAGAGGCCGGACGTCGCCGGGAAGAACCAGGGCCGCCACCCGCCGGGCCTCGCCGACGGGCCCGCGCGGCAGGATGGAGCTGGCGGGCTCGCTGGAGAGCGACCAGTTGGCGAGCCCGGTGGAGATGACGGTCGTCTCGGTGAGCCGGATCCAACGCCAGAACAACGGCTCGCTGAGGTGGACGCCCCGCAGCCGCCGGTCGTCGCGGTGCACCTCCCGGGTCGACAGCAGGCCCTGTCTGGTGACCAGTTCGGTGCCGTCCTCCTTGGCCCTCCGGACGAGCCGGAAGTTCCAGTTTCCCTTGATGAAACCGCTCGTCAGTGTGCCGGTCCCGAGAACGGCGGCCACCCCGGCCCACAGCAGGTAGTTGCCCGGGCCCTCAGGGGCCAGCCGGCCGATCACTCGGTCCAGCGTGCCGATGAGGTCGACGTTGACCAGATCCAGCAGCGAATCCAGGCTCCACAGCATCAGACCACCGACGAGCACCCCCCAGATGTTGATGACGTTGTAGAAGATCCAGAACCAGCGCACCTGCGAGATCAGGGTCTCCTGGGCCGCGGCGCCCTGCGGTTCGGCATCGGCGGCCGCCTTGCCGCGCATCAGCTCGCCGCGCAGCGCCTCGGCCATCTCCTTGGAGACTGCGTCGAGTTTGAGCGCGGGCCGGGTCCTGCCCGAGCTGATGAGGACGACGCGCAGTCCCGCGACCCGGTGCCGCAGCTTCGCCTTGTGGTCGACCGCGCGGATGCGCTCCCGGGGAATCTGGCGGTAGACGCGCATGATGCGGCCCGTTTTGATCTCGACCAGGTCCTCGGTGACCCGGTATCGGGTACGCAGCCACCGCACGACGTCGGAGACGCTGATGAACACGCCGAACCCGGTCGCGACCATCGCCGGCCACAGCTCCGGCATACGCCGTCCGGCGCCGAAGAGGAGCATCGACAGGCCGGTCGGCAGGAGGGACAGCAGGAGCCGCACCAGATTGACCCAGATCAGCCGCCCGTTCAGGCGCTCCCAGGGCACATCGGGCTCGGACTGCTCCTCCCCGCAGGCGTCGCCCTCCACGGCGTCCAGGGCCGTCATGTCGCGTCTCCCGGCGTGGCCTGGGTGATCGCGGTGAGCTCCGCGGCAGTGCGCGCCACGACAGCGGCATCAAGACCGACGATCTTGATGTGGCCTTCCATCGAGGCGGTGACCACCCGGAGTGTGGCCAGACCGAGCCACTGCTGCACGGGCCCGCGGGCCACATCGACGCTCTGAATACGGGAAATCGGGACGATCCGCCACTCCCGCACCAGCCAGCCCTTGAGTTCGTAGACCGCGTGGTCGGTGCTCTCCCAGCGGTGGACGTGATAGCGCCATCGCGGCATGACTGCCCCGGTCACCAGATGGCCGATGGCCATGACGACGAAGACCGGCCCGACCCAGGGCCGGGACTCCCGCCACAGCCCGTACGTCATTCCCAGTGCGCCGAGGACGACGACCATGGACAGGACGACGCGAATCGTCCACCACCAAATGGCCCGTCGTTCGACACGGTTGCGGGGCGGGCGTATATGGGGCCGGTCGGTGCCAGTCGCCAACGCCAAATGCGGCACCTCTTCTCCAGTCATGCCGCTATGTTGCACCGCTCCTCTCCGGTGCCACGAGGATCCGGCCAGGAATACGGACCGCTCAGCCGCTGGCTGTGGGCACAGATGTCGCCGCGTCGTCGAGAACCGCCGTTATCCAGGTCAGCAGATCGTCGCCCGTGCGGAGGGCAGCGGCCTGCCAGCGCTCCCTCTGGCCGTCGTCGGGCTTCATCTTCAGCTGCGTGGCACGCGCGCTGCCGGCGATTTCCTTCCGCGCCCGCATCTGACGTCGCAGTTCGTTCCGTGACCAGCCGTTCTTCTGCGCCCGCGCCAGCCACGGGCCGCGCTCCTCCGGGGCCAGCCCGGCGACCTCGGCATGGTGCTGGAAGCTCAAGTCGCCGTATCGCTCGTGGGGTTCGAAACGTCGGGCGACCCATGCGTAGTTCCGCAGTGTCTGGTAGTCGAGCGACGTCTCCGTGATGGCGCGCTTATAGCGGTTAGGAAATTCGGACTGACCGTAGAGGAGCCAGTCTCCGAGCCACCAGGAAGAGGAGCTGGAAATCGCCTGGATCTGCTGACCCAGACTGCGCCAGGCCTCAATGGACAGCCCATGCGGGATACGGAGGCTATTTCTTCTCCGCATTGCCTGGCCAGGTACGGCCGACGGATCGGATTGCGGGCGACCATCGACTGAGACCGAGCTCACCGAATGATTCCGGGCACCGTCAACCACTGCCCCCACCGCCTTTCGTTGTGTTACGTCCCGTACAGCACCGGAGACTTCCACACCATTCTTGATGGGGCCTAGACACCGTCTAAACGGCCCAACGGCGGCGGTATGCGGCTACTCGACCGCCCGGCCGGGGGGGGGCGGCCCCCCCCGGGGGGGGGGGGCCCCCCCCCCCCCCCCGGCGGGGGGGCCCCGGGGCCCCCCCCCCCCCCCACCCCCCCCGCCCCCCCCCCCCGCCCCCCCCCCCACCACGGGGCGGG
>NZ_JBIBVF010000006.1:7887-353544 GCF_043080045.1 Streptomyces sp. NPDC015125
ACCTTTGTTGTGGGGGCCTCCACCCCTTTTAACGGCCCCACGGGGGGGGTTGGGGGGCCCCCCCCCCCCCGGGGGGGGGGGGGCCCCCCCCCGGGGGGGGGGGCGCCCCCCGGCCGGGCGAAGGGCATCACGGCCGTTCTCCGCACCACTCATAACGCGCCAGATTTCGCTGACGGCGCCCTACCGCAGACCGGGGCGAGTTGGCGTATCCGCTATGATCATTTTTTGAAGCAAGTACGCGTCGATTAGGGGGAACGATGCTTGCCTCTCCAACCGTTTCACTTCTTGGTCCCGTTCTGGCGTTACGAGACGGCCGTGAATTGGCGCTCGGATCGCCGACTCAGCGGACGATCTTCGCGGTGCTCGCCGCCCGCGCAAACCGCACCGTCAGCCGCGACGAACTGGTGGACGCGATCTGGGGTGACGGCGCCCCGGCCACCGCTCTGAACAGTGTGTACACCTATATAGCGCGGTTGCGGAACTCCTTGGAGCCCGACCGTGCCCGCGGCACACGCTCCGAGGTCCTGGTCTCTGACACCTTCGGCTACATGCTGCGCGTCGCGCCCGACGGGGTGGACGTCCAGCAGTTCGCCACCGCCCTCGCCACCGCACGGCGGCTGCGGGCCCAAAACGCCGTGCGGGAGGCGGTCAAGGAACTGGAAGCGGGGCTGGCGCTGTGGCGCGGCAGTCCCTATGGCGGCGCGGTCGGCCCCTTCGCGCAGGCGGAACGCGCCCGACTGCTGGAGGCACGCCTGCTGGCGCTGGAGGACGGCGCCGAGATGATGCTGGAGCTCGGGCGGCCCGCCGCGCTGGCCGGTGAACTGGCCGCGCTCGTCCATGATCATCCCTTGCGCGAGCGCCTGCGCTACGTTCTGATGCGCTGCTATGTCGAACTCGGCCGGCACGCCGACGCCATCAGGGAGTACCACAACCTGCGTGGAAGATTGGTCGAGGAAGAGGGAATCGAACCGGGCAGCCATCTGCAGCAGCTGTACGAGAAGGTGCTGCGGGGCGAGCGGCCGGGCGCACGGCTGCTCCCGCAGAAATCCGCCCTCTCGCCGTCCAGCAGCGGTAAACCGCCGACTACCGTGGCCCAACTCATGCGAGACGTACCGGGTTTCACCGGCCGCACCGCAGAGCTGGGGCAGTTGCACCAGCTCGTGACGGCGTCCGAGAAGGCCGGCGAGCCCGCGCTTCTCTTGATCACGGGCGGTCCCGGAGCGGGCAAGACGGCACTGGCCACGCGGTTCGCACACTCGATAGCCCACAAGTACCCAGACGGTCAGCTGCATGTCGATCTGCACGCCTACTCCGACAGGCCCGGTCACAAGACGATCGATGCCGCGCTCGGTCACCTGGCTGCGACCATGGGGGAGCCGGCGCGATTTGAACGCGTCGACGCGCAGGCGTCCTACCGGAGCCTGCTCGCGAACCGTCGGCTGCTCATCCTCGTGGACAACGTTGCCTGCGCCGGGCAGGTCAGAGCCCTGCTCCCCGGCACCCCCTCGTGCCTGGTCATCGTCACCAGCCGCAACGGGTTGCCCGGACTGATCGCGCGGGACGGCGCGCGGCGGATCGTACTGGACGGCATGGGCGAGGAGGCCGCCATCGAGCTGTTCGGCCGGATAGCCGGTGAGCCGTTCGTGGCGCGACACCGCCGCGCGGTGACGAAGCTCGTCGCCGCCTGCGACGGACTTCCGCTGGCGCTGCGCATCGCCGCGACACGCATCAAGGTCGCACCGTCCCCGGACGAGGCCATCGCGAGCTTCGACGACCGTAACGCGGTCGATTTCCTGCAGCTGTCCGGCGACAGCGAGGCCTCGCTGTCCACCGTCATCGGCTGGTCGTACGCCGCGCTGCCGCTCAAGGCCGGCCAGATGTTCCTGGCGCTGGGCCGCCAGAACGACCGGCTGCTCACGCTGTCCAGGGCCGCCGCGCTGAGCGGCATGGACGCATCGAGCTGCTGGAGGGCACTGCACACACTGGCCGATGCGAGCCTCGTACGGGAAGTGGCGCCGGGCCACTTCCGGCTGGACGGGCTGATTCTCGCGTATGCGCAACGGCTGGCAGCAGCGCGGATCCCGGAACAACGTCAGCCTTCCGACCGCTCCGGACGATTAGCGACGATCACCAGGATCGAGCCGACTACCGACAGTGACAGGTTGCAAATGACCTCGTAGCCTTGGAGCGGCGCCATGTGCGGAATGACGTAGTGATTGACGAAGTTGAGCACCGGGCTCAGAAATGGCTGCGTGGCCAGCTGGTCGACGGTACCGCTGATGCCGGCGGCCACCAGGAAGAGCCCGAGGAACTGAACAACCTTTGCCATGGCGCCACGCTATGAGGCCATGCCTGCCGGTCGGATCGGTCACTCGTACTCTTCGCGCCGACCGGAGTCTTGCCGTTCGGCGGCCGGGGAAGACCAAAGTACTGCTGCGTGGCGACTTCGGTGCCGCGCTCCGCGCCGCCGATTCCCTTTGTCCGCAGGCTGGTTCAGTATCGGAAGCAGTCAGGGGCCACCGGCTACCCTGGCCGCATGACCACAGCCGAGCCCACCACGATCGACGTGCTGATTGCCGACGACGATCCACTCGTCCGCGCCGGGCTGTCGGTAATGCTGGGCGGGTCCCCCGATCTGCGCGTGGTCGCCGAGGCCGGCGACGGCGCCGAGGCGGTCAGCCTGGCCCGGCAGCACCGCCTCGACGTGGTCCTCATGGACATCCGCATGCCGGTCATGGACGGGCTGGCAGCTACGGAGGCACTGCGGGCCATGAGCAACGCTCCGGAAGTCCTCGTCCTCACGACGTTCGACGCCGACGAGTACGTACTGCGTGCACTGCGCGCCGGAGCGGCGGGGTTCGCGCTGAAGGACACGCCGCCGCCGGAGATCGTCGCGGCCATCCACCGGGTGGCCCAGGGCCAGCCGGTGCTCTCCCCGGCCGTCACCCAGCGGCTGATCGACCGGGTTCTGTCCACGCAGGACCACACGGGGCGCCGCGGGGAGGCCAAGGGCCGGCTCGCGCTGCTCAACGAACGTGAGCGCGCGGTCGCACTCGGCATCGGCCACGGCAAGTCCAACGCGCAGATCGGCGCGGCGCTCTACCTCGGGGTCTCCACGGTCAAGACGCACGTCTCCAGCATCCTGACCAAACTGGGCCTCAACAACCGGGTCCAGGTCGCCCTGTTGGTGCACGACGCCGGGGAGCTGGAGGGCCGCAGCTGAGCCCGGCCGGGCCGCCGGGGCGTGGTGCCCGTCGGGCCGTCGGCCGGCGTCGCCCCAGGAGCCGGCACCCCTCTCATCAATGACCGAAATAGCGGCATCCCGACATTCGCACGCTCGGCAAAGAAGTTAAAGAAAGGGTATAGACAAGGCACGCACTCCCCTCGCTAGAGTTCTTGCATCGCCGTCAACTGACCTACACGACGGAGGCATTACGCTATGGGGGAACTCAATGCAAGCACGTACTCACGGGAGGTGCATCCTGCGCTGCCCAAACTCAGCGAGAAGCTGTCCAAAGCCGTTGAGAAGTCCATTGCGCGACGCACCACTCTTGAATTGACGTCCGGTATATCACTGGACGACTGGCAGAAAATCGGCAGGCAGCTCTTCGTCGCCGCCGACTCTTCGGCCTGGTGGCTGGGGGACTGGCTCATCTACGGACGGACCATGTATCCGGACCGGTACCAGCGCGCGATCGAGGAGACTCACCTTGATTACCAAACGCTGCGCAATTACGCCTGGGTCGCCCGGCGCTTTGCACCGCCGCGCAGGCGCCCCGCGCTGAGCTTCCAGCACCACGCGGAACTGGCGAGCCTTCCGGAGAACGAGCAGGAGTACTGGCTGGACCGGGCCGAGCGGCTCAGCTGGTCGAGGAACTTTCTGCGGAGCCGTGTCAAGGCCGCCCGCCAGGCCGGCGAGCAGACCGAGCAGCACGCCATCAGCATGCGTGTCGAGGTGAACGTCTCCCGGGACCGGCGCCAGCGCTGGGTCCAGGCCGCCGACGACGCGGACCAGGATCTGCAGAGCTGGGCGATGTCGATGCTCGACCATGCAGCTGCCGCGGTCCTCACGGGATAGCGCACAACGGACAAGGCCGGGCGCCGGCGCTTCGAGTGGTACGAGGCCACCCGGGCGCTGGTGCAACGGTTCGGCTTCCGACAGCACTTCCGCGAAAGGCCCGGGTCACCTCTCAGGTGGCCCGGGCCTTTTCCTTTTCTGCGCCTCGTCGGCTTCTGCGCCTCGTCGGCGGGACTGTCCAGCCGACGTCGCCGTGTTCCGGGCGACAGCACGTGTCCGGGCGGCGGCAGCCGATCCGGTCGTGCCCCGTCTTGAGAATCGGACGCAGCTGTAGGCACCCGCGGGCATCCGCCCTCGTACCTGTGGATTGCGCCTGTGGAGGCGCCTCGGCCCGTGAACCGGGAACCCCGGGCGGGCTCTTGAGGCGAGGAGGCCTTGGTCCGCCGCACAAACAGCGCCGCGCCATTCGCCACCGGTCCCTCCCCTCGTGGGGACCGGTGCCGAATGGCGCAGGCGGGGGCGGTCCGCGCCGGGTGGCGCGGAGCGTGGACGGTGCCGGCCCCGAGGTCACCGTGCGAGCGGTCCGGAGGGGACCGGCTCCACAGATCCCTCGCTCATGAGCCGAGACCGTCACATGGCTCGTGAGTCCGGCAGCAGGTAACCGGGAACAGGCATCAGGAAGTGCTTCTCCAGGGGCTGGGCCGGCGGCTTGTCGGGGTATGGCCCCCTTGATGCGCCGCTGGGGAGTGATCCTGCCAGGTGAGGTTCCCGCTGAGGAGGTTCCGGCATCGGGGCCAAGGCCTTCGGCGCAGGTCAGGCCGCTAAGGTGAGTTTTCCGGTCCGGATGTCCACAGGCGGGGGAAGGAAGGGGTGGAGGCCTTGAGTTCCGACGCAGGGGCACGCACGGCCTTCGCGGAACGACTCGCGCTGCTCTACAAGGAGGCCGGCAACCCGCCCCTCAAGAAGGTGGCCGAGGCGGTCGTCCGGCTCCAGCGGGTCGACGAACGAGGGCGGCCCGTCCGGGTGTCCGTGCAGCGGATCAGCGACTGGCGGCGGGCCAAGAACGTGCCCGCGCAGTTCGCCGCGCTCGCCGCTGTGCTGCACATCCTGATCCCCCAGGCACGGCGCCAGCGGCCCACACCGGTGTCCGCGGGCCTGTACGACCTGGCCCAGTGGCAGCGCCTGTGGGAGCGCGCGGTCGGCGACCGCGCCTCGGCAGCCGCGGAAGAGGAGGGGCGGGCCGCGGCCGAGGCCCCGGCCGCCCCCGGTGTGTGCCCCTACCGGGGGCTGGCTTCGTATCGTCAGCAGGACGCCCGGTGGTTCTTCGGCCGGGAGCGGTGCACGGATGCCCTCGTCGCCCAGCTCCGCGCAGCGGAAAAGCCGGGTGGCCTGGTCATGCTCGTGGGCGCCTCAGGGGCCGGGAAATCCTCCCTGCTGAACGCCGGGTTGGTGCCCGCACTGCAGAACGGCGCGCTGGGCGACGAGAAGAGCCGGGAGGGGAACGTACTGCAGCTGGTGCCGGGAGGCGATCCGCTCGCGGAGCTGACCTCCCGGATCCCCGAGCTCGCACCCGTCCTCTCCGCCGCGGGGGAATCAGCGGCGAAGGAGCCCGGCACGGTGCACTTCGCGCACGCGGTGCGGGAGGCCGTCAGGACGTGGGCGGGGCGCCAGACGTCCTCCACCGCGCGTCCGGTCGTCATCGTGGATCAGTTCGAGGAGGCGTTCACCCTCTGCTCCGACGAGGCGGCCCGGCGCAGCTTCCTCCAGCTCCTCCACGCTGCCTGCACGCACGACGGTCCCGGCGCCCCGGCCCCCGTGCTCGTCATCCTCGGTATACGCGCCGACTTCTACGAACGATGCCTCGGGTATCCCGAACTGGCCGACGCGCTGCAGCACCGGCACATGGTGCTCGGGCCACTGACCACCGCGGAGCTGCGCGAAGCGGTGACCGGCCCGGCCAAGGCCGTGGGCCTGGAGCTCGAAGGGGGGCTGGCGGAGCTGATCGTCCGGGAGGTGAGTGCCGGCGGCCCCGGCGGGACGCACGACGCGGGGGTGCTGCCACTCCTCTCCCACGCCCTGCTCGCCACCTGGCAGCGGCGGAAGGCGGGGCGGCTGACGCTGGCCGGCTACCGCGCGGCGGGCGGAATCCAGGGAGCGGTGGCGGCGACCGCCGAGCAGGCCTGGTCCGGCCTCGACCCGACGGCACGCACGGCCGCCCGGCTGCTCCTGCTCAGGCTGGTCCGGCTGGGCGAGGACACCCAGGCCACCCGCAGGCGGGGGACGCGGCGCCAGCTGGCGGACGAGTCGGCGGACCCCCACAAGACGGAGGAATCGCTGGAAGCGCTGGTGCACGCCCGGCTGGTGACACTCGACGCGGAGGCTGTGGAGATCACCCATGAAGCGCTGCTCCACGCCTGGCCACGCCTGCGCGACTGGATCGACGAGGACAGGACCGGCAACCTGCTGCGCCAGCGGCTGGAGGAGGACGGCAGGGCCTGGGAGGGCGCCCGCCGCGACACGTCGCTGCTCTACCGGGGTTCGCGTCTGGAACAAGCCCGCACCTGGGCGAAGTCTGCCGGTGACACCTTTCTGACCCGGAGTGCGGTGGAGTTCCTGGCTGCTTCGGTCAAGCTGCGCAAGCGCACGGTGTGGATCAGCCGTGGTGCGGTGTCGGCTCTGGCCGTCCTGGCGGTACTGGCCGCCGGTTCGGCGGTGGTCGCGTGGCAGCAGCGGGACGACGCGGTGTTCGAGCAGGTGCTCGCCGAAGCCGATCGCGTCCAGAGCACGGATCCGTCGTTGTCCGCCCAGCTCGACCTGGTGGCACACCGCTTGCGGCCGGACGACGCGGGCACCAACAACCGGCTGATCTCGACGGTGAACGCGCCACTGGCCACCTCGCTGCTCGGCCACACCGGCCCCGTCTACCTCACCGCGTTCAACCCGAGCGGACGGATCCTGGCCACCGCGAGCTACGACCGCACCGTTCGGCTGTGGGACGTGGCGGACCCGACGCGCCCCAAACCCCTGGGCAAGCCCCTGACCGGGCACACCAGCTGGGTGAGCACCGCCGTCTTCAGCCCGGACGGACACACCCTCGCCAGCGCTTCGGACGACGGCACGATCCGGTTGTGGGACGTGCGCAACCCCAGCCGCCCGCGCCCGATCGGTGCGCCCTTGACCGGCCACAACGGCACCGCCTACCTGCTCGCCTTCAGCCCGGACGGACACACGCTGGCCGCCGCCGACGAAGATCGCACCGTCCGCCTGTGGGACGTGGGCGACACCCGCCGGCCGAGGAAGCTCGGCGTCCTGACCGGCCACACCGCCGCCGTGCGCTCCGTGGCCTTCAGCCCCGACGGGCGGACACTGGCGGCCGGTGGTGACGACGCCACGATCAGGCTGTGGGACACGGCCGATCCGCGTCGTCCAAAGCCGGTCGGCACGGCCCTGAAGGGCCATAAGGCCACGGTGCACTCCGTGGCCTTCAGTCCCGACGGCCGCACCCTCGCCAGCGGCAGCGAGGACAACACCATCCGGCTCTGGAACGTGGCCGCCCCGCGTCACGCGACGCCGCTGGGTGCGCCCCTCACCGGGCACACCGGCGCCGTGTGGTCCGTGGACTTCAGCCCCGACGGCAGCAAGCTCGCCGCCGGCAGCGCAGACGGCACCGCGAGCATGTGGAGCGTCCGCAATCCGGCCTATCCGTCGCAGGTCGGCGAGCCGCTCGCCGGCAGCAGTGGCGAAATGTACGCCGTGAGCTTCAGCCCCGACGGCCGCACCCTCGCCACCGGGAGTGGCGACAACAAGGTCCGCCTGTGGTCGATACCGGCATCGGACATGACCGGCCGCATCGGAACGTTCCGCCCGGACGGGCGGGTGCTCGCCACGGCCGCGCGCGACGAACGGATCCGGCTGTGGAACGTGAAGGATCCCCAGCGGCCCGCATTGCTGGGCAAGCCGTTCAGGCCCGGGAAGGGTGACGTGCGGTGGATGGCCTTCTCCCCCGACGGTCACACCCTCGCGGTGCGGGCGGGAAGCCGCGCACTGCAGCTGTGGAACATCACCGACCCGACGCGGCCCGTCCCCTACGGACCGCCCGTCACGCTGCGGACCCGGTACGTGGCCGCACTGGCCTTCAGCCCGGACGGGCAGACGCTGGCAACCCCCTACGACGACCGCTCCGCTCAGTTGTGGGACGTCCGCGACCCGTCGCGCCTTCGTCGGCTCGGCGCGCCCCTCACCGGCCACACGGGCTACGTCAACTTCCTCGCCTTCGGCCCGAACGGCCGTACTCTCGCCAGCGGCAGCGCCGACGGCACCGTCCGGCTCTGGAAGACGGCCGACCCGCGGCACGCCGCCCTGCTCGGTGCGCCTCTCAAGGGCCACCTGGGCCCCGTCAACATGGTCGCCTACAGCCCGGACGGCCATACCCTGGCCAGCGGCAGCGACGACAATACGGTCCGGCTCTGGGACGTCACCAACCCCTTCAAAACCGCCCGTCTCTCCACCCTCACGGGCCACACCGAAGCGATCGCGTCGGTGACTTTCAGCCAGGACGGCCGCACCCTGGCGAGCGGCGGCAACGACGACATGGTCCGGCTCTGGAACGTCGCCGCTCCCTCCAGGGCCACTCCCATCGGCCAATCGATGAGCCCCAACGCCAAGGCCGGCAATTTCCTTTCGTTCCGCCCCGGAAGCCACATCCTCGGGGTGTCGAGCGGCGCCGATACGGTCCGGCTGTGGAATCTGGACGCCGACGAGGCGATTCACCGCATTTGCTCGACCACTCGGGGAGTTCTGACGCCGGATAATTGGCACGCATATCTGCCCCGGCTCTCGTACGCGCCCACCTGCGGCGGATAACGGAGCCGGTTAGCGGAGCCGGTTAACCGGCTCCGGGGCTCCGCCCATGGCATGCCGTCCGGGCGTCAGGAGGACACCTCCGGTCGGTTCTGCGGCGCCTTTCGGTTCCGCGGCGCCCTTTGCTCACGAATTCCACCCCTTGGCGCACCACGCCACGTGATCCCCCTCACAAACCCTCGTAAGAGCTGGGAAGTTGGCTCCCGCCGGACAAGCAGCCTTGTTAGTCTTGGCATCAGCCCGATCGCTGGTGCATCCCCCGTCGCCAGCGATCGGGCATTTCCATGCCCTGCGACGGACCCGGGCAGCGCCCTGCGACGGGCGCGGACAGCCGGGTACCGGACGGACGCCCTCCACTCGTCAACACCTCTTGATGACTCATAAGCTGATGTCGTCCGTCCGTCCGGCGGGCCGGCGCGCCGAGCACGGAACGGTGAGCACGCATGGCAGTGGCGTACGAGCGGATCGCGGACCAGCTCCGGCAGTCCATCCGGGCGGGCCGGTTGAAGCCCGGAGACCGGCTGCCCTCGGAGGCGAAGCTCGCCGAGGAGTTCGGGCGGAGCGTGCCGACCGTCCGGGACGCTCTCCGGGTCCTGCGCGACGAAGGCCTCATCGAGAAGCAGCACGGGCGCGGCAATTTCGTCCGGCGCCCGCGCACCGTTGCCGTGCGCACGAACCTCCGCCACCAGTGGGAGAAGAACCGCGCGCGCGAGCCGCTGGCGGAGCGGGCCCGGACCGGTGCCACCGAGCACGAGACCGGCCTGCACCTCAACGACCTCGTCTTCTGCGCGTCGTACCGCGAGGTCCAGGCCGACGACGACCTTGCGGAGGCCTTCGGACGCCCTGCCGGCACGACCCTCCTGGAGCGCACCTACCGCACCCGGCACGCGACCGAAAGCGCCCCCTTCAGCCTGGTGACCTCGTACCTCGTCCACGACCTGATCGCGAAGAACCCCGGCCTTCTGGACGAGACGAAGGAGCCGTGGCCGGGCGGCACGCAGAGCCAGCTCTGCACCGTCGGCATCGAGCTGGACCGCGTCGAGGAGCGCGTCACCGCCCGTCCGCCGACGCCCGAGGAAGCGGAGGCGCTGGACCTGCCGCCCGGGACGTCGGTGCTGGTGCTCCAGAAGACCTCGATCGACATCAACGACCGGGTCGTCGAGGTCTCTTGCGTCATCCTGCCGGGCGACCGCACGGAAATGCTGGTCACCACTCCCCTGGAACGGTGGTGATGACCACTCCCCCGGAACGGTGGTGAGTGCCGTGCGCCGGTCCGCGCGGCACTCACTCCTGGTCGAAGGGCAGGTCCAGCATGCGGATGGCGTTGCCGCGCAGGATCTTGTACGTCACGTCTGCGGGCAGGCCCGCCACGTGCTCGGCGGCCACCTCCTTCGTATGCGGCCAGGTCGAGTCGACGTGGGGGTAGTCGGTCTCGAAGGTCGCGTTGTCGACCCCCACCGTCTCGATCGATGCGACGCCGTGCTTGTCGCGGAAGAAACAGCAGAAGATCTGCCGGTAGTAGTACGACGACGGCGGCTCGGGGATCAGGTCCTTGACCCCGCCCCACGCCCGGTGCTCCTCCCAGACGTCGTCGGCGCGCTCCAGTGCGTACGGGATCCACCCCATCTGGCCCTCGCTGTACGCCAGCTTCAGCCGGGGGAACTTCACGAGGACGCCGCTGAACAGGAAGTCCATCATCGAGGCCATCGCATTGTTGAAGCTCAGGGAGGCCTGCACGGCGGGCGGTGCGTCCGGTGAGGCGGCCGGCATCTGCGACGACGAGCCGATGTGCATGTTCACGACGGTCCCGGTCTCCTCGCACGCGGCGAAGAACGGGTCCCAGTACCCGGAGTGGATGGACGGCAGCCCCAGGTAGGTAGGGATCTCGCTGAAGGTCACCGCCCGCACCCCGCGAGCGGCATTGCGCCGGATCTCGGCGACGGCCAGTTCGATGTCCCACAACGGGATCAGGCACAGCGGAATCAGCCGCCCGCCACTGTCCCCGCACCACTCCTCCACCATCCAGTCGTTGTACGCCCGCACGCACGCGAGCCCGACCTCCTTGTCCCCGGCCTCGGCGAAGGTCTGACCGCAAAAGCGCGGGAACGTCGGGAAGCAGAGCGACGCCTCGACATGGTTGAGGTCCATGTCCGCCAGCCGCGCCTTCGGGTCCCAGCACCCGCGCCGCATCTGCTCCCGGGTGATCCCGTCCAGCGTCATCTCGTCGCGGGAGAATCCCACGGCGGCGATGATGCGCTTGTACGGGAAGATCAGGCCCTCGTACTCCCACCAGTCGGTGAGCTGGCCCTCCGGGTCCGTGGTGAACCGGTACTTCCCGCCGACGTAGGCCAGCTCGCCGATGCCGGCGGTGAAGGGCTTCGGCCCCTTGTCCTGGTACTTCTTCGGAAGCCAGGTCTCGAAGAGGTGCGCGGGCTCGATCACATGATCGTCCACGCTGATGACCCTGGGAAGCTCCGCCGTGCCGCTCTCGTTGCTGATCACGCTGTACCCCCAACTGCCCGCCGGTGGGTCACGCCGGACCAATATCTGACGACCCATCAGTTTCGAGGTTATGGGCTCCCCCGCGCAACGACAAGGCGGAGCCGCAAACCCCACCCCTTGCGCGACGGCGCGACGTCCGCTCAACTGACACATCGTCAGTTGAGTGGATGGGTCGAGGAGGCAGCATGCAAACGATCTGGCTCGGCGGTGCCGAATGGCTCGCCGTCCTCCGTATCGGCCTCGGCCTGTGGTGGCTGGAGAGCTGGCGCCACAAGGACAAGAAGACCTGGTTCACCGGCGGCGGCATCACCTGGGCGGCCGGCATCGCGGCCAAGCATCGATGGTCCGCGGTCCGTACGGGCTTCGACCGCTTGGTGAAGCCCCGCCCCCGGCTGATGGCGTACCTCGTCGCCTATGCGGAGCTGGCACTCGGCCTCGGGCTCGTCGTGGGCTTCCTGACGCCGATAGCCCTGGTCTCCGGAGCGGTGCTCAACCTGATCTACCTCGTGCTGATGATCCACGACTGGGCGGAGCAGGGGCAGAACCTGATGATGATGCTGATCTCTGCCGCATCGCTGTTCGCCATGAGCTGGCAGAGCTGGTCGCTCGACGGCGCCTGGGGGCTGTTCGTGTAGTGAGCGCCCACGGCTCGGCAGCTCCGGGAGGAAGCCGCCGAGCCGGCGTCGTGACGTCAGGGCATCGGATCGGTGGTGTGCGGTGGGTCAATTCTTCTCGTTCACGGTGACCGGACGATCGTTGTTGAGCTCGGTGAAGAGCTCCTTCGCCTTCGGTGCGTTCCACTGCACGGCGCTGCCCTTGGGAGTGCGGAGGTTGAGGTTCGACACCGGAACATTGAGCCGCTTGCCGTCCCCCGCCGTGACCGCCTTCATCGCCTTGAACAGCGAGGTGAGGTTGGGCAGGCCGGTGTCCTTGTCCACGATCAGCGTGCCGAGCCCCGCGCTCACGGTCGGGTAGACCGTGGACGGATCGAGCAGGACGCCCGGTGTGGCGGCCTTGCGGGCGAGGGCGGCCAGGAACTTCTGCTGGTTCTGGCTCCGGCCCAGATCGCCCTTGGCCTCCTGGTGACGCTGGCGGACGAAGGCCAGTGCCGTACGGCCGTCGAGGGTGTGGCAGCCCTTCGTCAGATTCGCGCCCGACTTCTTGTCCCGGATGTCCCGGTCCAGGCAGAGCGGTACGCCGCCGACCGCGTCCACGATGCCCACGAAGCCGGCGAAGCCGATCTCCGTGTAGTGGTCGACGTGCATGCCGGTGTTGTGCTCGATGGTCTGGACGAGCAGATCGGGGCCGCCGAACGAGAACGCCGCGTTGAGCTTGTTCTTCGATGCGCGGTAGTGCTTGCCGGTTTCGGGCCGGATGTACGGCGGGATGGTCACCCACGAGTCACGCGGCAGACTCACCATCGTCGTTCCGTGGGCGCCGGTGTGCAGCAGGATCATCGAGTCGGTGCGGCGGCCCGCGTCGGCCGAACCGCCGGTGTGCAGGTCCTTCTTGGCTCGGTCGGAGAGGCCCACCCGGCTGTCGGAGCCCACGATCAGGTAGTTGGTCCCCCCGCCCTGCGGCATGCGGTCCGCGATCTTGCCGAGGTCGACCTCGCGGTTGAGCTTGGTGTCGGCCCAGACGTAGGTGCCGAGGGAGCCGGAGAGCAGCACGGTCACCAGCAGGATCGCCGTCCGCCTGACCCGGCGGCGGCGCGGCGAACGGCGGGCGGCGCGCCGGCCGCGGCCCGCGCGCCCGGCTTCGGGGCCCGCGCGGCCGGCTTCGGGGCCCACGCGGCCGGGCCGGACCGCGCGCCCGTCGTTCCCGGGTGCGTCGAACCGGACCGGGGGCGCCGGCGCCGGTGCGGGCGCCCGGACGCCGGGCAGCGGGCTGTTCATGGGCCCTGCCGGGTCCATCCGGGGCCAGTGCATCTGGGGCGGAGACCCCTGAGACGGGTGCGTCTGGGCCGGAGGTTCCTGGGTCGGGTACGTCTGGGGCGGAGGTTCCTGGGTCGGGTACGTCTGGGGCGGGGGCTCCTGAGACGGGTACGTCTGGGCCGCAGGCTCCTGAGCCGGGTACGTCTGGGCCGCAGGCTCCTGAGCCGGGTACGTCTGGGGCGGGTGCTCCTCCGGGAGCCACACCTGCCCGGGGCCGGGGTACGTCGTCTCCGTTTCGCCATCGCGCCAGGTTTCGGGCGGCCTGTCCAGCCAGTCAGTCATGCGCGGAAGTCTCCAATGTCATGTCCTCTTCACCAAGGAGTGCTCGGATCTGCACAAGCGAGCGGGAGGGTGCGGGACCGGGCCGGCGGCCGGCTGTTGGCCGGTGCCCGGGGCGTCCGCACGGCACGTGGCCGTACGGACGCCCCCCAGGGCCCGTTACGGGGTCATCTCGACGTCAGGCCCTCGTACGCGACCGTTTGGCCGATCTGCTGGTCCGCGGTGCCGGAGCGGTGCATGCGCTGCCACTTCAGGCGGGTGCCGAGCAGGAAGGCCACCACGGACTGGATGACCACCAGATACATCAGCTGCCGGTAGACGAAGAGCTGGAACGGCATCGCCCACAGCGACTTCACCGGCTCCCGGTCGAGCTTCAACGCATAGGCGCAACAGGCCAGTTGCAGCCCGAGGAAGCCGAACCACACGGTGGCCGCGAGCACCGGGCCGCGGAACAGCGCCGCGTACAGCGCGAAGACGTCGACGACCGGCGCGAGCAGCGGCAGGGCGACCTGGAAGAGCGCGAGGTAACTCAGCCCGCGCCGTCCGAACCGCCCCGCCGGGCCCACTTCGATGACGGCCCGGCGGTGCTTCCACATCGCCTGGATCGTCCCGTAGCACCAGCGGTAGCGTTGCCGCCACAGCTGCCGCAGCGAGCTGGGCACCTCGGTCCAGGCGATCGCGGACTCCTCGTAGACCACCCGCCAGCCGGCCTGCCACAGGGCCATCGTCAGGTCGGTGTCCTCGGCGAGGGTGTCCTCGCTGACGCCGCCGACGCCCATCAGCGCATCCCGGCGGAAGGCCCCGATGGCGCCGGGGACCGTCGGCATGCACTCCAGCACCTCGAACATCCGCCGGTCGAGGTTGAACCCGAAGACGTATTCCAGGTGCTGCCACTGGCCCAGCAGCCGGCCGCGGTTGCCGACCTTGGTGTTGCCGCTGACCGCACCCACCGCCGGGTGTGCGAGCGGCTGGATCAGCCGGTAGACGGCATCCGGTTCGAAGACCGTGTCGGCGTCGACCATGACCACGATCTCGTACCGCGCATGCGCCAGGCCGGTGTTGAGGGCTGCCGCCTTGCCCGCGTTGTACTGGCGGATCACCTCCACACGGGGATCTCCGATCCGGACGGCGATCTCCGCCGTGTCGTCCGTCGACCCGTCGTCGATCACAATGATCTGCAGCTGCACGTAGGTGGAGGCGAGCAGCGAACGGACGGTGGACTCGATGCCCGCCTCTTCGTTGTAGGCGGGCACGAGCACCGTCACCGGATCGGCGACCTCCCGTAGCCAGGGGGAGCCTGGACGGAAGCGGGTCAGCCGCCGGACGTGCGTCCGGGCGAAGACGACGAGGGACGCCAGCCGCAGCACACCCAGGGTGCCGGCGATGCCCAGCACCCAGGTCATGCCGTGCACGAAGGTGTAGCCGGCGACCTTGATCCAGACCAGGGCCGTACCCAGTCCTCGTTCGGTGCCGGAGACCGTCTTCTCGGCCGGGGGCAGCTTGGCCCCGGCCGTCACGGTGGTGAACTTGTCGACGTTCCGGTTGGCGAGCAGCCGCTCGGTGTCCTTGTAGGCGGTGTCGTTCTGACCGAACTGCCGGATGAGGCCCTGCGACGGCTTGCGGTACCACCGGTCGGCGGCGACCAGTGTGTAGCCCTCCGCACCGGCCTTCTTGGCGGCCTTCCACTCCGCGCCGCACATGGTGTCCGCGGCGGTGGTCTGCGGCAGCCGCAGCAGCCTGGTGTGGATGCCCACCGTGCCGGCCAGCGCCTTCTGCGTGAGCGAGAGCTCCATCCGGGCGCGCAGGGGCGATGCCGAGCCCATGACCGCGCCGGTGTAGGTGTTCGAGCCGATCTCATGGCCCTCGTCCCTGATCCTCCGTACCAGGTCCGGGTGTTGGGCGGCCTGGGCGCCGTACAGGAAGAAGGTGGCGTGGACATGGTGCTTGCGCAGCAGGTCGAGCAGCCGCGGCGTCCACACCGGGTCGGGTCCGCCGTCGTAGGTGAGCGCCACCGTACGGGCCGGCATCCCGGCGGTCTTCACGGTGCCGCCGCGAAGATCCACCACCGGGCCGCCCTTCTCCACCGCCGGCGGCACGGGCTGGGTGCAGTCGCTGCGGATCTTGGCGGCATCCACCTCATGGGTGGTCCAGCCCTCGAGGAACAGGGCGCCGAACACCAGGGGCAGCACAAGGCTCAGCAGCAGCCAATGGCCGCGCGGGTCACGGGACTGGGCATGCCTGCCCCGCTTGCTCCGGCCCCTCACGTCGCGACCGGAACGGTCTCGGGCGCAGCCGGGGTGGGGTGTCTTGAGACAGGGGCGGTGGTGGGGGTGTCGGGGGTGTCGGGGGTGTTGGGGGTGTTGGGGGTGTCGGGGGTGTTGGGGGTGTTGGGGGTGTTGGGGAGCGTGGGGGTGTGGGGGTGTGGGGGAATGTGGGGGGTAATGCGAAATGTGGGGGTCATGGGGGGTGTGGGGGTGGGGGATGTGGGGGTAGTGCAGGCGCTGCGGGTGCCGGCGGTGACCGTCGGGGCGGCCGCCGTGACGGGGAGGGGAAACGGCGCGAGGCCCTCGGAGGCCGAGGTCTTGGCCGCTCTGTCCGTCAGGGCCACTCGCCCGGTCGGAACCCGCCCGTCGCCGGCGGCGAACGCCCGCTGGGGAGCGCATCCGACAGCGGCGGCCGGGTTCCGCACAGCCTTTCCCTGCCAGACCGAAGCGTCGGCACATGGCTGAGAAACGGGTATATTTTGCCGTTTTATATTCCGGCTGGCCTCACACATGGTCGGCGAGTGTACTCACCAGTCACCCTCAGCAGTGGAGAACTTCGAACATCTCTCGTCACCTTGACAGGGCCACGCCCCACCGCCCACACTCCCGCATCCCGCGCGCATATGACCAGGTCACAGCCGGTCTCGGGCACACCTCGCGCGGCCCGGCGCACTTCTCCCCACAGCGTCGAGCCACCCCGTTTTGAGAGTGTTCTAACACCTGACGCCGACTCACCCCGGCACACGCACGAAGACCCATCCGGCCAACTCCTGGCCGGAATAGCCCTTATCCCACCGTTCCGACGGATCTAGCGTTGACTCCCTGACCAGATATGAAATCTGGTCAGGGAGTCAGAGGGGGATTGACCGTGGACCGGGTGGAGCGCAGTGAGCGCATCCTCGAGGTGGCCGGAGAGCTGCTGCTCGCCTGGGGCTACGACCGCCTGACGATCGACGAGATCGCCCGGCGCGCCAAGGTCGGCAAGGGCACGGTCTACCTCCATTGGAAGACCAAGGACGCGCTGTTCCTGGCAGTCGTCCTGCGGAGCCAATTCCGCAACCATCATCGTCAGTTGGCGCGCATGCGCGCCGATCCGCTGGAGATCCTGCCGAGCCGGATGCTGCGCGGACTCTTCTGCGACTTCCTGAATGATCCGGTGCTGCGGGCCGTATACACCGACGATGTCGACGTCCTCGGCCGGCTCAACGACACGGCGAAGAAGGAACTCACCGAGCTGATTGCCGAAGGCGACCGGATGCTGTGCCGCCATCTCGAAGTGCTGCGCGGGTACGGCCTGGTGCACGACGACCTAGAGGTGCACCATCAGCAGTACGCCCTGATGGCCATGGCCACCGGCTTCTTCACGGGTGAGGCCCTGCTCGCCGGCCGGGCCCCGGTCGACCCGGAGGTACGCGCCGACATACTCGCCCGAACGGTCCGCGGCGCGCTGGAGACCCCCGGCGGGCAGAAGGCCGCAGCCGCAGCGGCGCCGGAGGTCATCGCGCTCTACGAACAGTTCGGGGAACTCACCCTGCGCGAGATCCGCCGACAGGTACGCGACTGATCCGCCTGCCACGGCGGCGCGGCCGACGCCGACGGCGGCATCGGTCCGTTCCGGGACCCGCCCCCCATGGCCGAGTCCGCCATGACCGGGTCCCCATGCCCGGGTCCCCATGACCGGGCCCCCATGACCGAGTCCCCAAGCCGCGTCCCTCCACCCGCGTCCCGCAACCCCCCGACGAACTCCCGAACGGGCTCCCCACCAAATCCCGGGCCCACCCCCGGACCGACCGACTCCCAGACCGACTCCCAACCCGGAGGAGAACGAAAGATGTCGGCATTACCCACCTCACCGTTCGCTGCGCACGTCGGGAAACACCCGGGCGAGCCGAATGTGATGGACCCGGCGCTGATCACCGACCCGTTCGCCGGCTACGGCGCGCTGCGCGAGCAGGGCCCGGTCGTACGGGGCCGCTTCATGGACGACTCCCCCGTCTGGTTGGTGACCCGGTTCGAGGAGGTCCGCCAAGTCCTGCGCGACCAGCGGTTCGTGAACAACCCGGCCGCGCTGTCACTTGGCCAGGCGGCCGAGGACAACCCGCTGACCCGGCTGATGGACATTCTGGGCCTCCCCGAGCACCTCCGCCCCTACCTGCTCGGATCGATTCTCAATTACGACGCCCCCGATCACACCCGGCTGCGCCGTCTGGTGTCGCGGGCCTTCACGGCCCGCAAGATCACCGACCTGCGGCCGCGGGTCGAGCAGATCGCCGACGCGCTGCTGGACCGGCTGCCCGAGCATGCCGAGGACGGCGTCGTCGATCTCATCCAGCACTTCGCCTACCCGCTGCCGATCACCGTCATCTGCGAACTGGTCGGCATACCCGAAGCGGACCGCCCGCAGTGGCGGAAGTGGGGCGCCGACCTCGTCTCGATGGAGCCGGACCGGCTCGCCGCCTCGTTCCCGCCGATGATCGAGCACATCCATCAGCTGGTCCGGGAGCGGCGCGGCGCGCTCACCGACGATCTGCTCAGCGAGCTGATCCGTACCCATGACGACGACGGCGGCCGGCTCAGCGACGTCGAGATGGTCACCATGATCCTCACGCTCGTCCTCGCCGGTCACGAGACCACCGCCCACCTCATCAGCAACGGCACGGCGGCGCTGCTCACCCACCCCGACCAGCTGCGCCTGCTCCAGGACGACCCGGCCCTGCTCCCCCGCGCCGTCCACGAGCTGATGCGCTGGTGCGGACCGGTGCAGCTGACCCAGCTGCGCTACGCCGGCGCCGATGTCGACCTGGCCGGCACCACGATCCGTCAGGGCGATGCCGTCCAACTCATCCTGGTGTCGGCGAACTTCGACCCCCGCCACTACACCGACCCCGACCGCCTCGACCTGACCCGTCACCCCGCGGGCCACGCAGAGAACCATGTGGGTTTCGGCCATGGGGCGCACTACTGCCTGGGCGCCACACTCGCCAAGCAGGAGGGCGAAGTCGCCTTCGGCAAACTGCTCGCGCACTACCCGAAGGTGTCACTGGGCATCGCACCGGAGCGCCTGGAGCGGACGCCCCTGCCGGGCAACTGGCGGCTGAACTCACTGCCGGTGCGCTTGGGGTGAGCACAGCTCGCGGCAGGCCGCTCGGGCGGCCTGCCGCGGGGCCCGGAGGCTTCAGTGGATACGGCTCGCCTTCACCGCGAGCACGACTGCCTTCAGCGGGTACGGCTCGCCTTCAGGGAGTACATGAGGGGGACGCGGGGGCGGTCGTCGGGGAACCGGTGATAGCCGTCGCCGTCACGCCGCAGTGCGGCGAAGCGCCGGAACATCGTCATGTCGTGTTCGTGCAGGAAGTCGATGCGCAGTCCGGCGCCGGCCAGGGCCGAGACGACATCGCCGAGCGGGTGCTGCCATTCGACGCTGCGGTTGTTGACCGTCGGTGCGCCGAAATCCGTGTACGTACCGGGGGTTTCGGCCACCCATGCATCGCGGTTGAAGTAATCGTGGACGAGGCGCGATCCGGTCTCGTCGTCCAGGGCGTCGCACAGCGGGTGGAATTCGGCGAGGTAGAGGAAGCCGCCGGGAGCGATGAGGGAGGCGGCGGTGTCGGCCCAGCGTTCCAGGTCCGGGAGCCAGTTCAGGGCGCCGATGCCGGTGTAGACGATGTCGTACGCGGTGTCGGGGACGGCTTCGGCGGCGTCATAGACGTCGGCGACGACGAACGCGGCGCGGTCCGGGCCGTAGCCGAGCTCGGCGGCCAGCTCGCGGGCGGTGTCGATGGCGGGTTCGGAGAAGTCCAGGCCGACGACCCGGGCCGCACCGCGATGGGCCCAGGAGAGGGTGTCCTGGCCGAAGTGGCACTGGAGGTGAAGGAGGGACCGCCCGGTGACGTCCCCGACCTCCGCGACCTCGAAATCACGGAGTACGTCGCGCGCCCTGCGGAAGCCGGCCTGGTCGTAAAAATCGCTCACGGTGTGGAGAGCGACACGCTCGTCCCATCTCGCGCGATTGGCCTCACGCCAGTCGTCGGGACCGGTGTTTCTTCGCATACGGCGAAGTTATCCACAGGCTTGTGGCCCTCGCCAACGGATTTCCGGCGCCAGGCGCAGAATGGGCCCATGACTGACGAGACGACCCCAGACCCAGGCCACACCACCGCTCCGAACCCTTCGCACTCTTCACCCGCTTCGACGGCCGATAGCCACCACGCAGCCGTGACGGGGACGGCCTCGGCCGACCCGATAGCGGTGACCGGCGGTGCGACGAAGGACTCGAGTGGCTCGGCCGGCTCGGCGGGCTCGGCGGATACCCGCGGCGCGGATGCCGTGATGCCGGACTGGGAGAAGCGCTTCCGTGCGCCGCGGATCGGGCTGCCCGAGTGGGCCGAGGACGCCCCGGACCGCTCCCTGTTCGTCTCGAACGCCACCGGCACCTTCGAGCTGTACGCCTGGGACCGGGCGACCGGCAGCCGACGGCAGGCCACGGACCGGCCGAACGGCACGACGGACGGGACGCTGTCGCCGGACGGCCGCTGGATCTGGTGGTTCTCGGACACCGACGGGGACGAGTTCGGCGTCTGGATGCGGCAGCCGTTCGCCGGTGGCCCGGATGAGCCGGCCACCCCGGGGCTCGCCGCCTCGTATCCGGGAGGGCTGGCGATCGGCCGGGACGGCACGGCCGTCATCGGGTGTTCCACGGACGAGGAGGGCTCGACGGTCCACGTCGTACGGCCGGGTGAGGCGCCGGTGGAGATCTACCGGCACCGCGAGTCGGCGGGCGTCGGTGATCTCTCGCACGACGGCTCGCTGATCGCCCTTGAGCACACCGAACACGGCGATGCGATGCACTCCGCGATCCGCGTCGTCCGGGCCGACGGGTCCACGGTCGCGGAGCTGGACGACACCAACGGCGGGACCGAGGAACTGGGCCTGTCGGTGATGGGTTTCGCACCGGTGGACGGGGACACCCGGCTGCTGGTGGGGCACCAGCGGCGGGGCCGCTGGGAGCCGATGATCTGGGATCCGCTGACCGGGACGGAGACCACCCTGGAGATAGACCTGCCCGGAGACGTGGGTGCCGACTGGTACCCCGACGGGTCGGCGCTGCTGGTGGAGCACGAGTACCAGGCACGGAGCGAGCTGTGGCGCTACGAGCTGGACCGGCCGGGCGGCACCGGCGCTCCGGCCGGCGCCACGGACGCGGCTGCTGCGCCCGGCCGTCCTCGGCTGACGCGGGTCGAGACCCCGGCCGGCACGGTCTCGGGTGCGACGGCGCGGCCGGACGGAACGGTGGAGTTCCTGTGGTCGTCGGCGGCACAGCCCCCGGAGGTGCGGTCGACGAGCGGCGAGGTCGTGCTGGACCCGCCCGGTATGAAGGCGCCCGGATCGGTGCCCGTGCGGGACGTATGGGTGGAGGGCCCAGGCGGCCGGATCCATGCGCTGGTGCAACAGCCGGTGGGTGAGGGCCCCTTCCCGACGGTCTTCGACATACACGGCGGCCCGACCTGGCACGACAGCGATGCCTTCGCCTCGTCACCCGCGGCCTGGGTGGACCACGGCTTCGCGGTCGTACGCGTCAATTACCGCGGCTCTACCGGCTACGGCCGCGCCTGGACCGATGCGCTCAAGCACCGTGTCGGGCTGATCGAGCTGGAGGACATCGACGCGGTGCGCGAGTGGGCGGTCTCGTCCGGGTTGGCGGACCCGGAGCGGCTGGTGCTGGCGGGCGGCTCATGGGGCGGCTATCTGACGCTGCTGGGGCTCGGTACGCAGCCGGAGGCCTGGGCGGTGGGCCTGGCAGCGGTCCCGGTCGCGGACTACGTCACGGCGTACAACGACGAGATGGAAGCCCTCAAGGCGATGGACCGGACCCTGCTGGGCGGCACCCCCGAGGAGGTCCCGGAGCGCTTCGAGGCGTCGTCGCCACTGACCTATGTGGATGCGGTGCGGGCACCGGTCTACATCTCCGCGGGAGTCAACGACCCACGCTGCCCGATCCAGCAGGTGGAGAACTACGTCCAGCGGCTGGAGGGCCGCGGCCATCCGCACGAGGTCTACCGCTACGACGCCGGGCACGGCTCCCTGGTCGTGGAGGAGCGCATCAAGCAGGTCCGCCTGGAGCTCGACTTCGCCCAGCGGTATGTGATCGAGAAGAGCTAGAGACCGGAGAGGAGCGAGAAGCGCCGGGGCGTCCGTCGGGGGCGCTCCCGGGCTCGGGCGGGGCGTCCCGCGGGTGCGCTCCCGGGCTCGGACGGGGCGGGGTGACCCGCGGGAGCGCCCCCGGGCTCGGACGGGGCGGGGTGACCCCAGACAAGGACGTGTCCGTGGCCGGGTGACCCGCGGCGGAAGCACGACGGCTGGCTCCACGGCCCGAGGCGCCCCGCGTCGGACGCGGCCACGTGCCGGGTGGGGGTGTTCCCCGTGGGGGCGTCGCCGTGGGGGCGTCGCCGTGGGGGCGTCGCCGTGGGCGCGTCGCCGTGGGCGCGTCGCCGTGGGCGCGTCGCCGTGGGCGCGTCGCCGTGGGCGCGTCGCCGTGGGCGCGTCGCCGTGGGGACGTCGCCGTGGGGACGTCGCCGTGGGCGCGTCGCCGTGGGCGCGTCGCCGTGGGCGCGTCGCCGTGGGCGCGTCGCCGTGGGGACGTCGCCGTGGGGACGTCGCCCTGAGGGGCACTGCCCTGGGGGGCACCACCCTGAGGGGCACCGCCCGTAGGGGGCGCGCCCACGTGGCAGCCGCTGCCCGTTCGAGGCGCTGCCGGGTGGCAGCCGCCGCCGAGGCCCGGAGGTGGGTGGTGGGAGGGGTGGGGAGGGGCGGGGGCGGGGGCGGGGCGGGGGGGCGGAGCCCGGTCAAGCAGTGGCGTGATGCGCCAGCGCCGCATGGGGATCGGTGCCCTCGCTGGTGTGATCGGTGTGCACGGTCGCTGCGGTGAGCCGGGGGACGGCATGGATCAGGGCGTGTTCTGCGGCGACGGCGAGTGCATGGGCCTGCACCACGGTGATCCGGGAGTCGACGACGATATCGGCCTCGGCCCGCAGGGTATGGCCGATCCAGCGCATACGGACCTGGCCGACGCCGCGGACGCCGTCCACCGTGCGCAGTGCCGTCTCGGCGGCGTCGATGAGTTCGGGGTCGACGCAGTCCATCAGCCTCCGGTAGACCTCCCTGGCGGCGTCGCGCAGCACCATGAGGATGGCGGCGGTGATCAGCAGGCCGATGAGCGGGTCGGCCGCCCGCCAGCCAACGGCTGCGCCGCCCGCGCCGAAGAGGACGGCGAGGGAGGTGAAGCCGTCGGTACGGGCGTGCAGGCCGTCGGCCACGAGCGCGGCCGACCCGATCTTCCGCCCGGTGCGGATGCGGTAGCGGGCCACCCATTCATTGCCGATGAACCCGACTACGGCGGCCGCTGCCACCGCCCACAGGTGCGTGATGTCGCGGGGGTTCAGCAGACGGTCCACGGCCTCGTAGGCGGCCAGCGCCGAGGAGACGGCAATCGTCAGCACGATGGCGATACCCGCAAGGTCCTCGGCCCGGCCGTAGCCGTAGGTGTAGCGGCGGTTCGCGGCCCGGCGCCCGAGGACAAAGGCGATGCCCAGCGGAACGGCGGTCAGAGCGTCGGCAGCGTTGTGGATGGTGTCGCCGAGCAGTGCCACCGACCCCGACAGCACAACGACCACCAGCTGGATCGCGCTGGTCAGGCCCAGGATGCCGAGCGAGAGCCACAGAGTGCGCAGGCCCTCACGGGAGGTCTCCATGGCGGTGTCGATCTTGTCCATGGCGGCATGGCTGTGCGGGGTGACGAGGTGCACGATCCGGTGCCGGATCCGTGACCAACGGCCGGAACCGTGGTGATCATGGCGATCAGGGTGGTCACGGCGGTCGGAATGGTCGTGATCGGAGGGATGGGGATGGTGGGCCTGGGCGTGATGGGGGCGATGGGGATGATGGGGCTGATCATGGCCGTGCCGGTGGGTGCTCTTGCCTGCCATATCGCCTACCGTGGCACGCCGACCCGATTGCGGCTACTGCCGTGATACGGCCTCTGACCAGGTGCAACATGCTTGCAGTAGCGGGGATCCGGCGGCTGGCTTCAGGCCCGCTGGGCCTGGGCCGCCTCGCCCTGGTCGGCGCCCTGCCCGGCGCCCCGCTCCTCGCCCTGGTCGGCGCCCCGCTCCTCGCCCTGCCCGGCGCCCGGCTCCTCGCCCTGAGCCGCGCCCCCGCCCTCCTCCAGATCTCCCTCCGGCACCGGCTTTCCCTCCGGCACCGAGTCCCCCTCCAACGCCGAGTCCTCCACCATCACCGGGTCCCCCATCGGCACCGGGTCCCCCATCGGCACCGGGTCCCCCGTCGGCACCGGGTCCCCCGTCGGCTCCGGAGCTCCCTCCGGCACGATGCCCAGGGCCGCGTCCTCCGCGGCTTCGGCGTCACGACGGAAGAGCCGGAACCACATGAAGACGACGAAGCCGGCGAAGACGAACCACTCGCCGGTGTAGCCGAGGTTCTGGAAGGCCTTGAGGTCCAGGCCGCTGCCCTCGGCGGCGGCCGGGGGGACGGCGCGCAGCGGCGCCTGGGCGTCGGTGAGCGTGATCCAGGCGTCGTAGACCTCGTACGGCACGATGTTGACCAGCGATGCCGCGCTGATCATGCCGAGCTGTCCCTGCGGCAGCCCGCCGCCGGCCTGGACGCCGTCGGTGCCCTGGTTCTCGGAGGCCTGCAGCGCGCCGGTGACCGTGACCTCGCCCTTGGGCGGCGCGGGCACCTTCGCCGTGTCGGCCTTCGAACCGGCGTCGCCGGGCAGCCAGCCCCGTACGACCGGCAGCGCCTTGCCGCCGTCCGTGCGCAGCAGATCGAGGACGTAGAAGCCCTGCTGTCGGCCGTGCTTGTCCTTCAAGGTGCGGCCCGGTACGAGCAGTTGATGCCCGGCGTCGTAGTGCCCGCGGGCGCTGGCCTGCCGTCCGGAGGTGACCGTGTCGACGGGCAGCAGACCGGCCAGCGGACGGGCCGCCGCGGCCTTGGCCCGGGCGGAGCGGTCCTCCTGCTGCTGATGGGTGTTGACGCGGTCCTCGAAGCGGCTCAGCTGCCAGCTGCCCATGAAAATGCACAGCGGAATCGCCAGTACGGCGAACACGTTGATTCCCCACCACCGCGGGGTCAGTAGGAACCGGTACACACCACCACGGTACGGGGCCCGCGCGGAGGGGTCGCACCGCCCCCTCCGGCCATGCCCCGGCCGTCGCCCCCTACGGGGCCGCCAGCGCCTCGGTGCGGTACACCGTTCCGGCACAGGCGTCCGTGACCTTGGCGTCAGCCGCGGAGGGTTCGCCGGCCTCCGGCGTATGCGTGAGAACGATTTCACCGGACGCACTGCCGCCGCCGGATCCCTCGCCACCGCCCGCCTGGCCGCCACCGCCACCGCCACCGCTACCGCCACCGCTGTCGCCGGTTGCCGTGGCCCCGGCATCCGGGGACCGCCCCGGCTCCTTGGAGGGGGCAGGGGTGGGCGAGGGACCGGGATTGACGCATCCGGTGGTGCCGCCGCCGGACTGCGGGATCCAGGCGAACTTGACCTCGTACGCCTCCCCCGGCTTGAGGACCAGCTGGTCAGGGGTGGTGGCCGGGTCGGGAAGGCCGGTGGCCTCATCACCCGAGGTGTGGTCGACGACATGGATGCGGTCGGGGTTCGTGGAGCCGTGTGCGACCAGACCGACGGTGCCGCCGCCCTCTACGGAGCACGCGGCGCCGGAGGTGTTCACCACCCGGAACGTGCCGTAGATGCGGCCCGTGGAGTCCGCCGGCCCGACCGTGCTGCTGCCGTTGCCGAGCTGGTCGCGCCCGCAGACCGGCGAGGTGACGTCCATGGTCTCGTCCGGGCCGGGGGTGCCGGCGCCTGCGCCGGGGCCCGCGCCGTTCTTCCCCCTGGCCTTGCCCGGGCCCTGCGGCTCGCCGCCGCCGGGCGTCTCGCCGCCCCTCCGGGTCGGCCGCGGGCCGGCCTGCTCGGTGCCCTCGCCGTGTGTGCCGCCGGTACCGCCCTGGGCCTGTTGGTTGCTCGCCGCGTTGGCGGCCCGTTCGTCGGAGCCGTCGGCGAGGTTCACCACGTGGACCATGGCGGGGATGGACGTACCGCCGAGGAGCAGCGCGGCGGCCGCGCCCAGGACGACATGCCGACGGCGCTGACGGCGGGCGGGCACCGCGCGGCGCAGCTGTTCCAGCGCGTCCGGCGCGGGTTCGAGGCCGCCTACGCGGGACTGCAGCAGCCGCCTCAGGTCGTCCTCGCCGCCGAAGCCGCCGGTGGGGTGGCTGCGTCCGTGGCCGTGGCCGTCGCCCGTGCCGCCGCCGAAGGCGGTGCCGGCGTGCTCCTCGCTGTCGCTGCCGTACGCATGGCTGTCGGACACCTCACCGGCATCCGCTCCGCCCCGGGCGCCGAGCGGCACTCCCGCCGTGCCCGCGGGTGCTGCTCCCTCGGCGTGGGCCGCTGCATCGTCCGTACTTGCGCCTGCATCGTCCGTACGTGCCACGGCATCGTCCGTACGTGCCCCTACGTCGTCCGTACCGGCAGGTGCCTGCTCGACGTGGACCGCGGCATCGTCCGTACGGGCAGCTGCCTGCTCCGCGACACCAGCGGCAGCCCCCTGCTCCCCGACACCGCCGGCAAATGCCTGCTCCCCGGCACCGATGTCCTCGCCGCTGCCGGGATTTTGGCCGGATTTCGCGCCCTGCCAGATCGTGTCGCCCCGTCGGCGGCCCGCACCCGCTTCGTCGCCCGGGTGACCCGCACCCCGTTCGCCTCCAGGGTGGCCCTGCGCCTCGCGCGCCGCGTACAGCTCACGCACCGGGTCGAGTGGTCGTCGGCTCGACGCAACCGGGTCGAGCGGTCGGCTCGACGTGGCCGGGTACCCCGAGTGGGTCGCGCCGGACGGGCCACACGAGTCCAACGGGTCGTACCGGCCACGCGTTGTGCCACTCATGCCGGAGCCTCCATCGCGACGCGGAGCGCCGCGATGCCCCGCGACCCGTAGGCCTTGACGGAACCGAGCGATATGCCCAGCGTCTGGGCCACCTGCGCCTCGGTCATATCGGCGAAGTAGCGCAGCACCAGCACCTCGCGCTGCCGGCGCTGCAGACCGCGCATCGCCTGGATCAACTGGTCCCGCTCCAGCAGGTCGTAGGCGCCCTCCTCGGCGCTCGCCATGTCGGGCATCGGTTTGGAGAGCAGCTTGAGCCCGAGGATGCGGCGGCGCAGCGCGGAGCGCGAGAGGTTGACGACCGTCTGCCGGAGATAGGCGAGGGTCTTCTCGGGTTCCCGCACCCGTCCACGCGCGGAGTGCACGCGGATAAAGGCTTCCTGGACGACGTCCTCGCAGGAGGCGGTGTCATCGAGGAGCAGCGCGGCGAGACCGAGCAGGGAGCGGTAGTGCGCGCGGTAGGTCTCGGTGAGGTGGTCGACTGTGGTGCCCGCTGCCATCGCGTCGTCAGTGTCCCCACGCTGAGGAGGAAGCTGCGCGGGGCGCGTGGTGGGCCAGGGAGCGATCACTGGCATGCCCCCGGACGCAAGGGGCCGCGGCGGGCGCACTGTTGCGCCTGCTGCCCCCGCCGGAGCGATGGTGAATCCGAGTACCTCTGCCACGCCTGTTGGACACGCTTCCCCCTATAAGGGTTGTACGCGCAAGGCACCGCTTTTGACGATGCATCAAATGCCCTCATGCGTACCAGCTCTTCCTGAATGTCCCGATTACCCGACGCGAATTCCCCGATACCGGGGCCTCACTCTGCGACCCGCGGACATCCCGGACCACCCCTGCGGGCGGCCACAAAGACGCTCCCCGCCCAACTGCCGGTTGCAGTCTGGCGGGGAGCGAATGGTCGAACAGATCGTCAGCGCAGATCAAGAGGTTCGGACCAGTAATTCGCTCACAGAATCTTCACACGCTCCACAAAGTATCTCCCAGGCGATAGGCGCACGACGGCCGATCCCGCCAAGTCGGCCCCACACCACGACCGGAGCCCGCACCAGCATCCCACCGGAACCCGCACGGCCACCCCACCGGAACCCTTACCGGATCCCGCACGGTTGCCCCACCGGAACCCGCACCGGCATCCCCGGGAACCCGCACGGCCACCCCGCCGGACCTCTACAGGAGCCCGGACCTACAAAGCCCATGCCCACGGACCGGACCTACAGCCGCTGGGCTTACAACCGCCGGACCTACAACCGCCGGACGTACGGGCACCCGCCCCTACCCCCGCCGAAGCTCCCCCGCCACCAGCTCCCCCACCTGCGCCGTGTTCAAGGCAGCCCCCTTGCGCAGATTGTCCCCGCACACGAACAGCTCCAGCGCCTGCGGATCGTCCAGCGAGCGCCGCACCCGTCCGACCCAGGTCGGATCCGTACCGACGACATCGGCAGGGGTCGGGTACTCGTCCTCGGCCGGGTCGTCGCTGAGGACAACCCCGGGAGCCGCGGCCAGGATCTCGTGCGCACCGGCGACCGAGACCTCGTTCTCGAACCGGGCGTGCACGGTCAGGGAGTGGGTGGTGATCACCGGCACCCGCACACAGGTCGCGGTGACCGGAAGATCCGGCAGCCCCAGGATCTTGCGGGACTCGTTACGGATCTTGAGTTCCTCGGAGGACCAGCCGTCCTCCTGGAGCGTGCCGGCCCAGGGCACGACATTGAGGGCGATCGGCGCCGGAAACGGGCCCAGCGTGTCCCCGACGGCCCGGCGCACATCGCCGGGCGCGGTGCCCAGCTCCGTACCGGACACCGCGGACAGCTGGGCGCGCAAGGTGTCGACGCCGGCCTTGCCCGTCCCGGAAACGGCTTGGTACGAGGAGACGATCAGCTCGCTCAACCCGTACTCGGCATGTAGCGCCCCCAGCGCGACGATCATCGAGAGCGTCGTGCAGTTCGGGTTGGCGATGATGCCGCGCGGACGCACCCGCGCCGTGTGTGCATTGACCTCGGGCACGACCAGCGGTACGTCCGGGTCCATCCGGAACGCGGCGGAGTTGTCCACGACCACCGCGCCCTTGGACACCGCGACCGGTGCCCACTGCGCGGAGACCTCGTCGGGGACGTCGAACATCGCGATATCGATGCCGTCGAAGGCTTCCTCGCTCAGCGCGACGACCTCGACCTGTTCGCCCCGCACGGTCAGCTTGCGGCCGGCCGAGCGGGGAGAGGCGATCAGCCGGATCTCGCCCCAGATGTCGGCCCGCTCGGACAGGATGCCGAGCAGGACCGAGCCGACGGCGCCGGTGGCGCCGACGACGGCGAGATGCGGCTTGGCGGCCGTACGGGCGTCCGCCCACGCCGTATCAGCGAGGGACGGACGGCCCGCCTCGGCCGGAATCATCGGCCGGTGCCGCCATAGACCACGGCCTCGTCGCTGTCGGTGTCGAGACCGAAGGCGGTGTGCACGGCCCGGACGGCCTCGTTGACGTCATCGGCACGGGTGACGACCGAGATGCGGATCTCAGAGGTCGAGATGAGCTCGATGTTCACGCCCGCGTTCGACAGCGCCTCGAAGAACGTCGCCGTGACGCCCGGGTTGGTCTTCATCCCCGCGCCGACCAGCGAGATCTTGGCGATCTGGTCGTCGTAGCGCAGCGAGTCGAAGCCCACCGCCGCACGGGTCTTCTCCAGGGCCGCGACGGCCTTGCGGCCCTCCGCCTTGGGCAGCGTGAAGGAGATGTCGGTCAGACCGGTCGACGCGGCGGAGACGTTCTGCACCACCATGTCGATGTTGACCTCGGAATCCGCGATCGCACGGAAGATGCGCGCGGCCTCGCCCGGCTTGTCCGGGACTCCGACGACCGTGACCTTCGCCTCGGAGGTGTCATGTGCGACGCCCGAGATGATTGCCTGCTCCATCGGCTGGTCCCCTTGCGGTTCGTTGCTGACCCATGTGCCCTTGAGCCCCGAGAACGAGGAGCGGACGTGGATCGGGATGTTGTAACGGCGTGCGTACTCGACGCAACGGTGCAGCAGCACCTTGGATCCGGAGCTGGCCAGCTCCAGCATGTCCTCGAAGGAGATCCAGTCGATCTTCCGGGCCTTCTTCACGACCCGGGGGTCGGCGGTGAAGACACCGTCCACATCGGTGTAGATCTCACAGACATCGGCGTCCAGGGCGGCCGCCAGCGCGACGGCGGTCGTGTCCGACCCACCGCGCCCCAGCGTCGTGATGTCCTTCTTGTCCTGGGACACACCCTGGAACCCGGCGACGATGGCGATATTGCCCTCGTCGACGGAGGTCTTGATGCGGCCCGGCGTGACGTCGATGATCCGTGCCTTGTTGTGCACGGAATCGGTGATGACGCCCGCCTGGCTGCCCGTGAAGGACTGCGCCTCATGGCCGAGGTTTTTGATCGCCATGGCCAGCAGGGCCATGGAGATCCGCTCTCCGGCGGTCAGCAGCATGTCGAACTCGCGCCCCGACGGAATCGGGGACACTTCCTGCGCGAGATCGATCAGCTCGTCCGTCGTGTCGCCCATCGCCGAAACCACCACGACAACCTGGTTGCCGTTCTTCTTGGCTTCGACGACTCGCTTGGCAACGCGCTTGATGCCCTCGGCATCCGCAACGGATGAGCCGCCGTACTTCTGCACGACAAGGCCCACGTGCGCTCCTCGCAACTGTCTCTTCGGGAGTTTCCTCCCGGACCCCCGGAAATGGGGGTACTGCGGTCGGCTCAGTCTAACGAGCAAGCGGAATCCGCCCTGCTGATACCGCATCGTGAGACATGAGACTCACTGGTTGATCACGGATATTCACCGTGATCACCTGTCCCGTGAGTTCCACGTCCCGAGGCGGCTCCACAAAGCGCACCGTCGCGCCCGCTCGGCGAGCACATGCCCGCTTCTGGGCAGTACACACGAAAACGTAACCCAGGTCACAGGGTCCGGGCGCGGCGAAGAGGCCCACGGGGCGGACGGCCCGGGCGCATCACGGGCTCCGGAGGGATACGGCGCGCGTCGAGCGCGCCACGGCGGTGGAGCGCCCGCACACAGCCAGGCGCTCCGGCAGTGCTCACCGGGGCGGGACCGCGCCGGTCGCGCACACCGCAGTGGACGGCGCAGCGGCAGCGGACGGCGCAATGGCAGTCGACAGCGCAACGGCAGCGGGCGGAAAACGGCGGTGGCCGACGCAGCGGCAGTCGACAGCGCAACGGCAGCGGCCGGAAAACGGCGGTGGGCAGCGCAGCGGCAGTAGACGGCACAGAGGCAGTGCACGGCCCAGCGGCAGTGGCGAAAGCGGCAGTGGGCGGCGCAGCGGCCCGTCAGGTGCCCGGTGTGACCGTCCCGCGGCTCACACCCTCCGCAGCCCCAGCGGCCCGGCGATCTCCGCCACCATGACCTTTCCGGCCTCCTCGGCGAGCCGCTCCTCGTCGCCGGTGACGTCACTGTCGGTGTCCAGACCGTCCAGCTCGACCAGCGGCTGGTCGAGGCGTACGTGGGCGACCAGCGACTGCAGCGCGCGCAGAGCGGCCGAGGCGGTCGGGCCCCAGTTGGACAGGTAGGAGAACTGCCACCACCACAGAGCCTCACTGACCCGGCCCGCCCGGTAGTGCGCCAGGCCGTGCCGCAGATCGGTGATGATGTCGGCCAGGTCGTCGGAGATCCGGCTGGCCACCGGCTCGCTGCGCGGCACATACGGGTCGAAGACCTCGGAGTAGACGTCCACCGGGTCGAGCAGGACCGCAAAGCGCTCGCGCAGCTCGTCGACGTCCGGCTCCGGACCGGTGTCCGGCTCGTACCGTTCGTCGGGAACGAAGTCCTCGTGGGCGCCCAGACGGCCGCCGGTGAGCAGCAGCTGGGAGATCTCCAGCAGCAGGAAGGGCACCGCACTGTCCGGTTCGTCGCCCTTGGCGACCTCCGTCACCGCGACGATGAAACTCTCGACCGAGTCGGAGATCGATACGGCGAAATCATCCGGGTCCTGTGTCGCGTTGTGCAGCGTGGCATCAGACATCGAGAAGTCTCCTCCCTTCGAAGGCCCGCCCCAGCGTGACCTCGTCCGCGTACTCCAGATCGCCTCCGACCGGCAGACCGCTCGCCAGCCGCGTCACTCTCAGGCCCATGGGTTTGATCATGCGGGCCAGATACGTGGCCGTGGCCTCGCCCTCGAGATTCGGGTCGGTGGCCAAAATCAGCTCGGTGACGGTGCCGTCCGCGAGCCTGGCCAGCAGTTCCCTGATCCGCAGGTCGTCGGGGCCCACGCCCTCGATCGGGCTGATCGCCCCGCCGAGGACGTGGTAGCGACCGCGGAACTCACGCGTCCGCTCGATCGCCACGACATCCTTGGGCTCCTCGACGACGCAGATGACCGCCGGATCACGCCTCGGGTCGAGGCAGACCCGGCACTGCTCCTCCTGCGCCACATTGCCGCAGGTGCCGCAGAACCGGACCTTCGCCTTGACCTCCATCAGCGCGTTCGCGAGCCGGCGGACATCGGTGGGCTCGGCCTGAAGAATGTGGAAGGCGATCCGCTGCGCGCTCTTGGGACCGACGCCGGGCAGCCTGCCCAACTCGTCGATCAGGTCCTGGACCACGCCTTCATACACGGAACGTCTTCTTTCTCTTCTGCCGTGATGCGTACGCTAGTTGGCTACTCCTCAGAAGGGGAGACCCGGGATTCCGCCACCGCCCAGCCCCTGGGCGAGCGGGCCGAGCTTTTGCTGCTGCAGCTGCTGGGCACTGGCGTTGGCGTCGCGGACCGCCGCCAGCACGAGGTCGGCGATCGTCTCGGCCGTCTCCTCGGCGGAGTCGGTGTCGATCGCCTTGGGGTCGACGACCAGGCCCGTGAGTTCACCGGAGCCGGTCACCGTGGCCTTGACCAGGCCGCCGCCCGCGGAGCCCTCGACGGGTGTCTCCGCGAGCTCCTGCTGGGCGGCCGCGAGGTCCTGCTGCATCTTCTGGGCCTGCTGAAGCAGCTGCTGCATATTGGGCTGACCACCGGGGATCACGACGTGACTCCTGCCATACGACAACGTTTGTGCGGTAGCCCGAGCCTACGTGTTTCACGGGCCCCGCGCCCTACGCCGTAGGAAGGAGCACGGGTGTACGCCTGGTGTACGCCCGCTTACCCGTTCTCCGGCCCCGAGCCCCGGACTTGCCCGCCCGCGCTGCCTACGCGCCGCTGATACGCCGGCTACTCATCGTGGAGGTCGTCTCCTCACCGTTGAAGTCGCCTGCTCCTCAGTCGTTCTTCTCCTTAGTTGTTCTTCTACATCTACATCGTTGTTCTTCTACTCGTTGTTGAACTCTTCCACCACGGTCGCGCCGAGTTCGCGCACGATCAGGTCGTGGCCGCTGAGCGCGGAGTCGACGAGGTCGGGATCGTCCTCGGCCGGCATGTCGTACTCGATCGACGTCGGCGGGGGCTCCGGCGGCGGGTACGAAGCCTCCGCCCCGGACGCCGACTGCCCACCCCCCGCGGACGCCGACGGGGAGACGGCCTCCCGCGCCATCCGCGCGCCCTGGCTGCCGCCGGCGCTGCCGCTGCCACCGCCTGCTGTGCCGCCGCCCTGGCCGTACTGTCCCCCGGACGACGGGGGCGCCGACGGGCCGCTCTGCTGGGGCGGGGACTGCGGCCCGCCCTGCTGCGGCGCGGCGGGCGCCCCGCCGCCGAAGCCACCGCCCCCTCCGCCGCCGAAGCCGCCACCGCCGCTACGGGGAGCACCGCCGGCCGGCGGATTGGCACCGCCCGACGGGTCGACGATCGCCTCGACCCGCCACTGCACCTGGAACCGCTCGGCCAGCACATCCTTGAGGACGTCCTCGCTTCCGCCGTTGGCGAAGCTGTCGCGGGCACCGGCATTGGGGAAGCCGATCTGGAGCGTCGTGCCGTCGAAACCGGAGACCTGGGCGTTCTGGCTCAGCAGGATCCACGTGAAACGCCGGCGGTCCTTCACCGCCTCCAGGATGTCCGGCCACATCTGCCGCACCTGAGCGGCACCCTGCGCCGCCCCCGGGGCCGCCCCGGCCTGCGGCTGCTGGGATACGGGCGCAGGCGGACCGGCCGCCGGCTCGGGCGAAGGCGCCGGGGCGGGCGCCCCGCCCTGCGGCGCCTGGCCACCCTGCCCCGGCGACACGGCCGTGGGCCACCCACCGGGCTGCCGCCCGCCGCCGGGGCCATTGCCGCCCCCCATGCCTCCGCCGCCGCCATTGGCTCCGCCGCCGTTGCCCCGGCCCGTGCTTCCGGGCCAGGCTCCGGGCCGCGCGGCCGCGCCTTCACCGCCACCGCCCTGCGCCTCGGCCTGCGCAGCGGACGCGGGGCCGGCCTGCGGCGCCGCCGCGCCACCGCCGTCGCCCCGCTGCTGCTCTCCGCCGGGCGCCGCCGCGCCGGCCGTCGGTGCCCCCGGAGCGGGAGCCGCCGGGGCAGCCGGAGCCGGCGCGGACGGAGCCTGAGCAGGGGGAGCCCCCGCACCGCCCGCCGTACCGCCGCCGCCCGCACCACCGCTCACCGCGCCCCGCACCGCGGCACGCGCAGCAGCCGGCCCGGACGGCCCGGAGGATCCGGCCGCCGGCATCGCCGGATGAGCCTCCGGCCCCGGTACATATCCGGCCGCGGGCCCGCCACCGGACGCCACGACAGCCGCCGGCCCGGCCCCGAGGTCTCCCCCGGAACCCGCACCGCCGCTCGCGCCACCGGCCCCGCCCAGCAGCGCCGCACCGGCGCCACGCTCCAGACGGTCGAGCCGCGCTTGAACCGACCGCTCGTCGTCGTACGCCGCGGGCAGCAGCACCCGCGCACAGATCAGCTCCAGCTGCAGCCGCGGCGAGGTCGCCCCGCGCATCTCCGTCAGACCCGAATTGACCAGGTCGGCGGCCCGGCTCAGCTCGGCCGCCCCGAAGACGGAGGCCTGCGCCGTCATCCGCTCCACCACATCCGCGGGGGCGTCGATCAGCCCCTTCTCCCCCGCGTCCGGCACGGCCGCCAGGATCACCAGGTCCCGCAGCCGCTCCAGCAGGTCCGCGACGAAACGCCGCGGGTCGTTGCCGCCCTCGATGACCCGGTCCACGACCTCGAAGGCCGCGGCGCCGTCCCCCGCGGCGAACGCCTCCACGATCGAATCCAGCAGCGAGCCGTCGGTGTATCCCAGCAATGCCGTCGCCATGGCATACGTCACACCGTCCGCACCGGCGCCGGCGAGCAGCTGGTCCATCACGGACATCGAGTCACGCACCGACCCGGCCCCGGCGCGCACCACCAGCGGCAGCACCCCGTCCTCGACCGGGCTGTCCTCCCGCCCGCACACCTCGGCCAGGTACTCCCGCAGGGTCCCCGGCGGCACCAGCCGGAACGGGTAGTGATGTGTACGCGAGCGGATCGTCCCGATGACCTTCTCGGGCTCGGTCGTCGCGAAGATGAACTTCAGATGCTCCGGCGGCTCCTCGACGACCTTCAGCAGGGCGTTGAAGCCCGCCGAGGTCACCATGTGCGCCTCATCGATGATGTAGATCTTGTACCGGCTGCCGGCCGGCCCGAAGAACGCCTTCTCGCGCAGCTCACGGGCGTCGTCCACGCCACCGTGCGATGCCGCGTCGATCTCGATCACATCGATCGAGCCCCGGCCGTTCCTGGCCAGGTCCAGACAGGACTGGCACGTCCCGCAGGGCGTGGGGGTGGGACCTTCCTCACAGTTGAGGCAGCGCGCCAGGATCCGCGCGCTGGTCGTCTTGCCACAGCCTCGCGGCCCACTGAACAAATAGGCGTGATTGACCCGGTTGTTCCGCAGTGCCTGCTGCAGCGGATCGGTCACGTGCTCTTGCCCGATGACCTCGGCGAAGGTCTCGGGGCGGTAGCGGCGGTACAGCGCAAGGGACGACACGCATACGACGATATCGGGCCGCACTGACAACCGACGGGCCCCGCAAACGCAAGCGCCCCCCACGCACCCGCCAGAGCCGACCTACCCTTGCTGCCTTCCGGCCCTGGGGGAGTTCAGTCAGATAGCGCCACGTGAGGGGCTGCGCACCACAGTAGCGGATCCCCCGCCCGAGAAACGAACCCGCACCCCACCCCGGCCCCGCTCCACCCCCTCACCCACCCCTCCTCGGGATCATGGTCGCGAGCACTCCTCAACGTCTTGTATTGTTTGCGGCGGAGGATTCGCCTAGTGGCCTAGGGCGCACGCTTGGAAAGCGTGTTGGGGGCAACCCCTCACGAGTTCGAATCTCGTATCCTCCGCCATTGCTCTCACCGGGCAATACGTCGAAGGGCCCCACCGCTTGCGGTGGGGCCCTTCGACGCTTCTCAGGCCCCGCTGTCCTGGTCTTTGTCCACAAGAGCCGTTTCCGGGGTTTCCCAGATCGCCGCGCCGATCTTCCGGGGCACTTCCTTCAACAGGTGGTCCGGGACATGGACGAGGTGGGCGACCAGGCGGCCCTCCAGATCGGCCGGGCCGACGTCGTGGGCGGTGACGATGTGGCGGCTGTGCGCACACATGAGACCGATGGGCCCGACCCCATGTCGGGCCCATCGGTCGTTTTGCTTCACGGAACGCCCTCGGCGGGGTTCAGCGGCACAGGGCGGTGTCCACGGCGCGTTCGAGATTCCTCCGGCCCGCCTCGTCGGTGAGCTGCATGGTGACCGCGACGTTGGTGGCGCGGCCGTCGTCGGTGGCGCCGCCCCGGGTCTCGTACCCCGGGAAGCTGCCGCCGTGGCCCCAGGAGAGGCCGCCGCACGGCAGCGGCCTGCTGACGAGTCCGAGTCCGTAGCGGGCGCCGGGGCCGAAGGTCGCTTCGGCGGGGACGGTGGAGCGCATCTGGGCGAGCTGGGCGGAGGGCAGGAGGCGGCCGGCCAGGAGTGCGCTGAAGAAGCGGTTGAGGTCGGAGCCGGTGGAGACCATCTGGCCTGCCGCCCAGCCCCAGGAGGGGTCGATCTCCGTGATGTCGCGCAGCGGCACGTCCGCCGATTCCCGGTAGTAGCCGTGGGGGTGGGGCTCCCGAATGCTCGCGTCACCGGGGGCGGGGAAGTAGGTGTGGCGCAGCCCGGCGCGTCGGACGACGCGCCGGTCGATCTCCTCGGCGAGGGGGCGGCCGGTGACCTTCTGGACGATCAGGCCGGCGAGCACGTAGTTGGTGTTGCTGTACTTCCAACTCGTCCCGGGGGCGAAGCCGGCCGGGTGCTGGAGGGCTGTGGCGAGCAGTTCGCGGGGGGTGTAGTACCGGACGTCGTCCCCGAGGTGGTTGCTGTAGTCGGGGAGTCCGCTGGTGTGCTGGAGGAGCTGGCGGACGGTGATGCGGCGCCCGTCGATCCCCTTTCCGCGGACGAGGCCGGGCAGGTAGGTGTCGACGGAGGCGTCCAGGTCCACCCTCCGCTCCGCGACGAGTTGGAGGACGACGACCGCGACGAAGGTCTTGGTGTTGCTGCCGATCCGTACCTGGCCGTCCCCGGGCACCTTCGAGCCGGTGGTCAGGTCGCGCACTCCTGCGGTGTAGGTGCGGATGCGGCCGTTCCGGTCCTGGACGCTCGCCAGCGCGGCGGGCATCCCGTCGTCGCGCACCAGCGCGTTCAGGCTCTGCTGGACGGTGTCCGGCCTGACGGCGGAGGCGGCGGGCGGGGCGAGGGCGCCCGGTGTCATGACGCCGATGGCCATCGCGACCGCGGCGGGCAGGGCCCGTCGCCGCGTGCCCTGCTGCCGGCCCGGCGAGCGAAGCCCTTGCCGTGTCTGTCCACGCATGAGTCAACTCCTGGGGAATCGTTGGCCCGTTGTTCGGGTTGCCGGGTTGCCGGGTTGCCGGGTGCGTGATTCAGCCGCACAGGGCCCTGTCCACGGCGTCCTTCACGTGCTGCGTGGCTGCCTTGCCCGTCGGGATGCTGGTGACCGCGACGTTGGCGGCGCGGCCGTCGTCGGTGACACCGCCCCGGGTCTCGTACCCCGCGATGTCGCCGCCGTGGCCCCAGTAGACGCCGCCGCACGACAGCGGCCTGCTCGTGAGCCCCAGCCCGTAGCGGAGGCCGGAGGTCCCGGCGGGGACGGTCGTGCGCATCTCGGCGAGCTGGGCGGCCGGGAGGAGGCGGCCGGCGAGGAGCGCGGTGAAGAAGCGGTTGAGGTCGGAGTTGGTGGAGATCAACTGGCCTGCGGCCCAGCCCCAGGAGGGGTCCAGCTCCGTGAAGTCGCGCAGCGGTGTGTTCGCCGGGTTGCGGTGGTAACCGTGGGGGTGCGGCTCCCGGATGGTCGTCTCGCCGGGGGTGGGAAAGTAGGTGTGGCGCAGCCCGATGCGCTTGATGATGCGCCGGTCCATCTCCTCGGCGAGGGGGCGGCCGGTGACCTTCTGGACGATCAGGCCGGCCAGGACGTAGTTGGTGTTGCTGTATCCCCACGTCGTCCCCGGAGCCGCGTCGGCCTTGTACCGGAGGGCGATGTCGAGCAGCTCGCGGGGCTCGAGGTACCGGTTCCTGATCTCGTCGTCGTCGACGTGGCTGCCGTACTCGGGGAGTCCGCTGGTGTGCTGGAGGAGCTGACGGACGGTGATGCGGCGCCCGTCGATCCCCTTTCCGCGGACGAGGCCGGGCAGGTAGGTGTCGACGGTGGCGTCGAGGCCGATCTTCCCTTCGCCGACCAGCTGCAGGACCACGACCGCCGTGAACGCCTTGGTGTTGCTGCCGATCCGTACCTGGCCGTCCCCGGGCACCTTCGAGCCGGTGGTCAGGTCGCCCACTCCTGCGGTGTAGCTGCGGATGCGGCCGTCACGGTCCTGGACGCTCGCCAGCGCGGCGGGCATCCCGTCGTCGCGCACCAGCGTGTTCAGGGCCTGCTGGACGGCGTCCGTCCTGGCGGCGGCAGCAGCGGAGGCGGCAGAGTCCGAGGCGGAGGCGGCGGGCGGGGCGAGGGCGCCCAGCGTCATGGCGCCGATGGCCACCGCGACCGCGGCCGACACGGCTCGTCGCCGTCTGCCGCCCTGCTGCCGGGTCGAGGAACGAAGGCCCTGCCGGGTCTGAGCACGCATAAGTCAACTCCTGGGGAATCGTTGGGTCGAGGCACGATCCTGGTTTCCAGGGCCCGCTGACCGCATCGCGGGAAGGCGGGAGAAATCGCTCCCCCGATCGGGGGAGGCTGCCGGGGGGCCGCCCGGCGATACTGGCGCCCATGATCAGGGGAATTCGGCCGCTGCTGCGCGGCTCCACGTATGCGGGTGTGCTGTTCGCCTATTGCGGCGCGCTGGCGAGCCTCCCGCTGCTGCCTTTCGCCCTGTTGCCGGCGCTGTCGTGGCGATCCGCTTCCGAGAGCGTGCAGATCGTCCTGGTCCTGCTGGTCTGGGCGGTACTGGTCGGCGTGGTCGGCCTGGCGCGCCCCGTACGACGGGCGTTGGTCGTGTCGGCCCGCCGGCTGCTGCGGGTGCCGCTGCCGAATCCGGTGGCCGGTCGCCGGCCCTCCGGTTCACTCGGCCTCGACCGCTGGCGGACCCCGCTCTGGCTGGTGCTGCACGTGGCCGTCGGTTGGACGGGGGCGCTGGCGAGCGGGGTGCTGTTCATCATGGGCCTCTCCCTGCCGGGGAACTGGCTCGGCGCCGAGGCGCGGGCGAGTCTGTTCGGCACGTCGGTCCGGGTGTCGGGCGGGTGGAGCTGGGTGGTGGCGGCCGTGTGCATCCTGCTGGCGGTAGCCCTCTGCGTACTGGTGACGAAGGCCCTGCGGTGGGCGGCGCCACGGCTGCTGGGGCCGTCGGCGGCCGAACGGCTCGCGCTGGCCGCCGAGCGGGAACAGCTGCTGGCCGAACGCAACCGGATTGCCCACGAGTTGCACGACTCGATCGGGCACACGCTGACGGCGGCCACCATCCAGGCGGCGGTGGCGGGCGAGGCGCTCTCCGCCGACCCGGCGACGGCGCGGGCCGCCATGCGCAGCATCGAGGAGTCGACGCGGGCCGCGCTGGAGGACCTGGACTACGTGCTCGGAGTGCTGCGCGAGGAACAGTCGGGGACGGCGCCGACCCGGACCCTGGCCGACCTCCCCGAGCTGCTGGACCGCCTGCGGCACGCGGGCGCGGTGGTGGAACCGGAGCTGTCGGGCGACCTGGCGCAGGTGCAGGGGACGCTCTCCCGGGCGGCGTACCGGATCGTCCAGGAGGGGCTGACGAACGCGCTGCGCCACGGGGCGGGCGGCCCGATCGTGGCCCGGGTGGCGGCCGGGCCGGACGGACTGGATCTCACGGTGGTCAACCGGACCGGGGTACGGACGGGCCCGGGCCCGGGCCCGGGGGCCTTCCCGACCTCCGGCCACGGTCTGCCCGGACTGGCCGAGCGCGTCCGGCTGCTGCACGGTGAGTTCCAGGCCGGCCCGGACGGGACGCAGCACTGGCGGCTGGCCGTCCGGCTGCCGGCGCGGGCGTCGGCGTGAGGGGATCCGACGCGGGCGAAGGCATGGCCCTCCGGCTGCCGGTACGGGTATCGGCGTGAGGGGATCCGACGCGGGCGAAGGCATGCCCCTTCCCCCCGTCACCAGCCCCGCCGTCACCCTCCTGATCGCGGACGACGAGGAGGTGACCCGCAGCGGCCTGCGCATGCTGCTCGCCGCACAGCCGGGCATCACGGTGGTCGGCGAGGCCGCCGACGGCGTCGAGGCGGTCGAACGGGCGCAGAGCCTGCGGCCGGACGTGGTCCTGATGGACGTACGGATGCCGCGTCGCAACGGGATCGAGGCCACCCGCCAACTGCTGGCCGAAGCGGCCGACCCGCCGAAGGTCGTGGTGATCACCACCTTCGAGAACGACGGCTACGTCACCGCCGCCCTCAGCGCGGGCGCCAGCGGCTTCGTCCTCAAGCGCCTCCCGGTCCGTCAGATCGCCGAGGCGGTCCGGGTGGTGGCGGCGGGCGAAGCGGTCCTCTTCCCGGCCGCACTGGGCCGCATGGTCGCCGCCCGCCCGCTGGGCTCCGCCGAGGCCCTGCCGCACGCCGCCCTGACCGGCCGGGAGGAGGAGGTGCTGCGCCTGATGGCCACCGGGCTCTCCAATCCGGAGATCGCGGAGTCCCTCACGGTGAGCCTGGAGACGGTCAAGACCCACGTCGGAAACGTGCTGACCAAGCTCGGCGCGCAGAACCGGACCCATGCGGTGGTGATCGCGTACGAGTCCGGCCTGGTGGTCCCTGGCTTCGCCGGCTGACCGGCTTCCGCCCCTCTGCGCGGTCGCCCGCAGGCTGCTCAGTACCGGCCGCGGCGTCACTCCACAGCTACTCGTATCCTCCGCCCGGCCTCACCGGGCCGAACGAAGGCCCCGACCGGGAAACCGGCCGGGGCCTTCGTCGTGTTCCGTCTCGGTCGATGCCGAGTGGGCTGCTGCCGGCGCTGTCGGGGGCGCCCCCCGTTCTCGTCCGTCTGCCCGCCCCGGAGGGCGTGGCCATACGTCTGTGCGTGGCCGGCTCTACGCCTGACGGAGCCGGGCGATGATGCCGTCGATGTCGCGGATGGCCATCTCGGGGCGGACGAAGTGTCCGCCGGGCTCCTCGTGCCACTCGTGCGGGATGCCGGCTTGGTCGAGGCCGGCTCGGAACTCCCGCTGGCCGGCGAGCACCTCGGTCTCGTTGAGCAGGTCGAACGGGTCAACCGGGGTGGGACTGGTGCCGGCGACCATGAAGACCCGCTTGTTGCGGTAGCTCTCGATGTGCTCCATGGGGTTGTCGGCGCTGACCCTGGCCTCGTCGAACGGCTCGCCGTAGATCGTGCCGCCGCCCAGGTCCAGGGCCGCGGAGGACACGTTGGCCCAATGGGCGACCGCGCTGAGGTCACGGCGCAGGCTGGGCGGGCCGGAGTGGGCACTCACCGAGGCGAAGTGGCCGTAGTACTTGGCTGCGTACTTCAGCGCGCCGAAGCCACCCATCGAGAACCCGCCGACGGCGCGGCCGTCGTACTCGGCGTACGTCCGGAAGTTCGCGTCGATCCACCGGAGCAACTGGTCGATATGGAAGGTCTCCCAATTCCGGGGGCCGGTATGGGAGTTGACCGGGTTGGAGTACCAGCCCGCGTGTCCGCCGTCGGGCATCACGACGATGATCGGCTTGCCGGCGGTCCAGGCGCGGATGCCTCCCTCCGGCAGCCGGTCCCAGGTCATGAAGTCCTGGTCGGTACCGCCGCCGTGGAACAGGTAGAGGACGGGATAGGTGCGGCCGCTGGTGTGGTAGTCGTCAGGGAGCAGGACGTTGACGGCGGGGTCCCATTCGACCGCGTCGGTCGCGAACCGGTAGTACCACATGCGGGGGTCGGCCTCGTTGCGGTCCTTGATGGTCAGCCCGAAGCCGTCGTCGGCCGCACCGGCCGCACCGGCCGCACCGGCCGCACTGGCCGCACTGGCCGCACTGGCCGCACTGGCCGGCGACGCCGTCGCAAGGACGCCTGCGCCGCCAAGAGCCATCGCCGCGGAGATTCCGCCGACGGCCTTCAGAACACTCCTGCGGGTGGAGAGGTGCTCGCTCAATCTGACCTCCTGGTCGGGAAGTTGCACGAACGGATCGCTTGCTGCGGAACACTCGGGTACGTCATGGTGAGTTCCCCCGTGGCGGGTGCCGTGGAGCCGGCCGAGCCCGTGCCCGGTGCCTTCCCTCTCTCGCCGTTCCCTTGCTTCCCAGCGGTTCTCGGTGGTGACTTGCCAACCCTTGCGGGAGGCGCTGAAATGCCGATGAAATCTCGATGATGCGGGGGAGCGGAGGCTTCGGGATGGACGGGGGATCGCATCAGCGGCTTCGGATCGCGGTGCTCGGGCCGGTGCGGGCCTGGCGTGACGGGACGCCGCTGGACCTGGGGCCGGTTCGGCGGCAGGCGGTGCTGGCCACGCTGGTGCTGCGTCCGGGCCCGCTGGTCAGCCAGGAGCAGCTGCTCGTCGGCGTGTGGGGTGGACAGCCGCCGAGGTCCGGTCGCCGGGTACTGCCGAGCTACGTCTACCCGCTGCGGAAGGCGCTCGACGCGGAGGGCGCCGGACGGACAGGGTCGGTGATCCGCAGTGGCCGGGGCGGGTACAGCCTCGTCGGCGACGGAGTGCGGCTCGATGTGGCGGAGCTGGCCGAGCGGGTCGGTGAGGCACGGCGCGCGAGGGCATCCGGTGACCTGGCCACCGCAATGGACCGGTTCACCGAGGCGCTCACCCTGTTTCGAGGCGAGCCCCTGGCCGGGCTGCCGGGGCCGTTCGCGCAGGGCGAGCGGCAGCGGCTGTCGCAGCGCCAGCGCACGCTTCAGCGGGAGAGGCTTGAGTGTCTGGTTCTTCTCGGCCGGTCCGCCGATGCCCTGGACGACCTCGCCGCTGTGTCCGCGCTGCCCGAGTCCGATCCGTACGACGAGTCGCTGACCGCGCTGAGGATGCGTGCCCTGTACGGCATCGGACGCCAAGTGGCCGCGCTGAACGCCTATGAGGACATGCGCGAGCGGCTGCGCGACCAGCTCGGGGTCGATCCCGGCGAGGAACTCCGTCGGGTGCACCAGGCGGTGCTGCGCCGGGACGACGAGCAGCTCCTCGGGCCGGCGGTGGCGCGCTCTGCCGCTCCGCCGGCCCGGCCCCGCCGCGCGGTCAACGAACTGCCGGGCGACACCGGCCGCCTCATCGGGCGGGAGCGCGAACTGGCGCTGCTGACCGCGCCCTCGCCGCCCGAATCCGTGTCGATCGTGGCGGTGGACGGCACGGCCGGCGTCGGCAAGACCGCGCTCGTCGTCCACGCGGCCGGTGCGCTGCGCGTCCACTACCCGGACGGCTGCCTGTTCGTGGACCTGCGCGCGCACAGCACGGAACGGCAGCGGCAACCGCCGCAGCGAGTGCTGCGGCGGTTGCTGCGCTCGGTCGGCGCAGCCGACAGCGAGGTGCCTGACGACCTCGACGAACTCACCGCGGCCTGGCGGGCCGCGACCAGCTCGCTGCGGCTGCTCCTCGTGCTCGACGATGTGCTGAGCGCGCAGCAGCTACGGCCGCTGGTGCCCGCCGGGCCGGGCAGCATGGTGCTGGTGGCCGGCCGGCGGCAGCTGGCCGGACTGGACACCGATCGACGAGTCACGCTGGAGCCCCTGGAGACCGGCGATGGGCTGTCCCTGCTCAGGCACATCGTCGGGGAGGAGCGCGCGGACCGGGAGCCGGAGGCGACGCGTGAGCTGGTCCGGCTGTGCGACGGGCTGCCGCTGGCGCTGCGCATCGCCGGGGCACGGCTGCAGACCCGCCCTGCCTGGACGCTGGCGTACCTGGTGGACCGGATGGCGGGCGACGAGCGCCGCCTCGGCGAGCTGAGTGCCGGGGATCGCAGCGTGGAGGCGGCCTTCCGGCTGTCGTACGACCAGCTCGCGCCGGCGCAGCAGCGCGGATTCCGTACCCTGGGCCTGTCACCGACGGTCGAGTTCGACCCGCTGACATCAGCGGCCATGCTGGGTTGCTCGTCCCGCGACGCCGAGCAGACCCTGGAAAGCCTGGTCGACGCGAGTCTGCTGCAGCAGACCCGTCCGGGCCGCTACCGCTTGCACGACCTGGTTCGGGTGCACGCGCGGCGGCTCGCGGAAGCCGCCCCCGCCGAAGCCGGCGCGGCCCGTACAGCCGTACTCCGCCTCTATCTGGACGCGGGCCGGATCACCAGCGACTGGGGCCGAGGCGGTTTCCCCACCGGGCCGCAACCCGCCGGAGCGCCGTTCGCGGACTGGAAGGACGCCGGCGGCTGGCTGGACGCGGCGAGCGGAGAGCTCGTCGACGTCGTCGGGCACGCCGCAGCGCTCGGCGAGGCCGACTACGCGTGCTGGATCGCCGAGGCCCTGAGCGACTACTTCGTACGCCGGGGCCGTTACCACGAGTGCCGAACTGCCCTGGAGATCGCGCTCGCGCACGCGGACGGGGCCACCGACCGGCGGATGGCCCCCGCACTGCGGAACTGCATGGGCATCACCGACATCTATCAGGGCCGCATCCGCCAAGGGCACGCCTGGTTCACCGAGGCGCTTCACCTCAGCCGCCACCGCGCGGACCGGCGCGAAGAGGCGCGGGCCCTGGCCGGGCTGGGGGCCGCCGACCTGAATTCGGGCCGGGCCGAGCGGGCAATTCCCCGTCTCACCGAGGCAGTTGAGCTGGCTCGGCGGCTCGACGACCACTGGCTCACCGCGATGGGGCTCTGCGTACTCGGCGCCGTCCACCACAGCCAGAGGCGATGCGAGGAGGCGTTGGCCTGCTTCGCCGCCGCCCGCGCCCACGCCGAGACGAACGGCAGACCTCGCATGATCAGCATGGCCTCGGGCAACGCGGCCGGCGTCCACCTCGACCTCGGCCAGTACGCTGAGGCCAAGATCCTTTACCGCCAAGCGGCGGACCTGGCCCAGCGGGTCGGGGACGTACTCATGCACGCGATCGTCCTGACCCGGCTGGGCACGGCAGAGCATGGAGAGGGAAACCTGAGCGCCGCGGCGGCCCTCCACCACCAGGCGCTCTCCCGGCACCGGACGCTGTCCCCACTCACTGAACCCCACTGCGACCGGCTGGAGATGGACATCCGGTACCGGCTGGGCCGCACCTACTCCGCGGCAGGCCGCGTCGCCGAGGCGCGAGAGCAGTTCCGGACCGCGCTCGCCCTGCCCGGAGCCGACGAGCACCCTGCGGAGCGCGCGCTGGCGATCGCGGGACTCAAGGAGTGCAAAGACTGCTAGCCGGTAGGTCGGCGTGGATGCGGCGTCGCCACCATGCAGACCAGGGCCAGGGCACAGGCTGCTGCGAGGGTGGTGGTGAGCGGGCTGTCCGACGCGGAGAGCGAGGCGATCAGACCGAAGAGGGGAACAAGGGCGGCCATGGCACCCACCGCCGCGCCCCGGGCGGAGGGGTGCTCGGCTGGTCCGCCGTCCCTCTCCGTACGCGCGCCGAACGCCTGGCTCATCGGCCTCCCCCTTCCGCAGCCCCAAGCCGGGGCCACGCCTGCGCCCGTCACTCCAAGGGCTGTCCCGTCATCCCTGGCGGGCGTACGACGACCGGGATGACGGGACAGCCCTTGACCTCAGGTTTCCGGGGGTGGGGCTGCCTGCGGGCGGGCCGGCACGAGCACTTCGGGCCGCGTGCTCGACGCGACGGCCGGGCCCTGCTCGTGCCGGTCACCCGGTCACGGTGCCGTCCGGGGCCCGGCCGGTACGTCGGCCCGCCTGCCGGGGGTTCAGCGCGCGGTGCCCCGGCGGAAGGCGCAGCCGGCCGGCAGGGCGAAGCCCCGTGGCTGTGGAGGTCATCGGGTGGAGCAGCGCCGGGACGGCCACCGTGAGCACCACGAAGCTCGGGTCACGGCGCAGCCGTCCTGCCGGGAGGCCGAGGAGGTTACCGGGAGGAGGCGGCGGGCGGTGGCACCGATTCGCCCTCTTCCTCGTGCCGCACGGCGGCGTCCACCGCTTCGGGGGGCATGGCCATGCTTACGGCGGTGTAGTGCACGGCGAGGCTGAAGACGATCACGATGACCAGGTCCCACCAGGCGGGGAGCGCTCGGGTGCCGCCGTAGCGGCCGAAGTGGCCGATGAGGATCATGCCGCCGAGCCAGGGCCACACCCAGGCGGCCGATCTGGCGCGCAGGCCGCTGCGTTCGGCGGCCGGAACGCCGCGGCGGGTGAGCGCGAGGACGACGAAGCCGAGCAGGGCGGCGATACCGAGCTTCCAGTCCGCCTCGTAGCCGGACCAGTAGAAGATCAAGTTGGCGAAGACAAAGCCGGCGGGGGCCAGTACGGGGCCGGCGGGGAGCCGGTAGGGGCGGTTCCGGCCGCCGTCCTGTACGCGGAGGGCGTGCAGCGCCACCGGCGCGAATGCGTACATCACGGCGGCCGCCGAGGTGACCAGGCCCACCAGCGCCTGCCAGCTGGGGAACGGCAGGAACGCGATCTCGCCGACCACGAAGGCGAGGAGGATCGAGACGACGGGTACCCGGCTGCGGCCGACCTGGGTGAGGGCTTCGGGCAGGACCCGCTCGCGTCCCATGGCGTAGGACAGACGCGCGGCACCGGCCATGTAGACCAGGCCGGTGCCCGCCGGGGAGATGACGGCGTCGACGTAGAGGATGGTCGCCAGCCAGCCGGCCCCGACGGCGGTGGCGAGCGTGGCGTAGGGGCCGAAGTTGCCCTTCCCCACCGGGTTGTCCCAGCTGTGGGTCACGGCGTCGGGATCCAGGGCGGCGATGAAGGCGATCTGCAGCAGGAGGTAGAGCGCGGTACCGACCGCCATGGCCACGATCACCGCCCGGGAGACATCGCGCTGCGGGTCGCGTGCCTCACCGGCCAGCTGGATGGCCTGCTCGAAGCCCAGCAGCGCGAACACCACACCGGCGGGCAGGGCCGCGAAGACCCCGTGCGCACCGTGCGGTGCGAAGCCGCCGCCCGCGGTGAAGTTCGAGCCGTGGAAGGACAGGGTCATCAAGACCACCACGGTCAGCAGCGGTACGGCCGTCTTCACCACCGCGGTGACCGAGTTGATCCCGGACAGCAGGCGCACGCCGAGGACGTTGATGAGCGTGAAGATCAGCATGAAGACGCTGGCGATCAGCAGGCCGGCCGCGGTGAGGGTGCCGTTCGGGTGCAGGACGTGCACCCGGTCGTGGACCCAGCCGATGCGGTCCATGTACGAAAGCGTGGCCTCGACCTCGATCGGCGAGATCAGGACCGAGCGCAGCCAGGACATCCAGCCCGCGGTGAAGCCGACCAGCGGGCCGAAGGCGAAGAAGGGGAACCGGGCGGTGCCGCCCGCGATCGGGTATGTGGCGCCCAGCTCCGCGTGGGCCAGCGCGAGTACGGCGAGCATCGTGGACGCGAGGACCCAGGAGACCAGCGACGCCGGTCCGGCGATGACGGCGGTGGTCAGGGCACCGAGCAGCCAGCCGGAGCCGATGATCGATCCCAGGGAGATGAACATCAGCCCCCAGAACCCGACCGCCCGGTGGAGGTGGTGGGTTCCGGTGGCGCTGTCGCTCCCCGCTGCGGATGGCCTGGTCACGCGCGCTCCTGGTTCACGGGACCATCTTGGTCCCGGGAGGCGGACCAGGCGGGTATGCGCCTTGCGTGTCGCCCCGCGTACCGAGAGTGAGCGGGTGGGAGTGGGAGGCGGTGGGGGTGGGGGTTGGGGGTGGGGGTTGGGGGGCGGGGGTGGCGACTTGCGGGCGCTCGCACCCGGGAGCCGGGGGGGAAGCCGCGCGGGCGGGGCAAGGGCGGCCCCAGGGGCAGGGCCGTACGGCGTACGGTCCCGCTCGCGGCCCGGGCTCGGGTGCCGATGGCGGTGGTCGTGGCGATGGCGATGGCGGTAGCCGTGGCAGTGGTCGTGGCCGTGGCCGTGGCGATGGCCACTGGCGGTGTCGGTCCGGCAGTGCCCAGGCGCCGGACCGACACCGCCAGTGGCTGGTGGCTGGTGGCTGGTGGCTGGTGGCTGGTGGCTGGTGGCTGGTGGCTAGTGGCTGCCCGACGGGCGGGCGACGGGGTGCGGGGAGCCGTTGCGGGGAGGCGGGTGGGCGTGGAAGAGGGTGGCATACAGGCCCTGCCCGGCGAGGAGTTGGGCATGCTGCCCCGACTCCACCAGGCGTCCCTCGTCCAGGACCAGGATGCGGTCGGCGTCCGTGGCGAGGTCCAGATCGTGGGTGATCACGAGGGTGGTGCGGCCTTCGGCGAGTCGCCGGAGCGGTCCGAGGATGCGCTGGGTGGCCAGGGCGTCCAGGCCGGTGGTGGGTTCGTCGAGGATGAGCACGGGGGCGTTGCGCAGCATGGCGCGGGCGATCGCGATGCGCTGCAGCTGGCCGCCGGAGAGCCGGGAGGTACCGGGGGCGATGACCGTGTCGTAGCCGTCGGGGAGGGCGGAGATGAACCCATCGGCGTCGGCGGCCCGGGCGGCGTCGACGACGTCGCTGTGCGTCACGCCGTCGTGTCCGCAGGCGATGTTCTCCTCCACCGTGTCGTGCAGGACGAGGGTGTCCTGGGGCAGCAGCGTGATGTTCCGGCGGAGCTGGGCGAGCGGCAGCCGGTTCACGGGGATGCCGTCCAGCCGGACGCTGCCGGTGTCCGGGTCGTAGAACCTCAGCAGCAGGGCGGCCAGGGTCGACTTGCCCGCGCCGCTGGGGCCGGTGATGACCACCAGTTCCCCGGGCACGGCGGTGAAGGAGAAGTCGTGGAGTACCTCCTCCTCGCCGCCGGGATAGTGGAAGCCGACCCGGCACACTTCCACCGCGCCGACGGCACGGCGCGGTGCCGCCACGACGACCGCGGGGTCGGGTTCGGTGACGGAGGGTGGGGCGTCGAGGATTTCCAGCAGCCGCTCGGCTCCGGCAGTCGCTTCGGTGACCGTCAGACCGAGCTGGCCGAGGTCGCGGATCGGCGGGTAGAGGTAGCCGACGAACGCGGCGAAGGCCAGGAGCTGCCCCAGCGTCATCCGCCCCGAGGCGATCTCCCATGCGCCCAGGCCGATGATCGCCAGGACACAGAGCGTTTCGAGGACCTCGACCACCTGCCCGTACAACTCGTTGAGACGGGCGCTGGTCACCGAGGCCCGCAGCCACTTGCGGGCCTCGCGGCGGAGCCGCTCCTGTTCGTCCCGCTGCCGGTTGTAGGCCTGGGTGAGGACGACATTCACCAGCCCCTCCTCGACCACCGAGGTGATGGCGCCGTCCGCCGCACGTTCCCGGCGGGAGACCTCCTTGACCCGGCTGGTGAAGCGGGTGGTGGCGAGCAGGAACAGCGGGGCCAGTGCGAAGGTGGCGAGCGCCAGGTCCCAGCGCAGCCAGAGCGCGGCTCCGGCGTAGAAGATGACGCCGAATCCGGCCGTGGCCGCCTGGACGAGGCCGGAGACCACGAGCTGTTCGATGGCGTCGACGTCGCCGGTCAACCGCTCGACCAGGTCTCCGCGGCGGTTGCGCTGGAAGAAGTGCGGCGGCAGCGTCTGGAGGTGGGCGAAGACGCGGGCGCGTAGCCGCATCACAAAGCGTTCCGCCGTCCAGGCGGCGAGCGAGTTGCCGAGGTATCCGACGATCGCGCCGGCGACGGCCACGCCGAGCCAGAGTCCGGCGGGCTTCCAGAAGGCGCTGACCGAGCCCTTCTGCAGGGCGTTGTCGGTGAGTTCGGCGAACAGCAGGATGGCCACGGTCTCCGCGCCCGCGGCGACGATGGCACTGAGGCAGATCAGAAGGATCCAGCGCCGGTCGCCCCGGGTCAGCGGCCAGAAGCGCCGCACGGCCTCCTTGAAGCCCACTCGTCTGGTACGGATCGAGGTGTCCGCGACGAGCCCGCGGAACACGCGGTCCATGGCGGGGTCCGGGGGCGGCGGCGGCTTTGACCGCACACCGGCCGGTGGACCGGGGGAATTGTCATCGGCATCGTCCGCCAGGGGTGACCCCTCTCCAACGGGCGATGATTTCGTGCCTTCTTGAGGCGACGCCTTGGGGCGCTCTCCGCGCCGGCGTGAGCTGCGCAGGTGCATGATCGCTACGTCATCTCGTCGCTGGTCGGGTTGTTGAGCGGGACCGTGTGGCACCGCCCCCTAAAACGACGAGGCGGACCCGCGCCGTACGCGAGCCAGCCTCGAACTCAGAGGTGTGTGTCAGTAGCGGAAGCCACGCCTGAAGTTGCGACCGCGACCGTACCTCCTGCCACGCCCGCGTCCGCGGCGGCCGTAGCCGTAGTCGTCGTCCCAATCGTCGTGGTGGCGATTGCGCCTTCTGGGGAAGACCTTGCGGAAGCTCATACTCGCCTCCCAGTTGATTCTTCGTTGTTGCCGAACCGATAACCGGCTCCGACAACTCCCAAGCTACGACGCTCAACTGTCTCCAACAAGGCGAAATGCGTGAAAATTCAGACAAAAGCCGATTTTCTTATTAAACGTGGCTAAGGGTGGCGAGGGGTAACCCTCCGGATGCCATGGGCGGGACGCGGCGTACAGGCGGCGCCACCGGCGGGGCAGTGGCGGTGGCGGGCGACGGTGGGGTCAGGGGCGGTCAGGGGCGACGGCGCGGTCAGGGGCGACGGGTGAGAGCCGGTAGGCGTCGCCCTCGGCGATGACCCGGCCCGCCGTGGGCGGCGGGAAGTGGCTGCCCAGGAGCAGGGTGTCGGTACCGGCGAGCGAGGCGAGGAGGCTACGGCGGGTCCTGGCGGCCTGTGCGGGGTCGACGTCCGCACAGCTGCAGATGTCGGGGCGCGGCAGCTGGACCGGGTGGTGGATGCAGTCGCCGGTGATCAGGGCCGTCTGCCCGGCACTGCGCAGCTCCACGGCGAACTGGCCGGGCGTGTGTCCGGGGGTCGGCAGGAGGCGGACGCCGGGAGCGACCGTGGCGCCTTCGCCGGGCACGTCGACCAGGTCGAGCAGCCCGGCGTCGCGGACGGGGTGGACGGAGTCCCGGAACATCTGACGGCGGGCGTCGTCCAGGTCCTGGCCCGACCAGTGGTCCCACTCCGCACGGGCCGTCAGATAGCGGGCGCGGGGGAAGGTGGGGACCCAATCCCCCTTGTCGGCGCGGGTGTTCCAGCCGACGTGATCGGTGTGCAGATGGGTGAGGAGGACCAGATCCACCGCGTCCGGGGCGAAGCCGGCCGCCGTCAGACGCCGGAGGTAGTCGCTGTCCAGGCGGTCCCAGGCGGGGTTGGTCCGGGGTTTGCCGTTGCCGATCCCGGTGTCGACGAGAAGGCGCAGCCCCTGCACCTCTATCGCGAAACTGTGCGTGGCCAGGCGGAGGGTGCCGTCGTGGTCGGTGAAATCCCGCTGCAGCCACGGCGCTTGGGCCACCACGTCCGGGGTGGCATCGGGCAGCAGCCATCGGCCGGTCTGTGCGGGGAGCGCGGTCTCATCGATACGGCGGACGGTGATCTCACCCACCGTCCAGGCGGGGACCGCGTCACTGACGGCATGCATGAGGTGTCCTCTCGCGAGCCAAAGGCAATATTTTTGCGTTAAGCCACACGCTACCGCGCTCGCGGCGCTAACGCAAACAGATTGCTTTTATGTGGACCCGTGCGGCTCCGAGCCTTTAAGGTGGAGCCATGAGCCCCAGGCCGATGACCCGCCCCGGGGGACGCAGTGCCCGCGTCCAGGAATCGGTGCACGCAGCCGTGCGCGCCCTCGAAGCCGAAGAGGGCCGTGCGGCACTGACGGTTCCCCTGGTCGCCGCTCGCGCCGGGGTCACGCCGTCGACGATCTACCGCCGGTGGGGAGACCTCCAGGAGCTGCTGTCCGACGTGGCCGTCGAGCGCCTCCGTCCGGAGGCACCGCCCGCCGATCACGGAGCGCTGCGCACGGACCTGGAGGCATGGGCCGAGCAGTTCCTGGAGGAGATGGCCTCGCCCCCGGGGCGGGCCTACCTCCGCGACGCGCTCGCCGGCGACCCGGACGGCAGCCATGCGGGCCAGTGCTCGGCCTACGCCGCCGAGCAGGTGAACGTCATCCTCGCCCGCGCCGCCGACCGCGGCGAGCCGGCCCCGGACACCGAACTCGTGATGGACCACATCGTCGCCCCCATGATGTACCGGCTGGTTTTCCGGCCGGGCCCGACGGACGCGTCGTATGCGCGCGGCCTCGTGGAGGCGACCCTCTCCGGGCTGATGCCACGGCCCTGACCCCGTCCGTCCTGCCCGCGCGCCGGTGGGGCGCACGGCGCCCGTCGTGGCGCACCGGATGGCATTGGCCCCTGAGCCCCGGGTGAGGCCCTCGCCCGCACGTCACGGTCCGCTGCGCGGAAGGCGGCGAGCAGCGGCCTCGATGTGGCGGTGCGCGAGGACTCGGTGGAGGAAGGCCCGCGCGCCCCGGCGGCGGTCGAGGCGGCCGCGTACTTCGTCGTCGCGGAGGCGCTGACCAACGCCGCGAAGCACAGCGGGGCGGACCGCGCCACGGTGGCACTGGCCCGCGGAAACGGCCTGTTGACGGTGTCGGTCCGTGACGAGGGCCGCGGCGGCGCCGGGACCGGCTACCCCGGAGAAGATTCCGGGACCGGCTCGCCTGTGGAAGGCACCGGGACCTGCTCCCCCGGGGAAGGGGCCGGGACCGGCTCGCCTGCGGAAGGCGCCGCCGGAGCGCCGGGGGGCAGCGGGCTGCTCGGCATCCGGCGACGGGTCGCGGCGCTCGACGGGACCGTGGAAGTGACCAGCCCCGTCGGGGGCCCGACGGTGATCGAAGTGGAGCTGCCGTGCGTGTGGTGATCGGCGAGGACAACACCCTGTTGAGGGAGGGCCTGGTGCTGCTGCTGACCTCCGCCGGGCACGAGGTGGTGGCGGTCGCGGCCAGCGGGCCGGAGGTGCTGCCCGCGCTGCTCGCACACCGCCCGGATGCCGCGGTGCTGGATGTCCGGATGCCCCCCTCCTTCCGTGACGAGGGCCTGCGGGCGGCGCTGGCGGCGCGGCGGGAGATACCCGGTCTGCCGGTTCTGGTGCTGTCGCAGTACGTGGAGGAGACGTACGCCGTGGAGTTGCTGGGCGGTGGCGCCGGCGGGGTCGGCTATCTGCTGAAGGACCGGGTGGGGCGGGTCGACGAGTTCCTGAACGCGCTGGAACGCGTCGCGGCGGGCGGCACCGCGCTGGACCCGGAGGTGGTCACGGAGCTGCTGACCCGGCGCCGCGACGATCCCCTCGACGCCCTGACGCCACGCGAGCGTGAGGTGCTGCAGCTCATGGCCCAGGGCCGGGACAATGCGACGATCGCGCAGTTGCTGGTGGTGTCCGACCGCGCGGTGAGCAAGCACATCGGAAATATCTTCGCGAAGCTGGGACTGCCGACGAGCGACAGCGGGCATCGACGGGTGCTGGCGGTGCTGGCGTACCTGAACGGGCGGTAGGCGCGGCCCACGGCAGTGGGGCGGAGGCCTCACCCGGCATCGGCCGCCCGGGGCCGGCCGTCAACCGCCGGCAGGCGGGGGCGTGGGGCCGGGCCCGGTGGCCCGCAGCCCTGCGATGAGCAGCCGCAGCCCGAAGGCGAAGTGCGCGGCGAAGTCCGCACTGGTGAACACCGGCAGCGCGGGGGCGAGATAGGGGTACTGCGCCGGCGTCACCGCGGCGCGCAGCCGGTCGGGGTCCGCCGGACCGTCGCCCGCGACCTGGAGGGCGGCCTGCTCCTCCAGGGTGTGGCCGATGGTGAAGTGGACGAGCGTGAGGGCGGCACGAGCGGCGTCGTCGGGGGCGAAGTCCGCTTCGCGCAGCACACCGATGAGGGTGTCGGCGAAGCCGAGGGTGTGACTGCCGGTGGAGTGCGTGCCGGCGTAGACGCGGGCCCCGTCCCGGCGGCCGAGGAGCGCCGCCCGCATGCGGCGGGCCAGTTCGGCCAGGCGCTCGCTCCAGTCCGCTGACGGGAGGGGCCGTTCGAGGCAGTCGGCCAGCAGCGCTTCGGCCATGGCGGTCAGCAGCTCGTGCTTGGTCGCGAAGTAGCGGTACAGGGCACCGGCCCGTACGTCCATGGCCTCGGCCAACCGCCGCATGGTGAGTGCATCGAGCCCGACCTCGTCCAGCAGTGCCAGGGCGACTTCGACGGTGCGCGCCTGGTCGAGTTTCGGGGGTCGGCCCCGTGTCGTGGCAGCGGCACGGGCATCGGGAGAGCTGGGGGTTGACGCGGAACTCATGCATCTCATTATAGTGAACAGCGTTCACGTGAACACTGTTCACTAAAGCTGAGCAGAAACTCGACCGGAGGCCAGTCATGCATGCCGCCAGGGATCTCGCTGCCGCTGCCGATGCCGATGCCGATACCAAAGCCGACATCCACACCGACGCCGGGACCGGTATCAATGCCGGCACCGGTACCGGCACCGCCCCCGACACGGACACCGGCACCGGAACCGGAACCGGCACCGGCATCGCCCCGGACACCGATGTGATCGTGGTGGGCGCGGGGCCGACCGGGCTGATGCTCGGGACCGAACTGGCGCTGGGCGGCGTACGGGTGCAGATCCTCGAACGGCGGGCCACGGCACAGCGGGACTCACGGGCACTGACACTGCATCCGCGCAGTATCGAGCTGTTGGACCAACGGGGCCTGGCGGACCGGTTCCTGGCAGGTGGGCGCCGGGTGCCGGGGTGGCACTTCGCGGGACTGGACACCCGGCTGGACTTCAGCACCCTGGACACCCGGCACGGCTACACCCTGTTCCTCGCCCAGGCCCGCACCGAACAGCTGCTGGCGGAACGCGCGAAGGAACTCGACGTGCCGGTCCGGCGCGGATACGAGGTGGTCGGGCTGCGCCAGAATGCCGCCGGCAACGGCACGGGCAGCGGGGGACCGGACGAGGCCGGCGTGGAAGTGGCGGTCCGCGGCCCCGGCGGCACCGTGGAGACCGTACGCGCACGGTATGTGGTCGGGTGCGACGGCGGGCGGAGCATGGTGCGACGGGCCGCCGGGATCGGCTTTCCCGGCACCGACGAGACGCTGAGCGGAGCGCTCGGGGATTTCGCGGACGTCGCCCCGGAAGCCCTCGACCGCGCGCGGGCCCATGGCGTACTGGCCGTACCGCTGGAACCGGAGCCCCTGACCGGGCCCGCCCCGAAGGGCGACCGCGCGGAGGACCCGGCAGGCAGGTGCACGGAGGACCCGGCAGGCGGGTGGACGGAGGGCCCGGCAGGCCCGCGAACGGAGGATCCGGCGGGCGGACGGACGGGCGGCGGTACCCGGATAGTCCTCCTGGATCCACAGCGGATGCGGACACCGTCCGCCGAACCGCTGACGCTCGACGAGTTCCGGGCCTCCCTGCGACGGATCTGCGGCACCGACTGCGGGGTGGCGCAGCCCCGTTGGCTGTCGCGGTTCGGCAACGCCACCCGTCTCGCGGCCTCTTACCGTGCCGGGCGCGTCCTGCTGGCGGGCGATGCCGCCCATATCCACTTCCCGGCGGCCGGCCAGGGCCTCAACACCGGGCTCCAGGACGCGATGAACCTGGGCTGGAAGCTCGCTGCCGAGATCAACGGCTGGGCCCCGCCCGGCCTGCTCGACAGCTACCACGCCGAGCGGCATCCGGTCGGGCAGGCGGTCACAGAGAACACCGAGGTCCAGACGCTGCTGGCGGAGCTGACCCTGGTCTCGCCGTACCAGCGGCCGGCCGCCGCACTGCGCGGGCTGCTGACCGAACTCCTGGGCATCGAGGAGGTCAACCGCCGCCTGGCCGGGCTGGTTTCCGCGCTCGACACCGCCTATCCGCCCACCGGCGCGGATGCCGACCCGCTGGCGGGACGGCGGATGCCCGATATCACTCTGACGGCGACCGGCTCAGCGGCGCTACGCGTCTACGAACTCCTCCCGCACGGCCGGTTCGTCCTGCTCGACCTGGCGGGGGACGAGGAGATGCGGCAGTCCGTCGAGACCGCATGGGGAAAGCGGGTGACCGCACTCGGCGTCACCGAGTACGACTCGCGCACCGACCTTGACGGGGTGCGCGAGATCCTCGTCCGCCCCGATGGCCATATCGCCTGGGCCACCCGCAGCACGGATGTACAGACCCGCCGCACCGAACGGGTCCGTGCGCTGACCAGCTGGGCCGGCCGCCCCGCAGGGGAATGAGCGGCGAGGGTGCGGCGGCTTCAGGCCACCTGCCCCTCACCCAGGCCCCTCACCCCTCACCCCTCACCCCTCACCCAGCAGCCCTCACCCGGCACCCAGCACCCTGGCCACGAAAACGGCCAGTTGGGCCCTCAGCCGATCGCGGGTCACCCCTTCCTGGCCGGCGAGGTGCTCGACCAGATCGGCCCGGGTCGCGGCCAGCAGCACGTGCGCGGCGAAGTCACCGTCCCGAGCCGCTGCAGCAGCCGCCGCCCCAGCCGCCACCCCGGTTGCCGCACCGGCCGCCGCCGTATCGGCCGCCGCACCGATCTCCGTATCGGCCCGCTCCAGCATCTCCCGCAGGATGCCGTGCCACCACGCGTACGACGCCCCCTGGTACGGGCTGCCGCTGCCGGCTTCCTCCAGGGCCAGGGAAAGATGGCGGTGGTCGAGCTTGAAGCACAGGAGGGCGTCGAGCAGCGCCGGCACCCGCGCGTGCGGTGCTGCCGACGGCCCGAGCGGCGCCGGCCCCTCCACCACGGCCTGCCGCAGGGGCTCGATCCGTGCGTCGAACACCGCCCGGATCAGGCCCGTGCGGTCACCGAAGCGACGGAAGAGCGTCCCCTTGCCGACACCGGCCGCTGCCGCGATGTCGTCCATCGACACGCTGCGGGGGCTCGCACTGCGGGCGAAGAGCTCATCGGCGGCCGACAGAACGGCCTCGCGGTTACGGAGCGCATCCGCGCGCGCCTTGCGTTCAGCCATGGGTGGGAGCGCCCCCCTTACGAAACGGACCGTCGGTCCGTATAGTCTCGACAGCGGTTAAGCGGACCATCGGTCCGCATCGCATCCCCAGTCTAGAGGCGAGACGCCCCCATGAAGAACAGCGCACGCGGCAACCCCGTCGAGGGCAGCGCACGCGGCAAGCCCCTCAAGGGCAGCGAAGGCGGGCACCCCATGGCCCCCACGGCGCAGGCGACACCACCGGCAGATCTCTACCGCCACGGGCTGCAACTGCTCCTGGACAAGGACATCGACGGCTGGGTGGCCCTGTTCGACGACCATGCGGTCTTCGAGTTCCCCTTCGCCCCGGACGGCTATCCGAAGCGGCTGGAGGGAAAGGCGGCAATCGCCGCGTACATGCGGGACTACCCCGATCACCTCGACCTCCACGCGTTCCCCTACGTGGAGATCCACCGGACCGATGCCCCCGGCACCCTCGTCGTCGAAATGCGTGCCGTCGGCCGGATCGTGGCATCCGGCGCCCCGTGCGAGATGGCATATATCGCCGTGGTGACGGTCGTGAACGGCCGTATCACCCACTACCGCGACTACTGGAACCCGCTGGCCGTACCGGCCTCCATGAGCGAGGCGAAGTCTCCGCTCGCCCCCACGTCCTGACGGAGTGACGATGACAGACCGCGACACCATCCTGGTCACCGGAGCCTCCGGCACCACCGGCAGCCGCGTCGTGCGCCGGCTCACCGCGCTCGGACACCCCGTCAGAGCCGCCGCCCGCCACGCTCCCGAGCTGCCGCGCGCCCAGGCCGTCCCCTTCGACTGGTACGACCCGGCCACCCACGACGCCGCACTGCGGGGAGCGGCCCGGCTCTACCTCGTCCCGCCCACCGCGGCCCCGGACCCGGCCGCCGTGATGATCCCGTTTCTCGAACGGGCCCGTTCGGCAGGCACCCGCCGCGTCGTCCTCCTCAGCTCCTCCGCCATCCCCGCCGGTGGCCCGGGGGTGGGCCAGGTGCATGCGGCGCTCCCGGGCCTCTTCGAGGCATGGGCCGTGCTGCGCCCTTCCTGGTTCATGCAGAACTTCACCGGCCGCCACCCGCACGCGGAGAGCATCCGTACCAGCGGCGTCATCATGACCGCGACCGGTAAGGGCCGCGTCGGCTTCATCGACGCGGACGACATCGCCACCGTCGCCGTGCACGCCCTCACCGACGAACCGGCAATCCCGGACGCCGACCTGGTGCTCACCGGGCCGCAGTCCCTGAGCTACGACGACATCGCCGCCACCCTCACCGCCCTCACCGGCAGGCCGGTACGCCATCGCTCGCTCACCCACGACCAGCTGCACGACCGTCTGGCTGCCGGGATGCCCGCCGCGTTCGCCACCCTGCTGGCCGGCCTGGACCGCGCCATTGCCGACGGCGCCGAAGACCGCGTCACGGACACCGTCGAGCGCCTCACCGGCCGCCCGCCACGCAGCTTCGAGGAGTTCGCGGCAGCGTGGCGGCGCGGCTGAGCGGGGTGCACGTCAGCCGGCGAACCCCGGGTACACGAGGCCCGGGTACACGAGGCCGGGGTACATGAGGCCGGTGCCCGGGTAGACGGGGCTCCCCGAGCGCATGGGGCTCCCCTGGTACACGGGACTCCCCTGGTACGCGGGACTCCCCGGACTTCCCGGGCGCACCCGCTTTGCGGTGTTCCCCCGGTGTGCAGGGTTCACCCGGTGCGCAGGTTTCACCGGGTGCGCGGCGTTCACCCGATGTCCAGCCTTCACCGGGTGCGCGGTGCTCACCCGATGCCCAGCCTTCACCGGATGCCCAGCCTTCACCGGGTGTGCGGTGCTCACCGGGTGCGCGGCGTTCACCGGGTCCGCCGGACGCTCCGTGTTGGCAGACTGATCCGCGCTGTCCGAGTTCTCAGGACCGTCCGCGTTCCCAGGACCATCCGCGTTCCCAGGACCATCCGGGTTTCCGGGGCCGTCCGGGTTTCCGGGGCCGTCCGAGTTCCCCGGACCGTCCGCGTTCCCCGGACCGTCCGCGTCCTCCGGGCCGCCCGAAGACGCCGGGCCGTCCGTGTCTCCCGGGCCATCCGCACGCGCCGGGTCATCCGCACGCGCCGGGCCGTCCGGGTCACCCGGGTCGTCCGAACGCGCTGTGGTGTCCCGGTCCTCCGGCTCCTGCGGATACCGCGGGCCGTTCGCGCTCAGCCGCAGGCTCCCGAACCGCGCGTTGCGCCAGGATCCGGCGCGCACGGTGGTCACCACCGATCCGGAGCAGTCGCGGCCGTTGTACAGAACGAGGTCGGTGGGGGTGTCGTTGTCCACCTCGCCGTACCCTTCGCCCACTCCGTAGCAGTGGTCGTCGCCGGGATCCTCGATCCGGTACATCCGGTTGCCCTGCCGGATGTGGTACGTGATGACGCCGGAGACGGCCTCGGCGTCAGTGGGGCCGAACGCGGCGGAAGCCCCCGTGAAGGCCACAGCGCCAAGCAAAGCGATCATGCGTCGCACAGTCGGAACTCCTCGTCAGCCATGGGCAGCGGTCCGGCCCTCGGTCACACCCGTGCGGGATTTCGCCATGTGGGGTTCCCGATGACATATCGGGATATTCACCTCGGACGGGATATTCACCAGCCAGCAGGAGCCCGCGGGAGGCATTGCGGGCCCTGGGGCCGCTGTTCGAGGGACGGGCCGGACGCCGCCCGTGGGCCGGTGCCCGTCCCGTGGCCGGAGGGTCGGTGCCCGTCCTGCGGCCGGAGGGTCAGCGCCCGTCCTGCGGCCGGACGGCCGGTGCCCGTCCCGTGGCCGGACGGCCAGTGCCCGCCCTCCGGCCGGACGCTGCCCGGCCAGAGGACGTCGCGACGTCGCGGGGCACGGGTCATGGCAACGAAGAGCCGACCGCGGGCCGGCTCACCGCGCTCATCGGCCGTTTCGGTGGACGGGCTGTCGTCCGGCTTTCCCTCGGGCAGCCCGGCATCGTGCCGGGGCAGGTACACGCGCGGGAACTCCAGACGGCGGACCGGGCTACCGCCTACCCCACCCCCGCGACCGACGCCCTGAAGAGGCGGGCCGCCGACATCCCCAGCCCGGTCTGCTCGCCCAGCCACCCCGGCGAACCCGTGGGATGACGCAGCTCGGGCTCGGTGTAGCGCAGGCAGCCCCGGTGCCAGGTGAGGATGCCGGCCAGCCAGTTCTCCAGCTCGCGGACGTAGCCGTCGAGTGCCTTGCGGACCTCGGGCGACAGGCCGAAGTCGTCGCAGACGACCGGGAGTTCATGGGCCGCGACATGCTGGAACTCGTGCATACGCGAGGTCATGAGGTCATTGATGATGTTCAGCGCGGTCGGGTAGTCGCAGTCGAAGAAGTTCTGGACGACCAGGATGCCGTTGTGGACCTCGCCCTCGTACTCGATCTCCTTCTGATAGGAGAAGACGTCGTTCAGCAGACAGGCGTAGTCGGCCGCGGCGTTCTCCAGGGAGCGCAGGGTGCCGGTGCGGTAGACCTCCGGTGGGATCTGCCGGCCGTGGCCGATGCGGCACAGGCTCATGGTGAGGTCGGAACCGAAGGTCGCGCGGCGCATCTCGATGTAGTCGACCGGGTCGGGGATGCGGTGGTGGACCTGGTTGTCGAGCTCCCAGATCCAACTGGCCGTCATCGTGTCGACGGTTTCACGGAACATCCGGCGCGCTTCGGGGGTCATCGGTCCCGCCGTACGTGCCCACAGGTCGGCCAGCCCGCGTTCCATCGCGTTGACCGGCTCGGGCACGGCGGCCGAGGGGTCGAGCGGCATGCACGCCGACAGCCGCGCGGTGCACACCTTGGCCGAGGCGATATCGCGGGTCCGGCCGAAGACCTGGGGGTAGTAGTCGTCGGCGTAGGTGCCCCAGGCCAGCCAGGCGGCGCCCAGGTCCAGTTGCTCCGGAGTGGCGTCCGGGTGGAGACCGGCCGCGCACAGCGCCAGGTCGTAGCGGACCATCGCGGGCTCGTCCCAGACATCGGACAGCGGCACCCCGGGCTGCGGGCCGAAAATGCCCATGCGGCGCGCCCATGCGACGACGCGGTGGCGGGCGCCCTCCAGGTGCGGGCTGAGGGTGGTGGTGAAGGGCATGGCGAGGTCGGGGATGCGCGAGGGGCCGACCTTCTGGTGCGGGACATGGGTGGAGCTGCGGAAACGGTGCGCACCGGCCGTGGTCAGCGCGGTCCTCAGATCCGTCGCCGAGGTGCCGAGTCCACCGAAGGAGAAGGGCGACCAGGGCCGCGAGGTGCCGGCCGCGGACCCGCCGCCGTTCATATAGCGGCTGGAGCGCAGATGCCATTCGTGGCCACCCGACTGCCAGTCCTGGAGCCCCTTGGCGTACGCCAGCACCTGCGCACAGGACTTGGGATCCAGGCCCTGGTCCAGGAAGAGCGCGGGGAGTTCGGCGACCACGGTGTTCTCGAACTGCTGCAGCCGCGAGGTGATCAGGTCGTTGACGGCGTCCGCGGCCTCCTGGGTGGTGCAGTTCAAGAAGGTCTCCAGCACCAGGACGCCATTGCTCAGCTCGCCCTCCTCCTCCGTCTCCCGCTGGTAGGAGAAGAGGTCGTTGCGCAGATGCACCCCGTCGGAGAAGGTGTCGCGCAGCACCCGCAGCGGACGGGAGCCGGCGACGGCCGCGGGCACCTCGGCGCCGGTCGCATACTCCACCAGGCCCGCCGACCAGGGCGCGCCACCGACCTTGCGGCGCATCTCGATGTACTCGACGGGGTTGGGCACCCGGTGGATGTTGATGTTGGACAGTTCCCACAGCGACTCATTGAGCAGATGCTCGGTGCTCTCGGCGAACCGCTTCCGCCACGCCATGGACATATGCGGCACCGTGCGCGCCCAGAGATCGGCGAGCCCCGCCTCGACGGGATTGGCCGGTTCGGGAACGGCCGCGGTCAGGTCCATCGGCATGAAGGCGGGCAGCCGGTCGAGGTACTCCTTGCCGCCCTTCCGGTCGAGCGTCCGCTTGAACTTCTCCAGGAAGTGGTCGTCGAAGAAGAAGACCCAGACGTACCAGTCGGTCACCAGCGAGAGCGCATCCGCGTCGCAGTCCGGGTGGGTGTAGGAGCACAGCAGGGCGTAGTCGTGGGCGTCGAGATCCTTCTCCTCCCAGATGTTCGAGCCCTCCAGCATCCTCATCTCGCGGGCCCACTTCTTGGAGTGCGTACGCGCCGTCTCCAGATGCGGGTTCAACCGCGCCGGGTAGGGCGTGTAGAAGTCAGGCAGTTCGAATGGCTGTGTCACCGTTGCCGGCCTCTCCCCTTACGTACGGAAGGAAGGCGCGGGGAACCACGCCTTCCGAACGGGGCAGCGCTACCCCAGGGGTCAACGCATTAGGCCTTACGGAGGAGGAGCTTCCGCCTCCGATCCACTTCGGTTCGGCGCCCTCCGAACAGGGTTTATTTCTCGCCGACTTCTGCCACTTTTCTTTCGCCGGGGCCTCTTTTTCCGGGGCCTCTTTCGCCGGCTTTACCGGGCTTACCGGTCTTACCGGCGCCGAGGCTCCGGCCTCTCGCGGCCGTGCGCAGGGCGAGCTGTGCCAATGCCTCCGGGGCGCCGGCCTGGCCGCGGATACCGGGGAAGGCATTGATGTCCACGATGAGGGGCGCACCGCCACCGGCGTCGAGAACGTCCACCCCGTAGACGTCCAGACCGAAGACCTCGCCGGCCCGGAGCGCGGCGCCGGTCCAGCTCGCGGGCAGCTCACCGACCGGCAGCGGCAGCGTCGGCCCGCGGCCGTCCGGGGCCAGCTCCGACCGGCGCAATCCGGCGAAGAGCCGCCCGTCGACCACCCACAGCTTGTGGTCCCAGCCGCTGTTCGCGGTGAACTCCTGGACCACCACCGGCTCATCGGGCCAGTCGGCGGCCAGCTCCCGCAGCCGTGCGGCGCTGTCGGCACGGGCCACGAGGTCATGGCGTCGGCTGAACCGGCTCTTGATCACCAGCGGGCCGTCCGGTTCACCGGCCGCGGCCAGCTCCCCGACCGTGGCCACGGCCGCGGTACCGGCGAACGGCAGCCCGGCCGCGCGGGCCACCGCGGCCATCTCGACACGGTCCTGGCATCGCGCGGTCGCCGCCGCGGAGTTGAGCACCGGGGCGCCGTGCTCCTCCAGGAGGGCGGCAAGCGCCAGCGCCCGGGGCGTACGCGCCTTGAGGAGGTAGACATCGGCGAGCGAGGAGAGATCGAGCGAGGAAGAGTCGGGCCAGGAAGAGTCGGTCGAGGAAGAGTTGGTCGAGGAAGAATCGAGCGAGGAAAGGTCCCGGGCCTGCCCCTTGCTGCCCGGGTCCAGCCAGACGACCTGATGCTCCGGGGTCAGCAGCTCGGTGACCGCGGCCAGCAGCGGATGCCCAGGATCCGCGGTGACCAGCCCGATCCTCACCGGCCACCACCGATCGAGGCCGCGGGCCGGCTGGGGCGGGGAACGGGCGGAGCAACGGGCGCAGCGGTGAAGGGAGGTGTCGTGGCGGACGCCGCGGCCGCCGGCCCCGTCGTGGCAGGCGCCGCCGTCGGCTGCCCGGTCGTCGGCTGCCCGGTCGTCGGCTGCTCGCTCGTCCGCTGCGCGGCCGGCCCGGCCCCCTGCCCCGCCGTCCCGTGACGGGCGAGGTCCAGGATCGCGGCGGACACCCGGGCGACCGCGTCCGGCACCTGACGGAAGCTCGGGAAGTCATTGATGTCCACGACCACCGGACCGTCCGGTCCGAGCAGAATGTCGACCCCGTACAGATCGAGGCCGAACACCGTGCCGACCTCGGCGGCGAGCCGGGCGATGTCGGGGGTGAGCGGGACCTGACGTTCGCGTACGGCGTGCGCGGGGTGCAGCGGAGAGCACCGCTCGGTCGCGTACAGCTCGCCGGCGACGCTGTACACCTTCAGATCCGTACCGGAGTTGGGCACATAGGGCTGGGCGATGAGCAGCCCCCCGCCCGGCGCGCCCAGGTCCCCGGCACCGGCCGGCTCCACGGGATCCAGCAGCCGGTCCGGTGTCGCCACCAGCCGCACGGCACGCCCGGAACTGCCGTCCGCAGGCTTCACCACGAGAGGGAACTCCGCCTCTGCGATCTCCGCGAACTCCTCGGGACGGGCCGCCGCATACGTCACCGGGACGGGCAGCCCGCTGCGGCGGGCGATCACCGCGGCCAGCGCCTTGTCCCGTACGCCGCGGATCGCCCGGACATCGTTCACCGTCGTCAGCCCGACGGAAGCGGCGGCTTCCAGAAGCGTCAGCCCCGGACCACCCGAAACGGTCTTGAGGACCCAGGCATCATGACTGCCGGCCTGAATCGCCTCGGATATGGGGATCAGCGAGCGGCCGGGCCACAGCACATCCACCTGGTGGCCCCAGGCGCCGAGTTGGCGGATGACGTCCAGCGGCATGCCGTCGTGGCGGTACTGCTCCTCCACCAGGAAGCAGAGTCTCATCGGGGCACCCTCATCATCGCCGCACGTCCGTCCACCGTCCGTCCGTCCGGCAGATCCATGACGTACCAGGATCCCATGCGCATTCCGGCGGGAGCCGTGGACCCACGCACCCGGCTCCGGCCCGTATTTCCGGCGTGGCTGCGGCACCCTGCACGCCCGCCCGGCCCTTACGGCCCCTCCTGCCCCGCGCCTGTGCCGCTCGCTCTCCCGCCCTCGCGGTCGATATTCTGGGCGACTCCGACCGATTGGGAGGTCGCCCCGGTGACCAACAAGGCCGCGCCCTTCGACGACCTCGACCGCAAGATCGTTGCGGCGTTGATCGACAACGGCCGGGCGAGCTTTGCGGAGATCGGTGCGGAGGTCGGGCTGTCGTCCACCGCGGTGAAGCGACGGGTGGACCGGATGCGGGAGAACAACGTGATCACGGGGTTCACCGCTACCGTCCGGCCGGCCGCCCTGGGGTGGCTGACCGAGGCGTATGTCGAGGTGTACTGCGACAGCGCGGCGCCGCCCCGGCGGCTCGCGGAGGTGGTGCGCAACCATCCGGAGATCGCCGCGGCGATGACCGTGACCGGTGGCGCCGATGCGCTGCTGCACGTACGGGCGAAGGATGTCGAGCACTTCGAGGAGGTGCTCGAACGGATCAGGGCCGAGCCGTTCATCCGCAAGACGATCAGTTACATGGTGCTGTCCCATCTCCTGCCGGACAGCCCGGAGGCGGGCGCCAGCCAGTCCTCGGGCGGCTCCGCCCCCTGACCAGGGGCCGGGCGAAAAACGCGCCGGTGGTACGCGTGGTGCACAGCGTGGTGCACAGCGTGGTACGCAGCGGGCGCGTTGCGCGCAGTAATCCGGCGCCGGGCTGCACGATCACGCAGCATTCCTGCGTTGATGTGCAGCATTTGATTCTTGTGACCCGAATCCGTCGCTCCTTACCGTGGAAGCACCCCGGGTGACCCTCGGTGATATCCGGTCGCCCCGCATGCGACGCATGCCCCGTAAGGAAGCGAAGGGACATCCCGTGCCGATGAGTCGTGTGTCGCGCCCCCGGCGCTATCTGGTCTGCGAGCCCAGACACTTCGATGTGCGTTACGCGATCAATCCGTGGATGAGTGCGGACATCCCGGTGGACACCGCCCTCGCGGGGCACCAGTGGGAGACGCTGATGGGCGCCTACCGCGACCACGGGCACACGGTGGAGCGCGTGCCCCCGGTGGCCACGCTGCCCGACATGGTGTTCGCGGCGAACTCCGCGCTGGTCATGGGCGGCCGGGTCTTCGGCTCGTCCTTCCACGCGCCGCAGCGGCGGCCGGAGTCCGTGGAGTACGAGACCTGGTTCAAGGCGGCCGGGTACGACGTCTACCGGCCCGAGTCGCCGTGCGAGGGCGAAGGCGATCTCGTACCGGCCGGCCGCTTCATCCTGGCGGGTACGGGCTTTCGCACCACACCGGCGGCGCATCGTGAGGTGCAGGAGTTCTTCGGCGTACCGACCATCGGCCTGCAGTTGGTGGACCCGTACTTCTACCACCTGGACACGGCGCTGTTCGTCCTTGAGGAGACGGCGGAGACGGGCGACGCGAATATCGCCTACTACCCCGGGGCGTTCTCGACCGGCAGCCGTGAAGTACTGCGACGGCTCTTTCCCGAGGCGGTGCTCGCCACCCGGGACGACGCCATGGCCTTCGGCCTCAACTCCGTCTCCGACGGCCGCCATGTCTTCGTCGCCCCGCAGGCGACCGGCCTGATCGACCAGCTCAGCGCGCACGGTTATGTCCCCGTCCCCGTCGACCTCTCGGAGTTCCACAAGGCCGGCGGCGGCATCAAGTGCTGCACCCAGGAGATTCGCTCATGACCGCTCCCACCCGTACCGCCCGCGTGCACGCTCCCCGTTCGTCCGCGGAGCTGATCCAGGCCGAGGGCCCGGTCCTCGCGCACAATTACCATCCGCTGCCCGTGGTGGTCGCGCGCGCCGAAGGGGTCTGGGTCGAGGACGTCGAGGGGCACCGGTACCTCGACATGCTGGCCGGCTACTCGGCGCTCAACTTCGGCCACCGCCACCCGGCCCTGATCGAGGCCGCGCACCGCCAGCTCGACCAGCTGACCCTCACCTCCCGCGCGTTCCACAACGACCGGCTCGCCGGTTTCGCCGAGGGCCTCGCCGAGCTCACCGGCCTGGACATGGTCCTGCCGATGAACACCGGCGCCGAGGCGGTGGAGAGCGGCATCAAGGTCGCGCGCAAGTGGGCGTACGACGTCAAGGGCGTGCCGGCGGACCGGGCGACGATCGTGGTGGCCGGCGGCAACTTCCACGGCCGGACGACCACCATCGTCGGCTTCTCCGACGACGACACGGCCCGTATCGGCTTCGGGCCCTTCGCCCCCGGCTTCCGCACCGTCCCCTACAACGATCTCGCCGCGCTCGAAGCGGCCGTCGACGAGACGACGGCCGCCGTGCTGATCGAGCCCATCCAGGGCGAGGCGGGCGTCGTGATCCCCGACGACGGCTACCTCACCGGCGTACGCGACCTGACCCGGCGGGCCGGGTGCCTGTTCATCGCCGACGAGATCCAGTCCGGACTGGGCCGCACCGGCACCACCCTGGCCGTCGAGCACGAGTCGGTCGTGCCGGACGTGCTCCTCCTCGGCAAGGCGCTCGGCGGCGGCATCGTCCCGGTCTCCGCGGTCGTCGCCCGCCGCGACGTGCTCGGTGTACTGGGCCCCGGCCAGCACGGTTCGACCTTCGGCGGCAATCCCCTGGCGGCCGCGGTCGGTTCGGCCGTCGTCGAGCTGCTCGCCACCGGAGAGTTCCAGCGCCGCGCCGCCGAACTGGGCGAACGGCTGCGCAGCGGCCTGGCCGCGCTGACCGGCAAGGGTGTGACCGGCTTCCGCGCCCGCGGCCTGTGGGCCGGTGTCGACATCGACCCCGCCCTCGGCACCGGCCGGGAGATCAGCGAACGGCTGCTGAAGGAAGGCATCCTGGTCAAGGACACCCATGGCTCGACGATCCGGCTGGCCCCGCCGCTGACCATCACCGGTGAGGAGCTGGATGGGGCGCTGGGGAGCCTGGAGCGGGCGCTGGGGTAGGGGTCGCGGGTCGGCCCTGAAGACCGGCGCGGCCCCGGCGGTTCGTTCACCGCCGGGGCCGCGCAAGTGCGTCGGGATCAGCCGCGCTGCGTCGACCCGTCCGTGGGCGTGGACTCCGTCGAGGACGCCGTCGAGGACGCCGTCGTGGACCGCCCGGCCGTCACCGCGGCCGGCCGGTGTACGGGCGACGGGGCCGCCGCGCCGTTGTGCTGCGTGGTCCAGCCGTCCAGCGCGGTGCGGCAGGCGTGGTCCAGGTGCCGCAGTTCCGTCAGATCCAGCTCGACGGGCTTGTCACGGGGCAGCGCCTCCAGCGCGTCCAGGATCTTGGGCAGCCGCAGGAAGGTCGCATTGCCGCTGAGCGCGACGACGGTCCGTCCTCCGGTCAACTCCGGTACCCCGACCTGGACATGGGAGGTCTCCCAGGCTGCCTTCACCACAGCCAGCAGGAGGCCGAGCAGCACCCCCTCGAACATGTTGGTGAAGACGATCGCGCCCGCGGTCACCCCGAGGATCACCGCCTCGCCCCGGTGCTCCCGCCACAGCTGCGACAGCTGCCGTACGGGCACCAGCTTCGCCCCGGCGTGCACCAGGACGGCGGCGAGCGCGGCGAGCGGGACGACCCCGAGGGCTGCCGGGAGCAGCGCGGCGAAGACCAGCAGCCAGCCGCCGTGCAGCACCCGGGAGGCCTTCGTCCGCGCCCCGGCCTGCACATTGGCCGCACTGCGGACGATCACCGCGGTCATCGGCAGCGCACCGAGCAGCCCGCAGACGGTGTTGCCCGCGCCCTGCGCCATGAGCTCCTTGTCGTAGTCCGTGCGGGCCCCGTCGGCCATCCGGTCGACCGCCGCGGCGCTGAAGAGGCTCTCCGCGGAGGCGATGAGCGTGAAGGCGAGCACGGTGCCGATGACGGACAGCTGGGCCAGGCCGCCGAGTTCGCCGAGGCCGGGCGGCTGGATCGACGCCAGCAGGCCGTGCACCTCCACCTTGCCGATGGGCAGGGCGAACACCCAGGTGACAAGGGTGGCGACGGCGATGGCCGCGAGCGGGCCCGGCACCAGACGGACCTTCTCGGGCATCCGCTGCCACAGCACGAGCAGGCCGAGGGTGCCCACGCCGACCGCGAACGCGGTGAAGGCCTCGGGCCGGCTCGCGATCCCGGCGGCGAGAGAGGGCAGTCCGGTGATCTTGGCAAGGCCGCTGCCGGGCTGGTCGGTATCGGCCATGGCGTACACCTGGCCGAGGATGAGGATCAGCCCGATCCCGGCCAGCATGCCCTGGACGACGGCGACGGAGATCGCGCGGAACCACCGGCCGCAGCGCAGCGCGCCGAGTGCCAGTTGCAGGACTCCGGCTGCGAGCACGATCGCACCCAGGGACGCCAGGCCGAATTGCTGCACGGCTTCGTGGACGAGCACGGTGAGCCCGGCTGCCGGGCCGCTGACCTGGAACGAACTGCCCGGCAGACAACCGACGACCAGACCGCCGACAATGCCCGTGAGCAGCCCGAGTTCGGCCGGCACACCCGAGGCGACGGCTACACCGACACACAGCGGGACGGCGACGAGGAAGACGACGATCGAGGCGAGGACGTCACGGCGGAGCGTGCCGGGACTGAGCGGGGGGAGCTTGGCCGTGGTGCGCTTGAGCGCGGTGAGCATGGAGATCTCTCAGGTTGGAGGCGTAGGGCGGGGCGGGCGGCGGGCGGGCAGGCGGGCAGGCGACCGCTCAGAGCGGCTCGAAGCGCCCCGTCTCCGGCCGGTGCCGCCGCACGGCCCCCGTATGCACCTCGTAGAACCAGACGTCCAAGGACAGCCGCCCGGCGGCGAGGCCCTCCGCCACGCAGGGGTGGGCCCGCAGCCGCTCCGCCTGCGTCAGCGCATGCCGCTGCACAGCGGCGGCGAGTTCCGGTGTGCCGCCGTCCGCCCCGGCCGCCTCCGCGCCGCCCGAGAGTGCCGGCGCGGCGCTCTCCAGCCAGCCCCGGACGGCGGGCACCCCGGTCAGATCCTCCCCGCGCACCAGCGCACCGACCGCCCCGCAGTGCGAGTGGCCGCACACCACGATGTGCTCCACGCCCAGGACCCGCACGGCGTACTCGATGGTGGCGGCCTCCCCCGCGGGCCGCTCGGGGCGGTACTCGGGAACGATGTTGCCCGCGGTACGCAGCTCGAACAGATCGCCCGGCGCCGCCCCGGTGATCAGCGACGGCACGACCCGCGAGTCGGAGCATGTGAGGAACAGCGCCTGCGGCGACTGCCCGGCGCCGAGCCGGCGGAACTCCTCGCCACGCTCGACGCAGCGGTCCTCGAAGGAACGGGCGTGCGCGGTGAGTTGGTGCATGGTGGCCTGCCCCCTACTCGCCCCTGGGGGCGCGTGGTGTGGTCGGGTCATGGGTGGCGCGGCCGCTGCATCGACGGTGAGGTGGCGGCGGCGTGCCCCGGCGCGGGACGGTTCCCTGCGCCGGGCGTGCTCCATGAGCACGTGGGCCACTCTTACGGACCCTTCCTGAAGGCAACCTGAAGACCGCCCGAACGGCGAGCGCCCCGGCCCACGTCAGGCCGGGGCGGGCGCCTTCCTTGCCGGCCCTCCCAGGGCCGGCCCGCCCCCGCCGGAACGCCGACGCGGCCGCAGCTCGGGTGAGCTGCGGCCGCGTCGTGTCCCGCGGGGTGCCGCGCCGCGGATACCGCGTCACGCGACAGCACGGACCGGCGCCGGAGTGCCGGGGCAGCTGTCGCACGCCCCGCCTCCGTCCGCCCTCCCCCTCAAGGGAGCCGTTGCGGTTAGAAGGAGCCGTTGCGGTTGATCATCTCCAGGCAGGCCTTGTGCGGGCTGCCCTTGAAACGGACACAGAGATCTCCGCTCTCCTGCAGCCCCGGGGCGGTGTGGCCGACGATCTGGCCGCCGGACCGCTTCGCCTTGAACGAGTAGCTGAAGCCGCCCGGCTCGTAGATGTAGACGGTCGCGGACTTCCGGCTCTTGGGCGGGTTGGTCCAGGTCGCGGTGACAGTGCCGGGCTGGGGCGTCCCGTCCTGGCCGTCGGTCTTCATGCAGATCTGCGGCCCCGACCAGTCGTGGGTGCAGGCGGACGCGGCGGCGTGCGCGGCCGGTGTGGTGGCCACGGCGCTCAGCGCGATGGTTCCGGCGACGGTCAGCGCGCGAAGCAGCTTCGAACGGGTCATGTGTGGGGGGAGTCCTCTCCTCGGTGTACCGGCGGAAGACACAACAGCCCCGCCACGAATGGGGCGTGGCGGGGACCGCGGTCAAGTAGTTGATCTTAGTCTTACCTCGAACTCACGTGCCGTCAAAGGGGTTGCCCACCGCGGCGTGACGAGGTCGGCACAGGCCGCGGTACCGGGCCTCACCGCCCTGGCCCGGCCGGACAACGCCGGCCGAGGACCGCTCCCCTCGGCGGCTTCCGCCGACTTCGGTGATCGCCGCACCCACCCCCTCCGCGCTAACCACTCAAAAGCATGTGACCGGTTGACCCGTCCACACCTAACCCCTAAAGTTCAATTGAGTGGTTACGCCGACGGGGTCGAAGCCGCCCAGGTCGCCGTCCACCACCGCAATGCGCCCCGCGCACCTCTCCTGACCTCCCGGAGGCTCACGTCATGACCGCCATCGTTCTCGTCCACGGCCTGTGGGCCGACGGCTCCGCCTGGAGCGAGACCATCACCGCCTTGCGCGCCCTGGGCCACGAGCCGGTCGCCGCCCAACTCCCCCTGGACTCCATGGAAGGCGACGTCGCGGCCGTACGCCGGGTGCTGTCCACCGTCGACGGACCGGTGCTGCTGGTGGGCTGGTCCTACGGCGGCGCCGTCATCACCAACGCGGCCGTCGGCCAGGGCCACGTCAAGGCACTGGCCTATATCGCCGCCTTCGCCCCCGACCAGGGCGAGTCGGTCAGGGACCTCGCACACCGCCGCCCCGGCAGCGCGCTCCCCGAGCACCTCAAGGTCACCGACGACGGACACTCGTACATCGACCGGCCCGCGTACGGGAAGGTCGTGGCCGCCGACGCCGACGCCGCACGCATCGCGCTCGCCGCGGCCGTGCAGAAGTTCCCGCGCCTGGGCATCGACTCCGCCCCGTCCGGCACCCCGGCCTGGCGGGAGGTGCCTTCGCACTACCTGGTCGCCACGCAGGACCGTGCGCTGCCCGCCGCCACCCAGCGCGAACTGGCCGACCGCATGGGCGCCCAGACCACCGAATGGGACACCGGCCACGGCCCCATGTACGCCCACCCCCAGGACCTGGCCGACTACCTGCACACCCTCACCAAGGGCCTGTGACGCACCCCGCCCCGTTCCGCGGCGGTCCACCGGGAGGCCGGCCCTCCCGTAGGCGCACGGCACGCCCCTCGGCCCTCACCCAGGGACGGCCGGCGGCAGCCCACGCCGAACGGCGCTCAGGCCTCGCGCGTCTTCGCGTAGTGGCGAGAAGCCTTCGCGCGGTTGCCGCAGGCCGCCATCGAGCACCAGCGGCGGGTGCCGTTCCGTGAGGTGTCGAAGAAGTGCAGGATGCACGCCCCGTGCGCGCACCTGCGGATCCGGTCGGAGGCGGTGCGCAGCAGATCGAGGTAGTCACGGGTCGCGGTCCAGGCCGCGCCCCAGGACGGATCCTCGAACTCCGCCTCCTCGCCGGGACCCTCGGGAGTCAGGGTGGCGCGGATCCGGCCATGGTCGAGTACGGCGTTGACGCCCTCGATACCGGCCGCGCCGCCGGGGTCGTCGACGGCGGCGGCGAGCGCCTCGCGGGCGAGCAGCACATGCTCCAGCGCGGCGGCGTCGGCGGGAAAGCGGCGGTCGAGACCGTTGCTCGCGAGCCAGATGCGCAGCCCTTCGGGGCCGGTGAGCAGATCCTGGCGTACGCCGTCGAACATCCAGCGGGTATTCAGGAGATCCAGCGAGACGGGCTCTCCGATCAGGGGACGGGGGTCGGGTGCGGGCATCCCTGCCTCCTTCTGACGTCCGTATCCCCTCAGGGCTAACCACTCAAGAGTACGTAATCGGTTGCCCGCCACGTCTCTAACTCTTAACATTAAGTTCACCAGTTAGATCGGCGGATCGACCGATCCGCCGGAGAGGGGTCTGCCATGACGGCGACCAGCACACTCCGGGCCGGCCACGTCGGCCTGAACGTCACCGACCTCAACCGCTCCCTCGCCTTCTACGGGGACGTGCTCGGATTCGACGTGCTCGGCAAGGGCAGCGAGGACGGCCGGCACTTCGCCTTCCTGGGGCAGGACGGACAGCTCACGCTCACGCTGTGGCAGCAGGCGGACGGCGGGTACGCCCCGAGCCTGGCCGGGTTGCACCACCTGGCGTGGGAGGCCGGGACGGTCGACGAGGTGAAGGCGTTCGAGGCCCGCCTCCGCGAGCGGGGTATCGACTTCGCGTACAACGGATTCGTCGCCCACGGCGAGGGCGCCCCCTCCGGCGGGATCTTCTTCCACGATCCGGACGGCACGCGGCTGGAGATCTGCGTCCCCACCGGCGCGGAAGGCGCACCCACCCCGGTGACGGCCGCACCGACCTGCGGATTCTTCTGAGGAGCCAGAGGAGCTGGAGAAGCCGGAGTAGCTGGGGAAGCTGAGGACCGTGGACGATCGGAGCTGAGGAGCTGAGGACCGTGGACGATCCGTACCACGAGGGTGCGCGCGCCGTGCAGGACCGGCTCGGCGTACGCGCCGTGGCCGACCACATCGGCCGCTCCATCGGGCCGGGCATCCGCGAGGTGGCCGCGGCCTTCCTCGGACTGCAGCCGATGCTGGTGATCGGCGCGGCGGACGAGGCCGGCCGGATGTGGAGCTCCCTGCTCACCGGTACCCCCGGATTCGTGCGGGCCACGGGCCCCCGCCGGATCGCGGTCACGGGCGGCCCGCCGGACGGCGACCCGCTCACCGCGGTCCTCGCGGCCGAGGGAACCGACATCGGCACGATCGCCCTCGACCCCCGCACCCGCCGCCGTATGCGCCTCAACGGCACGGCCGCACCGACGGCCCGCGGCTTCGTGGTGGCGGCCGAGCAGGTTTTCGCCAACTGCCCGAGGTATCTGCAGCGGCGGACGCTCCGGGCACCGGTCCCCGCCCGGGCCGGTGCCGTGCGGCGGGGCCGGGAACTCACCCCCGGCCAGCAGCGGCTCGTCCGCACCGCCGACACCTTCTTCATCGCCACCGCGGCCGCCGACCGCACTGACGCCAGCCACCGCGGCGGCAACCCCGGATTCGTCCGGGTGACCTCGCCGAACGAACTCTCCTGGCAGGACTACCCGGGCAACTCGATGTTCCTGACCCTGGGCAATCTCGAAGGCGACCCGCGTGCCGGACTGCTGTTCGTCAACTGGAGCACCGGCACGACGCTCCAGCTCACCGGCACCGCGACCACCGTATTCGGCGCGGCCGGCCGCACCACGCGCTTCACGGTGGCCGAAGCCGTGGAGACCCCGCACGCCAGCCCGCTGCGCTGGTCCACACCCGAGTACTCGCCGGCCAACCCACCCGTGCGGGAGGGCGCATGAACCTCCCGGTGAACCTCCCGGCGAACCTCCTGGTGAACCTCCTGGTGCCGCCTCTCCTGCGCACCGAGCCGCCCCCCCCCCGCCAAGAGAAGGGCCCGCCCGGGTTCTCCCCCACAGTCAAGAGAAGGAGCCCGCCATGGGACCCCGCCCACCGTTCCCGCCGTTCGACGAGCCGAGCGCGCTGCAGAAGGTCCAGGCGGCCGAGGACGCCTGGAACACCCGCAATCCGGAACGGGTCGCCCTCGCCTACACCGAGGACTCGGTCTGGCGGAACCGGGACACCTTCCTCACCGGCCGCGACGAGATCGTCGCGTTCCTGCGCCAGAAGTGGGCCCGCGAACTGGACTACGCACTGCGCAAGGAGCTCTGGTCCTACAGCGGCAACCGCATCGCGGTGCGCTTCCAGTACGAGTCCCATGACGCGGCCGGCCAGTGGTGGCGCAGCTACGGCAACGAGCTGTGGGAGTTCGACGAGGAAGGCCTGATGCGCCGCCGGGAGGCCGGCCTCCACGACGTCGCGATCACCGGCGACGAACGCCGCATCTTCGGGCCCCGCCCAGTGGAAGAGAAGGGGCGGCCGATTCCGTTCCGCTGACCATCCGGAGGCGGGGATCCACCGGCAGACCCCTGCTCACCCGCCCGTCAGCGCCTCCCCCAGGACGGCCACCCCCTCCGCGATCTCGCCCGGTGTGCGGGCCGCATAGCCGAGGACCAGGCCCGGCGCGGCGGGGAGTTGGCGGTGCCAGGACAGCGGCTGGACCTTGACGCCGCGGGCGAGGGCCGCCGCGGCCAGGTCCGTATCGGAGCCGCGGCAGGCGCCCGGTGCGAAGGTGATCGTCAGATGCAGGCCGGCCGCCGCGCCGTGCACGGTCGCGCCCGGCAGCTGGGCCCGGATCGCCGCGATCATGGCGTCCCGGCGCTGCCGATGACGCCGGCGCAGCAGCCGCAACCGGCGTTCCAGCTCACCCGATTCCATCAGCCGGGCCAGCACCAGTTGCGGCAGTGCGGCATTGCCGAGGTCCGCGAACCGTTTGGCGTCGACCAGCGCCTTCCGGTACCCCGGCGGCGCCAGCACCCAGCCCACCCGCAGGGCCGGCGCGAGCAGCTTGGAGACGCTGCCGGCGTAACAGACCTGGTCGGCGAGGAGTGAGCGCAGCGCGGGGGCCGGTGCACGGTCGTAGCGGTGCTCGGCGTCGTAGTCGTCCTCGATGATCAGGCCACCGTCGGCCGCCCAGCGCATCAGTTCGCGGCGTCGGCCGCCGCCGAGCACCACCCCGGTCGGGAACTGGTGCGCCGGGGTGAGCAGTACGGCCCGCGCACCGCTCGCCCGCAGTGCGTCGACGCGTATGCCGTCCTCGTCGACCGGGACCGGCGGCGTCGCCTGCTGCCAGTGGCGCAGATGCTGTTGCGCTCCGAGGGACCCGGGGTCCTCCACCGCGATCTCCCGGATCCCGTCACGGTGCAGCACCTGGGCGATCAGGCCGAGGGCCTGCGCGGTACCGGCCACGATCAGCACCTCGTCCGGGTCCGCCCTGATCCCGCGGTTACGGGCCAGCCAGTTGGCTACGGCCAGCCGTAGCGCAGGAGTGCCGCGGGGGTCCCCGTAGCCGAGCTCGGTGGACGCAAGACCGGCGAGCACCGCGCGTTCGGCGCGGAGCCAGGACGTGCGGGGGAAGGCGGAAAGGTCGGGTACGCCGGGTGAGAGATCGATCCGCGCGGGAGTGGTGCGCAGCTCGTCGAAGATCTCCGGGCCGGGCGGAGCGGCGAACGGGGTGGTGGCCCGGTGCACGGAGGGCGCCGGGCCCGCGGTCCTCGCCGTGGCCGTCACGGGCGCGGCGACGACCACGGTGCCGCCTCTCCTCCGCCCGGCGAGCTGCCCGTCCTCGGTCAGCCGTTGATACGCCTCGGTGACCACACCCCGCGATACCCGCAGCTCGGCGGCGAGTACCCGGGTGGCGGGCAGCTTGCTGCCGACCGGCAGCCGGCCGTCCGCGATCGCGCGCCGCAACTCCCGGGCGAGCCAGTCCGACCGACCACCCGCGGGCGCCTCCGCGAGATTCAGCTGCAGGAAGTCGGAGGAGCCGGTGGCCCGGGGAGGGGACGACGAGCCGGCGGACGAGGACGCCGCGGACGAGGGAGTCGCGAACGAGGGAGTTGAAGGAGCTGAGGGAGTCGACGGAGCTGAGGGAGTCGAGGGGGTCGAGGGGGTCGAGGGGGTCGAGGAGGTCGACGGAGCTGAGGGAGTCGAGGGGGTCGACGGAGATATGGACCGGTCGATGATCCGTTCTTTGGACCTGTGCACCGGGCCATTGTCCCGGCACGGTGAAGCCATGAACACGAACACGGCGTACGTCCACGGCTACTTGCCCCGGGAGGCCCGGCGCCTCTGCGACCAGGCGGACACTCTGGCCGCATTGCTGCACGCCGGTACGGCTTACCCCGCCGGCAGCCAGGTCCTGGAGATCGGCTGCGGGGTGGGCGCGCAGACCGTGCATCTGGCCAGGAACAGTCCGGGGGCGCGGATCGTCGCGGTCGACCGTTCCGAGGAGTCGCTGGCCCAGGCCCGCGCCTACGTGACGGAGCAGGAGCCCGAGGCCGACGTGACGTGGCGAACCGCCGACCTCTTCCATCTCCCCTTTGAAAAAGCCGCGTTCGATCACATCTTTGCCTGCTTCGTACTGGAGCATCTTCGGGACCCCGACCGGGCGCTGGCCGGGCTGCGCCGCCTCCTGCGCCCCGGCGGGACGCTCACCGTGATCGAGGGCGACCACGGCTCGGTGGTCTTCCATCCGGACAGCCTGCACGCCCATGAGGTGATCGGTCATCAGGTGCGCCTGCAGGCCGCGGCGGGTGGCAATGCGCTGCTGGGCCGGGAGTTGCAGCCGCTGCTCACCGGCGCCGGATTCGGCAATGTGGTCATCCGGCCGCGTACGGTCTACGCCGACCGGACCCGGCCCACTCTGGTGAACGGCTTCACCCGGAACACCTTTATCGCCATGATCGAATCGGTCCGGGACGATGCACTGGGCGTCGGTCTGACCACCGCCGCCGACTGGGACCGGGGGATCACCGATCTGCGGCGGACCGCGGAAGGCGACGGGACCTTCCACTACACCTTCTTCAAGGCCGTGGCCGTCAATCCGCTGTCGTAGAGGGTCGTGGGCCGAGCTCTTCGCAGTGCAGGTCCCGCAACTCGCCGCCCTCGACGCATTGCCCCCGACGCGCTGAATTCCGCACGGCGCCTCGCAAACCGACCCCAACCACCCACCACCCACCCACCCCTTCACTCACTCACCACCCCTCGCCGACGCTCACCCATTCACCCGCTCACGCGCTCAGTCGCCCACCCGCCCCCCGCTCACTCGCGCATCGGCATTCCGCACTTCATTTGCGGATGTCTTAACGGGAAATTGACCGCCGTGGCCCGTCCCGCCAATTCGCCGCCGACCCCCCATAGGCCACCGCGTGCCGGAGCGCTATGGTCGGTTTTCCAGGAACGTAACGGGGGAGGGCAGCCGCGGATGGCACAGGACGATGCCGTAATCGGCTGTACGGGAGTGCTGCTGATCGGCACGCGCGGGACTGCCGGTCCCGGTGAGGTCCTGGTACGGATCAGAGGCGGTACCGAGGCGTTTCTCGCCTGGTCCGCCGAGCCCCTTCCGGTAGGGGCGACCGTGCTCGTGATCGAGTCGCGTGGCAGTCGTCAGGTCGACGTCATGGAGTGGGCCGATCCGTTGGACGCGTTGTCCGGCAATGCCGGCGACGCCGGTTGAGGAGACATAAGGATGTTCGGTTACCGCGTCCCTGCCCCCGATCAAGCCATGCTGATCTCGGGAGGCAGGCGTGGACAGGGGGGCGCGCCATTCCGAGTGGTCACCGGGCACGGCAAGTTCGTGCTCCCGGTCTTCCGCAAGGTCCGCTTCCTGACGCTGGCGATGTGTGAGGCGGAGGTCGCAGAGACCTGCGTGACCCGGCAGGGCATCGCGCTGACGGTGCGCGCCGTCATCGCCTTCAAGGTCGGCAACGACACCGAGAGCGTGGTCAACGCCGGTCAGCGATTCCTGTCCGACCAGGACCAGATGTCGGTACTGACCGGCCGGATCTTCGCCGGTCATCTGCGCTCCATCATCGGTTCGATGACGGTCGAGGAGATCGTCACCGAACGGCAGAAGCTGGCCACCGAGGTCCTGGAGACGTCCAAGACCGAAATGGCGAAGATCGGCCTGATCGTCGACTCGTTGCAGATCCAGTCGATCGACGACGGCGAAACGGGCTATATCGAGGCGATGTCCGCCCCGCACAAGGCGGCCATCCAGCAGCAGGCACAGATCGCCCAGGCCCATGCCACCCAGGCATCGGTCGAGGCGCAGCAGGAAGCCGCGCGTAATCAGGCCGAGTACTCCCGGCAGACCGCCGTGGTCCAGGCCGAGTACTCCGCCGAGGTGGACCGCGCCCAGGCCCGCGCCGCCCAGGCCGGCCCGCTCGCACAGGCCCATGCACAGCAGGAAGTCCTCGCCGCCAAGACCGAACTCGCCGAGCGCGCGGCAAAGCTGCGTCAGCAGGAGCTGGTGGCCGAGGTCGTCAAGCCGGCCGAGGCGGAGGCCGAGCGCATCCGACTGCTGGCACTGGCCGAGGCCGAGCGGATGAAGATCCAGGCCGAGGCCGCCGCGTCGCACGACCGGGTGGCCCTGGACCGGATGCTGATCGACCAGCTCCCGCAGATCGTCAAGGAAGCCTCCACGGGCCTGGCCAACGCCAATGTCAACGTCCTCAACGGCACCGACGGCCTGGGCGAGATCGCCGCGGGACTGGTCGGACAGGGCCTGACCATCCTCGACTCGGTCCGCCGCAACCTCGGCACCCCCGAGGGCCAGGACGGCAAGACCGACAAGAACGGCGGCACCGCCGCGCAGCAGAGCCGCAGCGGCCGGGTCGAGATCGAGTAGCGACCGAGTAGAGATCGGGGAGCGACACCGGACGCATCGGGGAGCGACACCGGGCGGGGTGGGGCGCAGGGGGACACCCCCGGCCCGGCCCCGCCCCGTTCACACCCCCCGCCCCCGCGGTGGGTCTTCCGCTGTGTGCTTACGGCGGGCGTGGGCCACCAGATGGTTGAGCACGGCGACGGTGGCGGCGATATCGGCGTCGTCGAAGCCGTCGAGCGCCTCGTGGAGACCGGCCTGGCTGGTGTGCTGGAGGCGGCCCAGGACGGCCTTGCCGTGGGGCGTGATCGCCACCTGCCGGGCGCGGCGGTCGAGCGAGTCGGGGGTTCGTTCGACCAGGTCCTGAGACTCCAACTGGCTGATCTGGCGGGTGACATGAGGGGGCTCGACCATCAGCAGTGCGGCCAGATCGCCGACCCGGCTGACCCCGCCGCTGTCCTCCAGAGCCATCAGCAGCCAGAGGTCGGAGCGCGCCGCCGTGACTCCCGCCTGGGCCGCCTGGCGTTCGTGCGCCCGGGAGCGGGTGAGCAGGTAGGACAGCGTGGCCAGCACTCTTTGCAGTGCGGCGATGGGGTCCTGGTCTCTTCCGGGGTCCGACATGCAGGCACTTTAGCTGCCCTTGGGGCGCCCGGATCCGCCCTGTGGCACGTCGCCCCGAGGGCGCGCGTCCGCTCGGTTTGAGCCAACCTCGGGGGCGCCTTGATCACCTCTTCCCTCCCCCGTTCGCGGTGAGTTAACGTGTGAACAACTTAGTTGCTTAAGTTAGGTAACTAGCCATCGGTGGCCGCGATCCCCACAGTTCACGGCGGCTGCCGAGGTGGTTGCCGAGTTCGCAGAGCCCGTCAAGGAAAAGCGCTACCCGCACCGTTCGCCACGGCAGTGCCGTGTCCCGATCGTGGAAGGACCAGCCGCATGACGACTGCAGAACGTACCGAGGCGGAGCACGACACCGGCCCGGGCGAAGACCTCGCCCCCCTCGCCCCCCTCGCCGTCCCGGCCAAGCGGGCCGAAGGCTGCCCGTTCGACCCCGCGCCCGGCGTCGAACGGGCTCGCCGGGAGGAACCGATCACCCGGGCCACGCTCTGGGACGGCTCCTCCTGTTGGCTGGTGACCCGGCATCAGGACGTACGGGAGGTGCTCGGCGACCCGCGGTTCAGCGCCGATGCGACCCGGCCCGGATTCCCCTTCCTCACCGCGGGCGGCCGGGAACTCGCCGCCTTCAAACCGACCTTCATCCGCCAGGACGACCCCGAGCACGCGCGGCTGCGCCGGATGCTCACCGCCGACTTCATGGTGAAGAAGGTGGAGGCGATGCGCCCCGAGGTGCAGCGCCTCACCGACGGCCTGCTCGACCGGATGACCACGGGACGCAACTCGGCGGATCTGGTGGCCGCATTCGCGCTGCCGCTGCCCTCCCTGGTGATCTGCCTGCTGCTCGGCGTCCCGTATGACGACCACGAGTTCTTCCAGGACCGCAGCCGCCTGCTGCTCAGCCTCCGGTCGACGGCCGAGGAGGTGCGCACCGCACAGGAGGATCTGCGGCGCTATCTGACCCGGCTCGCCGAGTCCAAACGGCGCGAGCCGGACGACGGCATCGTCAGCCGGCTGGTCGCCCGCGGCGACCTCGACGCGGAGGAAATCGCCTCCATGGGGCGGCTGTTGCTGATCGCGGGCCATGAGACCACCGCCAACATGACCGCACTGTCCACCCTCGCCCTGCTGCGCAACCCCGGCCAGCTGGAGCGGCTGCGCGCGGACCCCTCGCTGATCAAGGGGGCCGTCGAGGAGCTGCTGCGCTATCTGACGATCGTCCACAACGGTCTCCCGCGGGTCGCCTCCGAGGACGTCACCATCGGCGGCCGCACCATCCGCGCCGGCGAAGGCGTGCTGTGCACCCTCAACTCCGCCAACCGTGACGACGACGTCTTCCCCGGGGGCGACGCACTCGACGTCGGACGCGATGCCCGGCGTCATGTCGCCTTCGGCTTCGGCGTCCACCAGTGCCTGGGCCAGCCGCTCGCCCGGGTGGAACTGCAGATCGCCGTCGAGACGCTGCTGCGCCGCCTGCCGGACCTGCGGCTCGCCGTCCCCTTCGAGGACATCCGGTTCCGTCACGACATGGGGATCTACGGGGTCCACGCGCTGCCGGTCGCGTGGTGAGCCCCCCGCTCCGTCACCCGCTCCGTCACCCGTTCCGTCCCTCGCTCCGTCACCCGTTCCGCCCCCGTTCCGTCACCGGAACCCCTCCGGCACTCCGTACCTTCCGTCATCCCGTCCAACCCGTCCGCCCACGGCGCTCAGCAGCCCGGCGGCCCATCGTGGGGAGAACCATGCGCGTGCACATCGACCAGGAGAAGTGCTGCGGCGCCGGCAGCTGTGTGCTGTCCGCACCGGAGGTGTTCGACCAGCGCGAGGAGGACGGCATCGTCGTCCTGCTCGACGCCGAACCGCCGGCCGGGCTCCATGACGCCGTCCATGAGGCCGTGGCCATCTGCCCGGCCGCGGCGATCTCGGTGGAGCAGACGGACCGGGCGGAACAGGCCAACCGGGCGGAACAGGCGGACCGGGTGGGGCGGGTCTAGACGACAGGCCCCGGGACCGGTCCCCACCGGATCCGCCGGAGGGGACCTGGCGGGTCCGGTTCGGCGTGCAACAGGGGTGCACGGGCGTTTACCCTGGGGGGTGAACGCCCGTGCACCCCTGTCCGCCGTTCCGCCGCGCCCTATGGAGAGCCATGCCCGCAGCGATACCCGAGCCCGTCGAGACCGCCGTACCCGGCGGGGCCGGCCACCCGCGCGCACTCGTCGGCGTCCTCGCCTTCTGCGGTGTCGTCGTGGCCGTCATGCAGACCCTCGTCGTACCGCTGCTGCCGCACATCCCCCAGCTCACCGGCGCCACCCCGGCCACCGCCAGCTGGCTGGTCACCGTCACCCTCCTGACCGGCGCGATCTGCACCCCCGTCCTCGGCAGGGTCGGCGACATGTACGGCAAGCGCCGGGTGCTGCTGGCCTCCCTCGGCGTCCTGGTACTCGGCTCCGTGCTGTGCGCCGTCAGCTCACAGATCGGGGTGCTCATCGCGGGACGGGCCCTGCAGGGCGCGGCGCTCGCGGTGGTACCGCTCGGCATCAGCATCATGCGCGACGAGCTGCCACCGGCGCGGGTGCTGTCCTCGGTCGCGCTGATGAGTTCCACGCTGGGCATCGGCGCCGCGGTCGGACTGCCGATCGCCGCGCTGGTCATCGAGCACTCCGACTGGCACACCATGTTCTGGGTCTCGGCGGCCCTCGGGCTGCTGGACGTGGCGCTGGTGCTGACCTGGGTCCCCGAATCGCCGCTGCGCTCGCGCGGCCGCTTCGACGTCCTGGGCACCCTCGGCCTGACCGTTTCGCTGAGCTGCCTGCTGCTCGCCGTGACCCAGGGCGCCGGCTGGGGCTGGGCCTCCGTGCGCACCCTCGGGCTCCTCGTCGCGGCCGTACTGACCGGCCTGGCATGGGGCGCCTACGAACTGCGCTGCACGTCGCCGATGGTCGATCTGCGGGTCTCGGCCCGGCCCGCGGTGCTGCTGACGAACCTCGCCGCGCTGCTGATCGGCTTCGCCTTCTACGCCAACTCGCTGGCCACCGCGCAGATGGTGCAGGAACCCCGGAACACCGGATATGGGCTGGGCGCCTCCCTCGTGGTCAGCGGACTGTGCCTGCTGCCGGGCGGGCTGACGATGGTGGCGCTGTCGCCGGTGTCCGCGCGGATCTCGGCGAAGCACGGGCCGAAGGTCACCCTGGCGCTGGCCGCCGCGCTGATGGCGGTGGGGTATGCGGTGCGGTTCTTCACCAGTCATCAGCTGTGGATGATCATCACGGGGGCGACGGTGGTGGCCGCGGGCACCGCGATCGGCTACTCCGCGCTGCCCGCGCTCGTGATGCGCGCGGTGCCGGCCGGTGAGACCGGGGCGGCCAACGGCCTGAACACCCTGATGCGTTCGGTGGGGCAGGCGTTCTGCAGCGCGGCGGTCGCCGCCGTACTGACCAATGTCACCTTCCGCGCGGGCGGCCGGACCGTCCCGACCCTCCATGCGTACCTGCTGGTCTTCCTCATCGCCGGCGCCGCCGCCCTGCTCGCCCTCGCCGTCACCCTGTGCCTGCCGGGGGACCGCACACCGCCGCCGGCCGGTACGGTCGAACAGGTCCGGCGACCGTCCGCGCCGGCGCGGACGGCGCTCACCCAGGAGGACGCATGACCGCTCAGGCCGAGGCCGCCGCAGCCGCCCCGGAGGGCACGGGACGCCCGAGTCCGGCCACCGTCCCGACGCCCGCGACCGGCCCCGGGCCACGCCCCGCCACCGGCGCCGGCACGGACCCGAGCCCCGCCACCGCCACCGCCACCGACGCCCACGCAGGTACAGGCCCGAGCTCCATGGCCGACCCCGGCACCGACCCCGGCACCGGCCGCAGTGCCATCCTGCGCGCCGCCCGGCGGGCCTTCGCCCTGCGTCCGTACGCCGAGGTCACGCTGCGCGGTATCGCGGCCGACGCGGGGGTGAGCGCCTCACTGATCGTCAAGCGGTTCGGCAGCAAGGAGCAGCTCTTCGCCGCCGTGGCCGACTTCGGCCCGGCGGCCGACGCGCTGTTCACCGCACCGCTCCCGGAGCTCGGCCGGCACCTGGTGCGCACCCTCGTCGGCCAACGCCGCGCCCAGCAGGGCGATCCGCTGCTGCGCGTGGTCTTCTCCCTGGGCATCAGCGACGAACGCTCGCTGCTGCGCGACCGGTTCCAGGAGCAGATCACCGACCGGCTCACCACCCTGCTCAGCGGCCCCGACGCCGCCCTCCGGGCCGAGCTGATCGCCGCCCAGCTGATCGGCCTGGGCGCCACCCTCAGCATCCACCGCACCGGCGCCGCTTCCCAGGCCCCGCCCGAACGGCTCGCCGACCTCTACGCGCCCGCCCTCCAGCGGCTCCTCGAAGGCTGACCCGGCCCGCCCACCGGCGGCTCTCCGAAGAGCTGCCCCGACTCGGCACGAGCGGGCCCAGGGGAGACACCCCCTACGACCGGGGCACCAGCCCGTCCTCGACCAGCCCGGCCAGCACCGCCTCCCCCAGTGCCTGCACCGCGGACTGCGGCCGCACCATCACCGTGAACTCCTTGATCCGGCCCGCTTCGTCGAACTGCAGCAGATCGATGCCGTGGATCTGCTTGCCGTTCACGGTGGCCCGGAAGATCAGGATCGTCGAGTCCACGGAGCCGCCGTCCGGCCCCGCCGCCGTCTGGGCGCTGCCCGCGAGCTCGCCGACGTAACGGAAGTCCTGGAACGTACGCAGCAGCACCCCGAAGAGCCCGAGCACCATCGGCCGCCCCTCGAAGGGCGTGAACTTCACCGGGCTGTACAGCCGCACGTCCTCGGTGAACAGCCCCTCCACCGCGTCGAGATCCTTTGCCTCCACCGCCGCCTTGAAGCGGTCCGCCGTCGTCCCCATCGCTCTTCCTCCTCGCCTCGGCCGGGCAGACAACCCGACCGACCCCGGTGGGCTCTTAGTCACGACTATGATTAGTCATATTCTTGAGTATGGGAAGGGGCGGCCGGACATGGCTCTCAAACACGCGGTACTGGCGGCGCTGCTGGACGGCGAGTACAGCGGCTACCAACTGGCCAAGGCGTTCGATGCCGGTGTCGCCAACTTCTGGCACGCGCTGCCGCAGCAGCTCTATACGGAGCTGGCCAAGCTGGAGGCACAGGGGCTGATCGCCGGCCGCCAGGTGGTCCAGGAGACCCGGCCCAACAAACGACTGTTCCAGGTCACCGACGAGGGCCTGGCCGAGCTGGAGCGGTTTGCCGCGGCCGCGTCCAAACCGTCGTTCATCCGTGATGATCTGCTGGTCAAGGTGCAGGCCGTGGACCGGATCGACGCCGCGCCGGTGATCGAGCAGCTGGCGGAGCGGGCGCGGGTCGCGGCCGCCAAGGCCGAGATCTTCGACCAGCTGCTGACCCGGCTGCGCGGCGGCAGGGACGAGGCCGAGTTCCTGGTCCACGGCGACCGGATCGGCCCGTATCTCACCTGTCTGCGCGGCCTCGGCTTCGAGCGGGAGACCCGTGAGTGGTGCGAGCGGATCGCCGGCGTACTGCGGGAGCGGAGCGAGGTACGCCCGGGCCCGTAGTGCACCGTTCGCCCAGAACTCCTTCGTGTGACTACGGACATCAGCCGGCGCAGACACGGGAAACAGACATTCCACAAAGAAAAGGAATGGAAGGACATATCCCCATGCGTCTTCGCCACACCGTCGCCACCGCCGTCGGCGCCCTCGCGCTCGCCCTGGCCCTGCCCACCGCCTCGGCCGGAGCGGCCACCGGCCCCTTCACCTACGTGTACACCGACTCGACCGGCACCCCGCACGTGGGCCTGCTCGCCGACCCCCCGAGCCGGGCGTGCCTCGCCCTCCCCGAGGTGACCGACCCGTCCGTCCAGCCCGCCCACACCCCGAAGAACTACACCTCGTCCGTCGCCACGGTCTTCGCGGGCTCCGACTGCACGGGCGACCACTTCAGCCTCCGGCCGAACGGCGGTCACGCCTCGGAGCAGTTGAAGGTCCGTTCGGTGATCTTCTCCTGATCCGACGCCAGCAGCCGGAGCGCTTCGGCCGACCGCGACCCCGGTTCGGCGTGGTAGGTGATCACCTGCTGGTCGGGGTCCGCGGGCAGGGTCAGGGTTTCGTACGCCAGGGTCAGCCGGCCGGCCAGCGGATGGTGCAGGACCTTGCTGCCGAAGCCCTTGTCCTGCACGTCGTGGGCGGCCCACAACTGCCGGAATTCCCCGCTGCCGAGTGAGAGCCGGCCGATCAGCGAGGCCATTTCGGGGTCGTCCGGATTACGGCCGGCATCGCGCCGCAGATAGCCGACCACAGCGGTGGCCTTGGCGTCCCAGTCCTCGTAGAGCTCGCGCGCGGCCGGATCGAGGAACACCTGCCAGGCCAGATTGCGGCGCTCGGGCGGCAGCGCGGCGAAGTCGCCGAGCAGGGCGCAGGCGAGCCGGTTCCAGCCGATGATGTCCAGCCGCCGGCCGATGACATAGACGGGGACGCGCTCCATCGTGTCGATCAGCTGCTGCAGCGCGGGGCGTACCCGCTGCGGCCGGGGGGCCGGGCGGACCCGGCGGGAGACCGGGCGGACGAGATGAGCGAGGTGATCGCGCTCGGCGGGGGTCAGCCGCAGGGCGGTGGCGATGGCGTCCAGTACGGCGGACGAGACATTGCGGCCGCGGCCCTGTTCGAGGCGGATGTAGTACGCCACACTCACCCCGGCAAGCAGCGCCAGCTCCTCGCGGCGCAGCCCCGGCACCCGGCGCCGCCCGCCGTACTCCGGCAGGCCGACGTCCTGCGGCCGCAGCCGGGCCCGCCGGGAGCGAAGGAACTCACTCAGCTCCGTTCGCCGGTCCATGACCGCGGTCTGCGGCAGCGGACCGGGCCGGAGGGTGGTTCCGTCAGTACTAGGCACGCCATGCATACGTTCAAGAGTGCACTGGTTACGACCGGCGGGACGCCGCATTCTCGGTGTCATGACCCACACCTCTGTCTTCGCGTACGCCGCACCCGCCCCGAAAGCACCGCTGGAGCGGATCACGATTCCGCGCCGCGAGCTGGGTGCCCACGACATCCTGATCGACATCAAGTACGCCGGCATCTGCCACTCCGACATCCACACCGTGCGCGCCGAGTGGGGCGACGGCGGGGCCTTCCCGATCGTCCCCGGCCATGAGATCGCCGGTGTGGTCGCCGAGGTCGGCGCCGAGGTCACCCGCTACCAGGCGGGCGACCGGGTCGGCGTCGGCTGCTTCGTCGACTCCTGCCGGGAGTGCGAGAACTGCCGGGCCGGCCTGCAGCAGTACTGCACCGGCGAGCTCGGCAACGTCGGCACGTACAACGCGACCGGCCGGGACGGCGAGACCACCCACGGCGGCTACTCCACCCACCTGGTCATCGACGAGAACTACGCCCTGCGCATCCCCGAGAGCATCCCGCTGGACGCCGCGGCCCCGCTGCTGTGCGCCGGCATCACCCTCTACTCGCCGCTCGCCCACTGGCAGGCCGGCCCCGGCAAGAAGGTCGCCATCGTCGGCCTGGGCGGCCTCGGCCACATGGGCGTGAAGATCGCGCATGCGATGGGCGCCGAGGTCACCGTGCTGAGCCAGTCGCTGCGCAAGAAGGACGACGGCCTGCGGCTGGGCGCGGACCACTACCACGCGACCTCCGACCCGGCCACGTTCGAGGAACTGGCGGGCACCTTCGACCTGATCGTCAACACCGTCTCCGCCAACCTGGACCTGAACGCCTACCTCGAACTGCTGCGCACCGACGGCACCCTGGTCCAGCTCGGCGCCCCGGAGAGCCCGCTGCCGGTCGCGCCGTTCGCCCTGATCCCGCGGCGCCGCTCGATCGCCGGCTCGCTGATCGGCGGCATCCCGGAGACGCAGGAGATGCTCGACTTCTGCGGTGAGCACGGGCTGGCCGCGGACATCGAGGTGATCAGCGCGGAGCAGATCAACGAGGCGTACGAGCGGGTGCTGGCGAGCGATGTCCGCTACCGCTTCGTGATCGACACCTCGACGATCTGAGCCAGCTGATCCACCAGCGCCCTCCGCCCGGTTCCGGGCACGAGCGATCACGCCCGGGGCGGCCTGCCGCAGGCCGCCCCGGGCGTGCGCATGCCGTGACTCCACAGCGGCCGGGAACCTCATGGGGCGCCACCCTCATGGGGCGCCACCCTCATGGGGCGCCACCCTCATGGGGCCGCCACTTGAAAACGGTATCCATTTTCACATAGCCTCCTGACGGCACCCCGCCGGGGAACCGCTCCGGCTCGCCCGCCGCCCCGAAGGAGGCCCCGCTCCCATGGCCGTACCCAAGCGCAAGCTCTCCCGCAGCAACACCCGCCATCGCCGCGCCCAGTGGAAGGCCACCGTTCCCCAGCTGGTACCCGTCACCGTCGACGGCTCCGTCCACCAGGTCCCGCGCCGTCTCGCGAAGGCCTACCGGCTCGGCCTGATCGGCCCGAAGGGCTGAGCGGCCATGGCGGACTCCCGGCTGCCGGTCACCGTGCTCTCCGGCTTCCTCGGCGCGGGCAAGACCACCCTGCTCCACACGGCCCGGCAAGCGGCCCGGATCAGGCCGCAGCCGGGGCCGCCCGGGAGCTGGTCTTCATCGGCACCGGACTGCGCCCCGAGCCCCTGCACGCCGCCCTCACCGCCTGCCTGCTCGCCCCCGACGAGCCCGCACCGGCGGCCGCCGACGACCCCTTCCCGGCCTGGGAGGTTCACAGCACCGAGGACCGCTGCGTGCAGGAAGGCGGGGAGGTCACCTCAGCCGCGTGGACGGCCGGTTGAGGCAGGGGCGGGCGGCCCGCAGCCCTCGCCCCTGCCCGCGCCGCCCGCCGCCCGGAGCGCTCCTCGGCCCTACGCCCGCCGCATCGTCCGGGACGGCCACCAGGCCACCCGCCCCAGGAGGATCAGTACCGACGGCAGGATCACGACGCGGATGACAAAGGCGTCCAGCAGGACGGCCACCGCGAGGCTGAAGCCGATCTGCTTCATCTCGGCGAGGTGCAGGAACATATAGCTGGCGAAGACCGTCACCATGACCACGGCCGCGCTGGTGACGACCTTGGCGGAGGCGCCGACCCCGTGCAGCACCGCCTCCCTGGTCGGTACGCCGCGCAGTGCCGCCTCCCGTATGCGGCTGACGACGAAGACCTGGTAGTCCATCGACAGGCCGAAGAGGATCACGAACAGGAACAGCGGGACACGGGACCCGATGGCGCTGGTCGCCGTGGCGTCGAAGCCGAACAGGGTGCCGGCCAGGCCGTGCTGGAAGAAGATCACGACCAGGCCGAACGCGGCGGCAGCGGAGAGCAGGTTGAGCGCGACCCCGATCAGGCCGATCACGAGGGAGCGGAAGACCAGGGCCGTCATGAGGAACGTCAGAAACAGCAGCGCCCCGACGACCAAGGGCAGTTTCTCGTTCTGGTGGGCGAGGTAGTCGGTGTCGTGTGCGACGTCCCCGCTGACCGCGAACTCCGCGCCGGGCACCTTGCCCACGGTGGCCGGCAGATAGTCCCTGCGCAGGCGGTCGAGCGAGGCGAGCGCCTGCGGGGAACTGACCTTGTGGGGCGTCGACACGTCCATGGTGGTGGTGCGCCGGTCCCGCGAGGTGCGCAGGGGCGGCGCGGTGTCCTTGGCGTAGAGCGAATCCAACCGGGTGCGGGCACCCAACTCCCCTAGCGCGGAGGCCACTTCGGGCGCCTGTGCGGCGGCGGCACGGACCACGATCTGATGCTGGACCCGTAGGTCGGGGAAGGCCGTGGTCAGCCGGTCATAGGTCTGCAGGGCAGGGATCTCACGTGAGTGGCTGTCCTTGTTGAGGACGCGCAGCTGCATGCCCGCGGCGGGGGCCGCGAGGCCGAGCAGCAGCAGAACGGACAGGCACAGGGCGCGGACCGGGTGGGTGCTCGCCGGGCGCAGCAGGGCGCGCCAGAGGCGGCCGGCGCCGTCCGGCCGGACGCGCGGTGCCGGACGGCGTCCGGTCCGCTGTTCGCGGCGTGCCGCGCGGCGTTCGGCGCGCTGGGCGATCTTGACCAGGAGTGCGGGCAGCGCCGTCAGCGAGCTGAGGACCGCGGCCAGTACGACGATGACGGTGCTGGTCGCGAGCGAGGAGAAGACCACGTCGGTGGCCAGGTAGAGGGTGGCCGTGGAGACGACGACCGCGAAGCCGGAGACGACGATCGCCCGGCCGGACGTGGCGGCGGCCAGTTCCACCAGCGCCTCGGGCCGGAGGCGGCCGCCCGCGCGGGCCCGCTCCTCGCGTTCGCGCTTGAGGAAGAAGAGCGTGTAGTCGACGCCGACCGCCATGCCGATCAGCAGGATGACGTTGGTGCCCACCCCGGCGTCCGGCAGTACGTGGGAGACCACCATCGACAGGCCCACGGCGGCCGCGATCGAGGTCAGTGCCAGCAGCAGCGGCACCGCCACCATCAGTGCGGACCCGAAGGCGGCCAGCAGGGTCAGCAGGGTGACGGGCAGGGTGATCGCTTCAGAGAGCGCCAGATCCTGGCCGCGCTGGGCGTTGACCCCGACGCTGACCGACGGACTCCCGGTCTCCGCCACCCGCAGCCCCGGGTGGCTGCGCTGTACCGCCGCCGTCTGGCCGGCGAGCGGAGCGACATGATCCTTGGCGTCCGCCTCCGCCCCCTTCATGATCACGGCGACCCGTAAGGCGCTGCCGTCGGCCGAGCGGACCGGGGGCGCGACCCGCGCCACCTCGGGCAGCGCCCGCATCCGGGCGGTGAGGTCCCGGACGGCCGCACCGGTCGCGGCCTCGTCCAGCGGGCCGGACCGGGCGGTGATCAGCACCTGCTCGACCGGATCGTGTCCCAGCTGGGCCTCGGCGGCCAGGGTCTCCGCGCGGCCTGCCTCCCCGACGCGGTAGTCCTCCGCGGTGGCGTTGTGGGTCCCCGCCGAGATGCCGGCCCCCAGGCACAGCACCACGAACGCCAGCCATCCGGCGAGTGCGCGCCACGGATGCCGCGCACTCCAGGTCGCGCACCGCACCGTGACCGGCCGTCTTTCCTTCGGCCCGCGCTCCGTCGGCCGCGTTCGTACCGCCACGTTCATGTGCCTTTCCCCCTCGGCATCACATCGCGCCCCCCACTGGTACGCATGTAAGTCAAGAATTACAGGTGTCAGGCAGAGCGTCAACCGTAAGATGGCGATGGGCCGGCGGGCGCGGACGTGTGGGGCAGTCCGTCGATGACCGGCAGGCGCGGACGTGTGGGGCAGTCCGTCGATGGCCGGCGGGCGCGGACGTGTGGGGCAGTCCGTCGCGCCATACGGACCTCCGCCGACCGGCGTCCGGAACGGCAAGAAGGTGGGCCATGAACAGCGAGGAGCTGCTGGCCCTGCTGTCCGCCGTAGGCCATGCGCAGCGGCTGCGGGTGATCGCCGAGCTGGCCGGCGGCCGGCTCTACGTCAGTGAACTGGCCCGCCGGCTGGAGATGTCCCGGCCGCTGCTCTATATGCACCTGGACCGCCTGGAGAAGGCCGGTCTGGTGGTGGGCCGGCTGGAGCTGTCCGAGGACGGCAAGGCGCTCAAGTACTTCGAACTGACGCCGTTCGAGCTGAAGCTGAACCTGGCCACCGTCCTCGCGGCCCTCCAGGAGGACCGGTCCGGGACGGCCGCACAGCACGAGACCGGGGACGCGGAAGGCGCGGTGGAGCCGTCGGCCGCAAAGGGACCGAACGACCCTGGGGGGACCCGTACATGAACGGCAGCGCCCTCAACCCGATTGCCATCCTGGTGGTCATCTTCGGCTCGGTCACCGCGATCGTGGCGTCGCACCTCGCACTGCAGCGGCATCGCGCGGGCTGAGGGCGGTGGCACGGCGGGTCCGAGGGCAGTTTGCACGGCGGGGTCCGCGGGCTGCTGCACAGAAGGTGCCGAGGACCGCTGCACAGCGTGGGCCGCGGGCATCCGGCGGGCGGAAGCGGGGCCGCGGAAGTTTTTCCGCACCGCCCGGCAACCCCCGGCCCCACCGCACGTCGTGACGGGTGAGGGCGCCTTCAGGCGCCGCCCCGCCGACGAACGTGGAGCAGCCGACCGTGAAGTCCGTGAAGTTCACCCGCACCTCCCGCACCTCCCGTACCTCCCGCGCCTCCCGCACCTCCGCCGGCTTCCGGCCGTACGCCACCCGCCCCCGTCCGCGCGGTGCGGTCGGCGCCGCGCTGGTCGCGGCGCTCACGCTGGCCGCGCTGTCCGTGGCCGGCACCGCACACGCCGACGACCGGGCACCGCAGCCGCAGCGTCCGCACCCCGGCCCCGCGGCCCAGGCCCCCGCCCCGCAACCGGCCGCCGGCAGCACCCGGCCCACGCCCGGACCCGCCACCAGCGCCTCCCCGGCGCCCACCGCCCGGCCCAGCACCCCCGTTACCCCCCGCCCCTCCGTCTCGCCCAGCCACCCGGCGCCGCAGCCGCCCACCGCCCGGCCCCGCCCCAGCGCCCCGCCGACCTCGCCCGGCAAGCGCGGCGACGGCACCCACCCGTCCCCCCGCCCCGTTCCCGCCAAGGGGTCCGGGAGCGAGAAGGAACTCGCCCGCACCGGGGCCTCCTCCACGACCACCCTGGCGCTCGGCGGCACCGCCGCGGCCCTGATCGCCGCGGGTGGCGGCACCGTCTACGCGGTCCGCCGCCGGCGCGGCTGAGCCACCGCGAAAGGCCCCCGCCCCACCCCGAGGAATCGATGGAGTACTCCGCCGGCCCGCAGTACGCCCCGGTACGGTTCGCCCTGCCGGGGCCCCGGCCTGCCCTGTGGCGGTGGCTGCTGCGCACCGCCCGCCCGGCGGCCGCCCACCGCGAAACACCGCGCCCCGGCCACCCGGCCCGGTATCCCGCGTACGGCCAACCGGCAGATTTCGAGGCCTGGTTGCCGGACGAGGGCACCCCCGCACCCCCCGAACCACGGCCGACGATCAGCGAGCTCTACCACGCCCACCGGCTGACCATGGTCCGGCTGGCCGTCCTGCTCGTCGACGACCGCGCCACCGCCGAGGACGTCGTCCAGGACGCGTTCGCCGCGCTCTACAAACGGCACGGCGAACAGCTCGGCGAGGTCGACAATGCGCTCGCCTACCTGCGCACCGCGGTCGTCAACGCCGCCCGCTCGGTGCTGCGGCGCCGGCGTACCGCCCGCGGCTACACCCCGCCGTACGAGGCGGATGCGCCGTCCGCCGAGGAGCGGATCGTGCTGGACGAGGAGCACCGCGAGGTGTTCGCCGCGCTGAGCGGGCTGACCGCCCGCCGTCGGGAGGTGCTCGTCCTGCGCTACTGGGGCGACCTGACGGAGGCACAGATCGCGGCGACGCTGGGCATCAGCCGCGGCGCGGTGAAGTCGATCGCCAGCCGCGCACTGAACTCGCTGGAGAAGATCTTGGAGGAGCGGTCATGAACGGCCCCGGCACACGTACCGGTGGCGCCGGAGGCGGGCCCGGCGATGCCGCGGGTGACAGCGGCAGCGGCAGCGGCCCCGTCGACGGCGTCGGCGGTACGGGCGGCGCAGGCGGCAGTGGCGTCGGCGGTACGGGCGGCGCAGGCGGCAGTGGCGTCGGCGGTACGGGCCCCGGCCCCGGTGGCGCCGCGTCCGGACGCCCCGTGGAGGACCGGCTGCGCGGGGCCTTCGCGGCGCGCGCCGAGAGCATCGCCCTGCGGGACCTGCGGCCGGCCGCGCCCCCGGGCCCGCACACCCGCCGCAGCCGACTGCGGCGTCCGATGCGGCCCTGGCTGCGCCGTTTCGGGCTGCCGCTGGCCGCGGCCGCAGCGACCGCCGCCGTCGCGATCGGCTATCTGGCGACCACCCCCGGCGCCCCGCCGGACCGGCCCCTGCCCGCGACCCCGCCGAGCCCCGTCGGCCCTGCACCGTCACCGTCCCGTACGGGACCGTCTCCCGCCCCGTCACCGAGCCGGCCGTCGCCGGTCCCGCCCCGTACGGCCGGCCCCTCCGGCTCGGGGGCGCCCAGCGGGATTCCGGCCCGGCCGCCGACCCCTTCCCGTTCGGACACCCCCACAGCCCGGCCGACGAAACATCCGGACGGCGGCGCCTCGGGGACCACCGTGGCGCCCTCCCCGCCCCCGTCGACCACCCCCACCCCCCAGGGCAGCACCCGCGCCGCACCCGGCAGCAGTGGCACCTCCCCGTCACCGCCGCCCCGTTGAGAGCACCGCGAACGGACATCCACGGACAGCGGTCCACGGGGCAGCGGTCCACGGACAGCGGTCCGCGGACCGGCGCCCCGGCCTTGCACCGCCCGGCGGGCCGCCCCCGCCCGACCGGCCGCCACACCTGCCCCGGCCCCGGCCCCGGCCCCGGCCCCGGCCAACGAAAGGCCAAAAACCCATGGCCCGTTAGCCGTGCGTTAGCGGATCACCAGCACCCGCGCCGAAGGTCGTCTGGACGCCACCGTCCCGGGGGAGCTCCCTATGCCGTTCACCGCCACCGCCTGCCGGGCCGTTGCCGCAGGTCTCCTCGTCACCGCCGCGCTGTCCCTGACCACCGCCTGCCACGGCGCCCCCGGCAAGGGGAGCGACAGCTCCGTCACGGCCGTCTCGCCGGCCCCCGCCCCGCCCTTCCCGGACAGCGGCAATCCGCCCCCGGGCCCGGGCGGCCGGGTCGCCTGTACCCCCGAGATGCTCAGATTCCACGCCGGCGCACTGCCGCGACGGGACCACCGCATGCTGCTGACGGTCACCAACTTCTCCCGCCGGACCTGCGACTTCGCCGCCCAGCGCTACCCGCTGCTGCGGTTCGGCGACGGCCGGCAGCGGGCCCTGCCCGTGATCGGGGCGAGCCGGCCGCTCGCCGTGGTCTCCCTGTCCCCCAACGACACGGCGTACGCCACGATCACCACCTCCGCCGCGGGCGGGCCGGGCGGCACAGGCCACCACGGCCGGAAAATCTCCCAGTTCGGCGTCGCGCTGACCGCCCACGCCGCCCCCACCCAGGTCGGCCTGGACGGCCGCACCCCCGTCCGTGTCGACCCGCACACCGCCAGGGTCACCTACTGGCAGACCGGCCTGGCGGCGGCCCGGAAGTGGTGACGGTCCGGCGCGTTCGGAGGGGACAGGGCTCCTCCCTGTCCCCTCCGGAACGCGCCGCGCGGTAGCCCGTTCGGGTCGCATCCAGCCATATCCTCCGGGCCACCCCTCCCCAATGATCCAAATTTGCCGCCAATGATCCTTTTGCGTTGCTGCGGCATGGCTGCGCCCGGTGCCGCTCGCCCGGTAGGCTTTCCGTGTGATCTTCAAGCGCATCGGAAACGGTCGGCCGTACCCGGACCACGGCCGGGAGAGCACCCGCCAGTGGGCGGACGTCGCCCCGCGCCCGGTACGCCTCGACCAGTTGGTGACGACCAAGCAGCAGCTCGACCTCGAAACGCTGCTCGCCGAGGACTCGACGTTCTACGGCGACCTCTTCGCGCACGTCGTGAAGTGGGAGGGCGACCTCTACCTGGAGGACGGGCTGCACCGCGCGGTACGCGCGGCTCTTCAGCAGCGCCAGGTACTCCACGCCCGCGTGCTCGAACTGGGCTGACACGCCGCCTCCCCGACCAACTGGCCAACTGGCCGGAAAACCTCCCTTACCGCCCGGCACCCCCCAACCCACCCTGTCCGTATTGACCCTTTTGGGTTGGCTCTCGGGCGACGCGTTGATCATTTAGTAGGCACGGCCTGCCTCCCGCACTACGCTGCGCCCATGAGCATGCTGACGCCCCCAGGGATGGGCGGTAAGAAGTACCGCATCACGGGCGACAGGTATCCGCGGATGCGCCGTCCCCGCCACCGTCGCCGGATCGTCCTCACCGTCTTCGTCACGGCCTGCGCCCTCGGCCTGGCCGGCTGGGGGACCCTGCAGCTCATCGATGTCTTCGGCGGCCGCGGCAGCACCGCCCAGGCCTCCCAGGGGACAGCGCACTGCCCGGAGCACGGCAAGACGGACACCGCGCAGGCCAAGACCGCCGCACGGAAACTGCCCGCGCCCGGCACGCTGACCGTCAACGTCTTCAACGCCACCCCGCGCTCCGGACTCGCCAAGCGCACCGCCGACGAACTCCACAAGCGCGGCTTCAAAATCGGCAAGGTGGGCAACGCCCCTGCCGCCTACGACAAGAAGGTCAAGGGCTCCGGGATACTGCTCGGCCCCGAGGCGGCCGACGACCCCCTGAAGGTTCTCGCCACCCAGCTCACCGGCGCTCAGCAGAAGACCGACGGCCGCAAGGGCGCCGACCTCGACCTGATCATCGGTGACACCTTCAAGGACCTGACCACCCGGCAGAACGCCGCGAAGTCCCTGGCCCTGCTCACCCACCCGTCCCCGGCCCCCGCCTCCGACGCCAAGTGCTGACCGCATGCGGACGGGCCCCGCACCAACCCGTGGTGCAGGGCCCGGACTCTGATCGGGCAGGAAGGCCGTAGCGCGCTCAGCCGGCCGTGCCGTACATCCGGTCCCCCGCGTCGCCGAGGCCCGGCACGATGTAGCGGTCCTCGTTCAGCCGCTCGTCGACCGCCGCGGTGACCACCGTCACCGGCGTCCCGGCCAGCTCCTTCTCCATGACCGCTACGCCCTCCGGCGCGGCCAGCAGACAGATCGCGGTGACATCGTCCGCACCGCGCTCGATCAGCTCACGGATCGCCGCGACCAGCGTGCCGCCCGTGGCGAGCATCGGGTCGACGACGTACACCTGACGGCCCGAGAGGTCATCGGGCATCCGCGTGGCGTACGTGTGCGCCTCGTACGTCTCCTCGTTGCGGACCATGCCCATGAAGCCGACCTCGGCGGTGGGCAGCAGCCGCACCATGCCGTCCAGCATGCCCAGACCGGCGCGCAGGATCGGTACGACCAGGGGGCGCGGGTGCGACAGCCGCACACCGGTGGTCGCCGTCACCGGTGTCTCGATGCCGACCCGCTCGGTGCGCACATCACGGGTGGCCTCGTAGGCGAGCAGGGTGACCAGCTCGTCGGCGAGCCGCCGGAAGGTGGGGGAGTCGGTGCGCTTGTCGCGCAGAGTGGTGAGTTTGTGCGCCACCAGCGGGTGGTCGACGACGTGGATCCGCATGACATCGACACTAACCGAGCCGGAAGGCCGCGGCGCCCGCCGTGCAGCACCGACAGGCGCCCGCGGCATCGGAGTGTGATCGGCATCAAACCACCGAAAGGAGGGAAAGTGGGCACGTACGCCCGATCGGCCGTCCTGCCGTCGGGCGAAGTCCCCGCCCGAGGTGGTGTGCGTGTGCCCGACCACAAGCGGACCGATGACACGAACGACGCCGCCTTCGGCACCGAGGGCGCGGCCCCGGACACCGGGGCGGAGGCGGCGCGCCGACGGCGCCGCGCACAATTTCTGCGGGAACTGCACGAGGCCAAGGAGCTGCGGAACCGCGTCCAGCCGCGTCGCGCACGGGCCGAACGGATGCGCCAGGCCCTGCGGATGCGCACATTCCGCTGGTAGCGGAGCCCGTTCCGCCGGTAGCGAACCTCCGCCTCGCCCCCGCCCGCACTGCGGCACGTGAGCGACATCTCTCACAACCTCCGCACGACGCAGCGTCGAAGACCCCGCGCGAACGCGTTGTTTCTGCCACGATTCCGAAAGGGGCGGGACCAACGGCGTGCAGCGCCGCCCCGCCCGACCCGGCACGCCTATGACCAGTGGGAGAGTCACGGTGTACTTCGCCGCACTGCTCGCGCGCACCGAAGACGGGTGGGAAGCGAGCGATACGGAGCTCGACGATGTGGAGACGCTGACCGATCTGGCCGATCTGGCCCGAGAGGCGGCGGTCGACGACGACACGGTGGTGGCCTTCATCGAGCAGGAGGACGCCTGGTTCGGCGTCGTCCGGGTGGACGGCGAGGACGACCCGCGGGTCTTCCTCTCCAACGCCGCCGCTGCCGCCCGAAGCTCGTACGGCGCGATGCTGACCGACGAGCTGCTCGGCCGTGAGGAGGACGACGCGGCCGACGACCTCGACAGCCTCGACCTGGACGGCACGGAGGACGGCGAACCCGAATCGCACGACAACGTGGAGGACGACGACCCCCTGGAGGCGGTGAACGACACGGACGGCCCGCCGCACGGCCCGCTCGGCGATGCCGGCCTGCTGGCCGACCTGGGCATCGGCGAGAAGGAGCTGCTGGCCCTCGACACTGATGCGCTGAGCACCATCGCCGACGCGCTGGGCTGCACGGAGGTCCTCGAAGCCGTGCGCTGAGCCGGCCCCGGCCGGGCTCACCCCCGGGGCCCGACGGCCCCGCCACGGTCCCGTCCCCGACACTGGGGGACATGACCGTCCCCCCATCCGCCGCTCACTCCTCCCCCGCCCCCGACCCGCTGCGCGATCCGTGGATCGCACCGATGCGGCAGGCGCTGGGCGAGGCCGCCCGCGCCCCCGGGACCGGTGACGTCCCGGTGGGCGCCGTCGTGCTGTCCGCGGACGGCACGGTCCTGGGCACCGGCCGCAACGAGCGTGAGGCCACCGGCGATCCGACCGCCCACGCCGAGATCCTCGCGCTGCGGGCAGCGGCCCGGACCCTACGCGAGCAGGCATCACGCCCGGGGACCCGCCGGACGGACCTCGCGCAGGACGCCGCCGCGGATGCCGGCGGGCGACGGGCGGGCGAGTGGCGGCTGACGGACTGCACGCTCGTCGTCACCCTCGAACCGTGCACGATGTGCGCCGGCGCGATCGTGCTCTCCCGGGTCGACCGCGTCGTCTACGGCGCGCGCGACGCCAAGGCCGGCGCGGCCGGCTCCCTCTGGGACGTCATCCGTGACCGGCGTCTCAACCACCGCCCCGAGGTCATCACCGGCGTCCTCGAAGCCGATTGCGCGGCCCTGCTGACCGACTTCTTCCGCGACCGCTGACCGGTGTCCCGCCGCGCGCCGGCCCCTCCCCGGAATCCGATTTCGGCGCACGGCCCCCCTTGGGCTAAGCTCTCTCTCGGTAGCGTGTCCGAGCGGCCGAAGGAGCGCGCCTCGAAAGCGCGTGAGGGGGCAACTCCTCCGTGGGTTCAAATCCCACCGCTACCGCTCACACACCCCTCTGAACTGTGGAAACACAGGTCAGAGGGGTGTTTTGTGTGTGTGGACGGGTCCGCACCAGTCGTGCGGGGCTCACGTCCGAGCACATCAGCCCCCGCACGCCCCCAACTGACCTGCTGACACGGCTATCGAGCCCCCCCCCCCCCGGAACGGCGATCCTGCTGATGGCCGTGCGAGGTGGTCAGGAGACCGGCGTGGCGAAGTAATCGCCGTGCTCCAGGTCGTCGAGCAGTGTCGGGTGAACGGGCGACCAACCGAGCAGTTCCTGTGTGGAGGAGCTGGAGACGGGCGCGTCGATGCCGTAGACAGTGGCCATGAACGGGCTGGGGAAGTGCGCGACAGCCTCGTCCGGGGTCAACGAGACCGCGGGCAGTCCGAGGCTTCGAGCGATGGTCTCCGCGATGCTCTTGAGGGTGACGCCCCTTTCGGCCACCCCGTGCAGCATGCTGCCCGAAGGGGCCTTCTCCAATGCCAGGCGGAACAGTCTGGCAGCGTCGAGCCGATGCACTGCGGGCCACCGGTTGGTGCCGTCGCCGACGTAGGCCGACTTGCCGGTCTTTCGTGCGGCGGCGACGAGCATGCCGATGAAGCCGTGGTCCCCGGGGCCGTGGACGGTAGGGGCGAGCCGGACCACGCTCGCGCGGACCCCCCGGGCGGCCGAGCCCAGACAAGCTCGCTCGCCCGCGATGCGGAAGGCGGCGATACCGGACGGGTCGGGCTCGTCCTTCTCGGTGCTCTCCCGGCCGGCGGGCATGACCAGCGTGCCGGAGGTACTGACGAACGGCTTATCCGAGCGTTCCAACGCCTGACCGAGCGTCTCGATCGCGGTCCGGTCGCGCCTCATCATGTCGTCGAGGTCGGAGAAGTCGCCGCCGAAGGCCATGTGCAGGACACCGTCGGCGGCTTCAGCGCCGCTCCGCAGACTGTCGAGATCGTCCAGGGAGCCGCGGTGTGGTGCGGCACCCAGTGACTCCAGCCGAGCGGCGGCCGCATCCGAACGCGCCAGGCCGGTGACGGCGTGGCCGGCCGCGACGAGCTCAGCGACAACGGCGGGGCCGGTCAGGCCGGAACCACCGGTAACGAAGACATGCATGAAACACCCTCCCCTTTTGTCAGTCACTGGCGTTACTTAACGCCAGTGACTGACGCTAAGTAGTGTCAGTCACTGGCGTCAAGTAGTGCCGGTCACTGACATATGCGGTAACCTCAAGGGGTGCCACGGAGCGGAGCAGAAGCGCGCCGCCGCCTTCAGCAGGCGGCCTTGGAGCTGTACCGGGAGCGCGGGTTCGATCAGACCACCACGGCCGAGATCGCCGCCCGGGCCGGCGTCAACGAGCGCACGTTCTTCCGGCACTTCCCGGACAAGCGCGAGGTGCTCTTCGATGGCGAAGCCGCCCTGCGCACCGCGCTGACGCAGGCGGTGGCCGAAGCGCCCGATGATCTGCAGCCGCTCGACATGCTGCTCTGCGCCTTCCGGAAAGCCGGACGGACCCTTGAGGACAACCGCCCGTTCTCCGCACCACGACGAGAAGTCATCGCCAGGACACCAGCGCTCCGCGAACGCGAATTGACCAAGGCCGCGTCGCTCACCGAAGCCGTAGCGGAGGCGCTGCGGCAGCGCGAGGTCGCCGACCGGCTGGCCGGCCTGGCCGCTCGGACCGGCTGGGCCGCCTTTCACCAAGCGGTCCAAGCCTGGATCGACGACCCCTCACAGAGCTTGGACGCGCACCTCTCCCGGGCCTTCGACGATCTGCGTGCCCTCTTCGCGACCGCCCCGCCGACGACGGAACGCCCCGAAAGCTGATGTCGCCCCGCGCAGCCGGTTACTTCTTCACGGCCAGGGCGACGCCCAGCATGCGGGCGAATACTCCGACCATGGTCACGTCGTCCTGGTGCAGATCCCCCGACCGGAGACCGTCGACGGCCAGCACCCCGAACGATTCATCTCCCGCCGTCACGGCACAGGCGATATAGGTTTTGTAGCTGTCGCTGTCGGGCTTTAACGCAGCGGGTAAGAGGTCCACATTTTCCACGAATGTGCTGGTGCCGTCGTCGAGCAGCTTCAAGAGCTCCTTGCCGCGGAGGTCCGTTTCCCGGAATGTCGTCACGGGTGCCACATTCCGGCCCGACCAGAGACTGTTACGGCATTTCACCTCGCGCTGCCCGGCCGGCGTACCGGGAACCTGCTCCAGAAAACAGGCCCGTACATCCTGAGGACCGATCAGCGAAGCAGTGAGCGAAACGATGGCCTGCTTGGTCTGCTGCTGCAGCGCATTTCGTTCAGCCTTTGTCGGACTCGAAACAATCTGGCCGAGGTTGGACGCAAGGGGAACGAGGACATCCTCGAAAGCCCGCCGCTGGTTCTTCGTCGCCGCCTTCGCGGCTTCGTTTGCCGTGGTGACCCGACGGCTGGCCAGCCAGACCGTGGCCACCGTGGCCACGCTCCCGACCCCTGTGATCACCCAGAACAGCCACGTGGCCATGTCCAGCCCGATGACCATTTGAGCCACATACGCCAGGACCGCCAGCGCACCGGCGGAAAACGCACCCCACCCCATGTGCAACCCCTCCCCTGTCCCCAACCCCAGGCTGCTTGCGCTGTCACGCACGATACACACAGAGTAGTCTCTTCGGGCGAAATTCGTTTATCTCAGGGTTGGTTCGGGTACCCCTGGGCTAGTGTGTGATGCCGGATAAGGGCGATGTGCTCGACGTAACGGTGGGTGCACGTCGGGATGGGGGCCGCTCATGATCACAAGGCGAGTGGCCCAGTGGTAGTGATCTCGCTGTGAAACGGATCGGCAGCTCACGGCGGGTGTTCACCTCGGGGGTTAGGGACGGAACTCATGCCCGACCGCCGCGACAAAAGCACACGCGATGCAGAATCCTGGGGGGATTCCGTCATGAGTACGACTGCAGGTGTCTGGAACGGCGTGGCCTTAGAAACGGACCCGCGTATCGGGGAGTTTCAGGCAGATCCCGCTGCGTACATGGAGCAGCGCGCCGGAGCATGGCGTTCAGGTGACCTGGCGCAGGAACAGGCCCGCATCCTCAAGCAGAAGAACCAGTCCCTTCGGCTGACGCTGAAGACATTCCTGGGCCTTCTCCGCGGAAAGTGACGCAGCCACGGCTGCAGGCGCAGCCACGGCTGTAATCGGCCGGGGCCGAAACCGGCATCGCCGGAACGCCGACGGCCCGCGCGAAGGCGGCGCACGGCAAAAAGCGGCGCGCCCGTCGGAACGGACGCGCCGCGGGGCCTGGCCGGCCCGTAGGGAATGACTAGTCGTTGCGCCGGTTCCGCGCCGCGCGGCGGAAGAAGCGCACGATCAGCCAGATCACCAGAATCACGACGACGAGGAAGAGAACGAAGAGCACGAGCAGGAAGATGCCGAGCTTCTTGAAGAAGCCGCCCTTCTTCTTCGCCTTCGACTTCCACTTCGACGTCTTGGACGCCTTCGACTTCCACTTCGACGTCTTGGATGTCTTGGATGTCTTCGACGTCTTGGACACCTTGGACGCCTTGGACGTCTTCGACGCCTTGGACGCCTTGGACGCCTTGGACGCCTTGGACGTCTTAGGCTTGAAGGCCGTCTTGAGCGGAGCCGAGTGCGCGCTGTGGTGGCGGTAGGCGGCGGACTGCGCAGGCGCGGCAGCGAGCCGGGAGGCATCGGCGCTCCGGCTCGGGGCGCTCGCGGTGGCCGCCGCTCGTGTCCCGTCCGCTGCGCCGCGACCCGCTGCCGTGGCCGGTGCGACGGCCGCGGCCAGCAGGCCGACCAGCAGCGCCAGCACGACGGCCGGCCGTCGGCGCAGCAGCGGCGACCGGGATCCCCCGGGAGCCGGCCGGGCGGCCGCGTGGGACGAATCGGGCTCGCGCGGTACGGAGTTCATGGGCATCCTTCGTTTCCCCCTTGGATCGAGCGTTCAGCCATTATGGGCGGTGACGGACACTCCGGCCGAGGTCTCGACCTCCAGCAGAGAGGCGCTGTGCCGCTCCTCGTCGAAGGCCGCGCGCCCGCCCCGCAGCCCGAACAGCCGCTTGGTGAGCAGGATGTAGAGCACCGCCAGAATGTTGATCACCAGCGTAGCGATCTTGAGCCAGCTGACCTTCTCGGTGAGCTCGTAGATCTCCAGCGGCAAGAAGGCCGCCGTCGCCACCACCGTCAGATACTCCGCCCACCGCTTGGCGCGCCACAGCCCGACGCCCTCGACGATCTCCACCAGGGCGTACACCAGCAGCAGCGCGGCCACCAGCAGCAGGGTGGAGTGGCGGTAACCGAAGGTCTTCTGGATGGTGCCGACGACCGGCGAGTGGTCCAGGTCGTAGTGGAAGTGCCGGGCCACCGGGCGGAGCACGGCGATGTATTCGTCGAAGAACCGGCGGACGGCATCCTTGCGGTTGCTGAACTGCCATACGCCGACCGCGGCCAGCACGATGAACACTCCGCGCACCGCACGCTCGACGGCCAGGAACCGCAGGATGAACAGATCGCGCAGCACCTTCCCCCGCGGGACCAGCGGGGCATCGGCGGCCGGGCCGGAGCCGTGCGGGTCGCCGAGGGCGAAGTCGCCGCAGCGCAGGCAGCGCCAGGCCTCGCCGAGAGCGGTATCCGCGCGCAGCTTGCCCCGGAGGTGTTCCTCGTGGGGGAGGTAGGTGATGTGCCCGCGGCGCGCGCAGGTACGCCGGTCCCAGTCGATCTTCATCGTTGGAGCCTGTGTTCCTTTCGTCGTCCCGCACGGCCGCACGCCGCGGCTCGCGGCGCGCTGCCGCGCTCCGTTGTGTCGCGTACATGATGCATGCCGGATGCTGCGTGCCGACCAGGCGCTCCGAGCCGTATGAGGTCCGCGGGCATCCGAGTCGTACGAGGTGGGAGACGCGGGGGCCTTGCGGGCGGTTGCAGACGCACGACGGCGGACGCCCGGCGGGTACGGGGCCCGTGGCCGCGGACACCGTGACCGTGGGCGGCGCGTCCGGCCGCGGCACACGACGGAGCCCCGCCGCCGTGCCGTGTCCTGGGACCCCCCGTGGCATCCAGGGGCGGCTCGGAGGCGGGGCTCCTGTCCGGTCGGGAGCGGCGTCAGGGACGACTGCTCCCCCGGTGCGGACCGAAGCCCCAAGTCCGCGCCGCCGTCGCCGTCGCCGGAACGGTGCGGGCGCGGACCCGCAGCGAGGCCCTGGTCCCGGGCCCGTGGATTCCTGCCGGATCCACCGGGCCACCTCACTCATGGTGCCGTGGGGGACCTGTCCCAACAGGCAGGCAAAAGGCCTCCTTTGGTGGGCCTTTGGTCCATAAAGTCCGGATCAATGCCGGAGCGCGGGGGTGCGGTCGGCAGGCGGTTGCAGACGACCCGTGGGCTCGACTCCCGCGATCGAACACGTGTGGTTACACTCGCCCGACTGCCGGGAAGTGCAGGCACTGCCGTAGGGGACTGCGTAGGGGAGACGGGACTGATGGCGCAGGCGAAGAAGATCGCGTTGTACATGGTCATCGTCTTCGTGCTGTACACGATCATCACCTCCCCTCAGCGGGCCGCCGAGATGGTCCAGATAGGCTTCGAGGGCATCTCGTCCGCCGCCCAGGGCGTCGGCGAGTTCATGACGCAGCTGATCAAATAGGGACTGCCCGGTCCGACCGGCGGGCCCTGGAGCCGCCCGAGGCACCGGACCGGCCCGCGATCGGCCGGCGCCCCAGCCCCAGCCCCGGCCAGCCGGCCCACCGGACCGGCTGCGCCCCGCCCGCCGTACGGAGGCCCCCAGTGATCCGCCACCTGGTCCTGTTCAAGCTCAATGAAGGTGTCTCCCGCGACGAGGAGCGGGTACAGGCCGGCGTCCGCGCCTTCGCGGCGCTGGAGGGCAAGATTCCGGAACTGACGTTCTGGGAGTGCGCCTGGAACATCACCGACCGCCCGATCGCCTACGACTTCGCGATCAACTCCGCCGTGGCCGATACGGACGCCCTCAAGCGCTATATCGAGCACCCGGCCCACCAGGCGGCCGCCGCACAGTGGCGCGAATTCGCCACCTGGGTGATCGCCGACTACGAATTCTGAGCCCCGGCACCCCCGCACCCCATCTCGCCGAGCCCCTCGCCCCCTCCGGGCGGGGGGCTTCGCCGTACCCCCGGGCGCCCACCGCCGCCCACCGGCCTCCCGGCCGCTTCGCGCCCGCCTCAACTCTCTGTTCAACACGGCGTTATGGGGTGCTTGCACACAGTGCACATGTCTTGTGATGCTATGACCGCTTTTGCCGGATACATGCACTGTGAAGGGTGGCGTGACCGTGACGGCCCGTACTGCGCCCAAGGCTCCATCCCGCGAGAGCCGAAGCGCGGACACGCGGGCGCTCACGCAGGTGCTGTTCGCGGAGTTGACGGACCTGGAGCCCGGCACCCCGGAGCACACCCGGGTCCGGGCCGCGCTGATCGAAGCCAACCTGCCGCTGGTCCGCTATGCCGCGGCGCGCTTCCGCAGCCGTAATGAGCCGATGGAGGACGTCATCCAGGTCGGCACCATCGGCCTGATCAATGCCATCGACCGGTTCGATCCGGACCGGGGCGTCCAATTCCCCACCTTCGCCATGCCCACCGTTGTCGGCGAGATCAAACGCTACTTTCGAGACAATGTCCGCACGGTCCATGTACCGCGCCGCCTCCACGAGCTCTGGGTGCAGGTCAACGGCGCGACCGAGGACCTGACGGTGCTGCACGGCCGCTCCCCCACCACCGCCGAGATCGCCGAGCGGCTCAAGATCGGCGAGGACGAGGTGCTGGCCTGCCTGGAGGCCGGCCGCTCCTATCACGCCACCTCGCTGGAGGCCGCCCAGGAGGGCGACGGCCTGCCCGGCCTGCTGGACCGCCTGGGCTACGAGGACCCGGAGCTGGCCGGCGTCGAGCACCGCGACCTCGTACGGCACCTTCTCGTCCAGCTGCCCGAGCGCGAGCAGCGGATCCTTCTGCTGCGTTACTACAGCAATCTGACGCAGTCACAGATCAGTGCGGAGCTGGGGGTGTCGCAGATGCATGTATCGCGGCTACTGTCGCGGAGCTTCGCCCGACTGCGATCCGCAAACAGGATCGACGCGTAGCCGGGACGAGCGACCCGATCCTGCACAGATATGTCGACAAGGCGCTACAGCGTGTTGCCGACATGTGACATTCTGCAGGAACCGCGTTTGCCGTAGCGCTGCCTCCGGTATTCAGGTGGAGGTATCACTCCTCGGTCCACCCCGGTCCGAGGACGCCACAGCGACCCGACCGCGACCTCAAGGGGGTGGCATGTCCGTAGAACTGGGCAGCTCGAAGGTGCTTCCCGCGATTCCCGCGCCCGCACCACACGTGCATGACGACGACGCCATCAACACCCGCACGCTCTCCCGCTCCCTGTTCCTGCGGCTGGCCTCGCTCGACAAGGACTGCGCGGAACGCACCTACGTCCGTGACACGCTCATCGAGCTGAACCTCCCGCTCGTCCGCTATGCGGCCGCTCGCTTCCGCAGTCGCAACGAGCCGATGGAGGACATCGTCCAGGTCGGCACCATCGGCCTGATCAAGGCGATCGACCGTTTCGACTGCGAACGCGGCGTGGAATTCCCGACGTTCGCGATGCCGACCGTGGTCGGCGAGATCAAGCGCTTCTTCCGTGACACGTCGTGGTCGGTACGCGTCCCGCGCCGGCTCCAGGAGCTCCGGCTCGCCCTCACCAAGGCCAGCGACGAGCTCTCCCAGAAGCTGGACCGTTCCCCGACCGTCCCCGAACTGGCCTTGTGCCTGGGGGTGTCCGAGGAGGACGTCGTCGACGGCCTGGCCGTCGGCAATGCGTACACCGCCTCCTCGCTCGACTCCCCCTCTCCCGAGGACGACGGCGGCGAGGGCTCCCTCGCGGACCGCCTCGGCTACGAGGACACCGCCCTGGAAGGCGTGGAGTACCGCGAGTCCCTCAAGCCCCTGCTGGCCAAACTCCCGGCCCGCGAGCGGCAGATCATCATGCTGCGCTTCTTCGCCAATATGACGCAGTCCCAGATCGGCGAGGAGGTCGGCATCTCCCAGATGCACGTCTCCCGGCTGCTCACCCGCACCCTGGCGCAGCTGCGCGAGGGCCTGATCTCCGACTGAGGAACGGTCCGCCGAGGGGCCGCAAGGCGCTCCGTGCCGCTCGGCGGACAGTTGCAAAGACGCAGGGAGGAATGCGGGGGCGTGGCGCGAGGTGCGCCCGCCCGGCCGCGCGAGAGCCACGGTCCGGCCGCACGACGGCCGTGCGACCGACCTCTGTACACCTGACGCACCGTCAGCAACACTGACCCGATGCGACGGACAACGACTGTGGCCGCCGCCTCGGCGGCCGTGCTGTGTCTGGGTTCCCTGCTCACGGGCTGCGGAAGCGCGGCCGACCAGGGCTATGTCGCGGTGGGTGCGGCAGGCCCCGCCGATGACCGTGCGCCGACCCGGGCCGTACCGCCCGAGGGCGGTGTCGAGCTGACTCCACTGGACGGCGACGGAGGCCGCGCGGACGCCGGCGGTGAAGGGCGCGGTGGCGACGACGGCAGCAAAGGCAACGGCAGTGACAGCGGCAGCGGCAGCGGACGGGCACGTACCGGGCGGCCCACATCGGAGTCCCCCGCCGGGTCGGGCAAGGGTGACGAGGCCGACGGCACAGGAGCGCACGGCAGCGCCGGCACGTCGGGCGCCTCTCCCGGCTCCTCCGCGCCACCCTCCGGAGGACACGGCGGTCACGGCGGCGGCGCGACGCCCCCCGCCTCACCGGGCGTGCCCAACTCCCCCAGCCGCCCCGGAGGTTCCACCCCGCCGCACGGCTCCCCGGCCCCCGAACCCCCTTCCCCCACCATCCCAGCCGGGCCGGGCGCTCCCGCCGGCCTCCTGATAGGCAAGCCGGCTCTCGCCGGCACCGACGTCCGCTGGTGCCAGAAGGTCACCGTGGACTTCCTCAACACCGGCGACCGGCCCGTCACCGCCGGCACCGTCAGCTTCGGCACCCACATCATCGGCGCCCTCGGCATCGACTGGGCCACCCTCACCTCCACCCGTCCCCTTCCACTGCCGCTCGCCGTGGGCAGGAGGCAGACCGGCACCTGGCGGGTGTGCGTGGACAGCTGGCGGGTGCCGCTGGGTATGCACCTCGACACCAAGGACGTCGCCTTCAGGTGGAAGTGAGAGCCGGCTCAGGTGGAAGTGAGGGCCGGCTCAGGTGGAGGTGAGGGCCGGCTCAGGTGGAAGTGAGGGCCGGCTCTCGGGCCTGGCCGAAAATCGCCCCTGACGGGCGACGCGGAAGACCTCTCCGAAGAGCGATGAGTTCCGACCGGTGGGACCGTCTAAAGAGGCACAGACGCAGCCACCGGCAGCGACCCCGTCTCAGGGAGAAGACCATGCCCCAGATCACCCCCAACCTCTGGTTCGACACCCAGGGCAAGGAAGCCGCAGAGTTCTACTGCTCGGTGTTCCCGAACTCGAAGATCAAGAACGTCACCTATTACAACGAGGCAGGTCCGCGCCCCGCGGGGACCGTACTGACGGTCGAATTCGAGCTCGACGGACAGCAGTACACCGCGATCAACGGCGGCCCCGAGTTCACCTTCGACGAGGCGATCTCCCTGATGATCGTCTGCGCCGACCAGGACGAGATCGACTACTACTGGACCAAGCTCTCCGAAGGCGGCGAGGAGGGCCCCTGCGGCTGGCTGAAGGACAGGTACGGCCTGTCCTGGCAGGTCGCGCCCGGCGGCATGGCGGAGCTGCTGAACGACCCGGACCAGGAGCGCGCGACCCGCGCCATGAAGGCCATGCTCGGCATGAAGAAGATCGATGTCGCCGCCCTCCAAGCGGCGGCGGATCAGGCGTAAGCCGGGCACCGGGCGCAAGCCGGGCACCAGGTAAGCCGGGCACCGGGCGCAAGCCGGGCACCAGGTAAGCCGGGCACCGGGCGCAAGCCGGGTGCCAGGCGCCGGTGACGCGCCGCGAGAGCCCCGGGCCGGCCACGGTCCGGGGCTCACCGGCGCGCCGGAACCGGACGTCGCCCGGGACGCACCGCTGCGGGCCGGGGGTCACCGGCGTACCGAAAGCGGCCATCGCCCGCGACGCGCCGCTGCACCCCGGGGCGCCGGCGCTTCAGGGCCGGCTGCGATTGCGCCCCGTCCGTAGCGGGCGCGGTGCAGGGCGGCGGTCCACGCCCACCTCGCGCAGCGCCCGGGCGGCAGCATGCACGGCCGTGGGGGACGCCTCGGCGAAGACCGCCTCGTGGGCGTCGGCATGGGCGCGGACGGCACGTTCGGCGGTGCGCACCCCGTCCCGGGTCAGCCGGATCATGGTGCTCCGGCCGTCGTCCGGTGCAGGTTCACGGAGGACGAGTCCGCGGCGGGCGAGGTGGTTGACGACGTTGCTGATGCCGCCGGAGGACAGCAGCAGGGCGCGGACCAGGTCGTTCGGCTTCATACGGTATGGCTCGCCGGCCCTGCGCAGGGCCGCCAGGATGTCGAACTCGGCGACGGTCAGCCCGAGTTCGGGCAGGACTGCGCGAGTGGCCGCGTCCAGCGCGCCGGCGAGCTGCACTATCCGCTTCGACAGCTCCGTCGTCGGGCGCAGCACATCCGGCAGCTCGGTGCGCCAGGCGCTCAACAGCGCCTCGACGGGGTCGGCGCCTGGTTCTGAGCCTGGTTCTGAGCCTGGTTCTGGGCCTGGGCCTGATTCTGATCCCGGGCCTGGGCCGGATGCTGCGGTCACCTCGGCAGGATAGTAGATCGCCATCGTGATAGCTTTCTATAAAGCTTTCTTCCGAACGTGTAGAGGGAGACGCGCCATGGGAATCGAGCGCCATCACACGCCGCGCCTGCTCCTGCGCGGCGGCCTGGTCATCGACACCGCCCCCCGCCCCATCGCCCACCCGCACACCGATGTCCTCGTCGAGGAGGGCCGGATCGCCGCCGTGGGCCCCGATCTGCCGGTCGACGACACCGATACCGGCCTGGAGGTGATCGACGCCCGCACGATGGTCGTGCTGCCCGGCTTCGTCGACACCCACCGGCATCTGTGGCAGGGGGTGCTGCGGTCCGCCGCGGTCGACGAGAGCCTCGACGACTACCTCCACCGGATTCTCGGTGACCTCGGCGCCCGTTTCACGCCCGCCGATGTGTACACCGGCAACCTCCTCGGCGCGCTGGAGTGCCTGGACTCGGGGGTCACCACCGTCCAGGACTTCTCACACGTCCAGCACACGCCGGAGCACACCGCGGCCGCCGTCGAGGCGCTGACGGAAGCGGGGATCCGTGCCGTCTTCGGCTACGGCTACCCCGTCTTCGACGAGGCCGCCCGGCAGGCCGACTGGGTGCGCAAGGCCCGCACCGACCACTTCCCGTCGCGCGATGCGCTGGTCACGATGGCCCTGGCCCCGGTCGGCCCGTCCTTCACGCCCCCGGAGGCCGTGCGCGAGGACTGGCTGCTCGCCCGCGAGCTGGGCCTGCCCCTCGCCGTCCATGTGCAGGCCGGGCCGGTGGCGCAACGGCCGATCGCCGCCCTTCAGGAACAGGGGCTGCTCACCGCCGGCACCCTGTACGTACACGGCAACTCGCTGCCCGACTCCGAGCTGCGGCTGATCGCCGAGTCCGGCGGGGCGGTGGCGATCACGCCGGCGATCGAGGCCTCGATGCGGTTCGGCGCGCCGATGGCGGGGCGGCTGCGCCGCGCGGGCATCACCACGGGGCTGGGCGCGGACGCGGTCACCTCGGCGCCGGGCGATATGTTCTCGCAGATGCGGGCCGCCTTGATGAGCAGTCACTTCGACCCTGACGCCGCTTCCGGAACATCCACGATCAAGGCGGCCGATGTGCTGCGCATGGCCACCGCCGAGGGGGCCGCGGCCCTCGGCCTGGGCGACGAGGTGGGATCCCTGGGAGTCGGCATGCGCGCCGACCTCGTCCTGCTGCGCGCCGATGCGCTCAACCTCGCCCCGGTGGCACACGACCCGATCGGTGCGGTGGTGACCGCCGCCCACCCCGGGAACGTCGACACGGTCCTGGTGGAGGGGCGCCCGGTCAAGCGCAACGGGCGACTGCTGTACGAGCACCTCGGCGACGTACTGACCGAGGCCCACCGTGCGGCCGAACGCCTCGGGGCACCGGGGTCTTAGTGGCTCGTCTCGCCTGGATCGTGATTCTCCCGGCCCGCCTCGGCGCCAGGAACTACCGTCGCGAGCATGGTCGAACACAATGCGCTCAGCGCCACCCGCGAGGCCTACGATGCCGCTGCCCCCACCTATGCGCAGCTGTTCCGCGACACGCTGCGGGACAGTCCCCTGGACCGTGCGATCTTGGGTGCCTTCGCCGAGGCCGTACGTGCGAGTGGGGACGGTCAGGTCGCGGACCTGGGGTGTGGGCCGGGTCATATCACCGCTCATCTGGACGAACTGGGGCTGGCGGCGTTTGGTGTTGATGCCTCTCCTGCGATGATCAAGTTGGCTCGACAGGCCTATCCGGGCCTGCGGTTCGACGTGGGCTCGATGGCCGCGTTGAACATCGCCGACGGCGTGCTGGGCGGCGTACTCTCCCGCTGGTCCATCATCCACACTCCGCCGCAGGAAGTCCCCGTCATCCTGGCGGAGTTCCACCGTGTGCTGGCACCTGGCGCCCACCTTCTGGTCGGCTTTTCGGCAAGCGAGGGTCCGTCTCACCCCACGCAGGTCTTCGATCACACAGTCGCGCCGGCCTATCGGTGGTCGCCTGATCACCTTGCCGCGATGCTGCGCACGGTCGGGTTGGTCGAGGTGGCCCGGCTGGTCCGCGAGCCTCAGCCCACCGACCGACGGCAGTTCCAGGAGGTTCAACTACTTGCCCGGAAGGCCTAGGGTCACGCGGCTGCCGGGTCAGGAGAAGGGTCCCAGGACGACGTGCCGTGGACGGTGCCGACGGACTGTACGGCACATCCCCTGCAGAAGAAGCTCGACTTGTGGTCAGGGGCCCGGGGCGACGACACATGGGGAAATACCGGCGGCATCGGCATCGACCGGATCGACGCGAGCCTGTACTACTCCAAGACCTGGGCCGGAGCCGAGAACCAGCAGAACTTCATGCTCAAGCACGGTGGGGAGGAAGTCCCACAGTCCCAGGCGCGGCCCGGCGACATCGTCTACTACGAGCAGCAGGGGCCCGACGCCGAAAGCGAGCGGGGCAACACCCACCACGCCGCCGTCGTCACGGCCGTGATGCCGGACGGCGAGGTCAAGTACACCCAGCACCAGGACTCTTACCAGAACGTGAGTCTGCAGGGCCGGCTCCCGGCAACGGAGAAGGCCGAAGGGCAGCAGAGAATCCGCATCGTTCGCCCGCACCCGGCTTGGTACTGACAGTGACGACCGAAGCGAGTCCACCACCCGCGACGCCGGCACCACGTCCTTCGGGACGCTGGCAGCTGATGATCCTCTCCGTGCCGTTGCTCTCGGCGGCGGCAATCGTCGGCTTCTTCGGGTCGGTCTCCCTCTCCAACGGACACTACGCTTTCCAGTCGAGGGCCTGCCGGTACACGCTGCTGCCGTGGACGAACTTCGCCGTCGCTTACGGCGGCCTGGTAGCGGCCGTCCTCGCGGTGACCGTCCGTCTGTTGATGTTCCGGTCCGCACGACGCGCCGGGCAGGACCCCAACCGTGGTTGGCAGAGCATGGTTTCGACGCTCTTCTTCGCCCTCGCTTGCCTCACGGTCCTGCTGACGGCCGGCAGGGTGGTCGTGACCCATCTGCAAGCCGCCGAGGCAGCCGCGGACATCGGAAAGACGATGTGTGAGGGCTGAGGGCCTGACGCTGCCCGCCCCCGGATGGATGCTGATGACGGACACCTCAACCAGCAGCGCCCGGCGCTCCCCCCCCTGCTGGTCCCGCTGTTCGCGCTGCTCGGCCTGGGCGGTCTCGCTGCCTACGGCAAGGCTGACGACGCGCATGTCGCCGCGGAGTGGGCACACTGCGGAGTCCTCCCGCTGACCTGGCAGATCTACCTCAGCGCCTACGGTGCGCCGGCCTGCGGGGTACTCACACTCGCACTGTTCTGGTGGCTCTCCATGCGCGCCCGGCGGCGCGACACATGGGTGAGCGACGGCCGGCCGGGCACGCTCGCGATTGCCGCCCTCGTCGTCGACATCCCCCTGGTGGCACTGCAGCTCTTCGTGGTCTGGTACCTGTATCAGCCGTCGCCCGGTGGGCCCATCAGCTGCGTCTGGTTCAGTCCCTCGGCACGCAGCCCGGGTGCACCTTTTGACTCGTGGTGGTGGCGATGCCGAACTCCTCCGGCCTGGCGACCGCTGAGGGGGGACGGAGCCCCTCTGCCGGACGGCACATCGAACGGAGAGGACACGCCATCGTGTGTCGTGTGCGGGCTGGTTAAGCTGCGAGAGAAGGCAGGACCAGCTGATGGGGGAGATGGCTGTGGAGCCAGTCGAGCCAACCGCATTCTTCGACGCAGCGGAAGCCGAGACGACGAAGGAACAGAGGCACTTACCCGAAGACAGAGACGTCGGGACCACTCGCCCCGGATCCCCTGGGTCTGCGTTTGTCGAGGTCGTCATCACTGCTGTGGGCACAGCAGCCGTACTCCCTTTCATGCAGGCGCTTGCGACCCAAGCCGGGAACAGCGCGTTCGAGGCTGCCCGTCGGCTGGTGACGCGCTGGGTTCGCGATCCCGGATCGAGTACTCCGCTGGTGGTGGACAAGGGGGAGACCCTGAGAGTCGTCGACGAAGGTGACGGACGACTGACATTCGAGGTTCCTTCAGGGCTTCCTGACGAAGCGTTGGAAGCCCTGACCCGTGTCAATCTGGAGGCTCTTGCCGCACCTTCGCGCGATGGTGGGACGGTGCTGATCCGATGGGACCGCGACGGTTGCGAGTGGAGCAGGACCATCATGTAGCCGGCTTGCAGGAGTTCGCAGCGTCAGCGGCCCTGCGTGGGTGACCTGCAGGTGCTGCCGCAGGTTCCGATGGTCAGTGGCTGACAAGAGCCCCTACCGGGTGTGGTGACGATGAGCCCTTCTTCCCGGAGGGCGGCGGAGGCGACCGCCGGGGAGCTCCGGTTCTGTGTCCACAGGCTGTGCGAAGCGTTGCGGGACACGCTGCGGATCGCGGAGAGCAGGGGCGGGCGCGTGACGTAGCCGGCGGGCGGAAAGATCAAGGGCCCGGCATCGTGATGCCGGGCCCCGTACGCGTAAAGGCGGCTGCCGCGCAAAGAAGGCGGCTGTCGCGTGAAGACAGCCGGGAAGAGACTCGTTACGCCAGCGCCAGCCAGGCCGCGCCCGCGACGACCAGGATCGCGACGATCACGCCGACGATGACGCCCACGCGGGGGCCGGCCGACTGCTGCGGAGCCGGTGCGCGGCGGCTGCCGGCCTGCGGGGTGCCGCCCTCGTCCACGAAGGCGCGGAACATCTGCGTGCTGCCCGCCGGGTCGTAGTTGCCGCCGGCCTGGTTCTGCGGGTTGGTCGCCATGGGGAAGGACCCTAGCGAACCGGGGGCGGAGGGGCACCCCTGGGGCGCGTATACGGCGCTCGCGAGGCCGCCTACGGAGCGGGGTCGGGCCGGGTACGGCGCGTGGGCGGGAGCGGGGGCGGGTCGTCTGGGGGTGTCCCGCTACCGACCGGTATCGGCCGTGCCCCCTCGCCCGGCCGCTGACCTGCACCTTTACGCGCCACGTCACGCCGATTGACCAACCCTCGGCGCAGACTTTCCGTTCCCTTTACTTCAACCCTGGACCATTTCGTTTGCCTTCAGCAACCAACTTTGATTATGGTTGCCCCAAGCAACAAAAGATCGTGGATGCATGCGATGTGCGAGGGATGGTGGAGGAGCCCGTGGCCGCCCACAGTCAGTACGAGGAACTGGCCAGGCAACTCAGCGCCATCGGTGCCGTCAAGCGCGAAATGGGGCGGATGCTGCCCCAGGAGTGCCCGCCCGCTTCGGCCGGGGTGCTCACCCTTCTCGACCGCCACGGTGAGATGCGGATGAGCCAGCTCGCCGAGCTGCTCGCCATCGACATGTCGGTGACCAGCCGGCATGTCGCCCATGCCGCCGAGCGCGGCTGGATCGAGCGGAAGCCCGATCCGGCGGACAAGCGGTCGCGACTGCTGCGCCTGACCCCGAGCGGCACGGAGCTCCTGGAGGAGCTCGCCGAGCGCTACACCGCAACGCTCGCCCGGTACCTGGACGACTGGACCGACACCGACGTCGGACACCTCACCGAACTGCTCGCCCGGCTCCGCACGAGCTTCGGCGACTGCCGCCCCCGGGCGCATCACGACTCCACCACCCGTACACCCGCAGGATGAAAAGGAACTACATGGCTACGACCACACCAGCCGGTGTGCGGGGCGGCCACGCCAGGCACGGAGGCGGTCACCACCACGCCTCCGACGGGACCCCCATGACGCACCGTCAGATCATGGAGGCGCTGTCCGGGCTGCTGCTCGGCATGTTCGTCGCCATTCTGTCGTCGACGATCGTCTCCAACGCACTGCCCGAGATCATTCACGACCTCGACGGCGGACAGAGCGCCTACACCTGGGTCGTCACCGCCTCGCTGCTCGCGATGACCGCGACCACCCCGCTGTGGGGCAAGCTCTCCGACCTGTTCAGCAAGAAGCTGCTGGTGCAGTTCGCGCTGATCATCTATGTGGCGGGGTCGGTCGTCGCGGGTCTGTCGCAGAACACCGGGATGCTGATCGCCTGCCGCGTGGTGCAGGGCATAGGCGTGGGCGGTCTGTCCGCCCTGGCCCAGATCGTGATGGCCGCGATGATCTCGCCGCGTGAGCGCGGGCGTTACAGCGGCTACCTCGGCGCCACCTTCGCCGTCGCCACCGTCGGCGGCCCGCTGCTCGGCGGCGTCATCACCGACACCGACTGGCTCGGCTGGCGCTGGTGCTTCTACGTCGGTGTCCCGTTCGCGGTCATCGCGCTGATCGTGCTGCAGAAGACCCTGAAGCTGCCCGTCGTCAAGCGCGAGGGCGTCAAGGTCGACTGGGCGGGCGCCTTCTTCATCAGCGCGGCGGTCTCGCTGCTGCTGGTGTGGGTGACGCTGGCCGGTGACAAGTACGACTGGATGTCGTGGCAGACCGCCGCGATGGTCGGCGGCGCGGTCGTGCTCGGCGCGATCTTCGTCTTCGTCGAGACCAAGGCCAAGGAGCCGATCATCCCGTTGCGGCTGTTCCGCAACAAGACGATCACCCTGGCGTCGGTGGCCTCGCTGTTCGTCGGTGTCGCGATGTTCTCCGGCACCGTCTTCTTCAGCCAGTACTTCCAGCTGGCGCGGGACAAGTCGCCGACGATGTCCGGCGTCATGACGATCCCGATGATCGGCGGACTGTTCATCTCGTCGACGGTCTCGGGGCAGATCATCACCAAGACCGGCCGCTGGAAGGCCTGGCTGGTGGCCGGTGGTGCGCTGGTGACCGCGGGGCTCGGGCTGCTGGGCACCATCCGCTACGACACCGAGTACTGGCACATCGCGATCTTCATGGCCCTGATGGGTCTGGGCATCGGCATGATGATGCAGAACCTGGTGCTCGCCACGCAGAACCAGGTGGCCCCCGAGGACCTCGGCTCCGCCTCGTCCGTCGTGACCTTCTTCCGCTCGCTCGGTGGTGCGGTGGGCGTCTCGGCCCTCGGTGCGGTGCTCGCCAACCGCGTCACCCACTACGTCAAGGACGGACTGGCCGACCTCGGCCCCAAGGCCGCCAAGGCCGCCGCCCACGGCGCCGGCAACAGCGGCGGCGGCATCCCCGACCTGGACTCCCTCCCGGCACCGCTGCGCACCGTCATGGAGAGCGCCTACGGTCACGGTGTCGGCGATGTGTTCCTCTACGCGGCGCCCTGCGCGCTGCTCGCCTTCCTCTTCACCCTGTTCATCAAGGAGGTCGCGTTGAAGACGCGTGGCGGACTGTCCCAGAGCGCGGAGAGCGCCCAGGCCGCGGCCGACCCGTCGGCCGCCCCGGAGATCACTCCGACGGCCGTCCCAGCGGCGGATGCCGTCGTCCCGGACCTCGCCGGCGCCGCCACGGCGCCGGGCGAGGAGCGGGAGCCCGCTCTGGTGGGTGCCCCGTCGGCGGCCCCCGACGACGACCTGCACACGCCCTCCTGGGCGCAGCCGGCCGCGGCCACCGCCTCCGCCGCCCAGCCGCTGGCGGCGTACGCCTCGGCCGGCGGCGGTGACGCCCTCCCGACCGGTACCGCGGTCCACGGCTTCGTCCGCAATGCGGAGGGCCACCCCGTACCGCGCTCCGCGGTGACGCTGATCTCGCTCAGCGGGCGTCAGTTGGGCCGCGCGGTCGCCCAGGCCAACGGCTCGTATGTGCTCGACGCCCCGGGCGCCGGTTCGTACGTGCTGATCGCCGCGGCCGACGGCCACCAGCCGCAGGCGTCCACGGTCGTCGTCGGCGACCAGCCCTACGGCTACGACATCCTGCTCAGCGGCACCAGCGGCCTCGGCGGCCAGGTCCGCAGCGCGGCCACCGGCGCGCCGGTCGACGGTGCGATGGTCGTGGTCACCGACGTCCGCGGAGAGGTGCTGGCCACCGGAATGACCGGCGCCGACGGCTACTTCGCCTTCGACGAGCTGGCGCCCGGGACCTTCACCGTCGCCGTGAACGCCCCGAACCACCGCCCGGCCGCCCTGCCGGTCGAGATCGGCGGCCAGGGCACGACCCGGATCGAGATCGAGCTGCTGTCCGGCGCGCGGGTGCAGGGCATCGTACGGGCGGGCGGTCCGGACGGCTCCCGTCCGCTGCCCGACGCACGGGTCACGCTGGTGGACGCGGCGGGCAATGTCGTGGCCACCTCGACGACCGGGGAGGACGGCGCCTACGCCTTCACCGACCTGGACGCCGGCGACTACACGGTCATCGCGAGCGGCTACCCGCCGGTCGCCACCGGCCTTGCGGTCGGTGCCCGCGGAGTCGACGGCTACGACGTCGAGCTCGCCCACCCCGGGGACTGAAACACCCCGAGGACCGAAGCACCCGGGGGCTGGACCTCCGGGGGACCGAAAATACCCCGGGGCTCAACACCCCGGGCCCGGGGATCCACCTCGGGAGCAATACCCCGGGCCGGGGCGCGCGTTGAGCGGAGACGCGTCCCGGACCGGGCCCCAGGGCTCCGGCGGCGGCGCTGCGCACAGGCAGGGGACGGCCTGCACGCCGCCGTCCGGAGCCCGACACTCCCCCGAACTCTCGGCGTCGCCGGAGCGGGGGAACCCGACCAGGCAGGAAACAGGAGAGGCAATGACTTCGACGGGCGCGGGAGCTGCGGGACTGAGGGCTCAGGTCCGCACACGCGACGGCTGGGCGGTCCAGCACGCCGTACTGACCGTCACCGATATGACGGGCGCGCAGGTGCTGCGCGCGGCGGCGGACGACGAGGGCGCCATCCGCAGCGCACAGCCGCTGCCCGCCGGTCCGTACACGGTCATCGTGACGGCGGTCGGCTATGCACCGGTCGCCTCCAGCGCGATCGTGACGGCGAGCGGCCGGATGGACGTCGGCAGCGTCGTCCTGGCGCGGCAGGGCGGGGCCGAGCTGCCGCCGCCCGGCGCCTGGACCATCGACCCGATGCACTCGACGGTGGCCGCGGTCGCCCAGCACCTGGGGATCTCCAGCGTGCACGGCCGGTTCACCGAGTTCAGCGGCCGGATCGAGATCGCCGAGGATCTTGCCGCTTCGCGGGTCGAGGCGGCCATCAAGGCCACGTCCATCGACACCGGCAACGGGATGCGCGACGGGCATCTGCGCTCCGAAGACTTCCTGAACGTCGAGGAGTTCCCGGAGATCACCTACCGCAGCTCGGGCCTGGCACCGGCCGGCCCGGACCGCTGGACGGTCCACGGCGAGCTGTCGCTGCACGGTGTCCAACGCCCGGTGGACCTCGATCTGAGCTACCTCGGCACCGGCCCCGACCCCTGGGGCGGGGTGCGCGCCGCCTTCCGCGCCACCGCGGAGCTGCGTCGCGAGGACTTCAAGATGAACTACAACCAGGTCGTCGCGGCCGGTATCGCGGCGATCGGCACGACCCTGAAGGTCGAACTGGACATCCAGGCGGTGCAGGGGGAGAGCCTGCCCATGGGGTGAGGTGCTGCGGGGTGGTGGGGTCCCTGGGGGGCGGCTTCACGCCGCTGTGCGCACTGCAGCGGTTGAGTACAGCGGAGCGCCTGGCTGTACCGCCTGCTGCGAGCTGTGCGAGCGGTACGTGCCTTGGGTAAAGCTCCACCCCCCGCCGGGGTCGGCTGACAGGATGCCCAGATGTCGAACACCCAGCCGATTACCTATGTGCGGATAGCCGAAGTCCTCACCGACCTCGGCATGATCACCAAAGAGAAGGCCCGGAGCGTCCTGGACGAGGCCGCCGCATACGCGACCGAGCCGATCAAGCAACGCTACGAAATCGCCAGTGCCCTCGAATTCTTCGACGTTGCTGTTTCCCTCCACACCGAAGACGTCGACTTCGCCGACGAGCACTACGAATGGCTCCTCACCGAGGCCGCAGCCCTCACCGGCGGAAAAGTCACCGTCTCCAACTACCGCTTCGAGAAGGCCAACCCGGACGACGAAGACTGCGGCCTGGGGACGATGCACTTCGAATGCAACGGCAAGCCGCTCTCCTTCGGCATCGAGCAGGAGTCGAACGACTACCTCGACATGGGAGCAGCGCAGCAGGCCATCGAAGCGCTCAGCCCCCATGACGACCCCCGGGACTTCCGCTGCGTCGAGCAGAAGGGCTCAGAACTCGACGACGACATCATGGTCCTGGCCACAACCGAGCAGCGTGCAGGTCTCCTCCGGCACCTGGGCATCACGTTCGAACCTCCTTTGGGCCCATGCTGAGCACGACGCCGCCCCCGGTACGCGACCGGGGGCGAAGCCTCGGCGCGAGCACCCCATGCCCTAAGGGGCGTCTCCCTTAGGGCCGGTCCCGCATCGCCTCGATGCCCGCGATCTGCAGGTCGAGGGCGAAGGCGAAGTCCCGGTCCAGCATGTCCACGGCGCTGCGGCCCCGGCGGATGTGGTCGGCCCGGGTGGAGGGTTCCAGCAACTCGGCGAACTCCGGCCGGTCGGTGAGCACGGCGACGACCTGTTCGAAGTAGTCGTCAAGACTCATGCCCACGGCCCGGCAGCGGGCCTCGTGCGTGGCCCGGATCGTCGAGAAGCCGTAGACGAAGTGGAAGAGGGACGCCAGCGCGCCGGACATCCGGTCATCGGCCAGGCCGCTGCGGCGCATCACCCGCTGGGTGGCGTTGGCGAAGGCCGTCGAATGCGGGCCGATGTTGAGGAACTCGCCCAGCAGCCGGGCTGCCCAGGGTCGGCCCAGCAGCATGTCGCGGTAGCCGATGGCGAGCGTGCGCAGCTGGTCGCGCCAGTCGGCACCGGCGTCCGCCGCGTCGGGCAGGGTCATCTCGCCGACTACCGCGTCAACGGCCAGTTCCAACAGGTCGTCCTTGGTGTCGACGTACCAGTAGACGGACATCGCGGTGACGCCGAGCTCGGCGGCGAGCCTGCGCATCGAGAACTTCGACAGGCCCTCGGCGTCCAGCAGCCGGACCGTCGCCCCGACGATCTTGTCGAGGTCGAGCCCGGCCGGCTGTTCCGCCTTCCGTTTGAGCGGGGGACGTTCGGTCAGCCAGACACTGTTCGGCCGCTTTCCGGTGCGGTCGTCCGTCGCTGCCATGGCGCCCCTCCCTGTCCCGAGCGTCTTCGACGTCGTGGGTGCCGTCGTCGAGGTCGGCGTCGGTGTCGTCATCGGTGTTGTCATCGGTGTTGTCGGTGCTATCGGTGTTGTCGGTGCTATCGGTGTTGTCGTCGGTGCCGTCATTCGGCGACGCCATTCGGTGACGCCATTCGGTGACGGCGTCGGTGGCGGTGCCATCGGTGTCGTCGTCGGTGACGGCGTCGGTGACGGCGTCGGTGACGGCGTCGGTGGCGGCACGTACGGATGTCATACGCGCCGCCGGTACGCGCTGTTCACGCGCACCTACCGAAGCGATGCTATTCCGCCGCGGCGGCGGCCGGTTGCGCACCGGGAGCCGTGGCGATCTGCTCCGAGTCCCCGCCGGTACGCTCCGCCCGGCGCAGCAGGACGGCGGCGAGCAGCCCGCCGAGGAACACCGCGGCCGCGCCGACCAGCTGGCTGGTGCCGATGCCGGCCGCGAAGGCGTCGTGGACGGCGTCCCGTTCGGCGCCCGTACGGGTCCGGGCGAGCGCCGCGGGCAGCGACCCGGCGCCCGCGGCAGCCAGCGGAAGCAGCGCCGTGAAACGGGAGTTGAGCACCGCACCGAGGACGGCGACGCCGAGACCCTGACCGAATTCCATCAGGGTGCCGTTGACGCCGGCCCCCACGCCCGCCTTGGCCGGAGGGATCGCGGACATGATGGCGTTGGCCATCGTCGGCATGGCCAACGCGATACCGACACCCATCACGACCAGGCCGCACAGCATGCCGTCGTAGCCGGCACCGCCGAACAGGGAGATGGCGGCGAGGCCGGCCGCGAGCAGTGACATCCCCGAAACGATCATTCCGGGGGTGCCGAACCGGGGGACCAGACGGGCGCCCAGGCCGGTGAAGTTGACCAGGACGACGGTGACGGCGAGCGGCGCCATCCGCAGTCCGGCATCCAACGGTCCGTAACCGAGCACCAGTTGGAGGTGCTGGGTGAGCAGGAACATCGAGCCGCCCATCCCGAAGGCGACGAGGATGCCGCCCGAGACGGCGCCGATGAACCGGCGGTTGCGGAAGAAGTGCATGTCCAGCATCGGGTGCGGGACGCGCAGCTCCCACAGCGCGAAGACGGCGAGCCCGGCGACTCCGACGGCCGCGGAGATCAGCACCCGGCCGGACAGCCAGCCGTGCATCGGCCCGGAGATGATCGCGAAGACCACCCCGACCATGCCGATCATGGACAGCAGGGCACCCGGCAGGTCCAGGGGGGTCCGCCCGGCCGAGGGCGTACCCGCCGTGGAGAGGGCGCCGCCGCGGCTGCTCGATTCGGGGACGAGGACGACGACGGCCGCCAGCGAGATCACCGCAACGGGGAGATTGACCAGGAACAGCGAGCCCCACCAGAAGTGGTCGAGCAGCGAACCGCCGATCAGCGGTCCTGCAGCGAAGCCGAGGGAGTTGACCGAGCTCCAGATGCCGATGGCCCGGGGGCGCTCCTCGTCGTCGAAGATCTGCATGACAACGGCGAGGGTGGTGGTCACCAGCAAGGCCCCGCCGATGCCCATGCCGGCGCGCGCGGCGATGAGCTGACCGGGTGACTGGGCGAGGGCGGCGCCGAGCGAGGCGGCCCCGAACAGCGCCAGGCCGACGATGAGCATCTTCTTGCGGCCGTAACGGTCCGCGGAATTGCCCGCGGTGAGCAGCAGACCGGACTGGACCAGCGAATAGGCGTTGATCATCCACTGGACGTCGGCGGTGGTCGCGCCCAGCTCCTCGGTGAGGGAGGGGATCGCGACGTTCAGGACGGTGTTGTCGAGGACGACCGTCAGCTGGGCGAGGCAGATGACGGCGAGGATCAGCCAGCGGGCGGCGGGGCGGCCCGGCGGCTCAAGAGAGGCGGTGGTGGCGTTGGAGGCCACGGAGGACATACGGGCTCCCTGTACGGTGCGAGCGGTGACTTACACCGTACAGGGAGCGCTATACGCCGTACATTGATTTTCGGCCGCCCGGGGGAGTGGGCCTGGAGTGGGCCTGGAGTGGGCCGGTCTCGCGGCTACGCTTCCCGGGTCACGCCGCCGGGTCGTGCCACTCGGGTCACGCCCCGGGTTACCCCCTGCGGGGCACGCCCCCGGGTTACCCCCTGCGGGTCACGCCGTCCGGGTCACGCCGTCGGTTCACGCCTTCCGGGTCAGGTCGTAGAAGGTGGCGCTGCCGACGGTGACCTTCTTGAAGGTCTTCTCCACCCAGGACGTGATCTTGGATGAGCCGCCGCGGCCGCCGCGGCCGCCGCGGGCGCCACCGGGCCCGCCCTGTCCACCCTGTCGGCCCTGTCGGCCCTGTCGGCCCTGTCGGCCCTGTCCGCCCGCGATGAAGTAGTGGATCTTCCCCGCCGCTACCTCCTTCTTGAACTGGTCAAGGGTCGGCGAAGGATCACTCCCGTTGAAACCGCCGATCGCCATCACCGGCTTCTCGGTGGCGAGTTGATAGCTCGCGGCGTTCTGCGAGCCGATCGCCGCGGCGACCCAGGTGTAGTCCCCGGCATCCTTCTCCAGCAGCGCCTTGGCCTGAGCGCTCACCTTGCTGCCGTTGAGCAGACCACCCGTGCCGCCCATGCCGCCCGTACCGCGCATCCGCCCGGCGCCCCGCTCACCGAAGCCGCCCGGACCGCCGGGGAAGCCCTGCCACCCGCCTTGCAGACGGCCACCGGCGCCCTGCCCCGGGAACCGGCCCGTACGGGTGCCCTGCTGGCTGCCCTGGTGGTTGCCTCGGGGTCCACCCAGGCCCTGACCCTGCCCCTGGCGCTGGCCCTGACCCTGGCCCTGACCCTGGCCTCCCGGCATGGTTCCGTTGTTGCCCCGCCACATACCGGGCCGCCCGCCACCGGGGAAGCGGCCGCCGGGCCCGCCCCTGCCGCCTCGCACCGTGGGACCCGCGGTGATGATCGACCCGCCCTTGGGCGTGTTGACCGTTTGAAGCGTGTACGCGACCGGACCGGCCAGCGCCGTCGCCACCCCGAGCCCGGCCGCCAGCACCACCAGGCGTCGCCCCGTCCGCCGCGGGGCGCGTCCCGGCTCTCCATCCCGCGCCGATCCTCCATCGCGCGCCGGCTCTCCATCCCGCGCCTGCTCCGCGTCCCGCGCCTGCGCTCCGTCCCGCGCCGACGCTCCCGCCCATACCGGCACCAGCAGCCCCAGCACCGACAGCAGCCCGAGGGCCACCACCGTCCAGCGCAGCCACGGCAGCCAGCCCGGCGACCGGTTCAGCAGCACGAACGACCATCCGGCGGTCACCGCGACCGTCCCGGCCAGCACCAGGGCGGCGCGCCGCCCGCCACGACGCCACCACTGCGTCGCCCCCATCCCGACCAGCGCCGCGATGTACGGGGCCAGCGCGATGTTGTAGTACTGATGGAAAATCCCGGACATAAAGCTGAAGATCGCGAAGGTCATCAGCAGCGCGCCGCCCCACACCAGGAACTCCGCCCGCTGACCGGCCTGTTCGGCATCGGCCGCGCGCCGGGCCCGCCACAGCACCCACACGCTCGCGACCAGCAGGATCAGCGCCGCAGGCAGCAGCCACGAGATCTGCCCGCCCATGTCGGACGAGAACAGCCGGGTGATCCCGGTCTCCCCCCATCCGCCACCCCCGCCGCCGGGACGGCCACCGCCCCCGCCGACACTGCCGGTCTCATTTCCGCTGATCCGCCCGAGGCCGTTGTAGCCGAAGGTCAGCTCCAGGAAGCTGTTGTGCTGCGAGCCACCGATGTACGGGCGCGAGGACGCCGGCCACAGCTCGACGACCGCCACCCACCAGCCGCCGGACACCACGATCACCAGCCCGGCGAGCAGCAACTGCCCCAGCCGCCGGCGCAGCGCAACCGGAGCACAGCAGGCGTAGACGACGGCCAGGGCCGGCAGGATCAGCCACGCCTGCAGCGTCTTGGTGAGAAACCCCAGGCCGAAGCAGACACCGGCCAGCACCAGCCACTTCGTACGGCCGTCCGCCAAGGCCCGTAGCTCGGCGGCGATCGCACAGACCATCAGGAGGCACAGCAGCGCATCGGGGTTGTTGAACCGGAACATCAATGCCGCGACCGGCGTCACGGCCAGCGCCCCGCCGGCGAGCAGCCCCGCCCCCGCCCCGAACCGGCGCCGTACCGCCCCGTAGAGCACCCCGACCGTCGCCACACCCATCAGCGCCTCGGGCACCAGGATCGCCCCCGAACTGAGCCCGAAGAGCCGTACGGACAGCGCCATCGGCCACAGCGCGGCGGGCGGCTTGTCGACGGTGATGGAGTTCGCCGCGTCGGAGGAGCCGAAGAAGAACGCCTTCCAGCTCTCGCTGCCGGCCTGTACGGCGGCCGAGTAGAACTGGTTGGCATAACCGGAGGCGGACAGGCTCCAGAGGTAGAGCACGGCCGTGACCAGCAACAACGCCAACAGCGCGGACCGCGCCCAGCGCGGATCGGCAGCGGGCCCCGCCCCCGCCCGGGGAGTGGTGACCGCCCCCGCCCGGGAAGCGGCGACCGACGCCATAGCTCTCTCCTGTGACGAGCGGGGGGACGGATGCGACGGCTGGGCCGGCGTACCGAGTGGGCACGGGGTCATCGAGCGCTCCTGCTGAAGTCGGGGTGGTCGTACGTAGGGGACGGGGTCATCGAGCGCTCCTGCTGAAGTCGGGGTAGTCGTGCGTAGGGGACGGGGTCAACGAGCGCTCCTGCTGAAGTCGGGGTGGTCGTGCGCGGGGTACGGCTGCGGTGCGCCGGCGTCGTCGCGTCGCTCGCGGTCCGGGAACACCCAGGCGCGGAAGAGCAGGAACCGCAGCACCGTCGCCGCGAGGTTGGCGGCCACCAGCACCGCGAGTTCGGTGCCGTGCGAGGAGCCACCGCCGGCGGCGGCGAGGGCGGCCAGGGAGCCGCTGGTCAGGGCCAGCCCGATGGCGAAGACCACCAGTCCCTGAGCCTGGTGACGCACGGCCCGGTCCCGGCCCCGCACCCCGAAGGTCAGCCGCCGGTTGGCAGCCGTATTGGCCAGCGCTGACAGCAACAGCGCCACGGCATTGGCGGCTTGGGGCCCCACACCGAGCCGGAACACCGAATACAGGCCGAGGTAGAGCAGGGTGCTGAGCCCGCCGACAACGCAGAAGCCGACCAGCTGACGGGCCAGGCCGCCGGGCACCCCGGACAGCTCACGGTCCCGCGGGTCGTCCCCGAACGGCCGGGCGAGCCGGTCCAGCGGCAGCGTACCGGTCGCCAGCGCCCGCCCCACCCGCCATACGCCCTGGAGGTCGTCGGCGGCCGTCCGCACCAGCTGCACGGTGCTGTCGGGGTCGTCGACCCAGTCCACCGGCACCTCGTGGATCCGCAGCCCGGCCCGCTCCGCGAGCACCAGCATCTCGGTGTCGAAGAACCAGCCGGTGTCCTCGATCATCGGCAGCAGCCGCGCGGCGACATCGCCGCGGATGGCCTTGAAGCCGCACTGCGCATCGGAGAAGCGTGCGGCGAGCGAGCCGCGCAGGATGAGGTTGTACATCCGCGAGATGAATTCCCGCTTCGGGCCGCGCACCACCCGCGCACTGCGGCTGAGCCGGGAGCCGATCGCCAGATCCGAGTGCCCGGAGATCAGCGGTGCCACCAGTGGCAGCAGCGCATTGAGGTCCGTGGACAGATCGACGTCCATATAGGCCAGCACCGGCGCCCCGGAGAGGGACCACACGGTGCGCAGCGCCCGCCCGCGCCCCTTCTGCTCCAGCCGTACCGCCGTGACCTCGTCGATCGCGTCGTCGAGCAGGGCGGCGACCTCCGGCGTACGGTCCGTGCTCGCGTTGTCGGCGATGGTGATGCGGAAGCCGTACGGGAAGGTGCGGGCGAGGTGCTGGTGCAGCCGCCGCACGCAGGGTTCGAGATCGCGCTCCTCGTTGTGGACCGGGATCACCACATCGAGGACGGTCGCGATCTGACCGAGCCGCAGATGCTCGCGCGGTGGCAGGGAACCCAGCGGTGTGCGGGGCGGCTGTGTCGTCGTCATGCCGACGACATTCGCCGCCCGCGCTGTCACGGCGGTGTGCTGAGCCTGTGTCCTGGCTGTGAGCGTGACGGTGTCACCGGGACGGCCGGTGGCTACGGGACGGCCGGTGGCTTCAGGACGGCCGGTGGCTACGGGACAACCGGCCCCTTCAGCGCAGTCTTTGGGGCAGCCGGTGCCTTCCGGACGGCCGGTGCCTTCGGGACGGCCGGTGCCTTCGGGGCAGCCGGTGCCTTCGGGCCAGCCGTCATCGTCGGCAGCATCACGGTGAAGACCGTCCGTCCCGGCACGCTGGCGACCCCGACCGTGCCCCCATGCGCGGCAACCACCGCCTGCACGATGGCGAGGCCGAGCCCCGTGCTCCCGGCGGTACGCGAACGCGAGGCGTCACCCCGCGCGAACCGCTCGAAGACGCGCGGGAGGAGCGCGGCCGGAATGCCGGGCCCGTCGTCCTGTACCTCCAGCACCACGACGTCGTGGCGCCCGGCAGGGCCACCGGCGGCGGCGCGACCGGCCGCACCACCAACGGCGGAGGCACCGGCCGTAACACCAGCGGCGGAGGGACCGGCCGTAGGGCCGGCGGTGCGCACCCTGGCCGTCACCGTCGTGCCCTCGGGCGTATGCGTACGAGCATTGGCCAGCAGATTCACCAAGATCTGGTGCAGCCGCCCGCCATCGCCGTACACCAACGCGGGCTCATCGGGCAGCTCCAGCCGCCACCGGTGACCGGGCCCCGCCACCCGCGCATCGCTGACGGCATCCACCACCAACGGCGACAGATCCGTGCTCTCGTACGAGAGCGGGCGCCCGGAATCGAGCCGGGCGAGCAGCAACAGGTCCTCCACCAGCCCCGTCATCCGCTCCGCCTCCGACTCGATCCGTCCCAGGGCGTGCCGGGTCTCCGGCCCCGGCTGCTCCTGCCCGCGCCGGGTCAGCTCGGCATAGCCGCGGATCGACGCGAGCGGCGTACGCAGCTCATGGCTGGCGTCGGCGACGAACTGCCGCACCCGCATCTCGCTCTCCTGGCGGGCCGAGAGCGCCGAGCCGACATGCCCCAGCATCCGGTTCAACGCCGCACCGACCTGGCCCACTTCCGTCCGGCCGTCCGATTCGGAGGCCGGCACCCGGACGTGCAGCGCCACCTCGCCGTGGTGCAGCGGAAGTTCGGACACGTGGGTGGCTGTGGCGGCGACCCGGCGCAACGGCCGCAGGGCGATACCGACCATGGTGGAACCGGCGATACCGGCCGCGATCAGCCCGGCGACCGTCACACACTCCTCGATGACCACCAGTTGGCTGACCGTGTCCTGCACCTTGCCGAGCGGCAGACCGAGCAGCAGCGAGCCGTCCCTGCTGGACTCCACCCGGTAGTCACCGAGCCCGGGCAGCTCCGCGGTGTGCGGCCTGCCGTCCCGCGGCACCGATTTCAGCACATGAGCCTGCACCTCGGACAGCGGCGACAGCCGGTCGTCGTGCAGCCGGTTCGAGCTGCTCAGTCTGGCACTCTCCATGCCGTCGGGCCCGAACCGCGCCCCCACCGTCTCCAGGGGCTGACCGCCCATCGCCACAAACTCCAGCCCTTGGGTACGCCGTGGATCACCCGGCGGCGGGGCCTGGGCATGGATCACGGAACCCCTCAGCTGCCGGTCCAACTGCCTTTGCAGATAGAGGTGCAGCGCAATGGTGGTCACCGTGCCGATGACGGCACCGACGACAGCGATCAGCGCAACCGCCGACACGACGAGACGGGTCCGGAGCGACCAGCGGCGGCGGGGGGTGGAGGTGGGAGTGGGAGTGGGGGTGGGGGTGGCAGTGGGGGTGGCGGTGGGGGTGGCAGTGGGAGTGACAGCGGGCGTGGCCGAGGCGTCTGAGCCGGCCGGCCCGGTGGCCGGGGTTCGCGGCACCGGCCTACCCGCCCGGCTTGATGAGATAGCCCGCGCCCCGCCGGGTGTGGATCATCGGCGTCCGCCCCGCGTCGATCTTCCGCCGCAGATAGGAGATATACAGCTCCACGACGTTGGCCTGGCCGCCGAAGTCATAGCTCCAGACCCGGTCGAGGATCTGGGTCTTGCTCAGCACCCGCCGCGGATTACGCATCAGATAGCGGAGCAACTCGAACTCGGTGGCGGTCAGATGGATCTCCTGGCCGTCCCGCCACACCTCATGACTGTCCTCGTCGAGCACCAGATCGCCCACCGTCAGCCGCGACTCGCTCCGGGCTGCGGCCGCCCCGGCCCGGCGGAGCAGCCCCCGCAGCCTGGCCACCACCTCTTCCAGGCTGAACGGCTTGGTGACATAGTCGTCGCCGCCCGCCGTCAGCCCGGCGATCCGGTCCTCGACCGCGTCCTTGGCGGTCAGGAACAGCACCGGCACATCCGGCAGTTCCCGCCGCAACCGACCGAGCAACGTCAGCCCGTCCATGTCCGGCAGCATCACATCGAGCAGCACCGCATCCGGCCGCCAACTACGTGCGCAGTACAGCGCTCCCGCCCCGTCCCCTTCCGAGCGGATGTCCCAACCCTCGTAACGCAAGGCGAGGGACAGCAGGTCGGCGAGCGAGGACTCATCGTCCACGACCAGCACCCGCAGCGGACTGCCGTCGGGCCGCAACAACGCCGGCTGCTTCGCGGGCGCGCCCCTGGAGGACGAGGCCGTAGCCGGGATACGAAACGACGCTGAGGACGACGAAGTCACGGTCATGCCCGTGAGCCTGACCCGCTCCCGTGAAAGCTCCCTTGCGCCTTTCTGTGAATCTCCTGAGAATCCCCATGCTTCGTCCCTCCGTGGCCTCTCCCCCTCCCCCCGGTCCCCGGCCCTTGACCGACCTGGGCCGCCCCCCGCGCGGTCCAGGTCGATCACCACTTCTTCAGCATCGCACCCGCCACTGACAACCGCTCTGACCAGCACCTTCACGGCCCCACGAAAGCCCCTGTACCGTCACCCCATGAGACTCCTCGCGCTCTCCGGCAGTCTGCGTGCGCGCTCCTCCAACGGCGCGGTGCTGCGCTCCGCTCTCAGCTTCTGGGACGGCCCGACCGCCACCGCGGACATCGGCGCCCTCCCGCACTTCAACCCCGATCTGGACGGTGAGGACGCCACACCCTCGGCACCCGTCGCCGCCCTGCGCGCCGAGGTCGCGATGGCCGACGCCCTGCTCGTCGTCAGCCCCGAGTACGCGCACGGCGTCCCCGGCGCCCTCAAGAACGCCCTCGACTGGCTGGTCAGCAGCGGCGAATGCGTCTCGAAGCCGGTCGCGGTGATCACCGCCTCGCCGTTCCCCACCGGCGGCGATCACGCCAATGCCCAGCTCCGCGAGATCCTGCGCATGATGACCGGCGAGGTCATCGAGGCCGCCTGCCGCGAAATCCCCGCCATCGGCCCGAAGATCGATCCCACTACGGAACGCGTAACGGATGAGGCCACACTCGCCGATCTGCGCGCGGCCCTGTCCCATCTGACGGCAGCAACAGACGCAGTCGCATCCACCGCCACCTCCACAGCCACAGCCACAGCCACCACCCCACACACGTCCGAACGCCCCTGAAGACGCCGAACTACGCCCCGCGTACGGCTCAGAAGACCCTGAACGCGCCGAACCGCGGCCCGTACACGCTCAGAAGACCCCGTTCGCCCCGAGAGCACACAGCACCACCAGGCCTCACCCCCCGAACAGCCCGGCCGCATTCCCGTAACAGACCCCCCGCAGCCACTCCTCACCCAGCTCCAGCCGGTCAAGCGCCTCCAGCGCATGCAGGTACCCATAAGGGATGTTGGGAAAGTCGCTGCCGAACAGCACCCGGTCGCCGAGGTCCGTGAGCCGGCGGCGTTCGGCCCGCGGGAACGGCGCGGTCCGCTCGGAGAAGTCCGTGAAGACCATCGTCGTATCGAGGTGCACGCCCGGATAGCGCTGTGCAAGGTCCAGGAAGTCGACGTACTCCGGCATCCCCATGTGCGCGATGATCAGTCGCAGCCGGGGGTGGCGGGCCAGCAGCCGCCCGATCGGCTCGGGCCCCGTGTGCTTGCCCGGCGCCGGTCCCGACCCGCAGTGGATGACCACCGGCACACCTGCCTCCGCAAGGGCACCCCACACGGAGTCGAGCAGCGCATCGGTCGGGTCGTACCCGCCCACTTGCACATGCGCCTTGAAGACCCGGGCCCCGCCGGCCAGTTCGTCACGCACATACGCTGCGGCGCCGTCCTCCGGAAAGAAGGTCGCGGTCCGCAGACAGTCCGGCGTACGGGAGGCGAAGTCGGCCGCCCAGCCGTTCAGCCACTGCGCCATCCCCGGCTTGTGCGGATAGACCATCGACGTGAACGCCCGCACCCCGAAACCACGCAGCACCGCCAGCCGCTCGTCCTCCTCGAACCGGTACGCAATCGGCCACGCCTGGCCCACCAGCGGCCCGGCCGCGTCGAAGTACGCCCAGACCTTCGCCATCACCCGCTCGGGCATGAAATGCGTATGCACATCGATCAGCCCCGGCAGCCCCAACTCCCGCCAGAATGCGCCGACCTGCTCATCACCCTCCGCCACGCCGGGCCCCTCCCGATACGGTTCCGACCACTACGGTTCCGGCCACTACGCCCGCAACCAGGACGCCCGCCCCGCTGCGAGCCGGCCCCTCCTCCACAAGCCGGCACAACACGCTCAGCCGAGGCCAACGCAACCGCGCCCAGCCAACGCCAACGCCAACGCGCCCAGCCGACGGCACACACCGAACCAGCCCAACACGCCCAGCTACCGCGCTCCCGATCTACGGGCCCACCGGCCTACTTGCATACAGCATCTAAACGCCCCCACCCGGCCCGGAACAACCCCCATCAGCCGCTTTCCGGCAAGCCCCGCAAGCCCAGAGGAAGCCCAGAGGAAGCGCAGTCCCAGCCTCACCAGTCCCGATGCCCCCACCTCGCCCCCACCTGCCTGCCCGCCCGGCCGGGCCCGGCCCCTCAGAACAACCCCTCCTGGCGCCCCTTCTCCTCCCCCGCCCCCGCCCGCTCCCCCGTCCCGGACACCGCGGTCCGCACCGGCGCCGTCGTCACCCGCCCCACAGCCGCCCCCAGCACCCACCCCGACAACACCCGCGCATCCATCACCGCAACCACCCCACCGGCCCTGCTCGCCGCACCGGCCCCACTCATCGCACCGGCTCTGCTCGACGCCCCGCCCGGGCCGGCCCCACCGACCACGCCGGTCACAGCACCCCGCCCCGCCCCAGCACCGACGCCCCCCACCACCTTTCCCCCTCCCACTTCCACTTCCCCACCCCCACCTGCACCCCCACTTCCATCCCCATCCCCGTCCCCATCCCCCACCAGCCGCAGATACACATCGGGCCCCACCCCGGTCAGCACCTCCCCCACGATCTCCATCCCGGACGTCATCCCGCCCAGCTCCGCCACCTCGCCCGGAATACGGTCAAGCCCGAACAGCTCCGTATGGTCCGTACAGGCGAACTCCACCGGCTGGAGCGTCTCCGGCCAGCCCGGCAACCTCCGTGCAGCCCCGTGTAGTTGCGCCAGCTCGGCGGCCCGTTCCGGCACCGGGGGCAACGCCCCACGAGCCGCCCGTTTCGCCGCCTTCCCGAACCGGTCGGGGACCGCCAGCGCGCTCCCCAGCAACGCCTCCGCCCGCCGCGCCGCCATCAAGGGCCCGCGCCCCAGCCATGCGTACGCCACCGCCCCCTGCTCCACCAGCCGGGCCGGGCCGCGCTCGACGGCCGTGATCCCCACCTTGAGCAGGCCGGGACCGAAGTACGCGAGGTAGACGCCATAAGGGCGCGGATCATCGGCCATGGTGTCCGCGGCCACCGACCGCGAACGATCCAACTGGGCGCATCGGGCGCACTGGTCCTTGGCACTCGCACCGTCGAGCACCGCACCGTACGGGCACACGATCCAGCGTGCGGCCCGCCGTACGCCCAGGCAGCGACGCTCCCCCTGCGCGGCGAACGCCAGCGCCTTGCCCGCGGGCAGCATGCTCACCCGCTCCTCACCCCGCTCGGCGCAGTACCAGCCGAGCCGCTGCCCGAACCGCCCCTCCGGTCCCGACCCCGGCCCGCCGCCCGACCAGCGCGGTCCCGTACATCGCCACACACCGCCAGCGTACGACCACCCACTGACAACGCCACCCGCACACAGTCACCGGCGGTCCTCAGCCCACACCCCACTGCCCACTGCCCCGCAACACTCGCCCCCCGCGCGGCGCGCACCACCCCACCGGGCCGCCCACCCAGGCCGAACGCCCCACCAGACCTCACACCCCACCGGGCCCCCACCAGACCTCACGCCACCAGCCCACCCCCATCCCCATCGCCTTCCCCACTCCCATCGCCATCCCCGCCTCCCGGCCCCCGGAACGTGCGCCGATAGGCCCGTGGCGACACCCCCAGCACCGCCTGCAGATGCATCCGCAGCGAGGCCGCCGTCCCGAAGCCCGCCTCCGCCGCGATCCGGTCCACCGTCAGCTCCGTCTCCTCCAGCAACTGCCGTGCGCGCTCGATCCGTTGCTGCGTCAGCCACTGGAGCGGCGAGACCCCGACCTCGTCCCGGAACCGCCGGGTGAAGGTCCGTACGCTCATCGATTCGCGCGCCGCCAGCTCCCGCAGGCTCAGCGGCCGGTCCAGATGTTCCAGCGCCCAGGCCCTCGCCGCCCCCGTGGAGGACATCTGAGGCTCCGGCACCGGCCGCCGGATGTACTGCGCCTGCCCGCCCTCCCGGTGCGGCGGCACGACCGTCCGCCGCGCCACATCGTTGGCCACCGCCGCCCCGTGATCGCACCGGACCATGTGCAGACACAGATCGATCCCTGAGGCGACCCCCGCCGCGGTCAGCACCTCCCCCTCGTCCGTGTACAGCACATCCGCATCCAGCTCGACCGCCGGGAACAACTGCCGGAAGTCATCCACCGACCGCCAGTGTGTGGTGGCCCGCCGCCCGTCCAGCAGCCCGGCCGCGGCCAGTACGAACGCCCCCGTACAGATCGACGCGATCCGGGTCCCGGGCCGGATCCGGCCCAGCGCTGCGGCCATCGCCGGACTCAGCCGCCCCGCACCTCCGCCCTCCCCCCACCCGTAATCCGCCCCGGACGCCGGGACGACCACGGTGTCGGCCTCGGCCAGCGCCTCCGGCCCGTGCCCGACATTCACCGTGAAGTCCGTGTCCGTACGCACCTCCCCGGGCTCCAAAGCGCAGGTCACCAGCTCGTACAGCCGCTCCCCGCCCGCCGACCGGGCCTCCCCGAAGATCCGGTGCACGATCCCCACCTCGATCGGCAGCATCCCGTCCCGCACCAGCACCGCCACCCGATGCGGCCGCCCACCCCCCGGAACGGCCCGCACATTCCCACCCCCACTACCACCGTCGCCACCGCTCTCCACCACACCCATGGCCCGACTCATGGCCCGATCCTTGCACACCATGGCCATCGGGCCACTCGAATGCCACCACGGCTCCCCGGACAGTGGAGGACATGAAGGTCCTCTGGCTGTTCGCCCACCCCGACCGGCGCTCCCTGAGCGGCGCCCTGCAGGCCGAGGGGCTGCGCACCCTCGACGCCCACGGCCACCAGCACCGCGTCTCCGACCTCTACGCCATGAAGTGGAACCCGGTGGTCGACGCCGCCGATTACGACCACGACCCGGCCGACCGCCTGCTCATCGGCACGGCCTCGGAACGCGCCTACTCAAACGGCCACTTGAGCCCCGACATCGACGCCGAACAGCAGAAACTCACCTGGGCGGACACGCTGATCATCCAGTTCCCCCTCTGGTGGTACGGCATGCCGGCCATCCTCAAGGGCTGGTTCGACCGCGTCTTCGTCAAGGGCTTCGCCTTCGGCCTCACCGACCCCGCCACCGGCCGCCCCCAGCGCTACGGCGACGGCAAACTCACCGGCAAGCGCGCCATGGTCATCACCACCGCCGGCGCCCGCGCCGCCACCCTCGGCCCGCGCGGCGTCAACGGAGACCTCAACGACCTGCTCTTCCCCCTCCAGCACGGCACCCTCTGGTACACCGGGATCTCCGTCGTCCCGCCCCTCCTGATCCCCGGCGCGGACCGCACCACCCCCACCGCCTACGCGAGCGCCGCCACCCGCCTGCGCGAGCGCCTCCACTCCCTCCCCACCACCGAGCCGCTGCCCTTCCGCCACCAGAACAACGGCGACTACGACGACAACCTGCTCCTCCACCCCGACCTGGCCCGCCCCCACACCGGCCCGGCCGCCCACTACACAGCCCCACCCCCACCGGTCCACGACTGAACCGCCCCGCCCGCCCGCACGCACCCGCACGCACAAAAGCCGCAGGCCCAGTGGAAGAAATTCCACTGGGCCTGCGGCTATCAGTAGCGGGGACAGGATTTGAACCTGCGACCTCTGGGTTATGAGCCCAGCGAGCTACCGAGCTGCTCCACCCCGCGTCGGTGAACTGAACATTACGCCACTCCCCCGCCAATGCCTAATCGTTTCCTTCACCACCACTCCACTCCCCTGCCATCCCCTCTCAACTCCGCTCCACACCAAGCCAGTTGACGCTGCGCACCCACCCCCTCCCGCCAGCAGTCGTCGGCAACAGCCCGGGTGTCGGAAAGTCGACCCTCTGCCGCTCCCTCCGTCCTCCCTCGTGCAAGGCTGCCGCCATGACGAGGCACCTGATAGCAGTCGTCGGCAACAGCCCGGGCGTCGGAAAGTCGACCCTCTGCCGCTCCCTGGCCGCCTGGCTGAGGGACACCGGAGCAGCGGTCGACCACTTCCAAGAGGCCGACATCCTCAGCCGCCCCGCCTTCCGCCCCGTGGCCGAAGAGTTCGCCAACGGCAACAACAGCGTCCGCCCCGAGACCTTGATCGAATCCACCCGCGCCTATCTCACCGAGTCCCGAGACGCCGGCATCGACGTCCTGGTCACCGACGCGCTGCTCCCCTTCATCCCTTCCCTGGTGGCCTGGGGCCACGACGAGCCCTCCATCACCCATGTCCTGCACGAGTTGACCACCGCCGTCGAACCGACCCAGGTGACCGTGGTCTACGTACACGACGACCCCTCGACCGCCCTCCACCGCGCCCTCACCCGCGAGGGCCCCGACTGGGAACACTGGTACCTCACCAGACTCGCAGGCTCCCCCGGCACCCGCTCCGTCCACGATCTCGCCTCGGCCGCCGCCCACCTACGCTACGAAGCCGCCCTGACCCTGCGCCTTCTGGCCACCACCCCGTGGAACGTCATCACCGTGGACGTCGCCGACCTCGACGCCTCCCGGACCGCCGACCACGTCCGCCACCAACTCACCGGACTCATCGACGTCACACCCCACTGAAGACCCCCCAGCCCCCTCACCCCGCCACCACCACCGCCACACCCCCCATCGGAGCCACACTCGCCGTTGACCAGCCCGGCTCCGCGCCCTGCACTGACCAGCCCGGCCCGCCCCCCAGGCCGCTCGACGACCGGGGCGACGCCCCGGACACCCCTGTTCGCCCCTGAAGGTCACTCAGCACACCGCCGGCACCCACAGGAGGCCAGCTCCCGCCCTCCCAAACTTCGAAGCAAGGGACGGCCCCGGCGCATAACCCGGTTGCTGCACTCCGCTACTGCCGTACGGCACGAAAAAGCCCCCGCCCGGAGAACCCGGCGGGGGCTTTGATCTGCTGTGCGCTCGGCAGGATTCGAACCTGCAACCTTCTGATCCGTAGCTCTATGCGGATCGGTCAGCGAACATCGTACGGGGCACTTCGCGGCCTCCTGGGCGCATCAACGGCCGCGATGGGTTGCGGTGGTTGCTGTACTCCGCTGCTGTACAGCAACCGCCTCCCCGCAACCCGCTTCTCGCATCCATGGCGCTTCTATGCATCTCGAACACCCGTGAACACACGTCCTGTTGGGCAGCCGACTGCCGCGCGCCCTTGGGGCCTGTAATCATCTATCAGGGCACCTGGGGGGGTCATGACATGATGATCTTTTGACGCTTGGGGGGTTAATGAACGGGGGATCTGGCGGCTTCTCTGCGGATGCCGCCTCCATCAACGGCAGCTCCAATCTGCTCAACGAGCTTGCCGGGCTGCTGAACGCGGGGCGCATGGACGGGGAGAACGCGACTCAGTGCCGCGTCCCGCGCGCGCATCCAGACGTGGCGCAGGCCGTGGAGGAGTTCGCGCGCTACACACAGGACCAGTACGCAGACATGGTCACCCTGCTGTCTGCGCTGTCCACCAAGTTGCACGCTACTGGGAACGCCCTCGTGCACGCCGACGCAACCGCTCAGCGAGGCATGGACGAGATCCTCAGCAGGGGCCGCTACGTAGCCCCCGAGGACCGGTGAGTGACGTGACCTACCGATCCGACGTGGATTTTCTGGAGCTGTGCAACCCTCCGCTCATCGAGCAGACAGGCGATGAGTACCGGAGGCTGCACCTCCTGCTCGACTCGTGCGAGGACGACTTCCGCAAGGCCGGCCGTATCGACTGGCAGGGTGAGGGACGCGAGCAGTACACCGCTCGTCTGAAAGAAGCCACGGCTCTGGGCGAGCACCTCTCCACAGCCTTCCGGCGGGTTCGCAGTGCGCTCTACACCTATGCGAAGGCCGCGACCCGTGCCAAGCACCACTTCGAAAGCGGGCAATCGACGGAGTCGCGCTTGGCCGAGGTCATCTCACGTGAAGGCACTCCGATCACTCCCACCGCGCGGGCGGCCGAACCCATGCGGCAATGGGAGGACCTGCGGGCAACTACGGGGTTCTGGGACTGGGCTGCAGAGCTTTTCGCCGACCCGGACGAGATTCGTGAAGAGGCAGATCGCTACTACAACGCAACCAGCGATCACTACGCCGATGCCCTGCGCGTCGAGGGCGAAGCACGCAAGGACTGTCTCGCCGAGATCCGTGTCGCCTTTCAGTCCCTGCCGGACTTCCGCGGCGGCGACTTCATCGACGCCACGCAACTCCAAGGTGGCGTCGACGCTTTGCGCCGTGAGACGAAGGACGCGGCAGATGACCCGCACGCCCAATTGTTCGGTACTGGCGTCAAGACGGACTCCATTCCCAAGGTCGGTCCAGGAGTGGCGATTTCACCTGCGCTGTTGCGCATCAAGTTGAAGACTGCCGGCCTCGAAGCGGACGGCAACTACCACTGGCTGCCCAGCAGCTCCGATGAGGAGCGACGCCAGTACATCTCCACCAACAAGCATCTGCTGCGCAACGCGGCCCGCGACTCGGGGCTGCCGCCCGAGATGGTCGCGGGCATCGCCTGGAAGGAAGTGGAAGGCGATCCCAGCTGGACGGACGACGCTTTCCCCTGGGCACGTCGCAACCTGCCCTTCACCGGGGACCAGGACATGACTTCGTTGGGCCCGATGTCCATCCAGGTCCGGCGCGCAGCAGAGGTCCTCGGATACGACCCGGAGAATCTCAGCGACCAGCAGCGCGACGAGGTCACCGGTGCGCTCAAGAATCCGGCCCAGAACGCCTACATCGCGTCGGAGTACCTGGCGCAACTCAAGGCCGAGAGCGGCTTCGCCGACGTCCCGCCCGAAAAGATGACCCGCGAGCAGATGCAGGAGCTCGCCGCCCGCTACAACGGCGGCCCCTACTATCAGAGCGAAGGGGCACAGCGGTACGGACGCCAATTCGACGAGCACGTTGACCAAGCGAAGGAAGCCCTCGGATAGTGACGACGCCCACCCGCCCCAGAAGCCCAGGTGGCCGACTGCTCATCGGCACATTTTTGGGGGCATGCCTGCTGGTCACGATTGAGGCGCCGCTGGCCTTCGTCACCCTGGTCCAGCTCATGCCCCGCGGCGAAGAGGCTGTCGAGTTCGACGCAGCTGTGGAGTTCTCGCTTCTCAGCAAGCTCGGCATCGGCTGGGCCCTCCTCTGCCTCGCCCTCACCCTTCCCTTCGTGAAGACACGAAGGCTGCGCCCCTGGTGGTACGCGCCGCCCCTCATCATGCTCGCGGCGCTGGCAGTGCGGCTGTCCTTCTTCCCGCCCTACGGCAGCTGACCGCATCTGAGCCGTGTTGGGCGCGAACAGCGGGAGCGCTAGCTGGAGCTGGGCATCACTCATCTCGGCATCGATACCCTCCTGCCTTAGCGAGAACCGCTCTGCCCAGGGCTCAGCCCTGAAGCCCTGAGCTTGGAATCACCGGCGGTTTGCCTCACTTATGAGCGCTGGCCAGGGGAAACGGCTCGCCGCGGCACTGCTGCGAACCCTCGGATCGAACCACTGTTGACCGCGGCTCGCCACAACTGGTGCGCTTCTGGTCCGCTAGTCGTGCGGCCGATTCGGGCTGCGAGCGTCCGGCCCGGCACCGCTAACGACTGATCGGGACTTCGTAGACGATCTCGCATAGCGCGGCGGGGACGACGATATCCGCCGTCTCCACGGGCCGCCCTTGGTCGCTGTAGTACGTCCGCCGGATGTGCGTGACGAAGGCGCCCTTCTGGATGCCGAGGAGCGATGCCTCCTCGGCATTCGCTTGCCGCGGCTCCGGCTGCTCCACAGCGTGGCCGACCTTGATGCCGATCTCGGCCATGCGGTTCACCACGCCCACCCCGGAGTGCGGCCCGCCCTCCGGGAGGACGACGAGCGTGCCGCCGGTGAGGTCGTACGGCTCCCAGCTCGTCGACAGCTGCACCGGCTTGCCGTCGGCCAGGAACTCATACACGGTGCGAACGCACAGGTCGCCCTCGTCGATGCCGAGGCGTGCCGCGATCTCGGCCGGCGCCGGCACCTTCGCCTCGGTCCGGCTTTCCCAGTCACCCAGCTTGCCCAGGGCCTTCATGTCCGTGCGAAACGGGGAACCGTCAGGCCGCTCGCGCGCCGAGGAGCGGACCATGCGTACGCGCTGACGAGGAGCGGCCTGGCCCGCGATGCTGAAGCGGAGTGGTCGGCATGAGCGGCAAGCGCGGCAACGGTGAAGGCTCCATCTACCCCTACAAGAACGGCTTCGCCGCCTACGCCTGGGTCACCACCCCGGACGGCAAGAAGAAGCGCAAGTACGTCTACGGCAAGACCCGCGAAGACGTCCACGACAAGTGGATCAAGCTTCATGCGGAAGCGAAGAACGGTCCGGTCGCTACTCGACACCGCACGGTCTCCGCCTTCCTGGCGTACTGGCTCGAGTCCATCGTGAAGCCCAACCTCGCGCCCCTGTCGTACGTCTCGTACGAGGGCTGCGTGCGGCTCTACATCGCTCCCCACCTCGGCACGAAGCGGCTGGACAAGCTCACCGTCCGGGACGTGCGCGAATGGCTGACCAAGCTGACGATCAGCTGCCAGTGCTGCGCCCAGGGGAAGGACGCCAAGAGGGCTCCCAGCCGGCGGCGCTGCTGTGCGGCCGGAGAGTGCTGTGAGGCGTATGCATCCCGCCGGGTGATTCAAGCCGCTCGCGATGCGCTGCGGGCCGCCCTGACGCACGCGGTCACCGAAGAGGAGATCGGAAAGAACGTCGCCGCCCTGGTGAAGGTGCCCAAACCGCGGCGCCGCCGGATCAAGCCGTGGTCCGCGGTCGAAGCTGGGCAGTTCCTCGCGGATGGGGTGACTCGTGAGGATCCCCTCTTGGCGGCTTGGGTGCTCGTGCTGTGCCTCGGGCTTCGCCGCGGTGAGGTGCTGGGCCTGACGTGGAAGTCCATCGACTTCGAGGCTGGTGAGCTGTACGTGGATCACCAGATCCAGCGGGCGGGGCGTCAGATCCTCCATCGGGAGACCAAGACGGAGGACTCGGACGACTTCCTGCCGCTGCCCACGCTGTGTCTCAAGGCGCTCCGGATGCGCCGCGCTCAGCAGATCGGGGACCGGAAGGCGGCCGGTGATCTCTGGCAGGACAGTCACGGGCTGGTCTTCACGACGAAGTACGGCACGCCGATCGAGCCGGGCAACCTGACGCGGATGTTCGCGCTGCGTGCTCGTCGCGCCGGCCTGCGTGTCATCCCGTTGCGGAACACCCGGCACACCTGCAGCTCGCTCCTGGTCGCCCTCGGCGTCCACCCCAAGGTGGCTCAGCGGATCCTGCGGCACTCACAGATCGCGATGACGATGGAGGTCTACGCCGAGGCGAGTGAGGAAGAGGTCCGCTCGGCTCTCGGCAAACTCTCCGAAGCGATGGGTGGCACCGGCTGACCCGGTTGCTGTACTTCGCTGCTGTACGGCACGACAAAGCCCCCGTCCGGGTTACCCGGCGGGGGCTTTGATCTGCTGTGCGCTCGGCAGGATTCGAACCTGCAACCTTCTGATCCGTAGTCAGATGCTCTATCCGTTAAGCTACGAGCGCTTGGCTTTCCGGCGGTTTTTCTTGCCGGTCGGCGTTGCGGGAACAACATTACATGACCTGCGCCGTGAGGCGAAATCCATTGCTCGCAGCACCTCTGACCTGCGGAAACGCACCTCTGGGGAGGTTCGGGGGGCTATTCGGGCCAGGGGGAGTCCTCGATGATCCGGACGAAGTTCGGGCGGGTGTAGTCCTCTTCGAAGCGATCCAGGGCGTCGGCCTTCGTATGGGGCGTGGGGCGGCGAGGCGTAGCAGCCTCTCGGGCCGGGCCGGGCGCGGCGTGGATCGGCGTGGCGTGGATCGGCGTGGCGCGGCCGGGGCGGGTGAGTCCGGCACCGCGTGGAAGAGCCGCAAGGCCCGTGCGGAAGGCATGATCACTTCGCATGTGGCGGGAGAAGTCCGCAGGTGCGGGGAGAAGATCGTTTCGCGGGCGGGGGCGCGAAGATCGTTTCGGGGGCGCATAAAGGCGTTCAGGCCCCGGTCGGGAGGACCGGGGCCTGAACGAAGAAGAGCGGAGGCGGAGGGATTTGAACCCTCGATGGGGGGTAAGCCCCAAACCGCATTAGCAGTGCGGCGCCATAGACCGGACTAGGCGACGCCTCCACACACCCCACGCGTGCACGCACGCTGTGGTGTGTCCAGATGATGGCACAGCCCCCAGGGCTGTCACCAATCGCCCCCTACGGTACTAGGCGCTCGGGCCTGCGGGCAAAGACGTTCCTGCAGCGCAACGTCGGGGGCGGCAGCGCGTTAGAAGTGTCGGGGCCGTGGCGACCCGCGTCGTCGTGCGCCCCCGGCGTGTACGTATCGCGTACCGCCCCGCACTCGCCTCCCTGGAGCCTGTGATGCCGCACCGCCGTACGTCATCCCTCTTCGCCGCGGCCGCCGGCGCCGCCACCACGGCCGTGGCCCGTCTGACCGCCACCACGGCCGCCGCAGGCCGCGTCTCCGCCATCGCCGCCGTGTCCGTCGTCTCCGCGGGCGCGGCGCTGGTCCTGGCGGCGCCTGTCGCGTCGGCCGCCCCGATCCCGCTGCGGCACCACTGGTCCGGGAGCGGCATCACGGGCACGGGGGACCACATGCCCGCCGCGCGGCACGACCGCACCGATCACGGCAGACATGTTGATCACGGCAGGCACGTTGATGACGGGAGACCCGTTGATGACGGCAGACCCGTTGATGACGTGAGGCCCGTTGATGGCGGGAGGCACGTTGATGATGGCGCGCCCCTCGATCACCGGATCCCCGCATCCGTTGGTCACGACGCGCCCGTCGGGCACCGCACCCCCGTCGGTCACGACGCGCCCCTCGGACACGGCGCGCCGGTTTCCCGCCGCACGCCCGCCGACCACCTCACCGTCACCGTCCACGACTCCGGTTCGGCGGCCGCCAATGGCACCTTCGAGCTGTACTGCCACCCGGGCGGGGGCAACCACCGTCACATCAAGGGCGCCTGCGCCAAGCTGGACGGGATGACGAAGTGGGGCAAAGACCCGTTCGCACCCGTACCGCAGGGCGTGAACTGCACGATGATGTACGGCGGCCCGGCCACCGCGCATGTCACCGGAACCTGGGCGGGGCGTCCCGTCAACGCGGATTTCCGGCGCACCAATGGGTGTGAGATCAGCCGCTGGGGCCGGTTCGAACCCCTGCTCCCGTCGACCCGTTCCTGACCCGGTTCGTGCCCTAGTAGCGCGCCAGGTCAGGACGAGGGGTACATGTCGGGCGTGCGGTGAGTCGCACAAGGCCGTGGCATTACCTCCTCGTCATCCGCCTCCGCGCCTGGGGCAAGTGCCCGTAGACTCCATTCCAGCGATCCGCCACGGTGGGTCGGCAAGGTGCGGTAACAGGGAGGAAGCGTCGTCGTGAGCAGCAGGCCATCCCGAGGCGCTGCTCGCCTCGCAGCCATACTCGACGCCCTCCCCGACGCGCTGTTGCTCGTCAACTGCAACGGCACGGTCGTCAACGCCAACTCCATCGCGCTGGAGACCTTCGAGGCGCCGGGCACGGCCCTGGTGGGGCGCGGGCTGCTCGATCTGCTGCCGTCCTTCGACTCCAAGCGCATCCCGGGCTCCATGCGGCGCCGGGACGAGGACACCGAGGGCGGGCGGACGAAGCCGACCCGTATGGTCGCGCGGCGGACGGACGGGACCGAGCTGCTGGTCGAGGTGACCAGCGCCAACCTGGAGGACGGGCGCACCCCCTACGAGTCCGCCTTCGAGGCCGCGTACGCCGATCACCGCAATGGCTACACGGGCAATGAGCTGCTGATGCTCGTCGTCCGTGATCTGACCGGGACGCTGGACACCGAGACCGAGCTGGCCCGCCAGCAGCGGCAGACCGAGATGATCCTGCGGGCCGCGTCCGAGGGCGTGGTCGGTGTCGACGCCGAGGGCAAGGTCGTCCTGGTCAACCCGTCCGCCGCGCAGATCCTGGGGTTCCGGGCGAGCGAGCTGGGCGGCAAGGAACTGCACCCGCTGATCCACCACTCGCGGGCGGACGGCTCGCCGCTGCCGTGGGAGGACACCCCGCTGGCCGACACCCTCAAGTCCGGGCGCAAGCACCGGGTGCGCGGGCAGGCGCTGTGGTCGAAGGACGGGCGGGCGGTGCCCGTCGATCTGACGACGGCGCCGGTGCGGGACGGCGATCAGCTCGTCGGCGCCGTGATGACCTTCACCGACCGCCGTGCGTTCGACTCGCTGGCGGCCCGGCACACCCAGCTGCTGGCGGTGCTCGACCAGGCGCTGCGCGGACCGCTGGAGGAGCTGAAGGGCGAGCTGGGCACGCTCGCCTCCGACCCGGCCGGCCAGCTCTGGCCCGAGGCGAACCAGATCCTGCACCACCTCGCGGCCGGCCACGCCCGGATGACGACGCTGGTGGACAATGTCCTGAGCTATCAGCGGCTGGACTCCGGCAAGGAGAAGCTCAACCGCACGAAGGTTTCGCTGGACGGTGTGGTCGCGGCGGGCGTGGAGGGCGCGATCGAGCTGATCGGTCCTGGCCGGGCGCAGTTCGCGGTGCATGCGCCGCCGATAGAGGCGACGGTCGACGCGGAGCGGATCGCCCAGGCGCTCTCTCACCTGATCGCGGATGTCGCGGGGGTGGACTCGACGGGCCGGATGCCGGCCGGTGAGGCTGCCGTCGGCGGGCGCTCGGGGCCGATCCCCGGCGATTCGACCATCGTGGTGGCGGCGGCCAAGCGCGGTGATGTCGTACGGATCGAGGTGCGCGGCCCGTTCGATGGCGGCGACCCGGTCCATGAGCCGATCGTCCGCGGGATCGTGCGGCAGCACGGCGGGCTGATGCAGACGCATGAGGTGCCCGGCGGCGGGCCCGGCGCGGGCGGCAGCGCGTATGTGCTGGAGCTGCCGGTGGTGGCGGACGGCACGACGGTGGACGGCGCGACGGGCGGCGCGGACCGGGCGGACGGGCCGACCGGCAATGAGACGACGGTGATGCCGGTACCGGCCGCCCATGCGCGGGGCACCCGGGGCAACGCCGCGGACGCGGGCAAGGGCGCGGGTGACGGCTCGGGCAGTGGCCCGGGCGATGGCTCGGGCAAGGGCGATCAGGGGCCGGACGGCGAGGGTTTCGGGGGCGGCGAGGGTTTCGGGGGCGGCGAGGGTTTCGGGGGCGGCGAGGGCGGCGAGGGCCGCCCTGGTGGTGACGGTGGGTCCGGCGGGCCTGGCGGATCCGGTGGGTCCGGTGGGTCCGGTGGGCCTCTCGGTGGCAGTGGCGGAGGCGCGGAGCGCGGCGTCGTGGGGCCGGACCAGGCACATGGGGCACAGCCGACCGGCCGTCGCCGTGCGCGGCACTCGGGCGCGGAGCAGGGCGCGGAACACGGCACACACCCGGGCGGCCCGGCCACGGTAGCGGGCGCGGGGCCGGAGGCCGGTGCGGCGCACGGTGCCATGGGCGACGGCGGGACGGGCGAAACGGGTGCCGGGGCGGCCGAGGGCGGCCGCGGGGCTCATCCGCCGCACGGTGACGGCGCGCCGGGCACACAGGGCGGCCGGCCGGCGAACGGTACAGGGCTGCCGCCGGGCATGGCGGGTGCCGAGTCCGTACCGGCGAGCGGACGGCGCCGGGCACGGCAGAACGCCCCGGAGGGCGGCGGGCTGCCCGCGCTCCCCTCCGGAACGGGTCAGACATCGGGGCAGCAGCCGGGGCACGGTCCTGCGGCGGGCGCACGGGGCGGCCCGGCGGCCGGTACCCAGGGGCCCGCGGCGACGCCGTCGGCCAACGGGCAGGGATCGGCTCCGGGTCCTGCCCGTCCGCAGATTCCCGGGCAGGCATCGGCCTCGGCGTCGGCGTCGGGGCAGACCGCGGTTCCGGGGCAGACCCCGGCTTCCGGGCAGCCGCATGTTCCCGGTCAGGCATCGGCTCCGGGCGGGCCGCAGGGCCTCGGTCCCGTACAGCCGAGCGGGCGGCGGGCGCGCCGGGCGCTGGCCGAGGCACCCGAGCGGACACCCGAGCGGACCGCGCAGGGTGACCGGGAGCGGGCATCGGCGGCCGCCGCCTCCGGGGCGCAGCAGCAGTCCGGTGCGCGTACGGCCTTTGCGCTGCCGCCCGCCGCGGCGGACCGGGCCCCGCAGTCGCTGCCCGCGACCGCCGACCAGGTGCCCGCACAAGCCACCGGGCCGCAGGAGGCCGGCGGTCCGCAGGAGGGCGCCGGCACGGGACGCCGTCGGGCGCGCCGGCCGGTGGCCAACGGGCCGGAGCAGGCGATGCCTGCCGGACAGCCGGGATACGAGCTGGAAGCGGCCGTCAACTCCGGTGCGGCACAAGGCGAGTGGGACGGCGAGCCGACCGGCCGGCGACGGGCCAGACGGGCCGCGGCCGAGGAGCGTGCGGCGGCCGCCATGGCCGATTCCGAATCGTCCGGCACCTTCGTGGCGGGCCCGGAGGGGCTCGTGGCGCAGCACACCGAGCCGGCGGAGGCGACGGGTACGGCCACCGGCACGGCACCCGGGATCGCCCCGGCCCAGGCTTCGGCCCCGGACGCGAGTGCGCCTCAGGCGCCCGACGCGCCCCAGGAACCCACCGCCGCCCCAGCCCTCCAGAACTCCCCGGCGCCCGGCGCTCCCGCCCCCACCGGCCGTCGGCGTGGTCGCCCCAGCCCCGCCGAAGAGGCCGCCGGGCAGGTACCCGTACCCCCGCAGGGCGGCCCGGCCGCCACACCGCACCGTCAGCCGCTGCCGCCCGCCGCCGAGGACGACGCGCACGCCGCGGGACACTCCCACGGGCGGGCGTTCAGCGTACGCACCCTCGGGCAGGGCGTGCCGTTCACCCAGCAGATCGCCGACCAGCAGCGCCCGCAGGTGCCGCCGGGCAGCGCACCTCCGGGCAGCACGGCTCCGGGCAGCACACCGCCCGGCAGCACACCGCCCGGTGGTACGTCCGCCGGTTCGGGCCGCCGCCGTAAGCTCGCCGCGCCGCCGCAGGAGGGCGCGGCCGCCGGTTCACCGCCGGCCGAGACGCATCCGCGCCCCGGTGCACCGCAGCCTCAGCAACAGCAACCCAGACCGCCGGCTCCGCACCAGGCCCCCGCCCAGCCGCAGCCCCAGCAGCAGCCGCAGCAGCAGCCGCATCTGATGGACGTCGGCGAGGGGCGGGCCTTTGCCATCTCCGCGCCCGACGAGGGCAGCGAGGGCCCCGAGCCGCTGGACGGCCCGAACGGCGCCATAGAGGTGATGGACCGTCAGCCCATGCCGATGGACGACGAGTTGCCGCCGGAGCCGCTGGACAATCCGCGTCGGCTGCTGGTCTGGCCGGCGCCGGATGTCGCCACCCAGCAGGCGCTCAGCGACCGCGGCTACCGCCCGGTCATCGTCAACTCCCGCGAAGAGGTGGACGCCCAGATCGCCGCGTACCCGGCGGCGCTCTTCGTCGACCCGCTGACCGGGCCGATCACCCGCACCGCACTGCAGTCACTGCGCCAGGCGGCGGGGGCGGCCGAGGTCCCGGTGCTGGTGACCGCCGGTCTGGGGCAGGCCACCCGGGAGGCCGCGTACGGCGCCGACCCGGCCGTCCTGCTCAAGGCGCTGGCCCCGCGCGACAGTGAGGTCCACCCGCCGCGGGTGCTGCTGATCGAGGAGAACGACGCCATCGCGGGCGCCCTGACCACCTCGCTGGAGCGGCGCGGGATGCAGGTCGCACGGGCCGGCGGAGACGCCGACGCGGTCACCCTCGCGACGCAGATGCGGCCGAATCTGGTCGTGATGGACCTGATGCAGGTACGCCGCCGGCGGGCCGGGATCGTCGACTGGCTGCGCGCCAACGGCCTGCTCGACCACACGCCGCTGGTCGTCTACACCTCCGCCGACCTGGACCCGGCGCAGCTGCCGCGGCTGGCGGCCGGCGAGACGGTGCTCTTTCTCGCGGAGCGCTCCACGAGCGCCGAAGTGCAGGCCCGGATCGTCGACCTGCTCGCCAAGATCGGCACGAACTGAACAACTGAGCCGAGCCGAGCCGAGCCGAGCCGAGCTGAGCTGGGCCGAGCTGAACGCGGTGGGCGGCGGCCTTCGGCCGGCCGGAGGCCCGAAGGCCCGAAGGCCCGAGGCGGTCAGCCAGGGGGCCGACCCGTTCCCGTATACGGGTCAGCCGGACCCCGGATACGGACCGGGCCGGCCGGGCGCCCCCGCCGATACGACGCCCGGCCGTCGTCGGCTCATGCCAGCAACGTCACATCCAGCTCGCCCTCCGCGTACTGCCGGCGCAGCACCTTCTTGTCGAACTTCCCCACGCTCGTCTTGGGCACCACCGGGATCACCGCCCACCGCTCCGGCAGCTGCCAGCGCGCGATGCGCTCACCGAGGAACGCCTTCAGCTCCTCGTACCCGATGGTCGCGCCCTGGGTGAACACCACCGTCGCCAGCGGCCGCTCGCCCCACTTGTCGTCCGGTACGGCGACCACCGCGGCCTCTGCGACATGCGGATGGGCCATCAGATGGTTCTCCAGCTCTACCGAGGAGATCCATTCGCCGCCGGACTTGATCACGTCCTTGGCACGGTCGGTCAGCGTCAGGTAGCCGTTCGGGGTGATGGTGCCGACATCGCCGGTGCGCAGCCAGCCGTCGGGGCTGAACTTGTCCTCGGGGCGGAGCGGTTCGCTCTGCGCGCCGCCGTAGTAGGCGCCGGCGATCCACGGGCCGCGGACCTCCAGTTCGCCCGCGGCCTCGCCGTCGCAGGGGAGCTGTTCGCCGTTGGGGCCGATCAGCCGCGCGGCGACGGAGGCGGGGAAGCGGCCCTGGGTGGCGCGGTAGGCCCACTCGTCGTCGCCGCTGACTCCGGCCGGCGGGTGGGCAACGCTGCCCAGCGGGGAGGTCTCGGTCATGCCCCAGGCGTGCACGACGCGGATGCCGTGCCGCTCCTCGAAGCCACGCATCAGGGCGGGCGGGCAGGCGGAGCCGCCGATGACGACGGTGCGCAGACAGGCCACGTCGTTCTGCTTGGCGTCGAGTTCGGCGAGCAGGCCCTGCCAGATGGTGGGCACGGCGGCGCCGATGGTGGGCCGTACGGTCTCGATCATCTCGGCGAGCGGCGCGGGCTGAAGGAAGCGGTCCGGCATCAGCAGCGAGGCACCGGCCATGAAGGCGGCGTGCGGCAGGCCCCAGGCGTTGACGTGAAACATCGGCACGACGGGCAGGGTGATGTCGCGCGAGGTGAGCGCGAACGCCTCGGCGCTGTTGACCTGCATCGAGTGCAGATACAGCGAACGGTGGCTGTAGAGCACGCCCTTGGGGTCGCCGGTGGTCCCGGAGGTGTAGCAGAGGGCCGCGGCCTCCCGCTCGTCGATCTCCGGCCAGTCGTAGCTCTCCGGCCGCCCGGCGATCAGCTCTTCGTAGTCGTGCACCCGCGCCCGGCCGCCCGTCACCAGGGAGCGGTCGCCGGGACCGACGACGACCACGTGCTCGACGTTCGGCAGCTGGGGCAGCAACGGGGCGAGCAGCGGCAGCAGGCTGCCGTTGGCTAGTACGACCCGGTCCTCGGCGTGGTTGACGATCCACACCAGCTGCTCGGCGGGCAGCCGCAGATTGAGTGTGTGCAGCACCGCCCCCATGGAGGGGATGGCGAGATAGGCCTCCAGGTGCTCCGCGTTGTTCCACATGAGGGTGCCGACCCGTTCCTCGTCGGCGACGGACAGCTCCTCGCGCAGCGCATGGGCCAGCTGCGCGGCGCGACGGCCGACCTCGGCGAAGGTGCGCCGGTGCGGATCTCCCCCGGTCCAGGTGATGACCTGCGACTCGCCGTGAACCGTCGCCCCATGGGCCAGGATTCGCGAGACGGTGAGCGGTACGTCCTGCATCGTGCTGAGCACCGGGTGCCTCCGCTTTGTTACGGGCGGGTAGTGGTGCTGAGATTGTCAGCGCATACCAATCGGTATGTCACGCCCTCCGAGGTGTGTTCTTACCCTCTCGTGCCGGAATGTGGCCATGAGCGGGTCGCACCCGGAGCACGGGAGCCCGCCGCAAGCCCCCTCGTGGCGTCGCGCGCCTGCCTGCCCTCGCACCGCCGAGGGGCCCCGGCCTAGCGCCGCCGAGGGGCCCGGGCCGATCCGGAAGAGCCGCCCCGGTCGCCCGCGCCGTCGTTACCCGGCGCCCGGTCACTCGGTTATTCGGCTACTCGGCCGCCGGTCACACGGCCACACGGTCACCTGGCCACGCGGCTTCCCGACTACTCGGTTTCCTCTCCTGAAGGAGCATCACATGCGCCCCCACCTCCGTCGATTCCTCGTCGCTGCCGCCCTGGGCGGCGTCAGCGCACTCGCGTGCGGTACCGCTCAAGCGGCACCGCAGGACGCACCGGCCCAGCGGCCCTCCGGCGACGGTCCTTCCCTCGGGCGGCCGCTCTTCGGCGGGCAGTTCGATCCCGTCGCCGGTATGGGCGGAGGGGTGATTTCCGGCGGGGGAAGGCCGGTGTTCACCCACGCCGACAGCAGGTCCTGAGACCGCGGCGCCGGTCGGCCGCCTCCGGGGGCGGGCCGCCCCTCCCCTGGGTCCGCCCCGCCCCTCACGGGCGCCGGACCGGCCAAGGCGCCTCCGCACCGCTCAGGTGTGCCGCAGCGTGGCGGTGGCGATCTCCAGCTCCTGCTCGAAGCCCTGACCTGACGGCTGAGCACCGGCCGGGTGATGCAGAGCTGTTCCGCCGCCCGGCCGAAGTGCCGGTGCTCGGCCACCGCGACGCAGTAGCGGAGCTTGCGCAGGTCGAGATCCATGCCTTCAGGGCATCAATTGCCGGAAAGGGTATTGGACGCCGCAGGCGGCACGCGCCGAGACTCGAAACATGATCGTCATCACCACTCCCACCGGCCAGATCGGCAGCCGGCTCCTGGACATCCTGCTCAACGAGGCCCCCACTCGCGGTGAAGAGCTGCGCGTCATCGTGCGCGACCCCGGAAAACTCCCCGCCGCGGCCCGCGCCCGCGTCGACGTCGTCACCGGCTCCCACGGCGACGCAGCGGTCGTCGATCGGGCCTTCGCCGGCGCGGACGCCGTCTTCTGGCTCGTCCCGTCAAACCGGCAGGCGCCGAGCCTGGACGCGGTGTACTCCGGGTTCACTCGCGTCGCCGCGGAGGCGTTCAAGACCCACGGCGTGGAACACGTCGTCGGCGTCTCGGCGCTCGGCCGCGGCACCCCTGTCGCCGGCCGCGCCGGGCTCGTCACAGCGTCGCTGGCCATGGACGACTTCATCGCGAGTACAGGCGTGGCCTACCGGGCGCTCGCGAACCCGACCTTCATGGACAACCTGCTGCGGCAGGTGGCGGCGATCCGCGACCACGGCGTGTTCACCGACACCGTCACCGCCGACCGCAAAGCACCGATGGCCGCCACCCGGGACATCGCCGCGGCCGCCGCCGGCCTGCTGCTCGACCGCTCGTGGACGGGGACGGGCGAGGTCCCGGTGCTGGGCCCCGAGGATCTTTCGGCGAACGACATGGCGCGCACCATCTCCGACGTGCTCGGCCGCCCGGTCCGCTACGAGCGGCAGTCGCTCGACGACTTCCGCGCCGCACTCACCGGACACGGGGCCGGGAAGGCGATCGTCGAAGGCTACCTGGACATGATGCGCTCCAAGGACGACGGCCTCGACGACGGCGTGCAGCGCACCCCTCGGACCGCGAGCCCGACAACCTTCCGCGAATGGTGTGAAGAGGTCCTGAAGCCGGCGGTCCTGGCATGAGTGCCAAGAGATCGGCGACGTCCCGGAGGAGATGTTTGTCGAGGTCATGGTCACGAGCGCGCTCAGCCCGATGCGCGTCGTCGGGTCCTTCCGCTCGCTGATCGCGCCAACCGGGACCATCGGCGTCATGTCCTCGCGCCAGGGCAGCGTCAGCTTGAACTCCAACGGCGGTCAGGACGTCTACCGCGCCGGCAGGTCCGCCCTGAACCGGCTCATGCGCAACTACGCCGCCCGGTACGCCGACGCCGCGCACACACACTCCTGCTCGTCTGCCCCGGCCGTGTCCGCACCGAACTCGGTGGACCGGGCGCACCGCTGACCATCGACGGCCGGCCGGCCGCTCACGACCGCCGGCCGGCCGCCGGGGTCACCGCCTGGAGGACCAGCACCGACAGATCGTCCTCGACCGGGCCGGTGCCGAAGTCGTGGGCGGCGCGCCGTACGTGCTCGGCGAGGGCCTTGGCGCCCAGCCCCGTACCGTCGCGCATCACCTCGATCAGACCGTCGTTGTCGTCCAACTGCCAGTTGCCGCACCGGCGTTCGGTGACGCCATCGGTGACGCACAGCAGCGTTTCGCCCGGTGCCAGGGCGAAGCAGCTGGCGTGGAATTCGGTCCCCTCGTCGATGCCGAGCAGCATCTGGGGGTCGGAGGCCGGCTCCACGGCGCCGTCGACGAACATGTGCAGCGGTGGCGGGTGGCCGGCGCTGGCGACCGTACAGCGGGCCCCGGGTACGCCCGGATCGACCTCCAGCTCCCCGTACAGCAGGCTCAGGAAGCGGGAGGTGGCCTGCTCGCCGCCCAGTTCCACCGCCTCCGCGCTCTCCTCGGCCATGGCCAGATTCAGCCTGCCGAGCACCGACTCGACGCCATGGCCTTCGCGGGCCAGCAGTCGCACCAGATGGCGGGCCAGGCCGGTGACGGACATCGCCTCGGGGTCCTTGCCCTGTACGTCCCCGAGCAGGAAGCACCAGCGGCGGTCGCCCATCGGGAAGACGTCGTAGAAGTCGCCGCCGACGGTCTGCCCCTCGCCGTGCGGCTCATAGACGATCGCGGTGTCGATGCCGGGGATGCTGGCGAGCGTCGCGGGCAGCTGCCGGCGCTGGAGGGCCAGGCTGATCGTGGTCTGCCGGGTGTACTGGCGGGCGGTGAACACGGCCTGTGCGACCCGGCGTGCCACGTCCTCGACCATCCGCACCACGGTGTCGGTCATCTGGAGGTGCCCCGCCCGGCCGAGCAGCAGCATGCCCTGGTCGACGTCGCGGGCGACCAGGGGGAAGGCGAGCGCGGAACCGCCCGAGGGGGACGCACCGGCGCATTCCGGCCAGGGCCAGGGGGTGCCTGCGGTGCGGATGATGTCGGTCGGCGGGTCCCGTTCCAGTTCCGCGCGCAGGGGGGTGATCCGCCGCTCGTCGACGTGCCAGACCCGCGACAGCTGCACCCCGCCACCCTCCGTGGTCAGCCAGATGGCGCACCAGTCGGCGAGCCGGGGCACCAGCAGCTGGGCGGCGAGCGCGGTGACCATGTCCTGGTCGAGCTGCCCGGCCAGCAGTTCGCTGGTCTCGGCGAGGAAGGACGGGCCCCCGCGGTCGGCCCATTCGGCGGCGAACCCGTGCGGGCGGCCGCGCGGGGTCACGGGGTGGGCCAGGCGTACGGGAGGCTCGGTGCCGCGCGACTCGCGGTGGGGCGCGGCGGGCGCGGCGCGGGCGCGCAGCGGCTCGCCCTCGGTGGAGTCCAGGCGGAACCAGACGGTCTTCACCGCATGGCGGTAGGTCACGCCCCAGGACTCCGCCAGCGCGCTCACCAGCTGGAGTCCGAATCCCGGCTCCCCGGTGCGGGCGTCGACCCCGCCGCGTACGCCCCGGGCTGGATGGCGGTCGGAGACCTCCACCACGACGCTCACCTTGGCCGGGCGGCGCTCCCCGTCGCTCTCGGCGTCCGCCGGCCCGTCGTGCTCCAGGCGGCAGGTCACATCGATATCGGTACCGGCGTACATCACGGCATTGGTGACGAGCTCGCTGGTGAGCAGGACGGCGTCGTGGATGAGCTCGGCGCTGATCGCCGCCGCACCGGGCCCTGCCGTGGCAGGCGGGGCAGTCGCCCGTTCGGTGAGCAGCGCGCGCACGAATTTACGTGCGCCGGCGGCCGCGAGCTGGTTGGCGGGCAGGCCTTTCCGGGACACGGATTCCGTCGTGTACGGGGAGGACAGCGGTACCACTGCGCCCCCTGAATATGCCGGGAAAAACTCATTACAAGCGCTTTATACTATGTCATATCTGCCCAAATGGATCACTCTGCTCGACTGACTCTCTCCGCAACGATCATTGGGGGGATGGTGTGCCATGGCGCTCGACCCGGCCCGGCCCGAGTCTGCTTCTTTGCCCCCGGAGCCTTCCGAGCCCACTGAGCCCCCACAGCCCCCCGCCCCCCGGCACGACGGGCAGTGGGTACGGACCAGTGAGCTGCGGCCTCTCCTCGCGGCGATGATTGCGCTGCGGGACGGGGATTTCACCGCCCGTGTGGATATCCCGCAGGACGGCTCCTCCACGGATGGCGTGGTGGCCGATATGACGGGCGTCTTCAACCAGATCGCCGCCCGCAACGCCCATCTCGCCTCCGAGCTGCAACGCGTACGCAGCGAGATCATCCGGCAGGGCCGGCTGGACGAGCGGATCTCCGCCAGCCCCGGCCAGGGGACCTGGACGACGAACATCGAGGCCGCCAACACCGTGCTCCAGGCGCTGGTGGTACCGCTCGCCAAAGCCACCCGGGTGCTGGACGCGGTGGCCGACGGCGACCTGACCCAGCGGGTCGATCTGCACGACGGCAACCGCGCGCTCCGCGGCGATCTGCGCCGCCTGGGCAGCGGGGTGAACCGCATGGTCGACCAGCTGTCGCTGTTCACCGGCGAGGTCACCCGGGTCGCCCGCGAGGTCGGCACCGAAGGCCGGCTGGGCGGCCGGGCCAAGGTCCAGGGGCTCTCCGGCGACTGGCTCCATGTGACCGAGGCGGTCAACACCATGGCGTCGCGGCTGACCGCGCAGGTCCGGGACATCGCCGTGGTCACCACCGCGGTGGCCACCGGCGACCTGACCCAGCAGGTGACGGTCGAGGCCACCGGCGAGCTGCTGGAGCTGAAGCTCACCGTCAACAAGATGGTCGACCAGCTGCGGGCGTTCGCCGACGAGGTCACCCGGGTCGCCCGCGAGGTCGGCACCGAGGGCCAGCTCGGCGGCCGGGCGCAGGTCAGGGGCGTCTCCGGGGTCTGGAAGGACCTCACCGACAACGTCAACTTCATGGCGTCCAACCTGACCTGGCAGGTCCGCAACATCGCCCAGGTCACCACGGCCGTGGCCAACGGCGACCTGAGCCAGAAGATCACCGTGGATGCCCGGGGCGAGATCCTCGAACTGAAGTCGACGATCAACACCATGGTCGACCAGCTCTCCGCCTTCGCCGACGAGGTCACCCGGGTCGCCCGCGAGGTCGGCACCGAAGGGCGGCTGGGCGGCCGGGCGCAGGTCAGGGGCGTCTCCGGGGTCTGGCGGGACCTCACCGAGAGCGTCAACTTCATGGCGGACAACCTGACGTCCCAGGTCCGCAACATCGCGCTGGTCGCCACCGCCGTCGCGGAGGGCGACCTCGGCAAGACGATCACTGTCGAGGCCAAGGGCGAGATCCTGGAGCTCAAGACCACGATCAACACCATGGTCGACCAGCTCTCCGCCTTCGCCGACGAGGTCACCCGGGTCGCCCGCGAGGTCGGCACCGAAGGAAACCTGGGCGGTCAGGCGCAGGTCAGGGACGTATCCGGGGTCTGGAAAGACCTCACCGACAATGTCAACTTCATGGCGCTCAACCTGACGTCCCAGGTCCGCAACATCGCCCAGGTCACCACGGCCGTGGCCAACGGTGATCTGTCCAAGAAGATCGACGTGGATGCCCGCGGCGAGATCCTGGAGCTCAAGGACACGGTCAACACGATGGTCCAGCAGCTGCGGGCGTTCGCGGACGAGGTCACCCGGGTGGCCCGCGAGGTCGGCACCGAGGGCCGGCTGGGCGGCCGGGCCCAGGTCCACGGCGTCTCCGGCGTGTGGAAGAACCTCACCGACAACGTCAACTCCATGGCCGACAACCTCACGTCCCAGGTCCGCAACATCGCCCAGGTCGCCACCGCCGTCGCCAAGGGCGACCTGTCCAAGAAGATCGACGTCGACGCCCGCGGCGAGATCCTCGAACTGAAGACGACGATCAACACGATGGTCGACACCCTGTCGTCGTTCTCCTCCGAGGTGACCCGGGTGGCCCGTGAGGTCGGCAGCGAGGGCCAGCTCGGCGGCCAGGCCCGGGTCGAGGGCGTCTACGGCACCTGGAAGCGGCTGACCACCAGCGTCAACGAGCTGGCACTGAACCTGACCACGCAGGTCCGGGCGATCGCCGAGGTGGCCAGCGCCGTCACCCAGGGCGATATGTCCGGCTCCATCTCCGTGGAGGCCCAGGGCGAGGTCGCGGCCCTGAAGAACAACATCAACCTGATGGTCGCCAACCTCCGCGAGACCACCCGCGCCAAGGACTGGCTGGAGTCCAACCTGGCCCGTATCGCCAGTCTGATGCAGGGCCACCGCGACCTGGTCGAGGTCGCCGATCTGATCCTGCGCGAGCTGACCCCGCTGGTGAACGCGCAGTTCGGCGCGTTCTTCCTGGCCGAGGCGGGCGCCGAACCGGGCGAAGGCCTGGAGCTGATCGCCGGTTACGGCACCGGCCAGCCCGAGGGCCGCCGCTCCCTGCCGCGGCTGCGGCTGGGCACCCCCGGCTGGGGCCTGATCACCCAGTCGGCCATGGAGAAGAAGCGCATCGTCGTCGACGCCGTCCCGTCCGACTACATCACCATCAGCTCCGGACTCGGCGCCGCGGCCCCGGCCAGCATCGTCATCCTCCCGATCCTCTTCGAGGACCAGGTGCTCGGCGTCATCGAGCTGGCCTCCTTCAGCCGCTTCAGCGAGGTCCACCTCGCCTTCATCGACCAGTTCGTGAACACCATCGGCGTCTCGATCAACACCATCATCGCCAACTCCCGCACGGAGTCCCTGCTTTCGGAGTCCCAGCGCCTGACCGCCGAGCTGCGCCAGCGCTCCGACGAACTCCAGCTGACGAACGCCGAGTTGGAGGAGAAGGCGGCCCTCCTCGCCACCTCCTCCCAGTACAAGTCGGAGTTCCTGGCGAACATGTCGCACGAGCTGCGCACCCCGCTGAACTCCCTGCTGGTGCTCTCCCGGCTCCTCGCCGACAACCCCGACGGCCGGCTCTCCACCCAGGAGGTGGAATTCGCCGTCACCATCCACCGCGCGGGCTCCGACCTCCTCCAGCTCATCAACGACATCCTCGATCTGTCGAAGATCGAGGCCGGCCGGATGGACGTCCACCCCAAGGCCCTGCCGCTGATCAAACTGCTCGACTACGTCCGCGCCACCTTCCGGCCGCTCACCGTCGACCGCGGTCTCACCTTCGACGTCACGGTCGGCGAGAACGTCCCCAAGGAGCTCTTCTCCGACGAACAGCGCCTCCAGCAGATCCTCCGCAACCTCCTGTCCAACGCCGTGAAGTTCACCTCCTCGGGCAGCGTGGAACTCATCGTCCAGCGCCTACCGGGCACGGATTTCGAGGAGGACGCCCTCCGCGCCGCCGACGACGTCATAGCCCTCTCCGTGAAGGACACCGGAATCGGCATCCCACCGGAGAAACTCGACGGCATCTTCGAGGCGTTCCAGCAGTCCGACGGCACCACCAACCGCAAATACGGCGGCACCGGCCTCGGCCTGTCCATCAGCCGCGATATGGCCGCACTGCTCGGCGGCCGGATCATCGCCGAGAGCGAGCCGGGCGTCGGCTCGACCTTCACCCTCTATGTGCCCGCGCGCTACACCGGCCCCTTCCCCGCGCCGAGCCCCACCGCCGCGACCCGCCCCGCCGACCGCACCGCACAGGCCGGCCCCGCCCGCCCCGTCCTGGCCGAACAGCTCACGGCCACGCCGCCCGGCCCGGCCGCCATCACCGCGGGGAGCAGCCCTTCCGGTGACGTCAGTGACGTCTTCCCCACCAAGGGGGAACAGGAACAGGCCCCGCAGGCCCCCCACCTGGGCGGCCCCTCCCCCGACGGCGGCGATGTCACCTGGCCCGAGACCACCCGCCTCAGGGACTGGCTCAGCGGACGCCCCGGCGAGGTACTGGCCGACCGCCGCATCCTCATCGTCGACGACGACATCCGCAATGTCTTCGCGCTCACCCACGTACTGGGCCGGGTCGGCATCAGCGTCAAATACGCCGAGAACGGCCGCGAGGGGCTGGAGGTCCTCGACCGGACACCGGACGTCTCGCTGGTGCTGATGGACATCATGATGCCCGAAATGGATGGTTACGAGATGATCAAGGCGATCCGACAAGCACCTCGATTCGCGGCCCTGCCGGTCATCGCGCTCACCGCGAAGGCCATGCCGGGAGACCGCGAAAGGGCGATCGAGAGCGGGGCCAATGACTACATCCCCAAACCGGTGGATGTGGACCGTCTGCTGTCCGTGATCTGCGGCCTTCTGGACCCGCAGCACGGCGCTCCGGCCCCCGTCCCGGCCCCGCACCCGGCGGCCCACCCGGCGGCCCACCCGGAGGTCGTCGGTTCCGAGGACGTCGACCCCGAGGCCGTCGACCCTGAGGACCCTGAGGACCCTGAGGACGCCGGGGACGCACGGGACGCCGGGGACGCCGGAGGCGCAGGGGACGCAGGGGACGCCGAGGACGCAGGGGACGCAAGCCAGGACGGGCGGGGAACGGCGGGGGAGCAGTCATGACGACCACACCGGACACCTCATCCAGCATCCTCATCGTCGACGACATGGAGGAGAACCTCGTCGCGCTGGAAGCCGTACTGGGCTCGCTCACCCAGAAGGTGGTCCGTGCGCGATCCGGCGAAGAGGCCCTGAAGGCCATGCTCCGCGAGGAGTTCGCGGTCGTCCTCATCGATGTGCTGATGCCGGGCATGAACGGCTTCGAGACCGCCGCCAACATCAAGGGCCTGGACCAGACCAAGGACGTCCCGATCATCCTCCTCACCGGCGCCTCGGTCGACCCGAACTACGCCTACCGCGGCTACACGGTCGGCGCCGCCGACTTCCTCATCAAGCCCTTCGACCCCTGGCTGCTGCGCACCAAGGTGAACGTCTTCCTCGACCTCCACCGCAAGAACCGCCAACTCGCCGCCCAGGCAGACCAGTTGAAGCGCCTGCTGACGTCGGACGATCACCCCGGAGGCGAGGGTCCACCGCCCACCACGACAACGACGACGACCACGGCCCCGGCCGCGCCGACGACCACAGCCGGCACCACGGCCGGAACGGACGCGGCGCCATCCCCGGACGTGGCTTCGCCCTCGCCCGCGGCGCCGTCCGGGCACCCTCCCATCCCCCCGGAAGCCCCCGGCACCCCGGCGTCTTCGGAACCGCCCCCGCAGCCCCCGCAGCCCGCGGCGCCCGCGGCCGGCGACGCCTCCCGCCTCGCGGAAGTCGCCGGCCAGCTCGCCGAGGTGGAGCTCCTCCTGCGCGACGCAAAGGGCTCCGACAAGGAGCGTCTCGCCGACCGCATCGCCGAACTGGAGGAGGCAGTGGGCAGGTTGATGGTCAGCCGGGGGACGTGAACCCGACGCCACATGCCGCACAGGCACAGCCATGCCGGTGGCGCCCAGTGGACACCACCGACATGGCCGGCTTTTCTTCAGCTCGCTACCACTTGCCGCGCGCCAGGAAGCGACAGCCGACTCTCAAGGATCAGCCGACCCTCAAGGAGCGAAAACACTGACGCGAGCACTGACGCTGACACTGACACTGACGCGAGCACTGACACTGAAGCGGGTACTGACGCTGGCACTGACGCCAAGAGAGTTAAACTTCTGAGCCTTCTCGGGTGCTCTTTCCGCGAGGTCCCGGCACCTTGTTGACAGTAAAGGCGTAAATTCCCCCCAGGGCGAATATCGCCAGATACTGAGCCCAGGTCACGTCATCCAGCACCCTGTTTACCGCGATGACCACACCGGCCCAGAGAACAGTAAATACAATCTTGGCCATCAGGATTTCCTAACCCTTAGGCGAGCGAGGAGAGGCAGCCGGTGGCTCCGGCGACAACGGTCTTGCTCGCGATGTCCTTGGCCACGTCCTTGCTGACGTACCGGCCGACGATCAGCGCTCCGGCCCCGCCGATTGCCCCCTTGATCAGGCAGTTCTTCACCATCTTGATCATCTTGGTGTTGTGCATCAGGTAGGCGCAGTCGTCCTTGCTCTTGGCCATCATGCACATCGAACGAGCTTCTTCGATGGGGTTCACCATGGTCGACCGGGCCGCGGGCCGCGGGCTCGAATCAGCGTTGGCCACACCGGCACCACTGCCGAGGACGATGCCTCCCAGCATGACGGCCGACATCGCACCCGAAACAAGGCTCTTCATTGAATTTCCCCCATTCAACTTTTTTCATTCAGGGCGGTATGGGTCAGATACCGCGCCCTCTTGGTCGTCCACAAACGTACTAGCCGGTATCGACGTCGCGAAACCCAGTTGAGCGGATCTTGAGCTTTTTTGAGCTTGATGATTTTGTGAAACTCTCACGTGGCAGTTAATGGCGGCGTTTCGGCCGACTGATAGCTCAATGTCCACCTATCCACAGAAGGGGGCAAGTTGCGAAACACGGCGCGGCGGCCGTCAAGTCCGCCGGGACCTCCCCCGGTGGGGACACTGCCAGGATCGTCACCCCACGGCTCAAGGTCCCAGCTATCGACCGGAGTTGGACGCAAACGCCACAGCCTGGCCAGGGGCGAGCCCGTGGAGATGACGGAAGACCCCGCCTCTACGATGGCCCGATGGCGTCGATCAAGCAGGTCCAAATCACCTTCGACTGCGCAGAACCTGAGCGCGTCGCGCGCTTCTGGTCCCAGGTGTTGGGGTACGTCGCACCGCCGCCACCGGAGGGGTTTGCTACTTGGGACGATTTCGATCGTGCCCTGCCCCCTGAGCATCAGGGGCCGGCGTTCGCCTCCTGCGCAGATCCCTCAGGTGTGGGCCCGCGACTGTTCTTCCAGCGCGTTCCCGAAGGCAAGGTCGTCAAGAATCGGGTGCATCTTGACCTGCGGGTCGGCACCGGACTCGTGGGTGAAGAGCGCCTGGCCGCGCTTGAGGCCGAGTGCGCACGGCTGGTCGCGCTCGGCGCGGTACGCGGGCAGCTACTGCCTGCCGATGACGACAACGAGTCGTGCCTCGGGATGCAGGACATCGAGGGCAACGAGTTCTGTCTCGACTGAGTGGCCGAGAACGCGGCACCTTCGCGAGTCGACCGGTCCCGCCCACCTCCCGGTCCGCGTCATCCAGCCCCGGAGACGCCTTGGCGGACGATCTGACACGGATGTTCCTCAGAGCCCGCCAACTCGCCGCGGGCGACCGCCAGTTCACTGGGCGCCCGCCGCCTCGGCGGGCACATCGTCGAGTTCGGCCGCCCAGAGTTCGGACCACCGGTGCAGTCCCCGCGATTCGTCGGACGCGCCCTTGCCGAGCGCGGTGAGGCGGTAGCCCTCCTCGGCGTCGCGTTCCACGAGCCGGGCTTCCTGCAGTTCGGTGAGGCGCTGCTGCAGCACGCTGGAGGACATTCCGTCGCGCCGCTGCTGCAACGGGCGGAAACCAAGGGCGCCGTCCTGTGGGAGCGGCTCATCGCCGAGTTCAGTCCGGAACAACTCCTGGACCTGCTGATGCCGTGCGGCGGGTATCACGCCATCAGCTTCGCCGCCCGCGCCACCAGACTCGCCCCGGAACCTGGTGCACCGCGGTTCCGAGAATTCCCGCCCCCCCCCGCACAACAGACACCGTGACAAATGGCGACGGCACCGGCCCATCTCACCATGTGAGAATCTCCTCTTTATATGGTGCGGACTCAGCAAAACCCCCGGGAGAGGAATTTCCACCGTTCGCGACATTCCCTACGATCAAGATCAACCTCGTTCAACATCCTTGCCCAATCCCCTTGTTCGGACCTAGGTTTGTTCATGTCGCTGACCACGACATGAGTGAAAAACGAGGGGAACAATGCCCAAAATTCTTCGCATGGGCGCCGGGGCGGTTGCTACCGCCGTACTCGCGGGCTGCCTCACCTTCGGTGCGGCAGCTCCCGCCTCTGCTGAATCGCCGTTCGAAGGCATCAAGTTAGCCTGTATGCACGGAAACCAGGACATGTGCGAGGCGGTCTACGACCAGAAGCCGATTCCCAAGAGCGTCAAGACCTGCCTGGTGAAGGGTGCCGTAGCCGGAGCGGCCGCCATCGTGATCGGCCGGATCAACAAGACGATCGCCAAGAAGCTGGCGAAGGAAACAGTCACCGCCGGCGCAGCGGCGTGCGTCGCCGCCATCACATAAAGAGCTGTCGAGGTCCTCATGAAGGTTCTGCTCTATGTCGTATGGGGTGTGAGCCTCATCCTGACCAGCAAGTACCTGATCGACCCCCTCTGGGGGCAACTGCTCTACACCTTTATTACCGCCGGAGCAGTGACCGCAATAGCATCGAAGATGGACAGCCGTAAAGAATAGCGGCACAGGCTGCGCTGGGGAAAGCATTCAACGACTGCCTTCCCCGGCGCAGTTGGTGTTTTTCCTGCGTCGGACCGGATGTAGCCCTGCCCCTGCCCCTGCCCCTGCCCCTGCTCGACGGCGTTGCACACATCGCGTCATTCGGGGTCAGGAAGCGGCCCGCTGTTCTGCTGCGGCCCCCTCTTCCACTGCTGCCGGATGGCGGCAATCACGGCAGCGGCCCGGGGCCGGAGCGCGGAAGGCGCGGTCGCAGCCGTCGCAGGTTTGGAGAGGTGCCGGGCGGGCGCGGGTGGGGGCGGCCGGGGATGCCGCCGGGAGAGGTGGGGGAAGCAACTCCGTGAGGCGGTGAGCGAGCAGTGCCGCCGGGTGACGCAGGGTGGGCGGCAGACCGGTGGCCAGGGCTCTGCGTACGGCGTCCGGAGAGGCGCCGCATTCCAGCCAGGCGGCGATGGGCGGGGTGAGCCGGTGGATGTCCCGTACGGAGAGCAGCAGGCGGGGATCATCGCGGCGGAGGTTCGCCAGGAGGGCGGCGGCCGGGGTGTGGTGCTCGCGGGTCGCGGGCTCCGGCAGCGACTGGATGTGGGCGGCGAGCCCGATCGCGAGGCCGGACAGGGACCGATGCTGGGCGAGATGATTGCCGACGATCGTGTAGCCGGGGTCCTGGTACTCGGTGACTTTGCGGACGCCGGCCGGGGATCGCCGAATCTCGTGCTGGGCGCGCGCAGGCGCATTAAGCTTCTGCTCAGCCATGGGGAAGCTCCTGACTTCCTCGTTGGTCAGGCCCTCGATCGGGATGCCAGTCCCGGCCGGGGGCCGTCGCATGTGTGCGGGTTTTTGGGGTTGTTGTTGCCGAGAGTGCATGGGTGAGGGCAGCGGAGGCGAGCCTTCCGGTCATGGATCACCCGAGCGAGTGACGACAGGGTGCACCGGGGTGGGTTCGGCTGGGTCGGGCCGGGTCGGGCTGGGTTGGACCGGTTTCTCTACCTGGGGTTATGGGTCTTTTACGGGCCGAAACTCCGGCCCACGGCACACCGGCGTCCGGTTTTCCGGCCTCCGGTTGACGGGCTGCCAGTCGTCTCACCCGCGGCCTCATCGGCCCCACATCGGTAGGTCGAATTCCGCCCAGACCGTTTTGCAGGGGAACGGCCCCCGGCAGGTACCCCAGCGGTCGGCGAGCGCTTCGACCAAGACCAGTCCGTGACCCGAATCCCGTAGACCTGACACCTGTGGGGCCGGGAGCCGGTCACCCCGCGCGTCCGTCACCTCGATACGGAGCGTGTCCGCGTCAGACAGGACGGCAAGGCGGAAATCGCGGCCCGGCACGCGCCCGTGCGTGGCGGCGTTCGCGGCCAGTTCGGCGATGACGTGGGCCGGTGATTCGAACGGCACGCCCCAGGAACGGAGTTGCTCGGTGGCGAGGAGCCGTGCGAGGCGCGCGCCCCGGCGGGTGGCGGAGAGCTGGACCTTGAACTGGAGCTTGTACTCGGCGATTTCCTGATTCATGTCACTCAGCGTGGTCGAGCCTGCTTACGCTGAATAGTGATGACGCCAGTACGCATGGTGATGTCCAGGATTTGTCCAGGGGCGTCCCTGCTGTCCAGGAGGTGGATTCGGATGAATGTTGACGGTGCGGAAGACGGGGGTTGGGAACTTGACCCGGAAGACGACGCACAGGCTGCCGTGGAGACGGTCGGGCGCCAGCTCAAGCTGTGGCGGGAGGCGGCAGGTCTGCGCCCAGCCGAGTTCGGGGCGGCTATCGGGTACGGGGAGAACCTGATCTACAAGATCGAGCGCGGTGTGCGGATCCCACGCCCGGAGTTCCTCGACAAGGCCGATGAGGTCTTAGGCGCGGGCGGCAAGGTCGCCGCGATGAAGAAGGACGTGGAGCAGGCCCGGTATCCGAAGAGGATTCGAGACCTGACGCGGTGGGAAGCCGAGATCGTCGAGCTGGGCGCGTATGGCAATCACAACCTGCATGGGCTGTTGCAGACGAAGGAGTACGCTCACGCATTGTTCGAGATGCGACGCCCTGCCTACTCGCCGGACAAAGTGGAACGCGAGGTGGCCGCGCGCATGGCTCGCCAGTCGATCTTCGCCCGGACTCCCGCACCGGCCCTCATGTTCGTCCAGGAAGAAGTGACACTGCGCCGCCCCATCGGAGGCACAATGGTCCTGCGACATCAACTCGAACGCCTGCTGGAGGTAGGTCGGTTGCGGAACGTCGAGATCCAGGTGATGCCGACGAACCTCGACGACCATGCCGGGATGGGCGGTGAGATCGAGATTCTGAAAATTCGGGGACGGTTCAGTGGTGGGACGCCCAGATGACCAGTTCAGCAGCCGTCTGATCTCCGGCCCGAAAGAGACCCGGATCCTCGAACTGCGGTATGGCATCATCCGGGCCCAGGCTCTCACGCCCCGGGAGTCGCTGGCCTTCATTGAGAAAGTGCTGGGAGAGACATGACCCTCAAGCCCTCTGCCGGAAAAGCCTCCGAGCTGGCGTGGACCAAGAGCAGCTACAGCGGCCAGGGCAACGGCAACGAATGCCTCGAAGTCGCCTGGCAGAAGAGCAGCTACAGCAACAGCAACGAGCGCGACGACTCCATCGAAGTGGCGTCCACCACCGACACCCTCCACATCCGCGACTCCAAGAACCCCCACGGCCCGCAGCTCCACCTCCGTCCCGCCGCCTGGGCCGACTTCGTCACGTACGCCGCTGCCGGGAGCTGACACACACCAGAGAGCCTCGGGATCCTCGAACGCGGTATGCCGACGGCCTTCATCGAGAAAGCGCAGGGAGAGACATGACCCTCAAGCCCTCTGCCGGAGACGCTTCCGAACTGGCGTGGACCAAGAGCAGCTACAGCGGCCAGGGCAACGGCAACGAGTGCGTCGAAGTGATCTGGCAGAAGAGCAGCTACAGCGACAACGGCAACAGCAACGAATGCCTCGAAGTCGCCACCACCCCCGACACCCTCCACATCCGCGACTCCAAGAACCCCCACGGCCCGCAGCTCCACCTCCGCCCCGCCGCCTGGGCCGACTTCGTCGCCTACGCCGCTGCCGGGAGCTGACGCACGTCAAAGGGACTCGGGTGCCTTGCTCCTGGGTCCGCCCGCGTCACCCGTATTGAGCGTGCCGGCCGGTTCGAAGAGGAGGATGGCGGTCTCCTCCTCGGCCACCGGGCAGTGCTCGACGCCCCGGGGGACGACGACCAGTTCGCCGGGGCCGAGCACCACATCACCGGCCCTGAGCTGGAGGGTGAGCCGGCCGCTGATGACCATGATCAGTTCGTCGGTGTCGTCGTGCGTGTGCCAGACGAACTCCCCGTGCAGCTTGGCGAGTTTGACCTCGTAGTCGTTCAGGTCGGCGATCTTCTTCTGCGACCACAGGTCGCTGAACTGCGAGAGCTTGTCGGTCAGATGGACGGGAACGGGAGAGTTGGTCATGTCTTGAGACTGCCGTGCCCGTGCTCCGACGGTCTTGTACGTTCCTGGCATGACAGGAGGAGGCCCGCCCCGTACGACGATCAGCGCCTGGCGGCCGCCCGTCCCGGGCATAGCCGAGGTCTTCCACGCGCACTTCACCGAGCACGCGTACCCGTCCCACACCCATGACACCTGGGCCCTGATGATCCTCAATGACGGGGCGGTCGACTTCGCCTGTGACCGCCACCGTCATGGCGTGACCGGCTCCGACACGGTCGTCCTGCTGCCTCCCGGTGTAGCCCATGACGGCAGGACGGTCACCGCGGCGGGCTTCCGCAAGCGCGTGCTCTACCTCGACGCGGCCGTGCTCCCCGAGGACCTGACCGGCCGCGCGGTGGACGGTCCGGTCTTTGGTGATGCGCTGCTGCGGCACCGCATCCACCAGTTGCATACGTCCCTCGGTCACGCGGGCGACGTGCACGCGGGCGACCTGCCGGCGGGCGACGTGCCGGCCGGCGACGCCTTCGAAGCCGAATCCCGGCTGGCCTTCATCCGGGAACGGCTGCACTTCCACCTGGACGCGTTGCGGCCCCCTCGTACACCGGGCCGCGAGGCGAACCGGCTGGCTGCCGCCTTGCGGGAGCTGCTGGACGCCCGTCTGCCGGCCGGCCTGTCCCTGCGGGAAGCCGCCGCCGTCCTGCATGCGCACCCCACCCATTTGATCCGCTGCTTCAAGCAGACCTACGGCCTGCCGCCGCACACCTACCTGACCGGCAAACGCATCGAGCGGGCCCGCGGGCTCCTGCTCGACGGCAGGCGTCCGGCGGAGGTAGCGGGCACCGTGGGATTCCATGATCAAGCGCATCTGCACCGGCACTTCACCCGTCATGTGGGCACGACGCCCTCGCGCTACGCGGCCAGGTGAGGGCGGGCTCCCTGCCGCCGAGGGGGCGTCAGGTCACCCATGACGTCACGTGACATGGCGCGCTCCCCGCCCGCGCAGGATGAGTGGCTCTATCGTGCCGCCGGCTGGTGGAGCCAGGGCGTGCTGGTGGCCCAGAACATGACGTTGGCTCCGAGGGTGTTCGTGCCGAAATCGGTGAACTCTTGCCGGGTGTACGGCTTCTTCGTTGTGGGATTCTTGTATTCGAAGTCGGGTTCCTGTACGGCCATGGCCACGATCGGGAGCTTGCCGCGGTATTTCTTGAAGAAGGGGTATGAGTTTTCCATTTGTGCCGGGCGGTTCGGCAGGACGTCAGGTCCGCCCAGGCCGATGCCGTGCGCCTTGGCGAACTCGAAGGTGCGCTTCATATAGTTGCGGCTGTTGTTCCATTCACCCGGCCAGAAGTTGACGTACTGAATGAACTGCGTTTTGGTGAAGACCTTCTTGCCGTAAGCCATGTTGGCGAGTTCTGCCTTGAAGTAGGCATCGTGACTATATCCAGTACGGTCCTTCTTGGTGTCCACTCCGGTAGCGGTTTCCGGAAGGTTCACCCCGGCGAGGCGACCGTCGAATCGCTGCGCCAGCGCCTTCAGCAGATGCTGGAAACGGCCTCGCACCTGCGGGTTCCATTGCGCTGCGACCGCTCCGGGCTGACCGGGGCCAAGGCCGCTTTCGTTCGTTGTCGGAGCCGCGCCTCCCTTGTATTCCGGATCACGCAACAGATAGTCCGGAAGCCTGGTAGGCGGCGCAAAGAACCGGTCCTGGATCTGGATGAACAGCTTCTTGTGGCGGGGCTGCAAATAGTTCAGCACCCGGTCGATCTCCGAGAAATCGTACTGATTCTTCTTCTGCTCAAGCGCCTTCCACGGCACCACGAGCTGCACACCGGCGATATCGGGGCGATCAATCAGCGGTTTCACGTCTGTATCGAAATCACCAATGGATGCGTACAAGTAGTTTTCCGCTGCCTTGTTGCCGAGCGCTGAGGCGGAAGCCTTGCCAGACGTCGGAGCGGGACCCGCGGCGGCCGTCGCGGCTACGCCCGCCAAGGTTATCGTCACGAGCATTCCGACACCGATGGCAATACGTTTGGACACCATGAACCCGAGCATGCGGCGCAGTTATTAGAGAGATGTAAGAACACCACGACCAACTACCTGGCCGGCTTCACCTCACAGGCATCTACCGCCGGACACGGCCCGAGGCCGTCAGACGAGGCTCACCTCGTGGCGTGTTCTCCGGCCGTCGGGAGAGATGCACAGCCGGTGTCTTTCGGTTCCGGGCCGGCCGGCGGACACGTACTCCTCGTGGGCCCGGACGACTTCGTCCCAGAGCCTCCTGGGGCCGTACTGCGCCACCGCGAACGTCGACGTCTGCCGTCCGTCGTAATCCACACCGGCCCAGCTCGTCGCCCGGTCGTCGGCCAACCACAGCCGGGTGTGCGCTTCTTGCACGCCGGTGTCCCACGCATGCCACACTCCCGGCACATGGAGGCCGATGTGCATCTGGGCATCGAGGTCGTTCCCGGCGACTGACCAAGGGGACAGCTCCGTCATGGAGCGCTCGGGGATCTGGTCGTCCCGCAGGATGTCGCGGTGCAGTTCGACATCGACCTGCTGGGCCCGCATGAGCATGAACGAGCCGTAGGGGACGAGCGAGCCCTCGGCTGTTCCGTCTGCTCGTACGGTGGCGATGAGCGTCCCGAAGTTGCACCACGCGGTGTCCCACGGCGTCACGAGGCGACCGCCGGGTGAGAGCTGCTCCAGCCAGGCGAGAGGCACGGTCCTGACGGAGCAGGTGGAGATGATCCGGTCGTAGGGCGCGTTCGGCCGCCAGCCGCCCGCGCCGTCCGCACAGACCGCCTCCGGCTGTTGTCCGCTCGCCTTCAGCGCTCGCCGAGCCTGGCAGATCAGGTCGGGGTCACCATCGAGTGATGTCACGTTCTCGGCGCCGAAGAGGAACGAGAGCAGGGCCGCGTGGAATCCGGTGCCGGTGCCGATCTCCAGCACGCGGTGACCCGGCTGCACATCGAGGTCCCTCAGCATCCGGACGACCATGCTGGGCATCGATGCGGAGGAGGACGGCACGAGACCGCCGTCGGACAGCTCGGCGAACCGGGTGACCAGAGGAGCGTCGCGGTAGGCCGCACTCCACCAACGATCGGGGTCTTGGTCCCGGTCGTACCGCTCGTAACTTCCCTTCCCGCCGCGCACCCACACCGTGGGCGGCAGAAAGAGATGGCGGGGCACGGCCTGCAGGGCCGCGCGCAGAGGGGCAGGGACGGGGGAACCAAGCACTTCGGCGATCTGCTCCAGCAGATCGCCGATGGCTTCCTCGGGCATCGGATGAGAGGTCAACGAGCCCGCTTCGGCCGCGGTGGTGGAGTCGGCTCCGGTGGAATCGACCGGCCCGGCTGCTGTCCGTCGTCTCCGATCGGGCTGCGATGTTTGCCCACTACCGCCCCCTTCGCCAGATGCCAGAGCCTCTGGGAGTGTATGAGCGGTCACAGCAGTGCCGGTAGGGCGCATGTGCGGACGGGTGCGCTCCCCTGACGTGCACCCCGACGGCGGGATCAGGCCGAAACGGCGAGGGATTCAGGCCGAGATCATCGCCAGCTCCGGGTCTTCCCGGAGTTTGGCCAGGGCGCGGGAGACGGCGCTCTTGACCGTGCCGATCGAGACCTCCATGACCTCGGCGGTCCGGGCCTCGCTGAGATCCTCGTAATACCTGAGGACGACCATGGCCCGCTGGCGGGCCGGCAGTCGCATCACCGCGCGCCACATCGCGTCGCGCAGGCCCTGGAGCTCGGCCGGGTCGGGCGCGGGCAGCGGGTCCGGCTCCGGCAGCTCGTCGACGGCGAATTCCTCGACCTTGCGCTTGCGCCACTGGGAGGTACGGGTGTTGATCAGCGCGCGGCGGACATAGCCGTCCAGGGCGCGGTGGTCCTCGATCCGGTCCCAGGCCACAAAGGTCTTGGTCAGTGCCGTCTGGAGGAGATCCTCGGCGTCGTTCGGGTTGGGCGACAGCGACCGCGCAGTGCGCAGCAGGACCGGCCCCCGGGCCCGTACATAGGACGAGAACGTCGGGAACACAGCGGCGGTCGAAGCGCTGGTGCACACTGGCGTGGTCATGGGCACCACGCTAGAAGCGAGGGTGGGGCGAGCGGATCGCCCCAAGGTGCCGAAGCGCCATCCCTCTCAAGTTGTAGGGGTGGAGCCGGCTCCACCTCCTCTGGGGGGACGGGGGCCGGCAGACCCCTAGGGTCCGGGATCATGGCGCGCACCGGCCCCGGAGGGGATTCGGGCGACGGGCCGCGGCCCCGTGCACGGCCGTAACCGGCGACGGGCCCCGCCCCGGACACGGCCCCACCGGTGGCCGACTTCGCCCCGGACACGGCCCTACCCGTGACCGACTTCCGCCCCGGACACGGCCCTGACGGCGACGGGCCTTCGCCCCGGACACGGCCCCACCGGCGAGGGGCCGTTCAGCCGTCCGCGCCCAGGATCAGCCCCGAGGTCGGGACCCCGGTCCCGGCCGTGACCAGGACATGAGCGGGGCTCCCGGCCTGGTTGACCGAGGTGCCGCGGAGCTGGCGGACGGCCTCGGCGATGCCGTTCATGCCGTGCAGATAGGCCTCGCCGAGCTGGCCACCGTGGGTGTTCAGGGGGAGGGTGTCCGCGGCGACGAAGTCCGAGGCCTCGCCCGGGGCGCAGAAGCCGAACTCCTCCAGCTGCATCAGCACGAAGGGAGTGAAGTGGTCGTAGAGGATCGCGACGTCGATATCGGCGGGGGCAAGGGCGGCGGTGCGCCAGAGCTGGCGGGCGACCACGGTCATCTCGGGGAGGCCGGTCAGGTCGTCGCGGTAGAAGCTGGTCATCTGCTCCTGGGCGCGGCCCGCGCCCTGCGCCGCGGCCGTGACCAGCGCCGGCGGGTGGGGCAGCGCGCGGGCCCGCTCGGGCGAGGTCACCACGATCGCCTGGGCACCGTCCGTCTCCTGGCAGCAGTCCAGCAGCCGCAGCGGCTCCACGATCCAGCGGGAGGCGGCGTGGTCGGCGAGGGTGATGGGCTTGCGGTAGAAGTACGCGGCCGGGTTGCGGGCGGCGTGCCGCCGGTCGGTGACCGCGACCGGGCCGAAGGCGTCCGGGGTCAGCCCGTAGGTGTGGAGGTAGCGCTGGGCGGCCATCGCGACCCAGGAGGCGGGGGTGAGCAGGCCGAAGGGGAGGTTCCAGCCGAGCGCCGCGCCCTCCGCGGTGGGCTCCCGCTGCTGTACGCCGGAGCCGAAACGGCGGCCCGAGCGCTCGTTGAACGCGCGGTAGCAGACGACGACTTCGGCCAGGCCGGTGGCGACCGCCAGGGCCGCCTGCTGGACGGTGGCGCAGGCCGCTCCGCCCCCGTAGTGGACCCGGGAGAAGAAGGACAGCTCGCCGATGCCGGCCGCCTGCGCGACGGTGATCTCGGGGTTGGTGTCCATGGTGAAAGTGACCAGGCCGTCGACGTCCGCGGGAACCAGCCCGGCGTCGTCCAGGGCGGCGCGTACGGCCTCGACGGCGAGCTTCAGCTCGCTGCGGCCGGAGTCCTTGGAGAACTCGGTCGCGCCGATCCCGGCGATGGCGGCCCGGCCGCCGAGGGAGTCGGAGCGGTGGACGCTCATGCCGTGCCCTCCGGGAGGCTGACGGTCACCGTGCCGGTGACGTGGTGGCCGATGCCGTTCGCTCCGACGATCCGCACCACCGCAGTACCGTGCGTCACTTCGGTGATCGTTCCGCTCAACACCATGGTGTCGCCCGGATAGTTGGGGGCGCCGAGCCGGATGGCGACCTTGCGCAGGGTGCAGCGCGGCCCGAAGTGGTCGGTGATGTAGCGGCCGACGAGTCCGTTGGTGGTCAGGATGTTCATAAAGATCTCCGGGGAGCCCTTTTCCCGGGCCGCCTCGGTGTCGTGATGCACGTCCTGGTAGTCGCGGGAGGCGATCGCCCCGGCGACGATCAGGGTGCGGGTGAGGGGGATGGTGAGCTTCGGCAGCTCGTCACCGGCCTTCATCGGGCCTCCTTCCGGTCTCCTTCTCCTTCTCCTTCTCCTTTGGGTCTTCGCCGCCCCTAGGTGGTGATGTCAGCAACTCCCCCAATTCGTCCAGGATTTCGGCCCCAGACCCCAGATACCCGGCCAGCTGTCTGCCCCACAGGAAGTGCCGGTGGACGGGGTGGTCGACGTCGGCGCCGATGCCGCCGTGCAGATGCTGGCCGGTGTGCACGACGCGGGTGCCCGCCTCGGATGCCCACCAGGCGGCGGTCAGCGCATGCGGCCCGGCGTCCAGGCCCGCGTCCCGGCGCCAGGCCGCCTCGTAGGCGGTGACGCGGATGGCCTCGGTGTCCATGCAGGCGTCGGCGGCGCGCAGTTGCACACCCTGGTTCGTGGCGAGCGGGCGGCCGAACTGCTCGCGGGTGGTGGTGTGGGACACCGCCCGGGCCAGGGAGCCGGCGCAGACCCCGGCCTGGAGGCCGGCGAAGGCGGTGCGGGCCAGGGCCAGGACGTCGGCGTAGGGGGCGGTGTGGGTGTCCGCGTGGGTGTCGGCGTACGTGGCCTGCGGCCGGTGGGAGGCGGCCCGCCGGTGGGAGGCGGCCCGCCCGTTCAGGCCTTCGGCGAGGGCGTCGTCCAGGGTGAGCCGGCCCGCCGACCACGGGGCGGTCGTCTCGACCGGTTCCCGCCGCACCCCGGCGTCGTCGGTGCGTACGAGCCACAGCGTCCGCGCCGTCCCGTCCGGCACCAGTACATGGGTGGCCTCGCGCAGCCACGGCACCACGGGGACGGTGCCGGTCAGCCGCGCCGTACCGTCCGCCGTGCGCTGCTCGGCCCGTACGCCGCCGCGCCGCGCCGGAAACGCCCCGGTGGCGACCGCGTCGCCGTCCCGCAGCGCGGGCAGCAGCCGCGCCCGCTGTTCCGGGCCGCCGTGCGCACCGATCGCCAGCAGTCCGTACACACAGGTCGCCGCGAACGGCACCTGCGCCGTCGTGCGCCCCTGCTCCTCCAGCATCAGCACGAGTCCGAGCAGGCCGGTCTCCTCCACCGCGCCCGGCAGACCTGCCGCGCACAAGGCCTTCCACAGCGTGGCGTCCGTGCCGCCGCCGCAGACGGCGAGGCGCTCCGGCGTGGACAGGTCGCCGAATATCTGCGCCGCCAGCTCGCGGGCCGCCGCCTGCTCCGGCGTGGGAGTGAAGTCCATGTCACCCCTCACCGCCCTCTGCCGCGCGGAAGACCGGAAGCTCCAACTCCTCGTCGGCGCGCAGGAATTCGAGCTGTACGGGCGCCCCTATCCGCACCTTGTCGGCGGGGACGCCCACGACATTGCTGACGATCCGCACCCCCTCCGCGAGCTCGATCAGCCCGACCGCGTAGGGACCGGGCCCGTCCGGGTGGGGGCCGGGCCCGTCTGCGTGGGGGCTGGGCGCCTCTGCACGGGAGCCGCCGGGGGCATGCGCCTGAGGGCCGGGCCCATCCGTGTCGGGGCCGGGCCCGTCCGTGTCGTGCTCGGGCACCGTGAACTCGGGCACCGTGGACTCGGGCACCGTGGACTCGGGCACCGTGAAAGCAGGGAAGGACGGGTGGTGCATCACGACGTAGGAGAAGACCGTTCCCGCGCCGCTCGCCTCGACGGTGTCCCACTCCGCTGACCCGCAGGCATTGCACCCCGGCAGCCAGGGGAAACGCAGCGTCCGGCATTCCGTGCAGCGCTGGATCAGCAGCCGATGCCCGGCGACGCCCTCCCAGAAGCCGGCGTTGTCGCGGTTGACGACGGGACGGGGCCGTCGGGCCCGGGGCTGCTGGGATGCTTCCGGCTTCTGGGGCACATGCCCCTTCTGGAGCACATGCGCCTTCTGGGATGTCTGCGCCTGCTGGGATCTCTGCGCCTGCTGAGGTGCCCGTACCCGCCGAGGTGCCCGTACCTGCTGAGGCGCCTCCACCTGCTCGTCCGTCTTGGGGCCCCGTGCCGCCGGGGCGTACTTGAGGACCCGGAAGCGATGTGTGCCGGCCGGTTCGCCGTTCGCGCGGATATCCATCCGCGTCGTAATGAAGTGCCCCGTCCCCAGCTTTGTGGTCTTGCGCTCCGATACCGACTCGATCACCGCGTCGAAGGTGATCCGGTCACCGGGGCGCAGCGTCTGCAGATACTCCTGCTCGCAGTCGGTAGCGACGATGGAGGTGTACCCGGCGCCGTCCAGCAGTACGGACAGTTCGCCGTACGCCCCCGAGCGGTCGGTGTGGCCGGAGAGGCCGCCCATGGTCCAGGCCTGCAGCATGGCCGGCGGGGCGATGGCGTCCGGCCCCCGGTAGGCGGGGTTGGTGTCGCCCACGGCCTCGCACCAGTGCCGGATCATCGGCTCGTTGACCAGGTCCTTTCCCACGCCGGCGGTCCCGGTCGGCCGGCCCTCGTAGGCCTTGAGCTGCTCGTGGGTGAGCTGCACCGCGCTCATCGCCGCCCCCTCCGCATCCCCAGCCGCATCGTCGCGACGATCTCCCGCTGGACCTCGCTCACTCCGCCCCCGAAGGTGTTGATCTGCGCCGCGCGGTTCATCCGCTCCAGCTCGCCGCCCCCGAAGGCGCCCGGCGATCCGGCCCGCACCAGGGCGGCATGGCCCACCACTTCCTGGCACATCCGGTAGACCTCGACGGCGCTCTCCGTCCCGGCGAACTTGACGCCGGCGGCGTCGCCGGGCCCGAGTGTCCCGGCGCCCACGTCATCGACCAGCCGCCAGTTCAGCAGCCGGGTGGCGGCCAGCCGGGCGTGCGCCTCGGCGAGCCGGGACCGCACCCATGGACGGTCGGCGGGCCGCTCACCGGTCTCCGCATCCGGCGTACGGGCATGAGCCAGCGCGGCCTCGAAGGCATCCTCGGCCTGCATGCCGATGGCGGCCAACGCCACGCGCTCATGGTTGAGCTGATGCGTGATCAGCTTCCAGCCGGCGTTCTCCTCCCCTACGAGATTCCCGGCCGGGACGCGGATGTCGTCGTAGTAGGTGGCGGTGGTCGTCAGCCCGCCGACCGTCTCGATCGGTATCCAGGAGAAACCGGGGGCGTCGGTGGGCACGAGGATGATCGAGATGCCTTTGTGCTTGGGGGCGTCGGGGTCGGTGCGGCAGGCGAGCCAGATCCAGTCGGCCCGATGGGCGTTGCTGGTGAAGCTCTTGGCACCGTTGATCAGCCAGTGGCCGTCGCCACCGCCCGCCCCACTCGTCGCGCCTCTCGTAGCGCCTCTCGTAGCGCCTCTCGTAGCGCCTCTCGTCGCGCCGCTGGTCGTGGCTCTCGCCGTGCCTCTCGTCGCGCGGGTGCGGAGCGCGGCGAGGTCGGTGCCGGCCTCGGGTTCCGTATAGCCGATCGCGAAGACGAGCTCACCGCTGAGGATCCGCGGCAGGAAGTAGTCCTTCTGGCGCCGGGTGCCGTATTTCATCAGGGTCGGGCCGACGGTGTTGAGGGTGACCATCGAGACCGGGGCGCCCGCGCGGTACGCCTCGTCGAAGAAGACGAACTGTTCGTCGGGGCCGCGGCCCCGCCCTCCGTACTCGGTCGGCCAGCCCAGTCCCAGCATGCCGTCGGCGCCGATCCGGCGGAGCACCGCCCGCTGCTGGACGGGGTCCTCGACCGGCCCGTCCGGCAGTACCTCGCGGAAGTACGAGCGGAGTTCGGTGCGCAGCTGCTCCTGGCGCGCGGTGGGGGCGAGGTGCACGTCGGCGGCTCCCCTTCTGGTGGCCGTACGTCCGGTGCGCAGGGTCCCGGCGGACGAACGCAGGGTCCCGGCGCATGAACGAGCGAGCGGGTTTCTGACTGTCCGTCAGAAACCCGCTCGCTGTCAAGGTCGGCGCAGTGAACCCCGGAGAAGCCCCATTCTCTCCGTACCGCCCTGACGTATCACCCCTCGGTCAGTCGCCGCGTCCCCTTGCGGCGGGCCGGGTCACCAGAGGTTGGTGAAGTTGACGGTGGCGTTGGTCTGGTCGATACGCGTGGGACCGGAGCCGTTCACGCTCGCGGTGTTGTTCTGATTGGAGGCACCGGCACCATTGGCGACTTGCTGGCCGGTGGTCGAGTTACCGAAGTTGCTGCCACCGACACCGGTTCCCGTCTGGCTCGTCGCCGCCGAGCTCGACCCGCCCGTCGCAAAGCCGCCGTTGTCGGCCTGCGCCACGCCCGTGAAGAGTGCAGCCGCGAAGGGCAGTGCGGCACCAATGGCGATGACGCGGGCGGTACGGGTACTTGCCATGTCTCTTCCTCCTACGGAACACGACTACTGGATCACTTGGGTCGCTTGGATCGCTTGGATCGCTTGGATCGGTCGGGTTGCTTGGATCGCCGGACCACTCGGATCGCTTGGGTCGCTTGGGTCGCTTGGACGTTCAGGTCGTTCAGATCGTTCAGATCGTTCAGGTCGTTCAGATCGTTCAGATCGCTTGTATCGATGGAACTCCGCTTGCTCACCGGGCAGTTGGCCGACCACCGCGATGCTTGCTTCGACGTCGTGCACTCAGGCTTGCCCATGAATCCCCGGCGAACCCGCCACGAAGAGGCGATTCCCCCGCAAGCATGAGGGACCCCGGGTAAACCCCGGCCGTCGCACGACCTCCCCACCAGCAGCCCCTGCCGACACAGCACCCCGCCACGACCCGCCCTCCACGCGCTCCGCGCGCCCCACGCGCCCGGCCGCCGCAACCGGCGCACAGGCCGGTTCCCGCACGCCCCCCTTCCCTTCGTCGAACATTCGTACGAAACTAGATCCATGGCCTTGCACCGCCGCCATGGACGCCCCACCGGAACACCGACCGGCAGACCGGCCGGCCCGCCGCACACCGGCACACCGGCCCGCACACCAGCAGACCCACCGCACACCGGCACACCGGCCTGCACACCAGCAGACCCGTCGAACGCCGGGACACCCACCGGCCCGTCGACGGAGGGCCGGCCCGAGCCGCCACCCCTCGGCCTCCTCCGCCCCACCGGGTCCACCGGGTCCACCGGATCCACCGGATCCACCGGATCCACCGGATCCACCGGGCCTTCCGGACCCACCGGGCCTTCCGGACCCACGGATGCGCACGCCGCCGCCCTCGCCCATGCCCTCCTTGCCGCGGAGCGCGGCTACCCCGTCTTCCCACTGACCCGCAACAAGCTTCCAGCCCTCCGGTCCCCGCACCGCGGGCATCCCGAGGTCCCGCCCTGCCGCGGCGAGTGCGGCCGCCTCGGGCACGGCGTACACGACGCGAGCACCGACCCCCTCGCCGTCCGCCGTATGTTCGCCGCCGCCCCTTGGGCCACGGGCTACGGCCTCGCCTGCGGGCGGCCCCCGCACCACCTCATCGGCATCGACCTCGACACCAAACACGGCGCCGACGGCCTGACCGCCCTCCGGTTCCTCGCCGAACAGCACGACTTCCCGATCCCGCCCACGGTCACGGTGCTCACCCCCAGCGGCGGCCGCCACCTCTGGCTCACCGGCCCGCCGTCCCCCGTCATTGCGAATTCGGCCGGCCGGCTCGCGCCCGGCATCGATGTCCGCGGCGCGGGCGGCTATCTCGTGGGCCCCGGCTCACTCACCGTCCACGGGCGCTACGCCCTGGCGCCGGACGCACCGCAGCGCCCCGCCGCCGTGCCGGATGCCCTGCTCGCGCTCCTCACGGCCCCGCCCCCGTCCGCCCGCCGCGAGCCCCCGACCGGCGTCCCGCCCCAGCCCGCCGCGGCGCTCGTACGCTTCGTCCGCACCTCCCCGGCCGGTCAGCGCAATGCCCGCCTCTTCTGGGCCGCCTGCCGAGCCGACGAGTCCGGCCTCGGCCAGGAACTCGCCGCCCGGCTGCTGGAAGCCGCCCGCCACACCGGCCTGTCGGCCCAGGAGGCACGCGCCACAATCGCCTCGGCGGCCCGCCACCGGCAGGAGGGAGGCCGGCGCGGGAGCCCGTAGGGGAAGGAACCGGGCGCAGGAGCCCGTAGGGGAAGGCAGGGCATCGGGAACCCGTAGGGGAAGGCAGGTAACGGGAACTCGTAGGGGAAGGCAGGTGTCGGGAACCCGTAGGGGAAAGAAGCCGGGCGCAGGAGCCGTAGGGGGCAGCGGAGGGCCGATAAGGGCAATCGAGGCGATAGGGGCAGAGGGAGGGGCGGGCACCGAAGGACCAAAAGCTCAGCTGCGGCGACGACGCGCCTCGATCAAGAACCGGGCCGTATGCGCCACGAACGCCCCCTCCGCACGGATCACCTCATCCAACTCCCGCAAGCGCTCCCGGTATTGCGCAACCGTGAACCCGGGAACCATCCACACCACCTTGCGCAGGAAGTAGATGACCGCCCCGATGTCGAAGAACTCGGTCCGCAGCGACTCCGCGCGCAGATCGACCACCTCCAGGCCGGCTGCCTCCGCCGCCCGGCGCGCATCCTCGGGGTGACGGGCCCGCCGGACGTGCTCCGGCTGCGGCCCCAGAAAGTACTCGACCAGCTCGAACACGCTCGCCGGTCCGACCTGCTGGGAGAAGTAGGTACCCCCCGGCCGCAGCACGCGGGCGACCTCCTCCCACCACACGGTCACCGGATGACGACTCGTCACCAGATCGAAGGCCGCGTCACCGAACGGCAGCGGCGGCTCGTCCGCGTCGGCCACCACCACCGCGCCCCGCGGGTGCAACAGCTCCGTGGCCTTGGCGACATTCGGCGGCCAGGACTCCGTCGCCACCATCACCGGCGGTAGCTCCGCCGCCCCGGCGAGCACCTCACCGCCACCCGTCTGGATGTCCAGCGCCGCCGACGCCCGCGCCAACCGCTCGCTCATCGCCCGCTGATAGCCCCACGAGGGCCGCTCTTCCGTGGCCCGCCCCGCCAGCCACGAGAAGTCCCACCCCTCGACCGACACGGCATCGGCTTCGGCAACCAGCTCCTCAAATGATCGCGTCATCCCCCCACTCTCAACGCCGAAGGACCGCCTGGCCAACGATTTACTCCCGGCCCCCCGCCCCGCCCCCCGGCTTCCGCCCCCGATCCCGACCCCGCCCCCGGGCCCCATCCCGGCTAATCAACCACCACAAATTCGAGCTCCGGCCTATCCCACCTCACCACCGGCGGGTTCGCCGGCACCGTTCCGACCGGCCTGGCGCCCACACTGCGGTAAAAGCCCTCGGCAGGCGGATGCGAAACCACCCGCACCTTGTCGATCCCGGCGCTTCGCGCCTCACCCCGCATGTGCTCCACCAGCCGGCGCCCGATGCCGCGCCCCTGCGCCTGGTCCGACACGAACATCAAGTCCAGCTCGGCCGGCTCCACCATCAGCGCATAGAACCCCAACACCCGCTCGCCACCACCGCCCTCAGCGCCCTCAGCGCCCTCACCGGGCAACTCTTCCACGGCGACAAAGACCCGATGCGCCACGATGTAATCCGGCCCCACCCGATACCCCTCGACCATCGAGGAATAGGGCCCCTCATAAGCCCGAGATCTTCGCACCAGCCGAGTGAGCCGCCCCGCATCCCGCTCCTCGGCCCGCCGGATCAACACATTTCCCCGCCGGGCGCCGCCTGCTACCCCCGTCCGCCACGCACCCACAGTGACCTCTGCCCCCTTCCCGCATCTCGACTGGAATACCATTCCATTTCCCACTGCCACTCTACCGCACAAGGCAAACGGCAAACTCTGTTACCGCACTCTCCAGAATTCCCCTGCAGCGAATGAATAAGCCAGGAATTTCCGCCATTCCCGCTCAGGAATCACCTTCAGGAATCACCTTAAGGAATCGCCTTCAGGAATCACCGCCCCGAGGGGTCCGCGCCCGAAGAACCAGGCCTCGCCACCTCACGTTCGATCCAGCGGCAGATCACGCCCACCACATACGCACGCTCCGCACGGCTCAGCTCCCGCCCCTTGGGGATCTGGTGCCAGCGCTGGAGGCAGCTACGGCAGCACGTCGCGGTCGCATGTTGCGCGACGAATACCGGGTGGCCGCGGTAGGGGGTCTGCTTGCCGTCCTTGTAGGGCTCGGCCGGTGCCAGCCGCTTGGCAATGAGGTCGTAGGCATGCCACCGCATCGTGGACGGGCCGCTCAACTCGGCCGTGGCCCGCTCACGGCCGCGCAGCTGAAATTTCGCGCGAAACGGATGCCGCGCAAGGGCGTCCAGTCGTTGGTCAAGCGAGCCGGGCAACGGATCAGACATCGTTCACCGAAAGGTTCCCAGGAAAGACGGCACTCCCCTCGATCCTACGACCGAGGTCGCGCGAATTAACACATCCGGAGAAGCAGCGCCAGGAGCAGCCCCAGGAACAACGCCCCCGACGCACGAGGCGACAACCGGTGCCACTCGTGACCGCACCCTTAAATCGGGCGACGGTACACCCACCGAGTAGATCTACGACTCACGAATGAGCCTGAAGAGCAGCCCTGACCTTCTCCCTGATCCCTCGTTCCCCTACGACAAGGGAGACAGAACCTTCAGCGCTCGCCGGCTTGATCACATCAAGCGACCCCCGATATTTCGAGGCCTTGGAGAGGTCAGGGGAAAAGAACTTCACGACCATCGCATCCTTTCCGCAGGAAAGAGCTGCCCAAGTGCCACCCGACCCCGTAGCCGAAGATTCCGAGTAGGGCCCATAGGGGAGACGTTCATCCCCCTGACTGCCGTCCTTCGACCGTGCGTCGATCAGGTGAAGGGAAAGATTCCTCTGGTCGCCCTCACGAGTCGTCGCCAGACCGCATTTCCGCCCCGCGACGTACACGATGATCCGGTCGGGCCCGTTGCGAACTTCCCCGATCACCCTCCGCTTCTCCGGTCCGGTCGAGCCGTCCTGCTCGGAGAGCGGGTCGTCCGGCAGATCGACCGCTGGAAGCCGAAACAGACTCGAAGCCTCGGCGGCAGAGGACGTGCGGCGAGCAGAAGGATTACTTTCGCCCTCCCCTGAAGTGCATGCGACACAGGCAAACAACACGGCAGAGCCGATAACCGTATGTCGGGTCAGACGCCTCATCGGCGAACCCCCATCGCGCTAGACGTCATCTCACCTTTCCCACCGCTCCGGCCCCGGGCCTCACCGCTACTGTTCCCCGCCCACGCCGCCCAGACAACACCCCGGCCCGGTGCGCGACGGGGCTGCTGCTCAACGTCTCCGGCCGGACCAAGGCCAGGCAAGGCCAGGACGATGGGACCCGGCCTCATCACGGAGACCGGGATGTACCGGCCCGGTGGCCGCACCGTCGACGAGCTCCCCCCGGTTCGTCAGCCCCGTGGTCCGCGCTGCTGCAGGTAGAACTGGGCGGTTCCCTCCACTCCCATGTACGGGAGGTGCATGATCCTCCCGTCCTCCTTGTCGATGACGGCGCATCCCACCGCGGGCGGCGGCTGCGAGGGGTTGGCGGCAGGCGGGAACTGGTCCGGCAGGATGATGTACCCGTGGCTGAATTCCCGGGCGATCAGCTGCCCTGCACTGCCGTCCGGCCGACGCCAGCCGTAGTGGGGGCGAGCCATTTCCACGGCCTCCTCCGGAGTCCTGGGGCCCACGGGTGCGGGGGTGTTCATATTGCTCTTCAACGCTCCCAGTGCCTTGTTCAGGTGCGCACTCTGCGTGCCGAAAGTCGGCGCAACACTTTTCATGTCCTCCGGGTGCACGGAGAACTGGCCGTTCTCGGCCACCAGGCCAATCCCTTCTTCCGGACGGATGCCAAACGGCCAACCTAAGGCACGTTCCTTTGCGCTCCTTGCGCTCCTTGCGCTCCTTGCGCTCCTTGCGCTCCTTGCGCTCCTTGGTCAACCCGTGACTCCTGATGGTGGTAAATCGACGAGTCCAGCCGACGTGCCGGCCGGAGCCGACCCAGGCCACGCCCGCCTTGGCGCACGAGGTCGCCCTGTACAGGAGCGACGGACGGCCCAAGGCCCCGACGGCGAGCCGCACCACGCTCTCGGACACACGGTGAGAAACGAACGTACTTTTGAAGCTATCCGGATGCTCCGTTGACCATCTCCGGCTGATCTTTTGAAGGTCCTGCGGGGGCGGCACCGATGCATCGAGCGGGTCTTCTGCCACACCCGTGCCGGCCGGAACGGCCACACCCGGCCGAAGGCGGTCAGCCGCGGATCAACGAGGCTGAGGAATGAAGGCGGCGCTGACCGGGAGGTCCCTGTTCAGAGGCCGTTTCTCTGCGGAGGCTGTGGGATGTGAACCCCCGGTGACCTTGCCGCCACGACAGTCCGCAAGAGCGTTCCGGCTACCGGCACGACCAGCGCGCCGACCCGCGACCATCGACCTGGCGATGGCCAACTTGGCGCCGCTGGCGTGCACATGGTCCACAAGGGGGCCAGGGGACGGAGGGACCCCTGGAGAGGGATACCGACACTGTCCGGCGGGGGGGGCGACCTCATCGCCCGTTCCGGAGCCAGAACCTGAAGAGCGCTTCAGAACTTCAGGCTGTGTTCAGGTTCGGGTCGGCACTGTGGTGAATGTCGGAAGGGCGCGACAGGGCCCGCCGACAGGAACGAAACCGCAACACGATCCGGAGGAACGTCCCCATGAAGGCCACCGCCAAGCGCACGCTCGCCCCCCGCGCCGTCGTCCTCGCCACGGCCGCCGCCGTCGCACTGATCGGCGGCACGGGTGCCGCGACCGCCTTCGCGGACGACGACGGCCCGGCCCCTCACTCCTCGGTCCAGCTCTCGCAGAACGAGCGCCACCTGGACGACACCGCCAAGGACCGCGCGCAGGTCAAGGCCGACAAGATCAGCCAGTCCGAGGCCACCGCCAAGGCTCTCAAGGCCGTCCCCGGCACCGCGACCGCCGCCGAAATCGACAACGCGGACCGCGACGGCTCCCTCATCTGGGAGGTCGACGTCCTCGGCAAGGACCACAAGAGCCACGACGTCACCATCGACGCCGGCAACGGCAAGATCCTGAACAAGCACACCGACCGCGACGACGACGCCGCCCAGGACGCCGCCGAGACCCAGGCCCTGGTCAAGGCCGACAAGATCGGCCACGACAAGGCCACCGACAAGGCATTGAAGGCCGTCCCCGGCACCGTCGTCTCCTACAGCCTCGACGACAACGACCGCAACGGCTCCGCCGTCTGGGAGGTCGACGTCCTCGGCAAGGACCACAAGAGCCACGACGTCACCATCGACGCGGCGAGCGGCAAGGTCCTGGGCCAGCACGTCGACCAGGACGACAACGACGACCATGGCGACGACGACTGATCAGGCTTCAGGCTTCAGGCATCAGGCTTCTGGCATCAGGCATCAGGCATCAGGCATCAGCCGCCTGCCTGAAGCCTCCCCCAGAGCCCGAAGGAACCGCGCCCGCCACTTCCCGGCGGACGCGGTCCCGTCGTGCATGCGGCGGTGCAGCGCGTGAGGGCAGAGCGGACTGCCGGGAACCGTGGGCGTGCACGGTCGTTGTTGTCAGGTGCAGATGTCAGGCAGGCCGAGGCACGATGGCCAGCGCGCGGTAGTCGTACCCATCCTGTGTGAAGCCGGGGGCTTCCCATGCGAGGTCGACTTGCTGTCCGGGCGACAGGGTGCGGAAGCCGGCCATCCGGATGTCGGAGAAGTGCCCAAAGCAGCCGCCGGGTGTCTCAGGGGAGTCGAGCACGCCCCAGCCTTCCTCGTCACGCCACTCGCGGACAGTCGCAGTCACCATGGGCGAAACCCTAGGGGCGCTATCGGCGCCGGTGCGTACTCCGCCCACCGCGGCCGTCCGGTGTTCCCCGTGGTTTCCCGTGGTTTCGCGTGGTTTCCCGGTAGTTCGGGCACGGCAAGGCACGGTGACCACTGAATCCGTCGATCAATCACCAGCGACGGCGGAGATCTGGTAATCAAGGCCTGAATCAGGCGGGCCGCATTGCAGGATCTCTTCCACTGCGGTCCAGACGTCGAGAGGTACGTCGTAGCAGTAGGTCATCCACGGATCGTCGGAATCAGGGGTGATCACCTCGCGCAGCTCGATGATTTGCTCCCGGCTGACGGCTCGCTGCGTACGCAAGAACTCGTCCCGCTTGCTGAAACCGTCCAAGGACCAAACAACGTGCGGCTCTTCCCTGTCCATGGTCTCAGCGTACGAGTCCAGCCAGTACCTCCTGCGACAGACCACAGCGGCATGGTCGCAGTGCTCGCAGCCGCTCCAAAGGGGGCTCGTAGGGCGGCTGTTGGCCTGTCACGCCCACCGCAGATGATCTCACCCCCGGGCGTTGAGGGTCATGAACGACCGCCGCTCGATGAAGCGGTGGAAGGCCGGCTGCACCTCACCATCCACGAGCTCGGCGCCACACATGTACAGCTCGGGTCGGTCGGACAACAGCTCGAAGTCCCGCATGGCGTCCTCGAAGCGGCACAGCACCCCTGGCTCGGCGGCCGAGTCGATGACGAGGACATGGGTATGCAGGGCCAGGGGCGTCTGCCGGGCCCATTGCACAACTGCATCATCCGAGACGCCGTCCAGCGTCAGCGAGCAGTGCGGCAGACCGCGCCAGTCGATCCCGCCGCCTGTCCACGGGAGCGCGCTGAGATACGCATCGAACTGAGCCGACACGAGCACGGACTGCGGTGCCGCACCATGCTCCTGGAGCCAGGGCCCGAGCTGGTCTATGCGCATGCCCAAGAGGCTAGGTCAGCCGACTCACACCCCACCTTGCCTTCCGGTGCTGGACCTCAACGGATGCGAGATCCCATAGCGGGCTGGGGTGCGCTGGCGTCCACTTGCGGGCCGAGATCCAGCGCGACCTGTGCGTCGCCCGGCTCGCCGGCAGCGGCCACGCGGTGGATCGCCACGTTCGTCGGGCCGAAGGCCGTCCACATGTGGTGGGCGTCCATGCCGAGCCGGGAAGCGGCGGTTCCAGCACCTGGGGAACTCCTGAGCCGTCCCTCGGTCTTCCGCTCGGGCCGCGGCCATCGCCCTGGTGAGGAACAGCGTCCCGTGGAGGGACAGGTACGCCGGTGTCGCCCCCAGCCGTCGGCCACGGGCACACGACTCGTGGGACACGCAACGGCCCCCGACCGGGAAATTCCAGGTCAGGGGCCGTCTACCTGCGGAGGCTGTGGGATTTGAACCCACGGTGACGTTGCCGCCACGACAGTTTTCAAGACTGTTCCCTTAGGCCGCTCGGGCAAGCCTCCCCGCGGCACCGCAGCGCGCGGGGCGCGTGGGTGTCGCGGGATCAGACTAGCGCGTCACTTGTCGCCTGTGCGCTGGCCCAGGGTGACCTGGGTGGTGCGCTCCTTGCCGCCGCGCTTGTACGTCAGGGTGACCTGGTCGCCGGGCTTGTGCTGCCAGATCTCGCTGATGAGGGTGGGGCCGCTGTCGACCACCGTGTCGTCGAGCTTGGTGATGGTGTCGCCGGGCTTCAGGCCGGCCTTGTCGGCGGGGCCGTTCGGGGTGACGGCATCGGAGCCGTTGTTGCCGGTCCGGGCGATGGTCGCGCCGTTGCCGGTGTCCCGCATGCCGACCTGGACGCCGATCTGGGGGTAGACCGGCTTACCGGTCTTGATCAGGTCCTGCGCCACCCGTCGCGCCTGGTCGATGGGGATGGCGAAGCCCAGGCCGATGCTGCCGGACTGCTGGGACTCGCCGCCCAGTCCGCCGCCGTTGCCGGCCGACTGGATGGCGGAGTTGATGCCGATGACGTTGCCGGCGGCGTCCATCAGCGGGCCGCCGGAGTTACCGGGGTTTATCGAGGCGTCCGTCTGCAGGGCGCTCATGTACGAGGCGCTGGTGCCGCCGCCGTCGCTGGAGGCCACCGGGCGGTCCTTGGCGCTGATGATGCCGGTGGTGACCGTGCCGGACAGGCCGAAGGGCGCGCCGATGGCGATCGTGGCGTCGCCGACCTGCACGTGGGAGGACTTGCCGAGCGGGAGCGGGTTGAGCGGGGCGCCGGAGGTGTTCTTCAGCTTGATCACGGCGACGTCGTAGCCCTGGGCACGGCCGACGACCTCGGCGTCGTACTTCTTGCCGTTGGAGAACGTCGCGGTGAGCTTGCCGCCGTCGGCCGCGCTGGCGACGACGTGGTTGTTGGTGAGGATGTGGCCCTGCTTGTCGTAGATGAAGCCGGTGCCCGTGCCGCCGTCGCCGGTGGCACCCTGCGCCTCGATCGTCACGACGCTGGGCAGCGCCTTCTGCGCTATCCCGGAGACGGAAGTGGGCTTGCGGTTCAGTGCCCCGGGGTCGCCGGACGCGGAGACCGTCGTCGAGTCGCTGTCGCTCTGGCCGGCGGCCCAGAAGCCGATGCCGCCGCCGACACCGCCGGCGACCAGCGCGGCCACCAGGACGGCCGCGATCAGGCCGCCGTTGCGCCGCTTGGGGGCGGGGCTGGCGGTCGTGCCCCAGGGGTCGCCGCCGCCACCGTAGGGCGGCTGCTGGCCCCAGCCGCCGGCACCGGCTCCGGGGCCGGCCGCCGAGTAGGTGGGGAACTGGCTGGTCCGGTCGGCCGCCGGGTCGTCGCCGGGGTGGCCGTAGCCGGGCTGCGGGAGCCGTCCGTCGCTGTACGGCGGCATCCGGCCCGGTTCGTCGTAGCCGGCGCCGGCGGCCGAGGTGACGGTCGGTGCGAAGTCCGGCGGCGGGGGTGCCACGGGCGGGACGCCGGGAGTCCGGGCGCCGGAGGCGGACGCGGAGGCGCTGTCCGGCTGCGGCCCGGTCGGCGGCTTGGCCTCCGACGGGACGGCGGCTCCCTCGTTCTCGGTGCTCACAGCTCTCTCCTCAGCTTCACGACTGTCGGCGCCCACGGCCTGGCAGGAGGGTGTCCTGTCCGCCCTGTGCCTCAGCCAACGCTGAGGGTCCGGGGCGGGCCGTTTCTTCCGGGGCTTGCGGTTCGGCCGGACCCTGGGGGGTGCGTCCGGGTGGTGCGGTACGGCGGGCCGTGCGGTCCGCCGGGTGGTGCGGTTCGTGCGGTGGGAGGCCCGCGGGCCTCCCGGTCGTCTCTTGCGGTCCGGCGGGCCCGGCGGGCCCTCCGGTCGTGCGGCTCCCCCTTGCCGGTCGGGGGACCCGATACTCCAGCATCAAGGATCCGGGCAGTACGGGCGAGTCCCGGTCCGCAGATCGGAGTCCGCGGATCAGGTCCGCGGGCCATGATCTGCAGGCCCGGCCCGCACATCCCGGCTGTCGCGAGTCCCGGCCCGCAGGTCCGGTCGGCGCTACGGCCGGACGGTAGGGGCGAATCTCCCTTCCAGCCTTTCCCACCGCGCGTCAGAGCGCCGTAAGCCAAGGCTGTGACTGTCACCTCATCCTTTATGCCGGACAAAACCGGCGCATCCCCGGTTCCGCACCTCGGGGTACGCGCCCGGCGGCCCGGCGACGGTGGATGGCACGATAACGCGGTGACCTATGCACGCCCCGCCCAGGACGGCCGTCCGGGCCGTCCCGCCATTTCCGTCGTCGCCCACCGCGGTGCCTCCGAGGACGCCCCGGAGCACACCCTCGCCGCCTATCGCAGAGCGATCGAGGACGGCGCGGACGCCCTGGAGTGCGATGTCCGGCTCACCGCGGACGGCCACCTCGTGTGCGTCCACGACCGGCGGGTGAACCGCACCTCGAACGGGCGCGGCTCGGTCTCCGCCCTCGAACTCGCCGACCTGGCCACGCTCGACTTCGGCTCCTGGAAGGACGACGGGTCCGCGAACGAGGCACCGGACCGGCAGCACGAGGACCCCGAGCGGACCTCCGTACTGACGCTGGAGCGGCTGCTGGAGCTGGTCGCCGACGCCGACCGCCGGGTCGAGCTGGCCATCGAGACCAAACACCCCACCCGCTGGGCCGGGCAGGTGGAGGAGCGGCTGGTCGAGCTGCTCGCCCGCTTCGGGCACACCGAACCGGCCACCCGCACCGACGGGACCTCTCCGGTCCGGGTGATGAGCTTCTCGGCGCGCTCGCTGCACCGCGTCCGGGCCGCGGCGCCCGGCATTCCCGGCGTCTACCTGATGCAATTCCTCACTCCGCGGCACCGCGACGGCCGGCTCCCGCCCGGCGTCGGCATCGCCGGCCCCGGGATGCGGATCCTCCGCGCGCACCCCGAGTACGTCGCCAGGGCGCACCGGGCCGGCCACCGGGTGCACGTCTGGACCGTCAACGACACCGAAGATGTCGAGCTGTGCCGGGAGTTGGGCGTGGATGCGGTCATTACGAATCGCCCCAAACAGGTGCGTATACAACTCGGCCTTGGCTAAAGCTCCTCACAGGGTGTGCACCGGCGCATTCGGGCCGTATTCGGTTATGTCCAGTGCGTCACTGTGTGCGGCTTGGCCGGTTTCCGGTCCAGTCCATTGGGGCATTCATCCCGTGGCGTGGGGCAAAGGAGGTCTCGGGGGTGGCGTTGGTGGTGGCACAAGAGGTGCCGACGTCGTCGATCATGGCCGTACCCCATGGTCCAGTGGGTGTGGGCATGGCCAGGCGACGCATGCGTGAAGAGCTGTTGGCAAGTGGTGTTCAGGACAGCGTCGTCGATGACGCGGTGCTCGTCCTGTCGGAGCTGTTGAGCAATTCGTGTCGCCATGCGCGTCCGATATACGAAAACGGATCACCGGGTTCCGTAATGCCCGACGCAAAGGACACCCCCTCGGCATCCGTGCGGGCATCCTGGCGTATCGATGCGCAGGGCCGGCTGACCGTTGCGGTCACGGACGGCGGCGGTCCGACCCGCCCCCTTCCGGCCACTCCGTCGGTCACCGCACGCGGCGGCCGCGGGCTGGCGATCATCCGGTCGCTCGCCAAGGACTGGGGTGTCCGCGACACGGTCACCGGCGAAGTCACGGTCTGGGCGGCCCTCTCCCTTCAAGGCGCGTTCGCTACGCGCGTGGACCTGTTGCCCGATCTGCCGCCCTCGCTCACCACGGGCGCGGGCGCGGGCGTGAGCAACGGGCGGCCGCTGGGGCCGGCCTTCCCGGAATTCGACGACCTGACGTAGCGGCAGGCGGGGCACGCCGATGCCCGGCGGCTACGGGGCGCGTCCGGCCGGGACACGGCACCGGGACATACGCGGCGGCCGGGCATGACACGGCCCGGTACGCAACCGAGCGCGACCGCGTAAGCGATCCTCTAGGCTCGCGCAGATACGCGTCCGTACGCCCAGGATCGACCAGGAGACACCGTCGCCATGGCCAAGAAGCGCCGTCCCCAGCCCCAGGCCGCAGCACCGCAGACCAAGGACGGGGAGGTGCCGGTCGTCGGCGCTCGTGAGCCCTGCCCGTGCGGCTCCGGCCGCCGGTACAAGGCCTGTCACGGGCGACAGGCGGCGCATGCCGCCACCGAGCTCGTGCAGCGCCCCTTCGAGGGCCTGCCCGGTGAGTGCGACTGGGTGGCCCTGCGCGAGCTGGTGCCCGCCGCCACCGCCGAGTTGACGCTGAAGGGCGGGCTGCCCGAGGGCGTCCCGTCCGTGACGCTGGCGACCGTGCTGCCGATGGCGTGGCCCGCGCTGCGCCGCGACAACGGCGCGGTGCTGCTCGGCCTGCAGAACGACACCGCCTCCGGCGACCTCAGCCGCGACCTCGCGGACACCCTGCAGCGCGCGCTGGCCACGGAACCCGGCCACCCGGTCGCCGCGGAGCGGCACTCCGCCGACGGTCCGCGGCTGCAGGATCTGCTCGACCCGGACGCGGCTTTTGAGCCGACCGTCCACACCGGCTTCGAGTTCTGGGTGGAGAACGCCGAGAACGCCACCGGCGAGGTCGCCGCCTCTCTGGAGCGGGCCAACGCGGCGGCCGTCCCGACCGCCCGGATTCCCGGCCTGGAGGGCGCGTACTGGTGCGAGGCCCCGGAGAAGAACCATCTGCGCTGGGTCACCGCGCACCCCGAGGAGCAGCTGCTGGACGCGCTCGCCCGGCTGCACGCGGCGGACGCCGCCTCGCTCGGTGAAGGCACCCGTCTGGTGGGCTCGTTCCGCGCCCACGGCCTGGTCGTCCCGGTCTGGGACCTGCCCTCGGAGATGGGCGCCGACGAGGTCGCCAAGCCGGCCGCGGCATTCGCCGAGCGGCTGGCCGAGGCCCTGGCGACGGACACCCCGCTGACCCCCGAGGAGCGCCGGGCGCGCGGCGGGCTCACCAACCGTCAGGTCACCCTGAGCTGATCGTGGCGTCCTCGACCGTGGTCCGGACACACCGGGGGACCCCAGGCGTGACACCCGTCACAACTCCCCGTACCTGCCGGTAAATAGGCGTCCGGAATTCCACGATCGAATTTGCGAACCGCCGATCTCTTGTTACGGTTCTAGAAGCCCGGTCGCTGGTGCATCCCCCGTCGCCAGCGACCGGGCGCTTCCATGTCCGGAACCAGGCATTCCGCTTGGCTCGGCCGGCCCTCGGCGGCCCGCACTCTCAGTGCTCCGAACCGCTGCCCGCCACGGACGAGTTGCTGCCGGACCGCAGCAGCAGCCGCTTCCCCGCCGCGTCGGCGATCTCCGCCACGGCCGCATACGGCGGCCGGCTCCGGTGCACGGTCGGGGCGGCAGGCGTCTCGCACACGCCCGGCGCACCACCCGCCGCCACCTCGCAGTTCACCTGGACGGTCCTGCCGTCCGGCCGCAGCAGCGTCAGTACGGCGCGGAGCCGGCCGCCGGTGCGGTTGCGGTAGTACGTACGCCCCCAGGTGACACCGTCCTCGGCGAGCACGCAGGTCTGGGCCGTGACCCCCTGGGGAGCGGCGAGTTCGGGGCCGCAGCGAGAGGTGCGGCCGGAGAGGTGCGGCAGGCCGGGGCGGTCGGAGGAGCCGGCCTGCCTCCTGGAACCGACGGCGGCAGTGAGGGGAGCCTTGCCCGACTTGGCGGCGTTATCGCCCCTGTTTCCCTTTTCTTCCGAGGAGCTATTTTCGGCCTTGGCTGCCTCCCCGGATCCCGCTCCCGGAGGCGAGGTGCCGGCCGGGCCGGCCATCGCGGCGCCCAGTGGCACGGCGATGGCGAGCAGCGCCGTGCCGGCGAGCCCGATCATGCGGATTTTCTGCGCACGCTGCATGGGCCCCACCTGCACTTGAGATGCCGCTGACGACGGCTTGACGGTGGGCCGAACCTATCGGCCGACGGGGGTGCGCCCGGACACCCGGACGCCCGTTTCCCCGAGAGACCGGGGGAGGTCGCACCCGTACGGGTGATCCGCTGCGGGTCGTTCCTTCCGTCCGTCCCTCATCCGTCCACGCGGGCCCGCACACGCCCGTCCGTGCCTCATCCGTCCACGCGGCCCCGCATGCGCCCGCCCGTCCCTCATCCGTCCACGCGGCCCGGCATACGCCCGCCCGTCCCTCACTCGCCCCCGACAGGTACCCGCACAGCACAAGGGCGCCCGAGTACGCATCGGGCGCCCGGAGCATCGGCGAGCGTCAGTACGCGAGCCGGCTGCCGCCGTCCGGGGAGCCGGTGCTCGCCGTGACCAGCGCGTCCACGATCGTGGCCACCTTCGGCAGCCAGGGCGCGGCCGGGGTGACGGCCGGCGGCCGCTCCCAGCGGACCCGGCCGGCGCCGATCTGGGAGGGCGGGAGCACCACATAGCCGCCCTCGCCGTGGAACCGCAGCGAGCTGGGCACCCAGTCCTGGGAGTGCAGCAGTTCACCCAACTCCGGCAGGCCGTACGGCGATACGAGCAGCGACCAGCGGGTGGGCGTCGCCACCACGGGGCCGAGGCGCACGCCGAAGTGGTCCAGCGCCGCCAGGGCACGGGCCCCGGCGACCGCGGGCAGGCTCACCGCGCAGGGCGCGCCGCCGCCGGTGGCCAGCACGACCGGGGCATCGGGGCGGTTCGTCCACCACCAACGCACCATCCGGGCATCGGTGGTGGCCGCGAGCAGACCTGGGTCGAAGGGGTGCGCGCCGGGCACCACGCAGTCGGGGTCCGGACAGCTGCAGCGACGCGTGATCCGCTCGCCGAGGCCGAGCAGGGCACCGGCCGGCTGCCGGCCGGCGGACCGGAGTCCCACACCGGGAAGTACGGGCCACTGCCACTCGGTGGCGTAGTGGAGCGCCGCACCGAGCTGCACCGGCTTTCCGCCGCGCCGGAACAGGAGCTTGCGTCGCCTTCCGAGGATCTCGCGCATGAGCGCTCGTTCCTTTCCGTTAACGCCGAGGGCTTTGTCCATCGCACTGCATGGCACTACATGGCACTACATGCCGGGTTCACCATCGTTTCGCGCCGTGCCGCTTCATGCCGTTGTGGGGCGTGTCCTGCGGCCCGGCCGGGGAAGCCCGGGGTCGATCGGCATCGATCACGCCACGTGGTCACTGGTCACCGCGTGCACAAGGCAGCGCATCACGTCGTACGCCGAGCGTGAAGCATGGCGAGGGGTGGCGCGCGATGGCGCTTGCGCTTCCGTGGTGCAGTCCCCGCCTCTTGGGAGTGCGTCGCGGTCGTCGGCTTGTTAGACGCCGGTGCCCGCCGGAGAGTTCCGGTGCGGCGCCAACTGACCCCGCACCTTTCCGAGTACGTACCCGCCACTGTGGTGATGACGCGCTGCTGATCGCCGTCAGTCGACCTCAAATTGACGTTCGGGGGGCTTTTTTCAGGCCAATCTACAGACCTCGTTGACACCACAAACCCCATGGGGACAATGCTGGACATCGCATCGCTGCTCCGTGTACATGTGGAGGCATTAATAGCGGAGCAGCATGACATGGGGGTTTGCGATGCTATTGAGGAAATTGAGCGGCCAACCTTACCGCACAACATCACTCAACAAAATGCCGCACTCCCTACCAAAGAGCGGCCTGACCTGCAGTAATGTCTGGTACGACGATAGCCGTCGGCCATGACCGCCCCTCACGTGCCGAAAGTGGCTGGAATCGAACCAGCCCTTCCCGCCCCCGCGCACACTGTCGACCCGCACGGGCCGAAAGTCCCCTCGGGATCCTCTGTCGGCGCCCCGTCCGACGCCTCGCCGGACGGGTCGTCAGACGGCTTGTCCGACACCTCTGCGGGCGCCTCCCCGGGCGCCCCACCCGATGCCGCGCCCGACATCTCCGTCGTCGACCAACTCGCGGCGGTCCAGGACCGGCTGGCCGGCTGGATCTCCGACCTCAGCACCCTGCACGACCTGACCGAACAGCTCGCGCGCACCCGTACGCTGGAGGACGCCCTCCACGAGCTGCTGCGCGCCGGCGCCTCCCTGGTCGGGGCGCGCCGCGGTCTGGTCGTCCTCGCACCGTCCGACGGGCTCGGCCCGGAGACCACCGTCGGCCTCGGCCTCGGCCACGCCGAGATCGGTCATATCGAGACCATCCCGCGCCGCGCCCTGTCGTACGCGCGGATACTGGACGGCCTCCCGGAGCGGGCCACCGGCGACGACACCCGGACCGGCCCGCTCGACGACACCCGCCACCCGACGCGCGGCGAGAGCCGTGCGGCCGGCCCCTGCAACGACGTCTCGGCAGGCCCCTGCACCGAGATCGCCGAACCCGACATCCCCGGTGAGAAGGACCTCGACCCCCGCCTGCGCGAGGTCGCCGCCCGTCTCGGATACGCCGCGAGTTATGCGGTCCCGCTCTGCGCCGAACCCTTCGGCAGGACCGGCGCCGCGGTCTGGCTCTACGACGAACCGGCCGAGCCCACCGCACGGCAGCGCCACCTCGTCGGCCTCTACCGCGCGCACGCCGCCGAGCACCTCGCCCGCCTCCTCGAACTCCACCGCAGCCGGCGGGCCACCGAGACCCTCCGCGAGGAGCTGTTGCCCCACCGGCTGCCACGGATCCCCGGCGTACGCCTCGCGGTGCGGCACGGCAGCGGGCCGCGCGGCGGCGGCGACTGGTACGACGCGCTGCCGCTGCCCGACGGCGCCCTGGGCCTGGCCGTCGGTTCGGTGACCGGCTCCGGGCCGAGTGCGGTGGCGGCCATGGGGCGGCTGCGGGCGTCCCTGCGCGCCTACGCCGTCATGGAGGGCGAGGATCCGGTCGCGGTCCTCTCGGACCTCGAACTGCTGCTCCGGCTGACCGAGCCGGCCCGGAGCGCCACCGCGCTGTTCGCCTTCACCGAGCCGCCGCCCGGCGCGCCGGGCGGGCCGCCGGTGCCGCCGGGCGGCATCGCCGACCCCTTCGCCCGCAAGCTGCTGCTGGCCGGGGCCGGCCACTGCCCGCCACTGATCCTCGGCGATCTGCGGACCGAGTTCGTGGAGACCTCGCTGTCCGCGCCGCTGGGCATGCTGGCCTGCTGGGAAGCGCCGAGCGTGGAGATCGAACCGGCCGGCGGCGAGACCCTGCTGCTCTACAGCGACGGGCTGCTGCACCGCACCGGCGAGACCATGGACCGCGCCTTCACCCGGTTGCACGCGGCCGCCGCGGGCGTTCCCAGGGCGAGCCGCCATGATCCGGAAGCGGTCGTCGATCACATCGTCCGCGCGATGCTGCCGCAGGGTCTGGACGATCCGTCGTCGGAGGAGGACGTGGTGCTGCTCGCGGCGTACTTCGAGGAGTGAGGAGTAGGGCCGGGCAAGGACCGGGCCGTGGCCGCACCGCACCGGGCACTCCACCGGGCACCGCACCGGGCAGGGAACGCTGCGCACGGCGGGCACGGAGCCGCACGCCGGGGCGTACGGCGAATCGTGCGCCGAAACGTACGCCGGATACACCGGATATCGGACACCTGGCGCCGGTCCTCGGAGTCGTACGCCGCCCGTCCTCCCCGTGGGTGCCCCGTGTCCGATAGCCGCGGTGCCGGCAAGGTCACGCCTTTCTGCCCCTGGACCGCTTTCGATCCGCACATACGATGGAAGGCGGTTCAGTCTTAAAAGGAGGCATTGTGACCGACGAGCTCACGCCGGAGACCCCGGACGAGGACGAGCAGCCGATCAAGCAGCGCAAGAACGGCCTTTACCCGGGTGTCTCGGATGAGCTCGCGGAGAACATGAAGGGGGGCTGGGCCGACACCGAGCTGCGTGATCTGCAGCCGGTCGAGCAGGCCCCGAACGCCGCCCGGCGCCGCGCCGCGCTGTCCGCGCGCTTCCCCGGTGAGCGGCTGGTGATCCCGGCGGGCAACCTGAAGACCCGCTCCAACGACACCGAGTACGACTTCCGTGCCTCGACGGAGTACGTCTACCTCACCGGCGACCAGACCGACGACAGCGTCCTGGTCCTGGAGCCGACGAAGGACGGCCACGAGGCGACGATCCACCGGCTGCCCCGCTCCGACCGCGAGAACGGCGAGTTCTGGCTCGACGGCATGGGCGAGCTGTGGGTCGGCCGGCGCCACAGCCTCGGCGAGGCCGAGGCGATGCTCGGCGTCCCGTGCAAGGACGTACGCGAGCTGGCCGGCGCGCTGAAGGAGGCCACCGGCCCGGTCCGCGTGGTGCGCGGCCATGACGCCGGTATCGAGACCGCGCTGACCGACAAGGTCACCGCCGAGCGCGACGAAGAGCTCCGCGTCTTCCTCTCCGAGGCGCGCGCGGTCAAGGACGCATTCGAGATCGGTGAGCTGCAGAAGGCCGTCGACTCGACGGTGCGCGGCTTCGAGGACGTCGTCAAGGTCCTGGACAAGGCCGAGGCGACCAGCGAGCGCTACATCGAGGGCACGTTCTTCCTGCGCGCCCGCGTCGAGGGCAATGACGTCGGCTACGGCTCGATCTGCGCCGCGGGACCGCACGCCACCACCCTGCACTGGGTCCGCAACAACGGCGAGGTGCGCTCCGGCGATCTGCTGCTGCTGGACGCGGGTGTGGAGACCACCAGCCTCTACACCGCGGACGTCACCCGCACCCTGCCGGTCAACGGCCGCTACACCGACCTCCAGCGCAAGATCTACGACGCGGTGTACGAGGCGCAGGAGGCGGGCATCGCGGCGGTCAAGCCGGGCGCGGCCTACCGCGACTTCCACGACGCGGCGCAGCGGGTGCTCACCGAGAAGCTGGTGGCCTGGGGTCTGGTCGAGGGCCCGGTCGAGCGGGTGCTGGAGCTGGGGCTGCAGCGCCGCTGGACCCTGCACGGCACCGGCCACATGCTCGGCCTGGACGTCCACGACTGCGCCGCGGCCCGCACCGAGAACTACGTCAACGGCACGCTGGAGCCGGGCATGGTGCTGACCGTGGAGCCCGGTCTGTACTTCCAGGCGGACGATCTGACGGTGCCCCAGGAGTACCGCGGCATCGGCGTCCGGATCGAGGACGACCTCCTCGTGACGGACGACGGCAACCGGAACCTGTCGGCCGCGCTGCCGCGGCGGTCGGACGAGGTCGAGGCCTGGATGGCGGCGCTGCTCGGCAAGTAGCCGCACGGCACGGAGCGGTGCTGCACGGGGCGGTGCCGCACGGGCGGGTGCCCTGTGCGCAGCGCCCGTTGCACCGTTCGTTCTCCGTCTCCCGGTGGCGTCAGCTGCCGGGAGACGGGTCGTTTGCGGGGCCGTCGTCCTTGCGCCCGTACGCACCGGCCCGGGCGGCCGCCCAGACGGCGGTGGCGGCGGATGCGGCGAGGTCCCGGTCGACGGGGCGACGGGCGATCAGAATCCGGTAGTAGAAGGGTGCGCCGAGCGCCGACATCACCTTCTCCGGGTCGGTGTCCGCGGGAAGTTCGCCGCGCTCGACGGCCCGCTCCACCATCCGCCCGGCCAGCGCCAGCCGTTCGCCGAAGAAGGTCCGCAGCACCGCCGCCGCCTCGGGGTCCCGGGCCGCGGCGGAGACCACCGCCTCGATCAGCCGGCGCATCCGCGCCTCCCCGTAGAAGGCGGCTATCGAGCCGGCCAGCGCCTGCAGGTCCCCGGGCAGGGTGCCGGAGTCCGGCAGCGGCACATCCGAACTCAGGTCGGTCAGCAGGTCGCACACCAGGCCCTCGGCACAGCGCCAGCGGCGGTAGAGCGTCGCCACATGAATTCCCGACCGCTGCGCGACCCTCTCCATGGTCAGGTCGGCGAAGCCGCCGGCGCCCAACTCCTCGAACACGGCGGTCAATACGGCTTGGCGGGTGCGGGCGGTACGACCGCCGGGCCTGGTCTCGCCCGGGGCATGGTGCGCTGTCGTCACGACGGCTCCGTATTGCAGTGCGGGTTCACGCCAAGTATTGTCCGGGAAAGGTTAACGCGAGCAACTTCGTGTTAGCCATGGTGCGCGCTGGTCTCGTAGGGACAGGGGACGCCGCGGGGGAGGTTCTCTCACCGCGAGACCGCGCTGCCCACCTCGCACAAAGGGCGAATTCCAGCCAGTTTTACGACTGCTGATGTCAGCCCGGATTGACACCTCATACGTGGACATCCCGCACGCGGCCGCCGCCCTGGGCACCCCCGAGGTACCGAGCCCGAGCCCGGGCCGCTGACTCACTCCCCCGCCGACGGGCGGATCCCGTCCACCCGCCGAGCCCCCTCGGCCTCCTGGACTCGTCCTACGACGCCATCGGCAGCGCCGCCCCCTCGCGCCATTTGAGGATCTTGTCGAAGCTGACGACCGCGCCGGGGCGGCCCGTGCGGTTGCGGTAGCGGACGTGGTCGGTGAGGGCCTCGATCAAAAAGAGCCCCCGGCCGTCCTCGGCAAAGGCGGGAGCCTGTGCGGGGGTGGGCACGGGGGCCGGCGGGAGGGCCCGGTCCGCGGCGGTATGGGGTGGGGCGGGGGGTGCGGGACAGTGGCGGAACCCGGGGCCCGAGTCGGTCACTTCGATGCGGCAGGTGTCGCCGTCGATGAAGGCCGTGACGCGGTAGTCCTCGGTGGCGGCGTCACCGCCGTGCTCGACGGCGTTCGCGCAGGCCTCGGAGAGGGCCACCGCAAGGTCGTAACAGATGTCCGGGTCGACGCCCGCTGTCTCCATCGTGCCCAGCAGCAGACGACGGGCCAGCGGCACGCTCGCAGCCTCACGCCGCAAATGGAGTGACCACCAGATGCTCATCGCTCCAGCCTCCTGGCCGCGGCTCGACATATCGATACCTATTGCCGCGCCGCATGGTCCGTAAGCATGTCCGGGACGTGATACCGCCCATTCGGCGGATGCGAAGAGCGAGCGCATCGGTGTAGGCGGAGCGCCTGCTATGCGCTGCCGCGCGCCCCGCCGGGCTCCCTGGACACCGGGCGGGGCGCCTCCTCGGCGCGCCCTGCCGTAGGTGGCAGGTCGGGCCAGTGGGATGATGGCGCGGCCATGACTCCACCGCCCGCCTCCACAGCGCGCGCAGCCGCCGATCTTCGGCTGTTGAGGGCCGCGGTCTTCACCGCGGTCTGTGTTGTGTTGTCCGCGGGCGGGCACATCGCCGCCTCGTGCGCCACCGTCCCGTTGTGGACGCTGGGCGTGGCGGCGGCCGTGGTCTTCGCGGTCGCGGCACCACTGGCCGGGCGGGAGCGCTCGCTGCCGGGGATCGCCGCCGCTCTGGCCGTGGGACAGCTCGCCTTGCATGCGCTGTTCGCCTGGGGCCAGCGTCCGATGCCCGCCATGGTGCGGGGCGGAGGAGGCGGAACCAGAGGAAGCGGCTTCGGTACCGGCAGGCTGTCCGACCGGGCGGCCGAGGCCCTTGCCCGGCATCTGACCTGCGGGCTCGACAGCGGCCGGGTGGACGGCGCGCAGGCGCGCCGGATCCTCGGTTCGGGTGGCTTCGATACGGCCTCCGCAGCCGGGATGGCCCCTCCGGCAGGGGTCGGCCCGGCCGGTGGCACGGCCGGCGGCGCGACCGCCGCCGACCCCGCGATGACGCATGGTCTGCTGCCGTCGCTGCCCATGCTGCTGGGGCATCTGCTGGCCGCGCTCGCGGTCGGCTGGCTGCTGCGGCGGGGCGAGGCGGCCCTGTGGCGGCTCGTCCGGCTGTCGGCTCCGGCGGCGTACGAGATCGCGGTGCAGGCACTGGTCGGCGTGGTGCGCGGGGCACTCGCCCTCGCTCGCGCCCTGCTCACGGGCCTGGGAACGGCGCACGATGAAGCGCTGCGCGCCCCCGTTTCGTACGGGGATGACAAACCCGGCCCGAAGAACGTCGCACTCCACCACAGTGTCATCAGGCGAGGACCCCCCGCCCCGGCCCCCCTCGCCCTCGCGGCCTGACGACGCGAAGCACGCTCCCACAGGACGGGTACGGGCTTATGCGCCGTCGTCGCACGCGCGCCACCTGCACCGTCACCCGTACCTCTCTCCTTCCTGTGGAGTGTTTCCCGATGTCGAAGAACTCGAAGATGGCGAAGATGTCGCAGCAGCAGTCGGACACGTCGCACACGCGCCGGCTCGCACGGCGGCTGCCGCTGGTGGGCGCCGCCGCGGCCGGCAGCGTGCTGCTGCTCGCCGGCCCGGCCTTTGCGCACGTCAGCGTGCAGCCGTCGGGTACGGCCGCCAAGGGCGGCTATGCGACCGTCAACTTCAAGGTGCCCAATGAGAAGGACGATGCCTCGACGGTGAAGCTCGAGGTGACGCTGCCCACCGACCACCCGCTGGCGTCCGTGATGCCGCAGCCGGTGCCCGGCTGGAAGATCTCGGTCACCAAGGCCAAGCTCCCCAAGCCGATCGAGATGGAGGGCGAGAAGATCACCGAAGCGCCCTCGAAGATCACCTGGACCGCCGACGGCAAGGGTGTGGAGCCCGGCCAGTTCCAGCAGTTCCCGCTCTCCGTCGGCCAGCTGCCCAAGGACACCGACCAGGTCGTCTTCAAGGCCCTCCAGACGTACGACAACAAGGAAGTCGTGCGCTGGATCGAGCCGACGAAGGAGGGCGCCCCGGAGCCGGAGAACCCGGCCCCGGTCCTCAAGCTCAGCGCGGCCGAGGAGGACGGCCACGGCGCCGCCGGCGCGGACGAGAAGAGCGGCACCACGACCGGCATGAAGGCCACGGCTGCCACCGCGGACGCGTCCGGCAGTGACACCACGGCCCGCGTCCTGGGCGCCGTCGGCATCGTCGTCGGCATCATCGGAGTCGGCTTCGGTGTGTTCGCCGGCCGGCGCCGCAGCGCCTGACCACCGGCGGGGGCCGGCGCCCGAACCGTGCCGGCCCGCCCACCCCCTTCCCGGACAAACCGGATTTCCCAGACACAGGATTTATCTGCAATGCACAGAAGGACCCTGCTCGCGTCCGCCCTGGCTGCGGCCGCGGCTTTCAGCCTGACCGCCTGCAACGGCGATGACAGCAAGCCCGCCGCCGAGGTTTCCGGGGGCACCGCGGCCAAGCCGATCGTCACGCTCGACAGCCCCATGGAGAAGCCGGACCTCGTCCTGACCGACACCGGCGGCAAGAAGTACGACCTGCTGGAGAAGACCAAGGGCCACCCGACGCTGATCTACTTCGGTTACACCAACTGCCCGGACGTCTGCCCGCTGACGATGGCCAACATCGCGGTCGCGGTGAAGCAGCTGCCGCCGGCCGAACGCAAGGACCTGCGGGTCGTCTTCGTCACCTCCGACCCGGAGCGGGACACCCCGGCCGCGCTCAAGAAGTGGCTCGGCGGTATCGACAAGGACTTCACCGGTCTGACCGGCACGTTCGACACCATCCAGGCCGGTGCGCGCAGCGTGAACATCGGGATCGAGAAGCCGGTCAAGAAGAAGAACGGCGATGTCGTCTCCACCCATGGTGCGCAGGTGCTGCTGAGCTCCCCCAAGGACGACAAGATCCACTGGATGGGCATGCAGGAGGCGACCTCCGACAACTACACCAAGGCACTTCCGAAGATCGTCAAGGGGCAGAACCCGTGAACCGCCGCACCACCCTCGCCGCCGCCCTCGCCCTCACCGCCTCTCTCGCCCTGGCGGGCTGCGGCGGCGCGGACGGCGCACCGCAGCTCAAGGTCGCCGCCCCGTACATGCCGCAGCCGGTCGACCAGAACATGGCCGGCGCGTACTTCACCGTCAAGAACAGCGGCGGCACCGCGGACAAGCTCACCTCGGTCACCAGCGACCTGTCCAAGGACATCACGCTCCACAAGACGGTCGGCACCAAGATGGAGCAGGTCAACTCGCTGGCGATACCGGCGGGCGGCGAGCTCCGGCTCAGCCGTGGCGGCAACCACCTGATGTTCATGGGGCTGAAGAAGAAGCCGGCCGAGGGCGACAAGGTGACCATCGAGCTGCACTTCGCCACCGCCGAGCCGATCAAGGTGACCGTTCCGGTCAAGGCCCTCACCTACGCACCGAAGAAGTAGCCGGAGACCGAAGCCGGGCACCCAAGCCGGGCACCGAAGCCGGGCACCGAAAGAAGCAGCAGGAGACCGAAGAACCGCACAGGCCGTACGGACCACCGCACCGGCCGTACGGAAAACGGGAGTAAGGGGAGCGATCACTATGGTCACCACCGGGCTCGGGCCGCGACGGTCCGCCGTGCTGCGCCTGCTGGTCGTCGCGGTGGCGCTGGCCGGCGCGCTGATCGGCGGGCTCGGCGGCGCCGCCCCGGCCTCGGCGCATGCCGCGCTGACCGGGAGCACCCCCGTGCAGGGTTCGGTGGTGGACCACGCCCCCGAGCAGGTGACGCTCACCTTCTCCGAGGGCGTCGCGATGGGCGACAACTCGATCCGGGTGCTGGATCCGCGGGGCAAACGGGTGGACCGCGGCAAGCTGCGCAACCTGTGCAGCGACAGCATCGTCAAATACGGCGCGGGGCTGCCACCGGGGCTCGGCAACGGCACGTACACCGTCACCTGGCAGGCGGTCTCCGCCGACAGCCACCCCGTCTCCGGCGCCTTCACCTTCTCGGTCGGCGCGCCCTCCAAGGCCAGCGCCCCGGTACCGCAGCAGCAGGCCGGCGGCGGTCTGGTCGGCGCGCTCTACGGCGTCGCCCGCTACCTCGCCTACGCCGGGTTCGTCCTGCTCGTCGGCGGCGCAGCCTTCGTGGTGGCCTGCCGCCCGGCTGCCGCCCTCGTACGGTCCGTGCAGCGGGTGGTCGTCCAGGGGTGGGCGCTGCTGGCCGGCACCACCGTCGTGATGCTGCTGCTGCGCACCCCGTACACCGGGTCCGGCGATCTCGCCGATGTCTTCGACCTCGGCGGCCTCCAGCAGGTCCTGGTCACCAAGCCGGGCGCGGCGCTGGTCTCCCGGCTGCTGCTGCTCGCCGCCGCGGCGCTGTTCGTGGCGGTGCTCTTCGGAACGTATGCGCGGCTGCAGGAGCCCGCGGAGGAGCGGGCCGGGCAGCCGGCCGAGGAGCAGGAGGCGAGCGCATCGGGCGGGGCGGGCGCACTGGGCGGGGCGAGCGGCGGAGCCGGGGATACCGGTGACGCCGGGGAAGGGAACGCCGGCGAAGGGGACGCGGCCGCCGGAGAGAAGGACGCGGAGGGTGCCGGGCAGCAGGCCGTGGACGCCGCCGGCCTCGCCAGGCAGCGCAGGGATCTCACCTTCGGGCTCGCCTTCGGCGGTGTGATCGTCGGCGCCGGGCTCGCTTCGACCTGGGCGTTGGCCGAACACGCCTCGACCGGTCTGCAGTCCGCGGTCGCGATGCCGGTCGATGTGCTGCATCTGCTCGCGGTCGCCACCTGGCTCGGCGGGCTCGCGACGCTGCTGGTGTCCCTGTACTGGGGACCGCCCATCGAGCGGACCGCCGTACGCCGCTTCTCGCGGATCGCGTTCGGCTCCGTGCTGGTGCTGGTGGCCACGGGCGTCTATCAGTCCTGGCGGCAGGTCGGCAGCTGGCGTGCGCTGACCGACACCACGTACGGGTGGCTGCTGCTGCTCAAGGTGGGCCTGGTCGTGGTGCTCGTCGGGATCGCCTGGGTGTCGCGGCGCTGGACGGGACGGCTGACGGAGGTGCGGGCGGCCGGGGGCCGGTCGGCCGAGGGCACGTCGTCCGAGGCCCAGGTGCCGCAGGCCGACGAGGGCACTGCGGCGGAGAAGGACAGCGAAGCGGAGAAGGCGGCCGTCGGCGTCTCGGCCACGGCCGGCGCGGCCACCGCATCGGCTCCTCCCGCCGGTTCGGCTCCTTCTTCTGCTGCTTCGGCTTCGGCTTCGGCTGCCGCTGCCGCTCCCGCGCAGAGCCCCGACAAGACCGCAGGAGGCAACCCGGGCCAGGCCACGGACCGGAACCCGGGCCAGACCCCGGACCAGACGCCGGACCGGGCCCCGGACGAATCCCCCGACCCCGCCCGAGCCGCCCAACTCGCCCGTCAGCAAGCCGCCTTGCGTACCGCCCGTACCAAGCGGCAGCGCGATGCCGATCCGGAGCGGCTGGCGCTGCGCCGGTCGGTGCTGGCCGAGGCGTCGGTCGCCGTCGTCCTGCTCGTGGTGACCACGGTGCTGACCGCCACCGAACCGGCCCGTACCGAAGAGGCGGTCAAGGCCACCTCGGGCGGGCAGTCCACCGCGGCCAACCAGCCCCAGGTGCTGAGCATCCCGTTCGACACCGGCGGCCCGGGCGGCAAGGGCACCGCCCGCCTCGACCTCGACCCGGGGCGCAGCGGCAGCGCCAACGCGCTGCGGCTGCGGATCTCGGACCCGTCGGGCAAGGCGGTCGACGTCCCCGAGGTGAAGATCTCCTTCACCCAGAAGGCCAAGAAGATCGGGCCGCTGCCGGTCGTCCCGAAGCACCTCGGCAAGGGCCACTGGCGGGCGGACGGGGTGCAGCTGCCGGTCCCCGGGCAGTGGCAGCTCTCGCTGCTCGTACGGACCTCCGACATCGACCAGGTGACCGAGACCAAGAACGTGAAGATCGGCTGATGAGCAAGCAGACGTCCAGCAAGAACGCGCCCGGGAAGAAGACGCCCGGAGAGAAGGCCCCGGGCGCGCGGTCCGCCGGGGCGGGCAGCGCAGCGGGCGTGCCCGCACCGGCCGCCGCCCCGGCGCCCGAAACCGGCAACTCCCCCTCCTCTTCCCCCTCGCCCTCGCCCTCGCCCTCGCTGGAGCTCTCCCGTCGCCGGCTGCTCGGCACCGTCGGCGCGGCGGGCGCGGCCGGGCTGGTGGTCGGTGGGGCCGGCGGCGCCATCGGGGTCGCCGCCGCGCAGGCCGGCTCGCAGGACGCTGCCGCCAAGGCCGTGACCAGCATCGGATCGACCGAGGTTCCGTTCCGGCCGGCACGCGCCGGGCAGCAGGCGGGGATCACCACCCCGCTGCAGGCCACGGGGCATCTGGTCGCCTTCGACCTGGCGCCGGACGCGGACCGCAAGGCCGCCGCCGCGCTGCTGCGCCGCTGGTCGCGGACGGCCGAGGAGCTGATGGCCGGGCGGACCCCGGATGCCGACACGGGGGTCGCGCTCGACGCGGGCCCGTCCTCGCTGACCGTCACCTTCGGCTTCGGCCACAGCTTCTTCGGCCGTACGGGCCTGACGAAGCGGCGCCCCGTACAGCTCGACCCGCTGCCCGACTTCTCGGCCGATGCGCTGGACCCCGAGCGCAGCAACGGAGATCTGTGGATACAGATCGGCGCCGATGATGCGCTGGTCGCCTTCCATGCGCTGCGCGCGCTGCAGAAGGACGCGGCCGGCAGCGCGCGGCTGCGCTGGCAGATGAACGGCTTCAACCGCACTCCGGGCGCCACCGCACACCCGATGACCGCGCGCAATCTGATGGGCCAGATCGACGGCACCAACAACCCCAAGCCGTCGGACCAGGACTTCGACGAGCGGATCTTCGTGGGGCGGGACGCCGACCAGGCCTGGATGCACGGCGGCTCGTACGCCGTCGTCCGCCGGATCCGGATGCTGCTGGACGACTGGGAGAAGCGTTCGCGGCACGAACAGGAGCGGGTCATCGGGCGCCGCAAGGACAGCGGGGCGCCGCTGACCGGCGGCTCGGAGACCACCCCGATGCGGCTGGAGGCGAGCGGTCCCGACGGGCTGCCGGTCATCCCGGCCAATGCGCACGCACGGATAGCGGCGCCGGAGTCCAACCAGGGCGCGGCGATGCTGCGCCGCCCGTTCTCCTTCCACGACGGCTTCCGGAAGGACGGCGCCCCGGACGCCGGGCTGCTCTTCGTCTGCTGGCAGGCCGACCCGCTGCGCGCCTTCACCCAGGTCCAGCGGAAGCTGGACCGCGGGGACGCGCTGTCGCGGTTCCTGCGGCACGAGGCCAGCGGGCTGTACGCGGTGCCCCCGGCGGCCGAACCGGGCGACTACGTGGGCCGGCCGCTGCTGGAGGGCTGAGGAAACCGGCCGCTGCCGGAGTCCGAGGAAGCCGGCCGCTGCCGGAGGGCCGGGGACCCGGGCCGGGGCGGGCGGCCCCCCGGGGCCGGCCCCCCGGAGAAGTCCCGCCCGGGTTCCGCGGGGCTGGGTATCGTGGCAGGACAGGGAGAAGATCGGCGGGGTGCCCCCGCAGTGACGCGAGGGAGTCCTTATCCATGTCGGCCAGCCGCTATACCTACCTCGGCCCCGAGGGCACGTTCACGGAGGCCGCGCTGCGCACGCTTCCCGAGGCGGCGCCCCGCGAGCTGGTGCCGATGGTGTCGGTGCCGGCCGCCCTGGACGCGGTGCGCGCCGGTGAGGCCGCCGCGGCGCTGGTGCCGATCGAGAACTCCGTCGAGGGCGGGGTGACCACCACCCTCGACGAACTGGCCTCCGGCGAGCCGCTGATGATCTACCGCGAGGTGCTGCTGCCGATCGCCTTCGCGCTGCTCGTCCGTCCCGGTACGGTGCTCAGCGATGTGAAGACGGTGACCGGGCACCCGGTCGCCCAGCCGCAGGTGCGCAAGTGGCTGGCGGCCCAACTCCCGGAGGCCGTATGGGAGTCGGCGGCCTCGAATGCCGACGGCGCACGGCTGGTGCAGGAGGGCCGCTACGACGGTGCCTTCGCGGGCGAGTTCGCGGCGGCGACCTACGGCCTGGAGCCGCTGGTCACCGACATCCATGACGCGCAGAACGCGGCCACCCGCTTCGTGCTGGTGGGCCGCCCGGCCCGGCCCGCGGCGCCCACGGGCAGCGACAAGACCTCGGTCGTGCTGTGGCTGGCCGAGGACCACCCCGGTGCGCTGCTCGAACTGCTGCAGGAGTACGCGGTGCGCGGGGTGAGCATGATGCGGATCGAGTCCCGGCCGACCGGTGAGGGCATCGGCCGCTACTGCTTCTCCGTGGACTGCGAGGGGCACGTCACCGACCGCCGGGTCAGCGAGGTGCTGATGGGCCTCAAGCGGGTCTGCCGTGAGGTGCGGTTCCTCGGCTCCTATCCGCGGGCGGACGAGGCGTCGCCGAGCGTGCGGCGGCAGATGACGGACGCGGCGTTCACCGAGGCGTCGGACTGGCTGGCGCGCTGCATGGACGGGCGGGGCTGAGCCGCTTACGGGTGCTCCGCGGCCCGGTGGGCGGGCCCTGCGGAACAGCACGACCTGCAGCTTTGGAAGGGTTGCGGGTTATCCACAAAGTTATCCACAGGGCCGGTTCTCGACCTGTGGGTAAGTCGACACGAGAGTCGGACAGAGTCGACATATCGCCCTACTGACCGCACACCACTCCACAGCACCGCACGTCGGACACCGTCAGCACAATTCACGTGATCAATCCTTTAGGGCGAGGTAATCCCACACGAAAGAGTGCGTGAACGGGGTTTGGACAGGGAATCCATAGCCGAGCATTTCGGGAGCGGAATGATCGACTCCGACTTCCACAGATCTCACACACAGCCTGTGGATAACAATCCCGAAACCCTCGCCCCCTGTGGACAACCGGGGGGATCTCGGGGGATAACCAGGGGCCGCGCCCCGTTCCGACACCCCTCCAGCCCCCGTCCAACTCCCGTTGTCCACACCGTGGATCACCCGGCACCCGGGCCGCGAAAGCCCCATCGCGGACACTGCGAAGATCTCGTGACGGACGCCGCGAAGACCTCCACCGGCCACCGCAAAGGCCTCCGCCGGTCACCGCAAAGGCTCCCGCCCACCGCCGCCGAGGACCCCCTTCCCATCCGCCCACGGCACGGAATACGCGCGAATTGCCCACCCGTTTTCCCTCCCCTGACCCTAGGGGAATAAATTGCCCAAAACGGGCAAAATGACATGCCGGTGAATATCGCGTCGAGGGGCGGAGCGGGGCCCGGTAGCCTGGTGGGGTGATTGACCTTCGCCTGCTCCGTGAGGACCCCGACCGTGTGCGCGCGTCCCAGCGCGCCCGTGGAGAGGACGTCGCACTCGTCGACGCGCTTCTCTCCGCCGACGAGCGGCGCAGGTCGTCCAGCGTCCGCTTCGATGAGCTGCGTGCCGAGCAGAAGGCGCTCGGCAAGCTCATCCCCAAGGCCTCCGGCGACGAGAAGGCCGTGCTGCTGAAGAAGGCCGGTGAGCTGTCCGCCGCCGTCAAGGCCGCCGACGCCGCACAGGACGAGGCCAAGGAGGAGACGCAGGCGCTGCTGCAAAAGCTCGGCAACCTCGTCCACCCCGACGTGCCCGTGGGCGGCGAGGAGGACTTCACCGTCCTGGAGACGCACGGCACGATCCGTGACTTCGCCGCGGAGGGCTTCGAGCCCAGGGACCACCTGGAGATCGGCGAGCTGCTCGGCGCGATCGACGTCGAGCGCGGGGCCAAGGTGTCCGGCTCCCGCTTCTACTACCTCACGGGCGTCGGCGCACTGCTGGAGCTCGCCCTGGTCAACGCCGCCATCGCGCAGGCCACCGCGGCCGGTTTCACGCCGATGCTGACCCCCGCCCTGGTGCGCCCGCGCGCCATGGAGGGCACGGGATTCCTCGGCCAGGCCGCGGAGAACGTCTACCACCTGGAGAAGGACGACTACTACCTGGTCGGCACCTCCGAGGTCCCGCTCGCCGCTTACCACATGGACGAGATCGTGGACGGCGCCAAGCTGCCGCTGCGCTACGCCGGCTTCTCGCCGTGCTTCCGCCGCGAGGCCGGCACCTACGGCAAGGACACCCGCGGCATCTTCCGGGTCCACCAGTTCGACAAGGTGGAGATGTTCTCCTATGTCGCGCCGGACGACGCCCAGGCCGAGCACCAGCGGCTGCTGGACTGGGAGAAGCAGTGGCTGACCGGTCTGGAGCTGCCGTTCCAGGTCATCGATGTCGCCACCGGTGACCTCGGCGCCTCGGCCTCCCGGAAGTTCGACTGCGAGGCCTGGATCCCCACCCAGGGCAAGTACCGCGAGCTGACCTCGGCCTCGAACTGCGACGAGTTCCAGGCGCGGCGGCTCTCGGTCCGGATGCGCGAGACCGTCGACGGCAAGCAGAAGGTCTCGCCGCTGGCGACCCTGAACGGCACGCTCTGCGCCGTACCGCGCACGATCGTGGCGATCTTCGAGAACCACCAGCAGGCGGACGGCTCCGTGCGTGTCCCCGAGGTGCTCCGCCCCTACCTGGGCGGCCGGGAGATCCTGGAGCCCGTCGCCAAGTGAGTCCGTCCGCTCCGCTGTCCTACAAGCTCATCGCGACGGATCTCGACGGGACGCTGCTGCGCCACGACGAGACCGTCTCCGAGCGCACCCGCCAGGCGCTCGCCGCGGCCACCGCGGCGGGTGCGGCGCATATCGTCGTCACCGGCCGGGCCGTGCCCTGGACCCGGCACATCCTCGACGCCCTTGACTACAAGGGCCTCGCGGTGTGCGGGCAGGGCGGGCAGGTCTACCACGCCGGTGAGCACCGCCTGCTGACCTCGGTGACGCTGGACCGCCAGCTGGCCGGTCTCGCGCTGGCCAAGATCGAGGCGGAGGTCGGCCCGCTGCATCTGGCGGCGAGCCGGGACGGTCTGGAGGGCGAGGTGCTGGTCGGCCCCGGCTACCGCGTCCAGGAGGGCCGGCTGCCCCACGTCATGCTGGACGACCCCGGCGAGCTGTGGGCCGCACCGGTCAACAAGGTCTACATCCAGCATCCGGCCCTGGACGACGATGCGCTGGCGCTGGCCGCACGTCAGGTCGCCGGGGATCTGGTAGGCGTGACGGTGGCCGGCGAGGGCATCGTCGAACTGCTGCCGCTGGGCCTGACGAAGGCCACCGGACTGTCGCTGGCCGCCCGCCGGCTGGGCGTCACCGCCAAGGAGACCCTGGCCTTCGGCGATATGCCCAACGACATCCCGATGTTCGCCTGGTCCGCACGCGGTGTGGCCATGGCCAACGCCCATGACGAGCTGAAGGCCGTCGCACACGAACTCACCGCCTCCAACGACGAGGACGGTGTCGCGGTGGTGCTGGAACGGCTCTATCTCTCCTGACTGCCCGGGGCCGGGTCCGGGTCCGGGTCCGGGGGTGGCTCCGCGGGTTCCTCGGTCGGTCGCGCGGGCTGCTTCGTCCGTCGCGCGGGATGCTCGGCGTGCTCCGGTCCTCCGGCTGCCCCCGGGGTCAGCGGCCAGGCCGCAAAGCCCATGGTCAGCGCGATGGCATGGCCGAAGTCGGTGAAGGAGGCTCCGGTCAGCAGCGGGATGGCGAAGAAGATCAGCACCGCGGAGAGATAGCCGTAACGCCAGGGCGGCAGCAGCCGGTAGGTCAGCACACCGGCGGCCGCGGCCAGCCCGTACGAGACCCCGATGTCCACGACATGGGTCATCGAACGCGGCAGCCGGTGGCCCTCGATGGCCAGCAGGACGAGTTCCTGGCTGGCCAGGGTGGCGGCGATATGCGCACCGCCGACGGTCAGCAGCCAGCGCATGCTGCCCAGCCAACGCTCCACGTTGGCATGCACCAACTCGAACATCACCACGTAGAGCAGGAACGACGACGGGCGTTCGATCCAGAAGCCGCTGATGAGCAGCGACGGCAGCGGATGCTCGTTCAGCTCGTGGATGTTACTGCTGGTGCGGTGGACGAGGAACTGTCCCAGCCCCTCGGACGCGGAGGCGATGACCAGGCTGGTGATGCCGATGACCAGCAGCCAGATATGGGTGCCTGGACTGCTGCCAACCCAGTCCTTCACCCAGGTCAGGGGGTTGCCGGGCCACGGCCGGCGGCCGCCGCGCGGCGGCTCCAACAGCGGTCTCACCGTTGGCGTCCGACGGCGGGTGAGGTGGTGAACAGCGGCCCCGGCCCCTTGATGTGCCGGATGCGGGGCGCGCTCTCCATCGCCCGTACGCCGGGCAGCGCCGCGACCCGGGTCGTCAGATAGGTGTAGAGCGCTTCGGTGCCCTGGCACAGCACGGACGCGAACAGGTTGTTCGGTCCGGTGGTGGCGCAGGCGAAGGCGACCTCCGGGTGTGCCGCCAACGCCTCGCCGGCGGCGGCGAGTTCGGCGGGCGCAACGGACAGCCAGAGGGCGACCATCACGCCGTACCCGAACTGCCGCAGGTCGTAGTCGACGTCGTAGTACAGGACACCGTCCGCACGCAGCTCCGCCAGCCGGCGGCGGACGGTGCTGGGCGACCAGCCGGTGACGGCGGCGAGCTCGCCCAGCGGCGTCCGGCCGTCACGGGCGAGCGCGTCGAAGAGCCGGCGGTCGGCGTCGGTGAGCGTCACCGGGGTGGGAGGCAGGCTTGGTGTGTTCGGCGGGTTCGGTGGGTTGGATGGGTTCGGTGGGGTCGGCGGGTTGCGCGGGTTGGGTGGGTTGGGGCTCAGTTCGGCGATCTCTGCGTCGGTGAGTGCCCCGGACTTGCTGATCAGGCCCTGCGGACCGCCGAAGAATTCATGCAGCAGGCAGTGCGCGGTGACGCCGACGACACTCGGGGTGCGCGGCAGCTTCTGCAGCAGCAGCGCATCACTGTGGTCGCTGCTCGGGGCACGGCAGACGGCGGCGATCTCGGTGCCGCCGGACATCAGACTCACCCAGGACGTGTCCGTGCGGCGGGCCAGCGCCTCGGCGACGGAAACGGCGGCGTCCGGCGTGCACTGGACCCGCACCATCCATGCGATGTCGCCCAGCGCCTGCACATCGGCGAGCCCCAGCACCTTGAGCGCGCCGCTGGTGCGGTGCCGGGTGTAGCGGCGGGCGACGGTCTGGTCGGAGACGCCGAGCACGGCAGCGATCCGGCTGAACGGCGCCCGGCCGTCCAGCTGCAGCGCATGCACGAGCCGGCGGTCGAGGGCATCGAAGCCGGCGGGGCCGCCGGGGCTGCCGGGGGCGCCGGGGCTGCCGGGGGCGCTAGGGGGTTGGCCGGTGGCTCTCCCCTGGAACGTTCCGTCAGCCTTCCCGCCGACCTTCCCGCCGGTCTCCCCGTCAGCCTTCCCGCCGGTCTCCCCGCCAGCCTTCCCGCCGACCTTCCCGTCGATTTTCACCATTCGAGGCTAGCGCGTGTCGGATTGCGCCGCCGGGAGCGCGATGGCTGGGAGAGCAGGTGGCGCGGACCGCAGGGTGGCGTCGGCAATACGGGGCGGCGCCGGATGGCGCCGTGTCGGCAACACGAGTGAAGGAAAAAGGGCATGGAGAACGCACCCGAGAGAGGGACCGCGGCCGGCGGACGGGCGGCGGGCGCGGGCGGAGAGCCGGGCCGGAGACCGGCGGACGGTGCGGTGGGGAGGCGGGCCGGGAAGTGGTGGCCGCTGGCCGCCATCACCCTCGGCAACTTCCTGCTGCTGGTCGATGTGACCATCGTGAACACCGCGCTGCCCCGGATAGCCCACGGCCTGGGCGCCTCCTTCACCTCGCTCCAGTGGGTGTTGGACATCTATGCGCTGGCGCTGGCCGCGCTGCTGATGGTGGCGGGCTCGGCCGCTGACCTCTTCGGGCGGCGCCGGCTGTACGTGGCCGGGCTGGTCCTGTTCGCGCTCGCCTCGCTGGCCTGCGGTCTGGCCCCGGACGCAGGCGTCCTGGTCGCGGCCCGCGCCGTCCAGGGCGTGGGCGCGGCGGCCATGTTCGCCACCAACACCCCGCTGCTGATGGCCGCCTATCAGGGCCGGGACCGTGGTGTGGCCTTCGGCATCTGGGGCGGTACCAGCGGTGCCGCGGCCGCGATCGGCCCCGTACTGGGCGGGCTGCTCACCGAGTACGTGGACTGGCGGGCGATCTTCCTGGTCAATCTGCCGCTGGTCGCCGTTGCGGTGTGGATCACCCTGCGCCGGGTCGGGGAGTCGTACGGTGGCCTCCCCCAGCCTCGAACGAACCCGGCCGCGGGGACCCCCCTCGCCCGTATCGACTGGCCGGGTGCCGCATCCTTCACGGTGTGCGCGGGCGCGCTGACGTACGGGCTGATCCGCGGCGGCGAGGAGGGCTGGACGGAGTACGGGACGCTCGCCTCGCTCGTCGGCGCGGCGCTCGCGCTGCTGGTCTTCCTGGTCGTCGAGCGGCGGGTGGGCCGGCCGCTGCTCGACCTCCGGCTGCTGCGCCGGCCGTCGTTCGCGGCGCTGATGGCGGCGGCGCTGCTGCTGCAAGCCGCGGCGTTCCCGTATCTGTCGTTCGTGGGGCTGTGGGTGCAGAACGTCGTGGGCCTGAGCCCGGTGCAGGCGGGTCTCTCGGTGACGCCGATGGCGCTGATGTCCCTGCTGGTCGGCTCGCTGGGCGGCCGGCGGCTGCAGCGGATGGCGCCCCAACTCCCGGTCGGTGTCGGCCTGTTGCTCGTGGGAGCCGGGGCACTGGTGTCCTGCGCGCTGCTGGACGACGACTCCGGCTGGGCGTCGCTGGTCCCCGGGCTCGCGGTGAGCGGCCTGGGCATCGGGATGGCGATGCCGGTCCTGGTCTCCGCGGCGCTCGGCGCGGCGCCCCCGCAGCGGGCGGGCATGGCGAGCGGCGCCGTGAACACCTTCCGCCAGCTGGGCTACGCCCTCGGTATCGCGGTCCTCGGCACCGTCTTCGCCACCGCGCTGCGCGACACCGCACGGCCCGGCGCCTCCCGTACGGCCACCGGGTCCGCCTATGTCACCGGGCTGACGGACATCATGCTGATCTCCGGGGTGGTGGCCCTGGCGGGCGGGCTGCTGGTCCTTGCGGTGGTACGGCGCGAGGAGAGCGGCGACGGTCCGGCCGGCCCGTCCGCGGAGGACGCCGCGGCGGCTCCGGTGCGGGAGGGTGCGCGAGCGGGGGCGTAGCCACGGCGGAGCACGCCCCTGTGCGGGTCGGCACCCGGAACCGTACGGCCGTAGATGGTTCCGGGTTGCCGCCCTGGGCCCTGTGCCGATCTTCGCCGCGCCTCACACCCAAGTCAATCCTCTGACTTCCTTCCAAATCCCTTAGCAATAGCTTGTGTTGAGGACTACCGTACGTGGGTGACCCTCGATGATCTGCGCGTCTTCGTGGCCGTGTGCGAGGCGGGCAGCCTCAGTGCCGTCGCCCGCGATCTCGGCTGCACCCAGTCGGCCGTGAGCCAGCGCATCAAGCGCCTCGAACGGGAGGCGGGCAGCAGACTGTTGGAACGCCGGCCGCGCGGGGTGGCGCCCACCCAGGCGGGCCGGATCCTGCACCGTGCGGCGGCGGACGGCATCGGCGGACTGGATCTGGCGCTGCACCGGCTGGCCGATCTACGCGCGGGCGACGGCGGCACGGTCCGGGTGACCACCGGCGCCACGACCGTCCGGCACTTCATGTCCGAGGCGGTCGTCGCCTTCCGTGCCCACCGTCCGCACGTCAACCTGGAGTTCCGGACCGAGAGTTCCAGCCGCCGCTGTTTCGAGGTCGTCGCGGACGGCAGCTCCGAGCTGGCCTGGATCACCATCGGCCCGCCGGTACCGGGCATCGAGCAGCATCCGGTGGTCCGGCTGCCCTGGGTGCTCGCCGTACGCGCCGATGACCCGCTCGCCGGCCGGGAGCGGATCGAGCCCGAGGAGCTGGCGGGTATCCGGCACATCCGGCTGCCGGAGAACTCCACCTCCCGTATGCGCCTCGACGATCACCTCAGCCACCGGGAGGCCGGCCCCGTGCCGCCCCCGAGCACCACCAGCGTCGCCGACTGGGACACCGCCCTGCTGCTGGCCGAACTCGGCGTCGGCCATGCGGTCGTCCCCCAACTGCCGGGCCTGCACGCCTCCGTCCACCCGGCACTGCGGCTGGTCCCGATCGCCGCGCTGCCCCCACTGGCCACCGGCTGGGCGGTACGCCAGTGGGAGGCGTTGAGCCCGGCGGCGGTGGCGTTCGCGGAGACGGTCACCGCGTGCCTGGACGGGGAAGCGGAGACGGCGCAGACGGTGCAGACGGCGCAGACGGTCACTGCATGCCTCGGCGGCGAAGCGGAGGTGGTCGAGACGGTCACCGCGTGCCCGGGTGGCGAAGCCGAGAGCGTCAGGCCCTGACCACCGGCTCCTGGATCTCGGTGACCCATTTCTCCTGGTCCGGCGGGCACTCCAGGTAGAGCTCGCGGGCATACCCGGCGGAGCGGTAGCCGTTGGCGTCGATCCAGTGCGCGAGATTCTGGGCGGTCGGCAGGATCCGGCTCATCGGACCGTGGTGCACCACCGTGGCGGCGCTGTCGAGGCCGGGGAGGGTGACGACGTCGAAGCCGAGGCCGGTGGGGGCGGGTGTGGCAGAGAGGGCGGGTGTGGCGGAGGGGGTGCCGGGGCGGCCGGCGGGGCCGTCACCTGTGACGCCCGCCTTGGCCAGGGCCTCATGGGTGATCACGATTCCCGCGTGGACGACGATGGCGTCACCGCCGGCGTCGGCCGTTACCCCGGGGCTGGGTCCGGGTTCGGGTCCGGGTCCGGGGCCGGGTTCGGGGTCGGGTTCGGGCCCGGATTCGGATTCGGTCCCGCCTTCCCCCGTTCCCGTCCGCGGACTTCTCGTCCGCTCCGGTGCTGCCGGTGTCGCCGGGGCGTCCGGGGCCTCCTGGGCGCCCGGGGCGTCCGGGGTGTCCGGGGCGTCCTCGTAGTACGCCAGTCCCGGCCCCGCCGGGGTCACCCCGGCGGCCTCCAGCCGTCGGCACAGCTCGCCGTAGAGCGGCTGGATGACCGGCCCGATGTCCTCGGGCCCGTAACTGGCGGCGATCCCGCTCAGCTCCGCGAGCAGCACCGTGTCGGTGCGCTTGACCACCACATCGTCGGCAGACATACGTCCCTCGCTCTCGATCGTCCGGAGCCTCGCCTCGACCTGCGCCAGCCGCGCACCCGCCGCCGTCAGCGCCGCTTCCAGCTCCGTCCGCCGCAGCCGCAACATGCCGCGCAGCTCCGGCACGCTCACCTCCTCGGCCAGAATCGCCCTCACCTGCTGAAGGCTGAATCCGAGGTCCTTGAGCGCGATGATGCGGTTGAGCCGGGCGAGCTGGGCCGCCTCGTAGAAGCGGTAGCCGCTGACGGGGTCGGTACGGGCCGGGCGCAGCAGCCCGATCGCGTCGTAATGGCGCAGCATGCGGGCCGACACACGGCCGTACCGGGCGAAATCTCCGATGCTGAACATGACGCCTTCCAGTGGAGTGCTTTCCACCGTGTCAAGGTCAAGCGCGGCAGGCCACGGGACCCGTCCTTCGCGGACGGGCCGGACCGTCCCGGCGGCCCGGACCGCGTCCCGGTGTCACCACCGCTACACATTCGGTCACCGGGCAGCAGCATCGCGTCAAGTAGCGTCCACAACCCGTCAATGACGCGTCAGTGGTCGGCGGAGTGCCCGGTTCCCCGGGAATAGCGTCAGGGCCGAGCCCCGGCGTACGCGTTTCCCACCGGTCCGGGGCCGAGGTTCTGTCCGAGGAGCAACGCCGTGTCCCACCTTCTGTACGCGGAAGATCCCGAGCCTGCCGAACGTGTCCCGGCCGGGCTTCTCTTCGTCCCTGTCCGGTCGGGCCCCGCGGGCTGCACCGCCCGCCTGTTCCGTACCCCGCTCGGTGGCCGTACCGCCGTCGGCTTCACCTCGCCCCAGCGACTCGCCGCGGCACTCGGCAGCGATCAGCCCTGGGTCAGGCTCTCCGAGTCCGCGCTGCGTGCGCTGGCCGAACCCGTCGGAGCGACGGCCTTGACCGTCGATCCGCGGTTCGCCCCCGGCATTCCCCGTGGTCAGCATCTACGGGCAGTCTGAGGGAGAGACACTGCCATGAGCCACAGCACACTGCCCCAGACCACTCACCAGACGAGTCACCGGACGACTGACCGGACGACTGACCGAGCGACTGACCGAGCGACTGACCGGACCGGTGCTCCGTCGCCGGCCACCGCCGTGGCGAGCGCGCCACCGGCCGCCACCCCGCCGCCCTCCGCCAACGAGCATCCATCCGCCGGCCGGCTGCTGTCCGCGAAGGAACCACCGTCCGCCGACAAGCCCTTGTCCAGCGCCGTCGAGTTGCTGTCCACCGCCGACGAGCTGCTGTCCACCGCCGAAGTGCCGCCGTCCGCCGACGAACCGTTGTCCATCTGGCCCGGGTCCGCGGCACCGCTCGGCCGCGACGACCTCGCCGTGGGCGGCGTTCCGCTCACCGAGGTCGCCGACCGCTTCGGCACCCCCGCCTACGTCCTGGACGAAGCCGAGGTTCGCCACCGCTGCCGCGCCTACCTTCGGGCCTTCCCGGGCGCCGACGTCTTCTACGCCGCCAAGGCATTCCTGTGCCGCGCCATGGTCCACTGGGTGCGGGAGGAAGGGCTCGGCCTGGACGTCTGCTCCGCCGGCGAGCTGGAGTTGGCCGTCACCAGCGGCTTCCCGCCCGCGCGGATCGTGCTGCACGGCAACGCCAAGAGCCCGGCCGACCTGCGGGCGGCGCTGCGGCTCGGCGTCGGCCGGATCGTCATCGACAGCACCTCGGAGATCGCCCGGCTGGCCGCCGCGATCCCGGCGGGCAGCCGGCAGAAGGTGCTGATCCGGGTCGTGCCGGGCATCGCCGCCGGCGGCCACGCCAAGATCCGTACCGGGACCGACGACCAGAAGTTCGGGCTGTCGCTCGCCGACGGCTCCGCACAGCACGCCATCGCGCGGGCACTCAGCCAGCCCCGCCTCGAACTGGTCGGCCTGCACTGCCACTTGGGCTCGCAGATCACCACCGTCAAGCCCTATCTCTCGGCCGTACGCCGACTGATCGGCTTGCTGGCCCGGATCCATGAGCAGCACGGCATCACCCTGCCCGAGCTGGACCTCGGGGGCGGCCACGGCGTCGCCTACCGGCCCGGCGAGCCCACGCTCGATCTGGCCTCCCTCGGCGACCGGATCCGCGCCGAACTGGCCGGCGGCTGCGCGGCGGCCGGGCTGCCGGTGCCACGGCTCGCCATCGAACCCGGCCGCGCCATCGCGGGGCCTGCCGGTGTCGTCCTCTACCGGGTGCTGTCCGTCAAACGCACCGGTGCGCACACGTTCGTGGCGGTGGACGGCGGGATGAGCGACAACCCGCGGCCGGCGCTCTACGGGGTGCGCTATGCGCCGCGGCTGATCGGCCGCCGCACGTCCGCCGCACCGGAACCGGTCACCGTGGTCGGACGGCACTGCGAGGCCGGCGATGTGCTCGCCGCCGATGTCCGGCTGCCCGGCGACATCCGTCCCGGCGATCTGCTGGCCGTTCCCGTCGCCGGTGCGTACCACCTCTCGATGGCCTCCGGCTACAACCTCGTCGGCCGGCCACCGGTCATCGCCGTCGCCGAAGGGCACGCCCGCCTTCTTGTACGGCGCGAATCCCTCGCGGACATCCAGGAGCGGGACATCGGGCTGTGACGCCGGGAGGGCCCGCCGCGCCGCGTCCCCGCCTCCCGCGGGCGCCCGGCGGGCCCTCACCGAGCCTTCACGGGGCGGCCTGATCGAACCCGTCGGCCCGGCCTCGGCCCCCTCCCCTCTGTGGCTTGGGCACTTGGGCGTTGGCCCTTGGCCCTTGGGCCTCGGGCCTTGGGCCTCGGGCCTCGGGCCTCGGTTCCGGCGGGTTCCCAGCTGTCGCACACCTCGGATTCCCTTGCATCCCTCACGCCCCTCACATCCCTCACGTCCCTCACATCCCTCACGCCCCTCGCCTCCCTCCCTCCCCTTCCCTGACTTCCCTCACTTCCGTGTATGGTGAATGCATCAGTTGTAGGATGACCGGGCAAGAGCGCGGATCTGGACCGGATCGGATCGGGCATGGCACTGCAGGCAGCGGGGCGGCAATCCCTCGTGGACACCGTCGTCGAAGCCCTGCGGTCCCAGTTGACGGCCGGGGAGTGGCAGGTGGGGTCCCGGATCCCCACCGAGCATGCGCTCGCCGAACAGCTCCAGGTCGGCCGTAACACCATCCGCGAGGCGGTACGGGTGCTCGTACACGCCGGGATGCTGCGCTCACGGCAGGGCGAAGGCACCTTCGTCGTCTCCACCACTGACCCGGGCGACATCATGCGCGGCGTCCAGCGGGCCGGAATCCGTGACGTACTGGAGCTGCGCATCGCACTGGAGGCGGAAGCGGCCCGACTGGCAGCGCTCCGCCATCTGCCCGCCGATCTGGAGCGGATGCGGGCGGCCCTGGACGCTCAGGCCGAGCTGGCGGACGCGGAGGGACATCCCGACGCCGACAGCCTGGAGCTCTACGCCGATCACGACATCGCCTTCCACAAGGCCGTCGTCGAGGCCGCGCACAACACCGCGCTGACGGCGACCTACGGCTGGTTCAGCAGCTCGGTACGGGAGTCGCTGGTCAACTATCTCGGCGACCGGGCGATGCCGAAGATCGTGCACGGCGATCATGTCGCGGTTTTGGACGCGATCGCGGCGGGCGACCCGGAGACCGCTCAGCAGGCCATCCGCGAGGTGCTGGAAAAACCGAAGCGGGCGGTGGAGAACCTGCTGGCCGGCCGCTGACGCCCTCGCTCGCTTCCGTCTTTGCCGAATTGCCGCTTCAACTCCCTTCCCCGAACGCACACCACCCTTGGCGAGGTACGCACGTATGGCAGGGCCCAGGTCCGAAGCAACCTTGATCGACGCCGAGGAAGACCTGGTCGCGACACCGCCGGTCGCCACGGCCCGCCGGCGCCTGCGGGCCCACCCGGCCCTGCTCATGGCCGGAATCGTGCTTGCCGCGGTCAATATGCGGGCGGCGCTGGCCGGGGTCTCGCCATTGCTCGGCGAGATCGGCCGGCACTTCCAGCTGACCGCGACGGCCAGCAGCCTGGTGACGACGATTCCGCTGATCTTCATGGGCCTCGGTTCGATCGTGGCACCGAAGCTGGCACGCCGGTGGGGCACGGAGGCGGCGCTGTGCGGGGCACTGGTGGCCCTGTGCGGCGGCATCGTGCTGCGGATCGCCCCGCCGGTGGTCGCGTTGTTCGCCGGGTGTGCCGTGGTCGGTACCTCCATAGCCCTGCTGAACGTGCTGATGCCGGGCCTGATCAAGCGGGACTTCCCGGAGCGGGCCGCGGGCATGACGGCGCTGTACTCGACCGCGATGATCCTGGGCGCGACGGTCTCGGCCGCCTCCGCGGTCCCGCTGGAGAGCGCGCTCGGCAGCTGGCAGGGCGCGCTGGTCTCCTGGTCACTGCCGGCCGCCGTCGCCGCGGTCGTCTGGATTCCGCAGACGCTCATGGCCCGGCGCGGCACCCGCCACGGCGCGGCCGCGGCCACCCCTCTGCACGTCGGCGAGGACGGGCCGAGGTTGAGCCGTTCCCCGCTGGCCTGGCAGGTCACGCTCTTCATGGGCTCGCAGTCGCTGATCGCGTACGTGTCCATCGCCTGGATGCCGACGATCTTCACCGACCACGGCATGGGCAAGGGTGAAGCGGGCCTGGTCTTCGCCTTCAGCACGCTGCTGCAGATGGTCGGTTCGTTCATCGTGCCGATGCTCGCGGGGCGAATGCGGCGTCAGCGGCTGCTGGCAGTGGCCGTGTCCGGGCTGATGGCCTGCGGCATCAGCGGACTGCTGGTGGCGCCGGTGGCGGGCGCCTGGTTGTGGGCGGCGCTCCTCGGCGTCGGGCAAGGCGGTGCACTGGGCCTGGCCCTGACGATGATGGTGCTGCGCTCCGGCGATGCCCACACCGCTGCCCGCCTCTCCGGTATGGCCCAGACCGGCGGGTACCTCCTGGCGGCCGCCGGCCCCCTCGTCCTGGGGGCCGTCCACCAGGCCACCCGCGGCTGGACCGTCCCCCTTGTGCTGCTGATCGCCGTCTGCGCCGGACTGGCCCTGGTGGGCGTGGGTGCGGGGCGGGACCAGCGGATCGGAGCACCGGCCGTCCGGTGAGGAAGGCGGGGTGAGGAAGGCGGGGCGGGGGCGTAAGGGCAGAGGGCCCGGCGTAAGGAAAGAGGGCCCGGCGTAAGGGCACACGGCCGGGGGCCCTCAAGGCCCGAGGTCGTGGCGGGCTGGGGCCGGGCCGCCGGGAGGGAGCTGGGGCGGGGACCATCGGGTGGTGGGGTGGGACCGGCGGAGCTGGGGTGGGGCTGCCGGCGGAGTGCGGCAGGCCGCCATCGGGCTGATGCGGCGGCCTGGCCCTCGTCCCGGTACCCACCGGGGTGTGGCCGGTGGATGGCGAGCTGGTGAATGATCTCCGCCGTCGGCGGAGATCCGGGGAGCAGCCGCCACGCGCTCCTTCGGTCTCGCTTACCGTGCCCCCATGAGCGATGTTGAGCGCACCGTTCGCCGGTCAGGACCGCGGCTCTCCCGCACCAGCCGGCTCATCCTCGTAGCGGTGCTGTGTGTGCTGGTCGTCCTTGCCGTTCTGCTGCTTCCGCGGCTGCTGCGCGGGTTGCGGCCCGGGCAGACCCTGACCGTCCCGGAGGGGCAGCGGTCCTCGCAGATCTACGCGGCCGCCGACAAGGCCCTGCACCGTCCGGCCGGGTCCACCGCGAAGGCCGCCAAGAGCGCGCATCTGGGACTGCCGGGCGAGGCGAAGGGCAACCCCGAGGGCTATCTCTTCCCGGCGACCTATCCCCTCGACTCGGACACCACCCCGGCGTCGCTGCTCGGCTACATGGTCAAAACCGCCAAGCAGCGGCTCGCCGCCGACGGCATCGCCTCCTACCGGACGGTCGTGATCGCCAGCATCGTGCAGGCCGAGGCGGACCGGCCGGCCGATATGGGCAAGGTCGCCCGGGTCATCGACAACCGCCTTGCGCACCACATGCCGCTGCAGATGGACTCGACGATCAATTACGCGCTGGGCCGCAGCACCCTCCGCACCAGCCACGCCGACACCAGGACCAAGAACCCGTACAACACCTACCGGTACCCGGGCCTGCCGCCGACGCCGATCGACAATCCCGGGGCGGACGCGCTGAAGGCGGCCGGCGCGCCGCCCGCGGGCGACTGGCTCTACTTCGTCACCGTCAAACCGGGCGACACCCGCTTCACCGCCGACTATCAGGAGCATCTGCGCAACGTCCGGGAGTTCAACGGCCGGCAGGCGAGCGCCGGGAGTCGCGGTGGCGGTAGTGGTGGCGGTGGCGGTGGCGGTGGCGGTGGCGGGGCTTAGGACGTCCCCTCCCGCGCCCGCTGCCCTCCGCCCACGCCGTGCCCGGACGTCATTACTCCTCGCCGGCCAGGGTGAGCGCCTTCAGACGGCGGGCGGCATACCAGGTGGCGGCGACCGTGAGTGCCACCAACAGGCCGACCGCGAGCGGGAGTTGGACATCAGAGGTGATCGCGCCCTCCGCGGCCGCCTTCTGGCCGACCGCCAGCGCCCACTGCTGGACGCTGAGCGTCTTCGCGCCCGGGACGAGGGTGCCGACCAGCGCCTCCCAGACCAGGGCGTAGACCAGGCCGAACACGACGGCGTGCCGGGTGATCGTGCCGAAGAGGAGGAAGAGGGCGCTGTAGGCGACCGACGCGATGGCCGCCGCCACGGCGTAGCCCACGGCCATCTGCTGGCTGTTGCCGTTGAGGAGGAAGCCGGCGAGCAGCACGGGAAGGGCGGAGAAGGCGACCGTGACGCCTATCGCGACCAGGAGTTTGGTGAAGATGATCGTCGGCCGGGACACCGGCTTGGCGAGGAGGTAGACCACCGAGCCGTCGTCGATCTCCGGGCCGATCGCGCCCGTACCGGCGATGACACCGATCAGCGGCACCATCGTGCCCAGCGCGAAGCCGCCCAGGATGCCGCCGGCGGTGGAGTCATCGGCGCCGGTCAGCGTACGGACGGCCACCGCGAGCGCCACCAGCAGGGCGGGCAGCGCGAAGAGGATCAGTGCCCGGCGCCGGCCGAGCAGGGCGCGGTAGGTGAGCCGGGCAACGGTCGGGTGGAAGAGTGTGGCCTTGGGCGCGCCGGGGGGCGCGGCGGGGGCCGTCGGAGTGGTCGTGGACATGCGTCAGGGCTCCTTTCAGGGCCTCAGGCCGCTACGAGGTAGGAGAAGACGGATTCCAGCGACTCGTCGGAGGGCGAGACCGTCAGAAGGCGGATGCCGTGGTCGCGGGCCACCCGCGGCAGGAGTTCGGTGAAGCGGCCGAAGTCGACCGCCTGGATGCGCAGCGCGCCTTCGGCGAGGTCCACCTCGATGCCGGCCGTCGAGGGGTCGGCGATCAGCGCACCGGCCAGTGCCCGGTCGTTGTCGGACCGGACCAGATAGCGGTGCGGGCGGTCCGTCATCAGGCGGCGGATCTTGCGGAAGTCACCGGACGCGGCATGCCGTCCGGCCACCACCACCTCGATGTGCGAGGCGAGTTGTTCGACCTCTTCGAGGATGTGCGAGGAGAACAGGACCGTACGGCCCTGGTCGCCCATCTGCCGCAGCAGCTCCATCAGCTGCATCCGCTGGCGGGGGTCCATGCCGTTGAACGGCTCGTCGAGCAGCAGCACGGACGGGTCGTGGACCAGCGCGGAAGCCATCTTCACGCGCTGCCGCATGCCCTTGCTGTACGTCGAGATCTTGCGGTCCTGGGCGTACTCCATCTCGACGGTGGCCAGCGCCCTGGCCGCCTCCGCCCGGCCGAGTCCGTGCAACTCCGCGTTGGCGAGGACGAATTCGCGCCCCGTGAGGAAGTCGTACATCGCCTCGCGCTCCGGGACGATGCCGATGTGGCGGTAGATGCCGGCGTGACGCCAGATCGTCGTCCCGTCGAGGGTGACCGAGCCGTTGGAGGGCGCGAGGAAGCCGCCCATCATGTTGATGAGCGTGGACTTGCCTGCGCCGTTGGGGCCGAGCAGGCCGGTCACGCCGGGACCGATGGTCATCGTGATGTCGTTGACGGCGACGACGTTGCCGAACCAGCGCGAGACATGGTCGATGGTGAGAGTGCTCATGGGCGCAGCCCATTCCTTAGGAGGGTGGTGGTCGGGCCGGGGGCGCCGGCCGGTGGGAGCCGGCGGCGCGGGGCGGTCACAGTCCGGCCTTCCGGTAGCGGCGCATCAGCAGGGCGTAGCAGCCGGCGATGACGGTCAGGGTGACGAGGAGATACACGAATCCGGCACCGGTCGACGGCGCCACGCTGTTGGGGAAGGAGCTGGTGCCGCCGAGGAAGGCCGACTGCACACCGTCGATCAGCGTGATGGGGGAGAACAGCCCCAGCCAGCCGACGGCGGCCTCGTTGCCCTGCATGAAGGCGATCCCCTGGACGGCGGTCACCGCACCGTACGGAATGGTGAGGACGGCGATCACGGCGGCGACGCCGAAGCCACGGCGGGGCGTGACCGCCGAGACGACCAGGCCTATCCCGGCGAACAGCAGCGAGAGCAGCACCACGGCGACCAGTCCTTGTGCCAGCCCCTTGGTCTGGTCGACGAAGTCCAGCTTGGCCAGCAGCGCGCCGACGTAGAGGACCAGCAACGGGGCGCCGGTGAGGATGAGCAGAGCGCCGGCCATCGCCGCGAACTTCGATGCCACGTAGTCGCTGCGCTCGATGGGGCGGGAGAAGTACAGCGGGATGGACTTGAAGCGCAGGTCGCGCGAGACCGACTGCGGGGCCTGGGAGGCCAGATAGAGGCCGATGACGGCCTGGAGGTAGACGGCGTAGCCGGAGTAGCCGACCGGGAGGCTGCGGGCCTTGGTGAACACCGCCACCGCGACCATGATCGCGGCGGGCAGGCACATCACCGCGAAGAGCAGCATCGGCAGCACCTTGCTCTTGGCCGAGCGGCCCAGACCGTAGGCGCCGCGCAGGCTCTGCGAGAAGAGCGACCGGCGGGCGTAGGCGCGGCCCAGGCGGGGGCCGTCGTAGTGGCGGTAGCCGATGTTGTGGATGTAGGCGCCGCCCGGTGCGGCGGATGCGGACGTCGCGGGCGCGGACGTCGTGGGCTCAGGCGACATCGTGGGCGCCTCCGTCCTGGGTGGCATACGGGGCGCTCGGGGCGCCTGCGGTGGCGGGGGTGGCGTGCGCCGCGTCCGCATCGCGGAAGACCTCGGCGATCTGGTGCCGGCGCTGTTCCATCCGGATCAGGCCGAGCCCGAGCCCGGCGACGGTGTCCCGCACCAGGTCGTAGGTCTCCTCCCCGGCCGCCTCGACGTACAGGAGGTGCCCGGCGGAGGCGAGGCTTTCCGAGCCGGCGGCGCCGGTGGTGACCGTGGCTCCGGCGGCGGCCAGGGCCGCGCGCAGCGCCGCGGTGCCGTCCGGATGGGCGTCGGTGTCCGTGACCTCGACCGCAAGCGTGGCCGTGACCTGTGTGAATTCATCGGTCGAGGAGGAGCGCAGCAGTTTGCCGCCATCGATGACGACGACATGATCACAGGTCCGCTCCAGCTCACCGAGGAGGTGGGAGGTCACCAGGACGGAGATCCCGAAGTCGGTGTGCACGCGCCGGATCAGGCCGAGCATCTCGTCCCGCCCGGCGGGGTCGAGGCCGTTGGTGGGCTCGTCGAGGAACACCAGCTGCGGGTCGTGGACCAGCGCCTGGGCCAGCTTCACCCGCTGCTTCATGCCCGTGGAGTAGCCGCCGATGGGGCGGTAGCGCTCCTCGTAGAGGCCGACGTGGCGCAGGGTGTCCGCGGTGCGCTCACGGGCGGCGGCCGGTGGCAGTCCGGACATCCGGGCCATGTGCACGACGAATTCGGTGGCCGAGACGTCCGGGGGCAGGCAGTCGTGCTCGGGCATATAGCCGACCCGCTCACGGATGGTGCCGCCGTCCTTGGTCACATCCAGGCCGAGGACATGTGCGGTCCCTTCGGTGGCCGGGGCCAGCCCGAGAAGGATCTTGATCAGGGTGGACTTGCCGGCACCGTTGGCACCCACCAGGCCCGTTACGCCGGGGGCGATGTCAAGGGAGAGCCGGTCCAAGGCGGTCACCCGCGGGAACCGCTTGCTCAGGCTTTCGGTCACGATCACAGTCACGTCATCGACGGTAGTGGCACCGGCCACACCGGTCGTCAGACCAGACGGTGGGATGTGCCTCCCCCTGCGGTATTACGTGCCCGTAGGGGTCTCCTGCTCCGAGTGGCCATGGCGTCGGGGTCGCGGCGCATACCCGACGGCCCCCTTGACGCGGCCGTCGGCCATTGTCACATTCATCGGTGGCAGGTTACGGGCACGTACCGCGATGCACCGCTCACGGACGGACGGTTGACGATGGCCTCAGTCACCTCGGCGACCCCACCAGGAGCCGGAGAACTCACCGCCGGGCTAAGGGGGTTCAGAGAGGTCCAGCGGCTCGCGTACGACTGCGCCGAGGCGGTGGCCGCCCAGCTCGGGCCGGGGGTCACCGAGCGGGAGGCGGCGCGAATGCAGCGCGAGTGGCTGCGCGAGCGCGGGGTGCGGGACTGGTTCCATCTGCCGTTCGCCTGGTTCGGCGACCGCACCGCCTTCGTCAACTTCCGCCTGCCGCTGCAGTTCTTCCCGACCCACCGCGCGCTGGAACCGGGGATGGCCTTCATCCTCGACATGGCGCCGGTTCATCGGGGCTTCACGGCCGACATCGGCTACTCCGGCTGCCTCGGGCTCAGCCCCGTGCACGACCGGCTGCTCGCCGACCTCGAAGCGCATCGGCAGCTGATCCTGCGCGAGGTGCGCGAGAGGCGCTCGCTGCGGGAGATCTACGAGGACGTCGACCGGCTGATGGTGCGGCAGGGCTACGCCAACCGCCACCGTGCCTACCCCTTCGGCGTCATCGCGCACAAGGTCGACCGGGTCCGCCGGCGCAGCTGGTCACCCACCCTCTTCGGGTTCGGCACCCAGGCCCTCAAGGGCCTCGCCTCCGATGCGCTGCACGGCCACCGTGAGGGTTGGTCTCCGCTGTGGAGCCCCTACGCCTTCTCCGACCACCCGCCGCAGCCGGGCCTGTGGGCGGTCGAACCCCACCTCGGGTTCCGGGGAACGGGCGCGAAGTTCGAGGAGATCCTGGTGGTCACGGACTCCAAGGACCCGCAGGAAAGTGCCTTTTGGCTGGACGACGATCTGCCGCATGTGCGGCGCTGGCAGGAGGAGAAGGCAGCGTGAACACGGGACGTGGTCGGGGAAAGGGAGAGCGACAGGGACCGGGACCGGGACGGGGACAGGGACCGGGACGGAGGGAAGGACAGGGGCAGGGATCTGCGCGGGAGCCCGGACAGGCGCCCGTAGGGGGTGAGGGACGCGGGCGGCGAGCCGATCGGGACCCGCGAACGGGGCGGGTACAGCAACCCGGGGCCGGAAACGGTGCGGGGCTCGACGGCGCGCGGGAGCGCTGGGTGCGGACCGGTGGCATCGAGCTGTGCGTCGCCGAACTGGGGGATCCGGCACAGCCCACGGTGATGCTGGTGCACGGCTATCCGGACAGCAAAGAGGTGTGGTCCGAGGTCGCCCGCGGCCTGGCCGACCGGTTCCATGTGGTGCTCTACGACGTCCGGGGCTGCGGCCGGTCCACCGCTCCGAAGCCGCTGCGCGGCGGCTTCACCCTGGAGAAGCTGACCGACGACTTCCTGGCCGTCGCCGACGCCGTCAGCCCCGACCGCCCGGTTCACCTCGTCGGCCACGACTGGGGCTCGGTCCAGGCCTGGGAGTTCGCCACGGTGCGCCGTACGGAGGGCCGGATCGCCTCCTTCACCTCCATGTCGGGCCCGTCCCTGGACCACTTCGGCCACTGGATCAAGAAGCGCATGGCGCGCCCCACGCCCCGGCGCGCCGCCCAGCTCCTCCACCAGAGCGCCAAGTCCTGGTACGTCTACATGCTGCACACGCCCGTGCTGCCCGAGCTGGCGTGGAAGGGTCCGCTCGGCAAGCGCTGGCCTCGGATCCTGCAGCGCCTGGAGAAGGTACCGGGCGGTGACTACCCGACCGCTTCCCTGCCGACCGATGCCGCCCACGGCGCCTGGCTCTACCGCGACAATGTTCTTCCCCGGCTCCGCCGCCCGCGCAGCGACGCCTATGCACACTGCCCGGTCCAGCTGATCACCCCGACCGGCGACGCTTTCCTCTCCCAGCGGCTGTACGACGACCTGGAGCAGTGGGCGCCCCAGCTGGTGCGCCGCACCCTCCCGGCCAAGCACTGGGTACCGCGTACCCGTCCCGACCAGCTCGTCTCCTGGATCGGTGCGTTCGTCACCGCCAAGGAAGAGGGGGATCCGGCAAAGCAGGTCGTGGCATCCGGCCCGCATGCCGACCGGTTCGGCGGTCAGCTGGTGCTGGTGACCGGCGCGGCCGGCGGCATCGGCCGGGCGACGGCGTTCGCCTTTGCCGAGGCCGGCGCGCTGATCGTCGCCGTGGACCGGGATGCCGAGGGCGCGGCGCGGACCGCCGAGATGTCCCGGCTGATCGGTGCACCAGACGCCTGGGCGGAGGTCGCCGATGTCTCGGACGAGGCGGCGATGGAGAAGCTCGCCGACAAGGTCGACACCGAGTACGGCACCGTCGACATCCTGGTGAACAACGCCGGCATCGGCCTGTCCGGCTCCTTCCTGCAGACCAGTGCCGAGGACTGGAAGAAGGTGCTGGACGTCAATCTGTGGGGCGTCATCCATGGCTGCCGGATCTTCGGCAAGCGGATGGCACACCGCGGACAGGGCGGCCATATCGTCAACATCGCCTCGGCCGCCGCCTTCCAGCCTTCGAGGGTGCTGCCCGCCTACAGCACGTCCAAGGCGGCCGTCCTGATGCTCAGCGAGTGCCTGCGTGCCGAACTGGCCGGTCAGGGCATCGGCGTCTCGGCCATCTGTCCGGGGCTGGTCAACACCGGTATCACCGCCACGGCTCGCTTCACCGGTGTCTCGGCCGACGAGGAGAAGCGCCGCCAGGCCAAGGCCGCGTGGATGTACGGGCTGCGCAATTACCCTCCGGAGAAGGTCGCCGACGCCATTCTGCGTGCGGTGGTCCGCAACCAGGCGGTGGTACCGGTCACCCCCGAAGCACGCGGCGCCCATCTGATGGCCCGCTTCGCCCCGCGCGCGCTGCGCGCCCTTGCCCGCTTCGAGCCGCGGCTGTAGCGCCGGACGCCCGGCCGGCATCCGCGGCCGGGCATCCGGCCCAGGTCCCGGCGCGTATCCCCGGCCGGGCCCGGTCGGAGCCCAGGCTCAGACGAGGCCCAGGCTCGGTTCGGGCCCAAGCCCGGTCGGGGCCCAAGCCCGGTCGAGGCCCAAGCCCGGTCGGGACCCAAGCCGCATCCGCCGCCGTACGGCGTGCCCGGGGGAACCGAATACACTTCCGGCCGCCCCTGGCTCTGCCACACGGGCCACGGCGGGCGCGGTGGGCCGCACGGCCCACTCGTGCACGCGGCCCTCCGTAGTACGCGGGCGCTTCCGGCCGTCTCCCGGACCCCTCTCGTAAGGAGCACTTCAGTGACCGAGCAGCCGCCGACGGGCGAATACCGCATCGAGGACCTGGCGCACCTCAGCGGCGCCACGGTCCGCACGATTCGCGCCTATCAGGACCGCGGGCTGCTCCCCCGTCCCGAGCGCCGGGGCCGGGCCAATGTCTACGGCGACCCCCATCTTGCCCGGCTACGCCAGATCGCCGATCTGCTCGACCGCGGATACTCCCTCGCCAGCATCAAGGAACTCCTCGAGGCCTGGGACGCAGGCCTCGACCTCGGCGGGGTCCTGGGCCTGGTCGCCGAGATCGACGGGCCGTGGACCGACGAGGAGGCGTCCCGCGTCAGCCGCCCGGACCTGGACGCCGCCTTCGGGGGCTCCCCCGACGAGGAGGCGATCGCCGAGGCGGTCGAACTCGGCGTCCTGGAAAGGATCCCCGGCGAGGACGACGCTTTCCTCGTCCCCAGCCCGCAGGAACTCGCCGTCGCCGCCGAACTGCACTCCGCCGGCGTCCCGCTTCTGGCGATCACCGGTCATCTGCGGGAGGTGCGCGGCGAGGTCGAGCACATCGCCTCCCGCTTCCTGGACTTCACCACCGAGCATGTCTTCCAGCCCTTCCTGGATCACCCGCCGACCGAGGCCGAGGCTGCGGAAGCCGCCGCCCTCGTACGCCGGCTGCGCCCTCTGGCCCAGCAGACGATTGACGCCGAACTCGCCCGCGCCATGCGCACCCTGGCCACCCGCTACCTGCGCCATCACCTCAGCGAGGCACTCCCGGCAGAGGCGCTCGGGTCCGACGAGGCGCGGGCCCTGGCGTCGGCAGCGGCAGCCGGCGCCGGGCGGGCGCCCGCCGGGGCGCCGCCCTCCGAAGCGGGCTCCGGAAGCGTGCCCGGGCCCCGGTCCGTGCCCGGACCGCCGCCGTCCGTCCCGACGGCCGCACCCGGGCCGGTCACGGACCCCCGTACCGCGCCCGGCCCCGGCACGGTGCCGGAAACGGTGCTGCTCCCCGCCGAAGCCGTGCAGGCCGTGCGGGCTCTGGTGGGCGCGGAGCACACGGCCGCCTTCATCGCCGCCGCCGCACACCGGGAGGTGCAGGCCCGCACCATGGATGCCCTGGCGTCGGGCGGAAGCGGGACCGTGCCGAGGGACGGCGCGGCCGGCGCCCACCCGGAGCACCGGACCGGCACCGGGCACCGGACCGTCAACGAGCTCTAGTCCGCCCTCCACGCCGATGCCGAGCCCGGCCGCACCGGGCACGCCCCGTGCTCCCCTGAGCACCACCCGAGCACGACCCGACACCCCCCGGAGCTCCGCCCCTGGGGCGCCGGGACAGGCCCTGTCCCGCATGCGGCACGGCCCCCGCCGTGAGCCTCCGCCGCCCTGCCGGCAACTCCAACCGGCTTCGCCCCACCCAGTCTTGAGTTGTCAAGGATCGGATCGTGCGCAGCCCCCTCACCACGCCCTTCAGCACCTCAACTGACCGGATCGGGAAGCCAGTTGCCGTGGAAGCCGTACGGCACCCGCTGCGGGAGATGGACCGTGGCGACCGGGTCGGCCGAGATGTCCTCCGCGTCGAGTACGACGAGATCGCTGGTGTCCGTGGAGGCGTCGTAGACATACGTGATCAGCCAGCCCGGACCTCCCGGACGGCCGTCCGCCGGGGCGAAGACGGCCTCGGCCGGAGTGCGCCCCGGGCCGAAGTCATGCCGAACGACCGCACCGGTCTGCAGGTCGTAGCGGAGCAGGGCACCGGGTATCGGGCCGCTGCCCGGCAGCTCGCCGGTGATGGCATGGCCGAACCGGGCCGGCAGCCCGGCGAGCCGGTCGTCCACCCTGGGGAACTCGCAGAACCGGTCGTCGAGTTGCTCCTCGGCGACCGTGCCCGTGGCGAGGTCGATGGTCCAGCGCCAGAGGTGGGCCGGGGTCATGCCGCCGAATTCGGCATAGCGGGACACATACAGAACGATCCGCTGGTCACCCTCGTCGTGGGCATTCAGCGCGTGGAAGACATAGCAAGGGTCGATGGACAGCCAGCGGACCTCGCCATAGGGGGCGTCACGCCGCAGCACCCCGAGCCGGGCGCCGTACTCCGGATTCCAGTGGAACGGCATGCCGGGGCGACTGCGGTCGAAGACGACCGGGAGGTCCATGAAGATGACATGGCCGGCGGTCAGATGGAAGTCGTGCATCATCGTGTGCCCCGGAACATCGATGGGGCGGCTGATCACCAGCTCCCCTGACACGTCGGCACGGTGGTAGGTGAGATAGGGCGGGGTGGGGCCGCCGTATCCGAAGAAATGCAGCTCGCCGGTGGTGGGGCAGGTTTTGGGATGTGCGGTCATGGCGGTGGTGAGCCGGCCCCCGAAGTCATGGGCGCCGAGAGTCTCCAGCTCATGGCCGGGACGGCAGTCGATCTCATAGGGCAAGGACGACTCGACCAGTGCGAGGGTGCGTCCGGCATGCCGGACGATATGAGTGTTGGCCACGCCCGCCGCCAGATTGCGGCGGCCCTGCGCGTCCACCGTGGGCTCGCCTTCGAAAGTGGCGGTGCGGACCCAGCGGTTGCGGTAGGAGACGGCCCGGCCGCCCTCCAGGCGCAGACCGTGGACCATGCCGTCGCCGAAGAACCAGTGCGCAGTGGCGGCATCCCGCGGGTTGGGGCCGTTCCGCAGGAACCAGCCGCAGAGCTCGGGCGGGATCGTGCCCGTGACCGGAAGGTCGTAGGCGGTCACTTCGTCCTTCACCGGGGCGAAGTTGCCGGCCATGTGGGGTACGGGGGCGTGCGAAGCGGTTGCGGTGGTCGGGGGTGTGGTGGTCATACGGCCAGGCCTCCTTGAGCGTCGGCCCGCACGCCGGAGTTCTCCATGAAGCGGGCGCGGGCCCGCTCCGGGTAGGCGGCGGTGAAGCGGATGGGAAGGACGAATCCGGCGATCTGGATGGCGATCGAGAAGATGACGTTCCAGGCCTGCACGGAGGCGACGGTCTGGGCGATCGCGGTGAGAGTGAAGGACAGCGCCCACGCAGCGGTGAGTACGACGTTGATGCGGCGGAACAGCGGGGTGTGCCAGACCTCGGGCGGGGCCATCCGCCGCGCAATCCCCATCGTGAAGGGCCGCCGCACGGCGATCGACACCCAGGCGATGAGCGCCAGCCAGCCCTGCGACAAGGCACTGCCGTACATCTTGAGCCCGCTGTCGGGGCGGGCGAAGGCCAGCACACTGAGGGCGGCGAAGAACAGGATCGTGCCGTACTCCAGCAGCCGGTGGTCGAGCGAAAGACCCGCGGCACGGTCGGCGATGAGCAGCGCCACGGCTATCAGCAGGCCGGCGAGCGCCCCCCACTGCCAGCCGGCGGAGGCCACCCCCGCAAAGACCAGCCACGGAATGAAGCTCCGCAGGTAGTTCATGATTCCCCCTCTTCCTGCACGGCCGCGCGCCTCAACGCCGGGACGAGTCGCCGCACTTGGCACACATTCCAACTTCGACATGTCGAATGTAGAACCTCCACCTTTGACATGTCAACAGTGGAAGGTAAAGTGCCGGTCATGAGCCTGAGACATGCAGTGCTGGGCCTGCTGGCCGAATCCCCGGCGAGCGGATACGACCTGATGAAGCTGTTCAACGCCTCGCTGTCGAGCGTCTGGCCGGCCACACAGAGTCAGGTGTACGGCGAGCTCGCCAAGCTCACGACCGCCGGACTCGTCGAGGTCGCCGCCCACGGCCCCCGCGGCCGCAAGGAATACGCGATCACCGAGGACGGCCTGGCGGAGCTGCGCCGCTGGCTCACCGACGTCGAACCCAGTGGCCCCCATCGCGATGACGGCCTGCTGCGCGTCTTCTTCCTCGGCATCGTGACGCCCCTTGAGGCACAGACATTTCTCCTGCATCAGGCCGAACGTGCCGCTCGTCTCCGGGCCACGCTCGAGCACATCGAAGAGACCGCCGTGTGGGACGAGGAAATGATTTCGGTCTACGGACGGATTGCGCTGGAGTACGGCCTGCGGATGTCGGCGACCCAGGAGGAATGGGCCCGTTGGGCAGCCGATGAGGTGACCAGCGCAAAGGCGAGAAGGGCCAGCGAACTCGCGAGGAAGCAGCACACGGAAGGCCGGCCGGACGAAGCGGAGTAGCGGGCCGGACTGCGGCTGCGGCTGCCGATGCCGCTGCTCTCGGCCACCCACAGGTCCGCGGGACGACAGCGGCCCGTGGGACGACAGCGGTCACAGCACCCCGGCACGTCCCACCGCCTCCCCGGACCGCAATTCAGGTGCCGTCGCATGCCGCGCGCGGCACCCTGGAGCCATGGACAGCCAGCGCTCCGTGCGCATCTCGAAGTACCTGGCAAAGCATCTGCGCCATGAACCGGAGCGGATCGGCATCACCCTCGACGCCCAGGGCTGGGTGCCCGTGGAAGAACTCATTTCAGCGGCCACACGGCATGGATTCCGCTTCTCCCGGGCGGAGTTGGCGGCGGTGGTAGCCGACAACGACAAGCAGCGCTACGCCATGGAGAACGACCGGATCCGTGCCCGGCAAGGCCACTCGGTGCATGTCGACCTCGATCTGCCGCCTGCCGAACCCCCCGCCCGTCTCTTCCACGGCACGGTGGCCCGCAGTGTGGCCGCCATCCGGGAGGAGGGGCTACGGCCGATGTCGCGGCATGCCGTCCATCTCTCGCCCGACCGCGAGACCGCGACCCGAGTGGGCGCACGGCGCGGCAGGCCCGTGGTCCTGACCGTGGACGCGGAGGCGATGCACCGCGCCGGCCATGTCTTCCGGGTCAGCGCGAACGGCGTCTGGCTCACCAGCCGTGTACCGGCCCCGTTCCTGCGTTTCCCGGGTGAGCCATCGCTCCCGTAGGACCGCGCGGAAAGCGGTGTGCCCAGACGGCCGGGGGGCCCAACCCCCTGCCTCCCACACCCCGGCCCGGCAGGCCGCTCCCTCAGAGGCCCGGCGCCCCCCACACCGGGAACCACCGCGCCAGATCCTGCTCGATGGTCAGGTCGTCCCCGAGCATCGCCCGCACCTCCAGTTCGAGCGGGTTGTCGCGCTTCTCGCCGCCGCCCTCCTTGGGGGAGAAGGGGTAGAACGTGCCGCGCTTGTAGAGGTAGACCAGCGCCAGCGACCGCTGCCGTTCGTCACGGAAGCCGACCAGCGAACACAGCAGCTGTGGGCCGAACCCCGCCTCCTCCAGCGACGTATTGACCGCGTGCAGGTCGTTGACCAGGCCCGCTACGTCCTCGGGCGGATGCCGTGCGAGCAGCCAGGTATAGCCGTACGCGTCCTGTGTGAACTCCACCGAACCGTCCAGCAGGGACCGGGCCTCCTCCTGGATGCGCGCGAACGTCCCGCCCTCGACGCTGGCGAAACACACCGACCCCAGGCCGGTGGGTTCGAATCCGGCCGCGGCCTGAAGGGTGACCGCGGCGGACGGCAGCGCGAAGAGCCGGTCGAGATCGGGCCGCACCGGTTTGCTGCGGCCGAGGATGGCGTCAAGAAATCCCATGCGTGACGTACTCCCTGCTCGATACATCCGGCCCCATTGCGCCGGTCGTCACCTCTGCGCCGGTCATCACATCCGGCCCAGCCGCGCCGGTCGTCACACCCACACCCGACACCCCGGCCATCACATCCGCCCCACCTCGCCGGTCACCGCAACCACGCCGGTCACCGCATCCGCCCCGACCACGCCGTTCATCACGCCCGCCCCAGCTGCGCCGAGATCCTGGCCAGTTGGTCCAGCCGCTGTTCCAGCGTCGGGTGCGACGACAGCAGCCGGCTGAAGCTCTCCTTGTTGAACGCCGGGGCGAAATAGAAGGCGTTGAACGGCTGGGCCTTGCGCAGATCCTCGGTCGGGATCCTTGCGATCTGGCCGGTGACCTTGGTCAGCGCGGCGGCCAGTGCCGAGGGGCGGCCGGTCAGCAGCGCGGCGGCCCGGTCGGCGGACAGCTCACGGTAACGGGACAGCAGCCGGGTCAGGAGGAAGCTGATCGCGTAGACGACCACGCTCACGGCGGTCACGATGAGCACCGCGATGGCCGCGTTCTGATCCCGGTTGTTGCGCCCGATGCCGCTCCACAGGGCGGCCCGGGTGATGATCCCGGCCAGCACGCCGAGGAATGAGGCGATGGTCATCACCGCGACATCGCGGTGCGCGACATGCGAGAGCTCGTGGGCCAGCACCCCCTCCAGTTCCTCCGGCTCCAGCCGCCTGAGCAGGCCGGTGGTGGCACACACCAGGGAGTTTTTCTGGCTACGGCCGGTGGCGAAGGCATTCGGCACATCCGACTCGGCGATCGCCACCCGCGGCTTGGGCATATCGGCCAGCGCACACAGCCGGTCGACGGCGCCGTGCAGCTCGGGCGCCTGCTCCGGCGTGACCTCGCGCGCGCCCATGCTGAACGCCGCGATCCGGTCGCTGAACCAGAACTGCGCGATGAACAGGGCGCCCGCGATCAGCAGCACCACCACCCACGCGCCCTTGAGCAGCACCACCAGCACGCCGACGACCACGACGTACAGCAGCCCGATGAAGAACATCGTGGTGACCATGCGTGTGGTCAGCCCGCGATCCGGGGCGAATCGGGTCTGTGCCATGGCTCCTCCGAAAGCACCGCAGTTCGCGCAATGCGCCGACCGCTCGCGTGCCGTCCGCACACCGCGCGCCGCGGGACGCACACCGCGCCCCGCTGCCCCAATTCTCCCTCTTCGGAGCTATATGCGGGGTAAAGCCCAGGCCAGGGGAGTGCCGGGCGCGTCGGGCCGCGGGGCACCTCGATACCGGGGCGCCGCCGGGCACCTCGATGCCGGGACCGCCGGACACCTTCCGTGCCGGGGCCGCCGGGGTGCCATGCCGGGGCTGCCGGGACGTCCTGCGGCCGCGGAGACGACTCTCCGGAAGACTCCGGAGTCGTCTCCCGCTCTACCGGGTCGCCAGCTGTGCCGGCGCCTCCGCCACGATCCGTTCGAAGACCGCGACGTCGGCCTCGAAGACCGAATCGGCGATCGGCCAGTGGAGGACGAGCTCGTCGATGCCCAGCTCGGCGTGGCGGCCGGCGAAGTCGACAAAGGCGTCCACGGAGTCCAGCGGACGGTCCGGAGTGAAGCCGGTCAGCATGATTTTCTGCAGGTCGGCGAGGTCCCGGCCCTCCTCGGCGCAGGCCTTGCCCAGCCGCTCGAGCTGTCCCCGGATCGCCGCACGCGACTCGTCCGGCGTACCGCCCCCATTGGAGACCTTGGGATCCCCGGTCGTCACCCAGGCCTGGCCGTACTGGGCGGCCAGCTTCAGCCCGCGCGGCCCGGTGGCCGCCACCGCGAACGGCAGCCGCGGCCGCTGCACACAACCGGGGATGTTGCGGACCTCGTGCGCGGAGTAGTGGTCGCCGGCGTAGGAGACGACATCCTGGGTCAGCAGCCGGTCCAGCAGGGCGACGAACTCGGCGAAGCGGTCGGCCCGTTCCCGCGGCTCCCAGGGGACCTGGCCGAGCGCGGTGGCGTCGAAGCCGTTGCCGCCGGCACCGATGCCCAGGGTGATCCGGCCGTCGCTGATGTCGTCGAGCGAGATCAGTTCCTTGGCGAGGGTGACCGGGTGCCGGAAGTTCGGCGAGGTGACGAGGGTGCCCAGCCGCAGACGGGAGGTCGCGGCCGCAGCCGCGGTCAGCGTCGGAAGAGCACCGAACCAGGCCTGGTCGCGAAAGCTCCGCCACGAGAGGTGGTCGTAGGTGTACGCGGCGTGGAAGCCCAGCTCCTCGGCGCGCTGCCATGCCTCCCGTCCGCCTTCGGACCAACGGCGGACGGGGAGTATCACGGTGCTCAGTCGCATACCCCCGAGCGTACGGCCGTCCGCACGGTGCGGACGATTCGCCTCGGTGCCGTGGACGGGCTCCGCCATTGCCCGTCCTGCACGCCATCCGCCCGGACGCCACGGGCTCATGCGCGCAACCCACCGCAGTCCTGTGCACGGCGGTACGGGAAGATGGCCCCGTGACTGATCCCCCCGCCACACCACCACGGGCGCCCGAAACGGCCGTTGCGCCCCGGCTGATCGCCACCGATCTCGACGGCACACTGCTGCACGACGACAAGACGGTCTCCGACCGGACGATCGCCGCGCTGGCCGCCGCGGAGCGGGCCGGCATCGAGGTGTTCTTCGTCACCGGGCGCCCGGCCCGCTGGATGGGCGTGGTCAGCGACCATGTGCACGGTCACGGCCTGGCGATCTGCGCGAACGGCGCGGCCGTCGTCGACCTGCACCGCGGCGGCCGGATCGTCGAGGTCAGCCCCCTGGAGCGCTCCGTCGCGCTCACCGTCGTGGACGCGCTGCGCAGTGCCGCACCCGGCACCTCGTTCGCGGTCGAGCGCACCGGCGGCATCCACTACGAGCCGCAGTACCCGCCGCTCCTCCTGGACCCGGCCGCGGTCGTCGCGCCGGCCGAGAAGCTGCTGGCCGAGGACTTCGTCTCGACGCTGTGTCCGCACGCGGCGGCGCACGACGAGGCCCAGGGGCCGGGCGACGCCCCCTCCGGTGGTGCCTCTTCCAGTGACGCCCCCTACGGTGACGCCGGCGGACCCACCGATCCCAGGGGCCCCGCTTTCCCCGAGCAGCCCGTGATCAAGCTGCTGGCGCACCACCCCGAGCTGGACCCCGACGCGTTCCTCACGCTGGCCCGTACGACCGCCGGCGATCTCGCGTCCTTCACCCGGTCCAGCCCCACCGCCCTCCTGGAGATCAGCGGTCCCGGTGTCAGCAAGGCCGGCACCCTCGCCCACTGCTGTGCGGAGCGCGGCATCTCCCCGGAGGAAGTGGTCGCCTTCGGGGACATGCCGAACGACATAGAGATGCTGACCTGGGCCGGCACCTCGTACGCCATGGCCAACGCGCATCCTGACGTGCTGGCCGCCACGACGGGCCGTACCGCGTCCAACAACGACGACGGCGTCGCAGCCGTCATCGAGCGGATCCTGCACCACGACCTCCCACGGGGCGACCGGTAGCACCGAGGGCGACGGCACCGCCTGGCCTCGCCCGGCCCCGCCCGGCACCGCCTCTACGCCCGCGCCGCCCTGCCCCGCCCTGCCCTCACAGCGGCGCCTCCCACCTCAGCGTCGTCCCCGTACCCTCCTCGCCCAGCCCGGGGCCGTACGAGCTGGAGCCGCCCAGCGACTCCGCGCGCTTGGCGAGGTTCTTGAGGCCGCTGCGGCGGCCGCCGTCCGAGATGCCGACGCCGTCGTCGGCGACGGTCAGGCGGACGCCGTCGGCGCCGTCCGGGAGCCGGATCGTGGCGTCCACGACGACCTCGATCCGGGAGGCCTGGGCGTGCCGGAAGGCGTTCGAGAGCGCCTCACGCAGCGCGGCAATCAGGTTCTTGCCGGTCAGCTCGCCGACCCGGGAGTCGACCGGGCCGATGAAGCCGGCCGACGGCTGGAAGCCGAGTGGTACGGCTGCGGTGCCGATTTCGCGCAGGACCCGGGTCCGCAGCCCGGACGGTGCCTCGGCCGGGCCCTGCTGCAGGGCGAAGATCGCGGTTCTGATCTCCTGGATGGTGACGTCCAGCTCGTCGACGGCCTTGCCGACCCCCTGTGCCACCTCGGGCACGACGGATCTGCGCTGTGCGCTCTCCAGGATCATGCCCGTCGCGAAAAGCCGTTGAATGACGAGATCGTGCAGGTCACGGGCGATCCGGTCGCGGTCCTCGTAGACGGCGAGCCGCTCGCGGTCGCGCTGCGCGTCGGCCAGCACCAGCGCCAGTGCGGCCTGCGCCGCGAACTGGGTGGCCAGCGTCCGCTCGGCGGCGGTGAACGGGCGGGCACCCCTGGCCCGCGGGACCGCAAGGGTGCCGAGCACCCGTCCGCCGCTTTTGAGCGGAAGCATCATGCTGGGGCCGAAGCGGGCCGCGATATCCGTGATCATCCGCGGGTCGGTGGCCGAGTCGTGCACGAACACCGGCTCCCCGGCGAGGAGTTGTTCGACCACCGGGCTGTCGGGCGGAATCTGCGTCCCCATGATCCCGGTGGGGTCGTCCGCCGACACCGCGACGATCTCCAGGCCGCCCTCCTCGTCGGGCAGCAGCACAATGCCGGCCGCCGACTCCGCCAGCTTGCGGGCCTGCTCGGCGACCACCGCGAGCGCATCGTCGACATCGCTGCCGGCTAGGAGTTCGGTGGTCACCGCCACGGAGCCGTCGATCCACCGCTCCCGCTGCCGGGTTGCGGCATGCAGCCGGGCGTTGCCGATCGCGATACCGGCCTCGGTGGCCAGCACCCGCACCATGTGCAGGTCTTCCTCGCTGAAGTCCCTGCCCGCGCGTTTCTCCGTCAGATAGAGGTTGCCGAAGATCTCGCCCTGGACACGGATCGGCACCCCGAGAAACGTCCGCATCGGCGGATGCCCGGCCGGGAAGCCCGCCGAGCGGGAGTCCTTCATGAGGTCGCCGAGGCGCAGTGGCTTGGGATCGTGGATGAGCGCCCCGAGCAGGCCCTTGTGGCCGTCGGGCAGCGCGCCGATCCGTTCGCGCTGCTCCCTGGTCACCCCATACGTCACAAAGTCCGACAGCCCCTCGCGGGCGTCGTCGATGATCCCGATCGCGGCGTAGCGGGCGTCGGCCAGCTCGGCGGCCGTCTCCACGATCCGGTCCAGGGTGAGGTGCAGATCCAGACCCGCGCCGACCGTGCGCATCGCTTCCAGCAGCTGCGGTACCCGGGCGGTCAGCTCGGACGACAGTCCCTGCAGGCTGCGGGTCGCCTCGGTGGCGGCGTCCATGGGGTCGGGGGCCGCACTCGCGCCGTCGCTCCCGGTGTCCCCGGGGCCCGCGGGTGGGGGTTCTGCCGTGGCTGCCATGCCATGAGCCTAATAAGGGCTGTTTTCCGGGGAAAGTTCGGTTATGGGCGACGGCCGGGCGCGGCGGGGGACGGGCCCGGTACGGGGCGGGACGGGGCCCGGCGCGGGCCCTGGACGGTACGCCGTCCCGGGCCACCGGCAGCGCGTCGCCCTCCGCACGAGGTGCGCATCCCTCACGCCCCGGCAGCGCGTCGCCCACCGCACGAGGTGTGCATCCCTCACGCCCCGGCAGCGCGTCGCCCTCCGCACGAGGTGCGCATCCCTCACGCCCCGGCAGCGCGTCGCCCTCCGCACAAGGTGCCGCCCCGGCAGCGCGTCGCCCTACGCCACCGGCTGCGCCTCCCCGTACGCCGTATCCACCGCCCGCTCGCGCTCCAGCATCCGCCGGAACGGGCCGTCGGCCGCGGCCAGCTCCGCGTACGGCCCGCTCTGCGCGACCCGCCCCTGATCCAGGACCAGCACCTCGTCGACCTCCTCCAGGCCGGTGAGCCGGTGGGTGATCAGGACCGTCGTACGGCCCTCGGTCGCGGCCAGCAGATCGGCGGTCAGCGCATCGGCGGTGGTCAGATCGAGGTGCTCGGCGGGCTCGTCCAGAACGAGCACCGGGAAGTCCGCGAGCAGCGCACGCGCCAGGGCCAGGCGCTGCCGCTGACCACCGGACAGCCGGGCGCCGTGCTCCCCGATCATGGTGTCCAGGCCGTCGGGCAGCCCCCGCACCCAGTCCGCGAGCCGCGCCCGCCCGAGCGCCTCCCACAGGTCCTGGTCGGCATCGTCCGAGGTGCCGCGCCGGTCCCGGCGGGCGAGCTTGAGGTTCTCCCGCAGCGAGCTGTCGAAAAGGTGCGCGTCCTGCGCACAGAGCCCCACCAGCCGCCGGACCGCGTCACCGTCCAGCGTCCGGGCATCCGTTCCGCCCAGCAGGTACGTCCCCGATTCCCGGTCCACAAAGCGCAGCAGCACCTGCGCCAGGGTGGTCTTCCCGGAACCGGACGGACCGACGACGGCGAGCCTGCGGCCGGCGGTCAGGGTGAAGCCCACGCCGTCCAGCGCCGGGCGGTCCGCTCCCGGGTGGCGCGCGGTCAGATCCCGTGCGACCAGCGGGAACGGCGCCTCGGGCGCGTCGGCCGGCTCGGTCGGCTCCTGCACCGGGACCGGCGCGTCCAGCACCTCGAAGACCCGCTCGGCGGCGTGCCGGGTGCGCCGGCGGTACTGCACGGCGAGCGGCAGCCCGGTCACCGCCTCGAAGGCGGCGAGCGGGGTGAGCACGACCACGGCCAGCGCCACGCCCGACAACCGGCCCGCATGTACGGCCTGGACGCCGGCCACCGCCGCCGCGGCGACCGTCAGTCCGCACAGCAGCGCCGACAGCCCGGCGCCGGTCCCGGACACGGTGGCCGAACGGGAGGCGATCCGGGTCAGCTCCCGGTCGGCGCCCCGTACCGATTCCGTGCGGGCAGGGAGGGCACCGGCCACCGTCAACTCGGCGGTACCGGTGAGCACATCGACGACGCGGGTCGCGAGCCGCCCGCGCGCGGGCGCCAGCTGACGCTCCGCCCGCCGGGCCAGAGCACCCGAGAGCATCGGCACCCCCACGCCCGCGAAAAGCAGTCCGACGGCGAGAATCGCACCGGCCTCCGGCAACAGCCAGCCGGTGAAACCGACCGCGCCTGCGCCGACCAGCACCGCCGCCCCGACGGGCAGCAGCCAGCGCAGGAAGTAGTCCTGCCCCGCATCGACATCGGCCACCAGCCGCGACAGCAGATCGCCGCGACTGCGCTCCTTGAGTCCGGCCGGCGCCAGCCGCTCCAGCCGCCGGAAGACGGCGACGCGTGCCTCGGCGAGCATCCGGAACACCGCGTCATGGGCGACCAGCCGCTCGGCGTATCTGAAGACCGCACGGCCGATGCCGAACGCCCTGGTCGCGGTCACCGCCACCATCAGATACAGCACCGGCGGCTGCTGCGCCGCCCGCGAGATCAGCCACCCCGAGGTCGCCATCAGCCCCACCGCGCTGCCCAGCGCCAGGCTCCCCAGGAGCAGCGCCAGCGCGAACCGCGCCCGATGGGACCGGGCCGTTTGCCGCAGCCGGGTGAGCGCCGAGTGCCGGGCGGAGCCGGGAAGGGAGTCGGGCCCGGTGTCCTCCTCCGGAGCCGGCGCCCCGGCCGCCGCCTCGGCGAACCCCCGGTCCGCTCCGGCGAAGCCCCGGTCCCCGTCGACGGAGCCCCGGTCCGCCCCGGCGGGACCCCGGTCCCGGTCTGCCGGGTCGACGACCGGCTCCTGGCACGACTGACGGGAAGACGCACTCACGACCGCACCGGCGCGCGGCCCCGCACCCAGTGGATCCCCCGCGCCCTCCGCGCCCAGAGGACCGGCCGTGTCCGCGGGTCCCGCCAACCCCGGCAACCGCACCACCCGGTCCGCCACCGCCAGCAACGCCGGCCGGTGGACGACGAGCAGAACCGTACGGCCGACGGCGAGCCTGCCGATCGCGGCCACCATCGCTTCCTCGGTCGCGCCGTCGAGGTTGGCGGTGGGCTCGTCCAGGAGCAGGATCGGGCGGTCGGCGAGGAAGGCGCGGGCGAGCGCGAGGCGCTGGCGCTGTCCGGCCGAGAGCCCGGCACCGGACTCGCCGAGCCGGGTCGCCATGCCGTCCGGGAGCGCGTCGATGAAATCGAGCGCGCCCGCGTCGCCCAGGGCGTTGCGCACCGCGGCGTCCTCCGCATCCGGCCGCGCCAGCCGTACGTTCTCGGCGATGGAGCCGGCAAACAGCTGCGGGTGCTGCGGCACCCACGCGATTCGCTGCCGCCAGCTCTCGGGGGAGAGCGACGCGATGTCCCGGCCGTCGACGAGGGCCCGGCCCCCGTACGGTTCGGTGAAGCCGAGCAGCACGCTCAGCAAGGTGGACTTGCCGGCGCCGGAGGGGCCGACCAGTGCGACGGTCTCGCCGGGCCGGACCTCGAACGACGTCGCCGGGAGCGAGTCGGCGGTCCGCCCGGGGTGGCGGACCACCAGCTCCTCCACGGCCAGTGCGGTGCCCTCGGGCGCGGGTGCGGTGCCGGCGGTGCGCAGCGGTGTCTCCAGCACCGCGAAGATCTCCTCCGCGGCCGAGAGCCCCTCGGCCGCGGCGTGGTACTGCGCGCCGACCTGCCGCAGCGGCAGATACGCCTCGGGCGCCAGCACCAGCACCATCAGGCCGGTGGAGAGGTCGAGTTCACCGTGCACCAGCCGCATACCGACACCGACCGCGACCAGCGCGACGGAGATGGTGGCGAGGAGTTCGAGCGCGAAGGAGGAGAGAAAGGCGATGCGCAGGGTGCGCATCGTCGCCCGGCGGTATGCGCCGGTGATGGCCCGGATGGAGGCGGCCTGGGCCTTGGCCCGGCCGAAGACCTTGAGGGTCGGCAGGCCCTCGACGACATCGAGGAAGTGGCCCGACAGCCGGGCGAGCAGCCGCCATTGGCGGTCCATCCGCGCCTGGGTGGCCCAGCCGATCAAGATCATGAACAGCGGGATCAACGGGAGGGTGACGACGATGGTGAGCGCCGAGATCCAGTCACCGGTGACGATCCGGGCCAGCACGGCGAGAGGGACGACGACCGCCAGCCCCAACTGCGGCAGATAGCGGGCGAAGTAGTCGTCCAGTGCGTCGATGCCGCGGGTGGCGAGGGTGGTGAGTTCGCCGGTTCGCCTCTCCAGGGTGCCCGTGCCGTCGAGCGTGCCCGCGTCGGCCGCCCCCGGGCCGTACGGAGCCGGGGCCGGGGCGCCGCCGTCCGTGCGCCCGATCACCGCGCCGGGCCCCAGCCGCGCCGCCCGCTCGATGAGCCGCATGCGCAGCTCGGACTTGACCGCCGCGCCGGCGCGATGCGCGGCCAGCTCGGTGAGCCAGGAGACCAGACCGCGCCCGACGGAGATCGCGGCGAGCAACGCCAGCGGTGTGACCAGGGCGCCGGGACCGAGATGGTGCTGGAACGCCCCGACGACGATCTCGGCAATCAGCATCGCCTGGCCGATGACCAGGCCCGCTCCGGCCAGCCCGAGCACCACCACCGCGACCAGGAAGCCGCGGGTGGCCTGGGCGTAGCGGAGCAGACGTGGGTCAACCGGTTTCACGTGAAACATCCGTCCTGCTGGGCCGCCCCGGGAGGGCGGCCGCTCAGCTAGTGGGCATCGGCGATGTGCTGGGTACCGATGCGCTTACGGAACACCCAGTACGTCCACCCTTGGTAGAGCATCACCAGTGGTGTGGCGAAACCGGCGCACCACGTGATGATCTTCAGGGTGTAAGGGCTGGACGAGGCATTGCTGACGGTGAGGCTCCAGCTCTCGTTCAGCGTCGAGGGCATGGCGTTAGGGAAGAGCGTCAGGAACAGCATCGCGACCGCGGCCACGATGGCGAGACCGGAAAAGGCGAACGCCCAGCCCTCGCGCCCGAGCCTGTTGGCCCCGAGCGCCGCGAGCAGCGCGACCACCACCACGATCATGGCAACCAGGCTGGTGGCATCGCCCTTGTCGGCCTGGGTCCAGCCGAGGAAACCGACCACCGGCACCACGGTGAGCAGTCCGAGGAGGGTCGCCAGTCTGCGCGCCCGCTCCCGGATGTCACCCGTCGTCTTGAGCGAGGCGAACACCGCACCGTGGAAGGTGAACAGCATCAGCGTGACCAGCCCGCCCAGGATCGCGTACGGGTTCAGCAGGTCGAGAACGCTCCCCACATATTCCTTGTGAGCGTCGATCTTGACGCCGTGCACGAGGTTGCCGAACACGACGCCCCACAGCACTGCGGGCAGCAGTGAGGCCCAGAAAATCGCGTTTTCCCAGTTCCGCTGCCAGTGCTCCTCGGTCCGCTTGTGGCGGTACTCGAAGGCGACCCCGCGCACGATCAGGCACACCAGGATCAGCAGCAGCGGCAGATAGAAGCCGGAGAAGAGGGTCGCGTACCAGTCGGGGAAGGCGGCGAAGGTCGCACCGGCCGCGCTGATCAGCCAGACCTCGTTGCCGTCCCAGACCGGCCCGATGGTGTTGATCAGTACGCGCTTCTCCCGCCGGTCGCGGGCGAGGAGCTTGGTGTGGATGCCGATCCCGAAGTCGAACCCTTCGAGGAAGAAGTACCCGGTCCAGAGGACGGCGATAAGGACGAACCAGACGTCGTGGAGTTGCACAGTCGCCTCCTAGTACGAGAAGGCCATCGGCCGGTCGGCGTCGGTGCTGTCGCCGCCGATCTTGGTGGGCGGGTTGAGGTCGGAGTCAGTGAGCTCCTGCGGTCCGGCCTTGATGTACTTCACCAGCAGCTTGACCTCGACCACCGCGAGGATCGCGTAGAGCGTGGTGAAGACGATCATCGAGGTGAGCACCTCGCCCTGCGAGACGCCCGGGGACACCGCGTCCGAGGTGCGCAGCACGCCGTAGACGGCCCAGGGCTGGCGGCCCATCTCGGTAAAGATCCAGCCCCACGAGTTCGCGATGAGCGGGAAGCCGAGGGTGACAAAGGCGAGCGACCAGTACCACTTGCTCAGACGGGCACCGAGCAGCTTGTTCTTGGTGAGCGCGAGATGCGGTGGCTCCTCGTCCCCCGTACGCAGCCCCGGAGCCAGCCAGAACTTCTTACGGGTGAGCCAGAGCCCGGCGAGTCCGATGGCGAAGGACGACATACCGAAGCCGATCATCCAGCGGAAGCCCCAGTAGGCGACCGGGATGTTGGGCCGGTAGTCGCCGGGCCCGAACTTCTGCTGCTCGGACTTGTTGACGTCGTTGATGCCGGGAACCGGCGAGCTGAAGTCGTTGTGCGCGAGGAAGGACAGCAGGCCGGGTATCTCGATGGCGACCGTGTTGTGCCCCTTGTCGACATCGCCGTAGGCGAAGACCGAGAACGGCGCAGGCTGTTCCTTGTCCCACAGCGCCTCGGCCGCGGCCATCTTCATCGGCTGCTGCTTGAACATGACCTTGCCGAGCGAGTCACCGCTGACCGCGGTGAGGATGCCCGAGATGACCAGCGTGATCAGCCCGAGCCGCAGCGACGTCCGCATCACCTTGATGTGCTTCTTGCGCATCAGATGGAAGGCGGCGATACCGACCATGAACGCGGCGCCGGTGAGGAAGGCCGCGGTCAGCGTGTGGAAGGCGACGACCAGGGTGGTGTCCTGGGTCAGCACCTTCCAGAAGTCCGTCAGCTCGGCACGGCCGTTCGCGGCGTTGTACTTGTAGCCAACCGGGTGCTGCATCCAGGAGTTCGCCGCGAGGATGAAGTACGCCGACAGGAGCGTGCCGATCGAGACCATCCACATGCAGAAGCAGTGGATCTTCTTGGGCAGCTTGTCCCAGCCGAAGATCCACAGGCCGATGAAGGTCGACTCGAAGAAGAACGCGATGAGCGCCTCGAAGGCCAGCGGAGCGCCGAAGACGTCCCCGACGAACCGCGAGTAGGCGGACCAGTTCATACCGAACTGGAACTCCTGGACGATGCCGGTGACGACACCCATCGCGATGTTGATCAGAAACAGCTTGCCCCAGAACTTGGTGGCCTTGAGGTACTTCTCCTTGCCCGTGCGTACCCATGCGGTCTCGAGTCCGGCCACCAGAGCGGCGAGGGAGATCGTCAAGGGGACGAACAGGAAGTGGTAGACGGTGGTGATGCCGAATTGCCATCGCGCCAGAGTCTCTGGCGCCAACGCCAGTTCCATGCCGTGCTCCTTACGTCGCCGTTGCACTACGGCAATGCCCTGTATGCGCCACATAAAGTGGCCCATACAGGACGCGCTTGTGAACGCGTTCACATTCACAAGCAATTATCTCCTACGGGTCTCAGCCATTTCTGCCGGGGGGTACGTGACTGCGGTCACGCCCGATTCCCGGGCGCCAAAACGCCCTCCACCTGCCACAACCCGGGCCGCGCCCACGGCGGACGGCGCACCCCGGCACCCGTCCGCAGCGGCGAGATAGCGCGGATACGCGCGAGGCCGCAGGTCAGCAGACCCACGGCCTCGACACCCCACCCGACGACGGGTTACAACGCCTTGCGGAACTCCTCCGCGGCCTGCAGGAACAGGTCCATCGCCGGACCCTCGCCGATCGTCACCCGTACGCCCTCGCCGGCGAACGGCCGCACGACCACGCCGGCCCGCTCGCAGGCCGCCGCGAAGTCGGTCGTGCGGTCCCCCAGCCGCAGCCAGACGAAATTCGCCTGCGACTCGGGCACCGTCCAGCCCTGCCCCAGCAGACCGTCCACCACCCGCGCCCGCTCGGTCACCAGCGCATCGACCCGCTCCAGCAGCGCCGCCTCGCTGCGCAGCGACGCCACCGCCGCCTCCTGCGCCAGCTGGCTCACACCGAACGGCACCGCCGTCTTGCGCAGCGCCGCGGCCACCGGCTCATGGGCCACCGCAAAGCCGACCCGCAGTCCCGCCAGGCCGTACGCCTTGGAAAAGGTGCGCAGCACACACACATTGGGGCGGTCGCGGTAGAGCTCGATGCCGTCCGGCACCTGGGGATCGCGCACGAACTCGCAGTACGCCTCGTCCAGCACCACCAGCACATCGCTCGGCACCCGGTCCAGGAAGGACTCCAGCTCCGCACGGCGGACGACGGTGCCGGTGGGGTTGTTGGGGTTGCAGACGAAGATCAACCGGGTCCGGTCGGTGATCGCGGCGAGCATGGCGTCCAGATCGTGCACCTCACCGGAGGTCAGCGGAATCTGCACGGAGGTGGCGCCGGAGACCTGGGTGACGATCGGGTAGGCCTCGAACGACCGCCAGGCATAGATCACTTCATCGCCGGGCCCGGCCGTCGACTGGACCAGCTGCTGGGCCACACCGACCGAACCGGTGCCGGTCGCCAGATGCTCCAGGGGTACCGAGAACCGCTCGGACAGCTCCGCCATCAGGCCCGTGCAGGCCATGTCCGGGTAGCGGTTGAAGGAGCCGGCGGCGGTCACCGCGCTCTCCAGGACGCCCGGCAGCGGCGGATAGGGGTTCTCGTTGGAGGACAGCTTGTACGTGACGGGGCCGCCGGCCGCCGCCGGCCGGCCCGGCTTGTAGGTGGGGATGCCGTCCAGCGCAGCACGCAGCTTCGGGGTCTTCTCGTTCACCGCAGGTCCTCCTCGACCGTCCTGCCTCTTCTCCAATACTGCACACCTTATGAGGATTGACCCGTTCGGCGGCAGCCCCCGGCCCGCCACCGGGCTCGGCCACCTACCTCGGCCCGGCACCGGGGAGCCCCGCGCGGAGCCTCCAGGGGGCGCCGTCCAGTCCGGCGTGCGCCGGTGGCTCACTCCGTGGCGCGCGTCCCCCGTCAAGGTGACTTGAGGCCACTTCGAGACCTGAACCGATCGACAGGCAAAGGCGCCACATCTCCCACATAATGATCACTGATGGGGCCAACTCCCTTTACTTTCATGAGAATTGAGTGCTGACCGCCATGCAGAAACGTACCTCTCCACAGCCGTCGGCCAAGCCCCGCGAATGGCCCTAATGAGCCCTACTATCGGCTCGCCATGACAGCAGCAGGGAAGCATCAGGTGAGCCGGTCGACCGGTCGCCGGCTGGGGCGGGCGGGCATCCGGGACGTGGCCGCCGCAGCCGGGGTGTCGATCACGACTGTCTCCGACGCGCTCAACGGCAAGGGCCGGCTTCCGGACGCCACCCGTAGCCATGTCCGCGAGGTGGCCGACCGGCTGGGCTATCGCCCGTCCGCAGCCGCCCGCACCCTCCGTACCGGCAAGTCAGGGCTCCTCGGCCTGACCGTGACCACGTACGGGGACGAACCTTTCACCTTCACCGAATTCGCGTACTTCGCCGAGATGGCCAGAGCGGCCACCTCGGCGGCCCTGGCCCGCGGCTATGCGCTGGTCATCCTCCCCGCGACCTCCCGGCACGACGTGTGGTCCAACGTCGCCCTGGACGGCACCGTCGTCATCGACCCCGCCGACGGCGACCCCGTCGTCACCGAGCTCGTCCGGCACGGCATCCCCGTCGTCTCCGACGGCCGCCCCGGCGGCGCGCTGCCCGTCACCGGCTGGGTCGACAACGATCACGAGGCGGCCGTCCTCGGCCTGCTCGACCATCTCGCCGACGCCGGCGCCCGTCGCATCGGCCTGCTCACGGGCAACACCACCGACACCTACACCCGCCTGTCGACCACCGCCTATCTGCACTGGTGCGAGCGGGTCGGCCAGGACCCGGTGTACGAGTCCTACCCGGCACATGACCCGTGTGCGGGGGCCGTCGCCGCCGACCGGCTGCTGGCCCGCCCGGACCGCCCGGACGCCGTCTACGGGCTCTTCGACCCCAACGGCACGGACCTGCTGGCCGCCGCCCGGCGCTACGGCCTGAGAGTGCCGGAGGACCTGCTGCTGGTCTGCTGCAGCGAGTCCACCCTCTACGCCGCCACCGAGCCGCCCGTCACCACGCTGTCCCTCAAACCGCGCCGCATCGGCACCGCCGTCGTGCAGATCCTCATCGACGCCATCGAGGGGCTCGACAACGGCCGGCCCGTCGAACAGGTGATACCGACCGATCTGATCGTCCGGGCCTCGTCCCAGCGGCGTCCCCCGAGAACGACCATCAGCCCACCGCGAGGACCCACCGGCGACTGAGCCTGCTCCCACATACGAGCGACGGTGTGATCACTTCTACAAGGAAAAAACAGGGCGATCCCGGGATGAATCCGCCGCGAATGCCGGGCTTCGGCGGATTGACCACCCCCGGGTGCGTCACAACCCGCGATCGGCATTCCTATGATGGGCGCACGACACCGCGGACCGCCGTCGACCAGGCAAAGGTCCGAGAGGTGCACGGCGGCGCGACGGTGGAGGGGTCGATGACTCAGGGGGCCAGTCAGGGACCCATGGTGTGGACCATGGCGGGAGCAACTCCGGCGTCTGTTCCGCCACCCGGAGTGCCCTCCGGCGCGTCCGCCGGGTCCCCCGTGCCGCCTGCCGGCCCGCCGCTCCACCTGCCCGCCGGCACCCCGGCCGCTCCTCCTGCCGCGCCTCCCGCTGCGCCCCCCGTGGCGCCGCCCGCCGCCCCGCCCGCGGAGCTGCCCGAGGAGTACACCCCGACCGCGCGCGACCTCCCGGTCATCGCGCCCGAGCGCACGGACACCCTCATCGACCGCCCCGCCGTCGTCCCGGTGCCCGAACCCGCCCAGGATCCCGACGCGCCCGAGGGCATGGGTCCGCTGTACGTCGTCGGCGATGTGCACGGCTACTACGACGAGCTGCGCGAGGCGCTGGCCACCGAAGGCCTGGTCGACGCCGACGGCAACTGGGCGGCCGGCAATGCCCGGCTCTGGTTCCTCGGCGACTTCACCGACCGCGGCCCGGACGGCATCGGCGTCATCGAACTCGTCATGCAGCTCTCCGCAGAGGCCGCGGCGGCCGGCGGCTACTGCAAGGCCCTGATGGGCAACCACGAACTTCTGCTGCTGGGTGCCAAGCGGTTCGGTGACACCCCCGTACAGTCCGGCGCCGGCACCGCCTCCTTCCAGGCCGCCTGGCTCCTCAACGGCGGCCAGAAGACCGATATGGACCGCTTGGAGGACCACCACCTCCAGTGGATGGCCCGCCTGGACGCCGTGATGGAGGAGGACGGGCATCTGCTCGTGCACTCCGACACCACTGCCTACCTCGAATACGGCGACTCCATCGAGGCCGTCAACGACACCGTCCACGACGTGCTCACCCGCAGCGACGCGGACGAAGTCTGGGATCTGTTCCGCAAGTTCACCAAACGCTTCGCCTTCCGCGACGAGGCCGGCTCGGACGCCGTACGCGAACTCCTCGACGCCTACGGTGGCGATCGCGTCGTACACGGCCACAGCCCGATCCCCTATCTGCTGGGCGAGGTCGGCACCGAGGAAAGCGAGAGCGAGAGCGTGGCGGTCGACGGTCCGCATGTCTACGCAGACGGTCTGGCCATCGCCATGGACGGCGGTATCACCATGGCCGGAAAGCTATTGGTCGTTCAACTTCCGCTGGCCGGCTGAACGTTATCGAGGCAGGCGCGCCGAAGGGCGGACGGCGGACAGGCGGCCCACCGTCGGGGACGGCACGGGCGGAAACCGGTCGTGGCATTACTCAAATTCCGTAAACTCTCTGTCACCCCGCGCCGCAGTCGCTCTACCATCGGACTATCCGTAGCAGGCTCTCCTCCGTTTCCGCCCACTGCCCGGCCAACGCCGGCCGTACGGCCCTACGGAGCATCGGGGGATCCACATGAACAGCGCTCCGCACCTGCTGAACGAGGACCGCGCGGAATTTGCGCGGATCCTTGATGAGGCGCTGCGCACCGCCGAATACCGCCCGGACGACTTCACCGCCGTCGCGGGAAACCACCTCAACAACGAGCAGTTGCGCACGATGGCGCTCAGTGCGACCACCGCCATCGCCGCATGCGCCACGGCCGAATACCAACGCTATGTACAGCTCCGCGCCGAGTGGCGCGCGCCGACGCCCGCGCTGTCCCACGTCGCAGCGGACGACGAGGAGCAGAGCCCGGAGGCCGACGGGAGCCCAGGACCGGCCACCGCCACGGCCCTGGGCGAGGCCGAAACCACCGGCGCCGGGCTCACCGCCATGGTCGCCGTCCTCGCGCCCGTCCTCGCCGGCATCGCCGCGGTTCTCTTCCTCCTCATCGGTTATGTGCTGCGCGCCATCAGCCCCGACAAGTCCTTGGCGCAGCCACTGATCAACGTCGGCTGGATCTTCGCGGCACTGACCGCCGCGGGAACGCTTGTCGCGATGGCCGGACTGCTCGTCACGGCGCTGCGCAACGGCTCGTCGCCCCAGGTCGCCAGAACCGACGAACTGGGCGAGGCACTGGACCACGCCCGTGAGGTGTGGCGCGGTGCCCTCCTGGAGCGCGGTGTGCTGCCATTTCTCCGTGAGGCCCTCGCCGACCCCACCGCCACTCCGGGCGACGACCCGGCCCGCTACGTCCCCCGCCGCACTCCGCCGCCCGAAAGCCGGATCCCCACCCTCGGCTACACCCGCCCCGAGTTCACCAGCCCCGACAGCGGCTCCTCGGGGTCCCGCCCGCGCTACTCCAGCCCGGACTTCACCAGCCCGGATTACGGGGGATCCGACCACCAGCCGGATTAGCGCGGGGCAGCCCGGCGCCGTGAGAGTCGCCGGGAGGCGCCCACGCCGCAGGAAGGGCAAGCGGAAGGCCCCCGCCTTTCGGTGGGGGCCTTCCTGCCGAGGTGCCCGAAGGCGCGACGTCCGAAGGCGGGCTACTCCGCGAGCGGCAGATACACGCGGTTGCCCGCAGCCGCGAACTCCTTCGACTTCTCGGCCATTCCGGCCTCGGGGTCGATCGCCAGATCACCCCCGTGTTCGCGGCGGATGTCCTGGCTGATCTTCATCGAGCAGAACTTCGGGCCGCACATCGAGCAGAAGTGGGCCGTCTTCGCCGGCTCGGCAGGCAGCGTCGCGTCATGGAAGGCGCGGGCCGTGTCCGGGTCGAGGGCCAGGTTGAACTGGTCCTCCCAGCGGAACTCGAAGCGGGCGTCGGAGAGCGCGTCATCCCATCCCTGGGCGCCCGGATGCCCCTTGGCCAGGTCTGCCGCATGAGCCGCGATCTTGTACGTGATGACGCCGGTCTTGACGTCGTCGCGGTCCGGGAGGCCCAGATGCTCCTTGGGCGTGACGTAGCAGAGCATGGCGGTGCCCCACCAAGCGATCATCGCCGCGCCGATACCAGAGGTGATGTGGTCGTAGGCGGGTGCGATATCGGTGGTCAGCGGCCCGAGCGTATAGAACGGGGCCTCCTCGCAGATCTCCTGCTGGAGGTCGATGTTCTCCTTGATCTTGTGCATCGGGACATGTCCCGGGCCCTCGATCATCGTCTGGACGCCGTGCCGCTTGGCGATGGTGTTCAGCTCACCGAGTGTCCGCAGCTCCGCGAACTGGGCCTCGTCATTGGCGTCCGCGATGGATCCGGGGCGCAGGCCGTCTCCGAGCGAGTAGGTGACGTCGTACGAGGCGAGGATCTCGCAGAGCTCCTCGAAGTGCGTATAGAGGAACGACTCCTTGTGATGCGCCAGGCACCAGGCCGCCATGATCGAACCACCGCGGGAGACGATGCCGGTCTTACGGCGGGCCGTCAGGGGGACATAACGGAGCAGCACCCCGGCGTGCACCGTCATGTAGTCGACGCCCTGTTCGGCCTGCTCGATGACGGTGTCCTTGTAGATCTCCCAGGTCAGCTCCTCGGCCTTGCCGTCGACCTTCTCCAGTGCCTGGTAGAGGGGGACGGTGCCGATGGGGACGGGGGAGTTGCGCAGCACCCATTCGCGGGTGGTGTGGATATTGCGGCCGGTGGAGAGGTCCATGACCGTGTCGGCGCCCCAGCGAGTCGCCCAGGTCATCTTCTCCACCTCCTCCTCGATGGAGGAAGTGACCGCCGAATTGCCGATGTTGGCGTTCACCTTCACCAGGAAGTTCTTGCCGATGATCATCGGCTCGATCTCCGGGTGGTTGATGTTCGACGGCAGCACCGCGCGTCCCGCCGCGATCTCGTCGCGGACGAACTCGGGGGTGACGTTCTCGCGGAGGGCGACATACTCCATCTCCGCGGTGATCTCGCCGCGCTGGGCGTAGGCGAGCTGGGTGACCGCGGCGCCGTCACGGCCGCGGCGGGGCTGGCGGGGGCGGCCCGGGAAGACCGCGTCGAGGTTCTTGAGACCGCCGCGCGGCGAGGTGTGCTTGAGGCCGTCGTCCTCGGGCCGCAGGGGGCGGCCCGTGTACTCCTCGGTGTCGCCGCGAGTGATGATCCAGTTCTCCCGCAGCGGCGCCAGACCACGGCGGACGTCGGTATCGATGTGCGGGTCGGTGTACGGCCCTGACGTGTCGTAAAGCGTCACGTCCTTGCCGTTGGTGAGGTGCACCCGCCGGACCGGGACCCGAAGATCCGGGCGCGATCCGGAGACATAGCCCTTGTGCCAGCCGATCTGCGGCTCACTGCTGCCGCCGGCACCGTTTCCGTTTTCGGGCGTGCGTGCATCCTGCAGAGTCATGAGACCCAACTCCCTACGCCGGCATTACCCGGTAACAGGTTCAGCGGTCGACGCAGCGGCTTGCGTCCATGGGCGTTTCACGTGAAACGCCGCTGGGACGAAGGTCAGCGCCCTCTCAGCCCGGTGCTCCGAGCTCCCGCGATTGCAAAGGTGGCACCACGGTAGCGGCCGATGTGGCGGAGTGAACAGGGGGCCCCGGAGTTCTTGCAATGATCGGGTGGTGAGCCCTCACGAGTCCCACCACCATTCCGCCGTGCACTCACACGCGCACGGCCATGGCCCTGCCGCGCCCGTCTCCCGGCATCTGCGCAAGGTCATCGCGGCAGTGTTGATCCCTTTTGCAGCCGCGGTGGCGGTCGGCCTGGTCGTGCTCTGGCCGGGAGGTGCGCCTCCCCATAAGCCGTCCGGCGTCGGCTTCGACCAGCCCACGGAGCAGGCCAGAGTCATCAAGGTGGCGGAGGTGAACTGCGCGGATGTCCATGCCGAGCAGCAGCCCCAGCCACCGTCCCCGACAGGACAACCACCGGCCGGGGGCCGGGCCAAAGGCGAGCCCTGTCAGCAGGCGACGATCAAAGTCACCACGGGAGAGAACGCGGGACGCACCTTCCAGGCGGTAGTGACGCCGGACGCCCTGCGTCACTACACCACCGGCCAGGACGTGGTGGTGGCGTACTCCCCCAAGGCGCCGAAGGATCTGCAGTATTCGGTCAGCGATGTCGACCGGACCCTCCCGATGTGGGTACTGGCCGCCCTCTTCGCGTTCGCGGTGGTAATCGTCGGCCGACTGCGTGGAGTACTGGCGCTGGTGGCACTGGCGGCCAGCTTTGTGGTCCTGACGCTGTTCATCCTCCCGGCGATCCTTCAGGGTTCCAACCCGCTGGTGGTGGCAGTGGTCGGGGGAAGCGCGATCATGCTGATCGCGCTGTACCTGTGCCATGGGCTGACGGCCCGTACGTCGGTGGCCGTACTCGGCACCCTCGCCTCGCTGCTGCTGATCGGGCTGCTCGGATCGGTGTTCATCAACTGGGCGCTGCTGACCGGCAATACGGACGACACGACGGGGCTGGTGCACGGCCTGTACCCCGATATCGAGATCCGCGGTCTGCTGCTCGCCGGGATCATCATCGGGTCTCTGGGGGTGCTCGACGATGTGACGGTGACGCAGACCGCCGCGGTCTGGGAACTCAAGGAGGCGGACCCGTTGGCCGGCTGGCGCAAGCTCTACGGCGCCGCGATGCGGATCGGCCGGGACCACATCGCGTCCGTCGTCAACACCCTTGTGCTGGCCTACGCGGGTGCCGCACTGCCGTTGCTTTTGCTGTTCTCGATCGCACAGAGCAGCGTCGGCACGGTCGCCACGAGCGAAGTGGTCGCGGAGGAGGTCGTCCGCACGCTCGTGGGCAGCATCGGGCTGGTGGCCGCAGTGCCGCTGACGACGTTGCTGGCGGCACTGGTGGTCTCGGCGGACCGGAAGGGGCGGGGCGGGCCGGGAAGTGACGGCGGGCCGGGAGTCGTCCGGCAGTCCGGGGCAGATTTCGGGGCCGAGGTGGATGCCGGGGCCGGAATGGGTGCCGGCATGCCGACAGGCGCCACGGAGAGCCGTCCGGGCCGTCGCGGGGGACGCGGCAGGCGCCGTAAGCGGTGACGGAAGCTCAGGGACACGACTTCCGTCCCCCACGGGCCGTGAGAGGGGCGGGGGCGGACGGGAGGAGTGCGGTGGCAGGCAGGCGGCACGGGCAGGGAGCGGAGGGTACGCGGGCACGCAGGAGGACCGGCGTACCCGGCAGGGCGTCGGCGTGGACGGTGCGACCGGGGCGGGTCAGCCGGCCGGCGCCTCCGTGAGGATCTGGTCCAGCACGGCCTCCAGGGTGTCGCAGACCTCTTCCTTGCCCAGCGGTACAAGCCGGTCCGTACGGTCGAGGAAGGCGACCAACGGTGCCGCGCTGACGCGGAACAGCGCGCGCTCGGCGCCGACTTGAAGGCTGATGAAGACATCACTGAGGTGCGCGGGGGATGCCGGCTCGATACGCACATCACCCTCACCGGACGGCCGGCTCAGCCCGTCCAGCAGCAACTCTCGACCGAACGCCCAGGTCACGGGCGCATCGCCGGGAAGGTCGAAGGTGAGGCGGACGGCGTACGGATCGGCGCTGGCGAAGTCCAGCTCCACCGGAATCCGGAACGCGAGCTCTTCCGAAACGACGAAGCTCATGATCACTTCTGCCTGAACTGTGTCGGTCATCAACCACTGCCCCGCACTTGATCGGAGATGGCCGGGAAACATCCCCGTGGCCCTATTGGCGCCATCGTCTGCCACGCGCAAGCAGATCACAAGGAGTGAGTTTTCAGATACTGACAGAGAAGGCGAGTGTCGTTAGTACCGCCTCCGCCATTTTTCGTAGTCGGTCTGTAACGGACCGCAATCGATGCAGTTCGTCCGCGGGTGGGGAATCCGCCGACGCCGCGACGGCCGCCTCGCCCCGGACAGGGAGGGCCCTGCGCGCCGTGCCCAAGGCATATCCCTGATGCGCGAAAGCCCGATGATTGCCACGCACCGTATCCACAAGGTGCAGTAATTCGTCCATAGATCGCATGGAAAAGGGCGATATCGGCTGGACGGCATGGCGCAAGAGACGCTCTCCGCTTGCTGCTCCGTCAAACCGTCCGAGCAGATATTGCCCGATCGCGTGGCCGGGTGCGGTGGTGCGGAAGAACCCCCACGACTCCACCGGCGGCCGCTACGGCCGTGGGTGACCACCACCGTCCCGACATCACCCTCCCGGTGGACGGCGAAGTAGACGGCGGCGCCGAGTCGGGCCCGTCACGGCCCGGCCTTGAGCCCGTCAGCCCGCCTTCGCAGACCCGGCGGGCTCCTTGCCGGCGTCCGGCTCCGGGCCGGACGCCGGCAAGGACAGCAGACGGATTCGCTGTTCACGATTGCCAATGCCGAACGCCCGATTCCGCTCGCAGCGGGGCACGGGGGCCGGCCGGCGGGCGGCCCTGCCGCTTACCAGTCGCCCTTCGACGAGGACGATGACGAGCCACTGGACCTGCGGACGAGGTAGATGACTCCGGCGATCAGGGCTGCCGCTATGAGGACCTTGAAGAGCACGCCGATCAGGAAGCCGAGCGCGGTGGTGATCAGTCCGCCGAAGACCACGATCAGAACGACGGGCACCACGACCCAGGTGACCCACCACGGAAGTCCTGCGAATATCCCCTTACCAGCCACTGCTCTGCCCTGCTTTCTGTCTCTTGCGCTGTCGCTGTCCGTACCGCGCCATCCGTCGGCTGCGCTGTTGCCTCAGGGGTGATGCCGTCCGCGTGCGGCCTGTCTGTTGCCTCACACCTTCGGTTCCCCTGCACCAACGATGCTAGGACGCGGACCGCGGGCGTGGGGGCTTCGCAGCCCCGGCCCTTCCCTGACCCTTCCCCTACGGGTTCCGGGGCCAGGCCCTTAGCTCTCGGGAGGAGAGAAGACCACCATCACCCGGAGATCCTCGCTGATGTGATGGAACTTGTGGGGCACCCCGGCCGGCACATAGACCACGCTGCCCCGGGCCACCGACTGGGTCTGTGTCCCGACGGTGATCGCCGCCCGGCCGCTGACCACGAGATACACCTCGTCCTGGGCGTGCGGCTGCTGTGGATCGATACTGCCGGCGTCCAGTGCGTACAGCCCGACCGACATGTTGCGTTCCCGGAGGAACTGCAGATACGCGCCGTCGTTCGCAGCCCGTTCCGCTTCCAGCTCATCCAGTCTGAAAGCCTTCATGCCGATCGCACCCCTCTGATGATTCAGACTCGTCTGCGACGATCTCACCATGAAGCATTTTCTGGTCAAGACGATCGCCAACGCCGCGGCGCTTGCCGTGGCCATCTGGCTGCTCAAGGACATCACGCTCACCGGTGAGAACACCGGCCGCAAGATACTCACCCTGGTCCTGGTCGCACTGATCTTCGGGCTGGTCAATTTCCTGGTCAAGCCCGTGGTGAAGCTGCTGTCCTTCCCCCTGTTCATCCTCACGCTCGGCCTGATCACACTGGTCGTGAACGCGCTGATGCTGCTGCTGACCTCCTGGCTCGCCGGCAAGGCCGACCTCGCCTTCCATGTGGACGGCTTCTGGACGGCCCTGCTCGGCGGCGTGATCATCTCCATCGTCGCCTGGGCCATGCACGTGATCCTTCCCGACGAGGACTGACCCTTGACCGCGCCCTTCCGTATCTGCTTCGTCTGCACCGGCAACATCTGCCGGTCGCCGATGGCGGAGGCCGTCTTCCGCGCCCGCCTCGCGGAAGACGGCCTCGACGGCCTGGTCGAGGTCGAAAGCGCCGGGACCGGCGGCTGGCACGAGGGCGAGGGAGCCGACCCGCGCACGGGCGCCGTACTGCGCTCGGGCGGCTACGAACACGTCCACGCCGCACGGCAATTCCACACCTCCTGGTTCGACCACCTCGACCTGATCATTGCCCTCGACTCCGGCCATCTGCGCGAGCTGCGCAGCCTGGCCCCGACCGCGCAGGACGCCGCCAAGATCCACCTGCTGCGCTCGTACGGGGCGGGCACGGCGGCGGACACCGCCCCGGGAACGGCGCCCGGACTCGGCACCGTCGACGACCTCGACGTGCCCGATCCGTACTACGGCGATGTCGCCGGTTTCGAGGAGTGCCTGGAGATGATCGAGGCGGCGAGCGACGGCCTGTTGGTGGCGGTACGGGCCGCGATCACGGCCCGTACCACGGTCACCACCCCCGCACCCGGGGATGACGGCGGCCGGCACCAAGCGCCGGAACCGCACCGGCCGCAGGAAAAGGAGAGCGCATGACCGGCGACGGCACCCGCGCCGTACGCGCCGGGCTTCCGGAGCCCGAGGCCTATGAGCCGACCCTCCCGGGTCCGGTGTTCGCGGCGCACTACCACCTCCCCGGGGACGCCGTCGGCCCGTACACCTACGGCCGCGACGCCAACCCGACCTGGACCCGTCTGGAACAGGCCATCGGCGAGCTCGAATCGCCGGACGAAAGCCCTCATACCGTCGCCTTCGCCTCCGGGATGGCAGCGATCACCGCGGTCCTCTTCTCGCAGCTGCGCACCGGCGACGCCGTGGTGCTCCCCAGCGACGGATACCAGCTGCTGCCGACCGTCCGCACGCGCCTGGAGAGCTACGGCATCGAGGTCCGTACGGCTCCGACCGCACACGACGCACAGCTCGACGCGCTGGACGGCGCCCGTCTGCTGTGGATCGAAACGCCCTCCAACCCCGGCCTCGATGTCTGCGACATCCGGCGGCTGACCGACGAAGCACACCGGCGCGGCGCGCTGGTGGCCGTCGACAACACCCTCGCCACCCCGCTCGGCCAGCGGCCGCTCGACCTCGGTGCGGACTTCTCGGTCGCCAGCGGCACCAAGGCGCTGACCGGCCACGGCGATGTCCTGCTGGGGTACGCCAGCACCCGCGATGCCGCACTGGCCGATTCCGTACGGCTATGGCGCAAGACGGTGGGCGCGATCCCCGGCCCGATGGAGAGCTGGCTCGCGCATCGTTCGCTGGCCACCCTCGCGCTGCGCGTCCGCCAGCAGTCGGAGGGCGCCCTGGCACTGGCCGCGGCGCTGGCCGACCGCCCCGAGGTCACCGGCCTGCGCCACCCGGGCCTCCCGTCCGATCCGTCCCACGAGCTCGCCGCCCGGCAGATGCGACCGGGCCGCTTCGGCTCCGTGGTGTCCTTCGTCCTGCCCGACAAGGCCTACGCAGAGCGGTTCCTGGCCGCGCTGTCCCTGGTGGACGATGCGACGAGCTTCGGGGGCGTACGGTCCAGCGCCGAGCGACGGGCCCGCTGGGGCGGCGATGCCGTGCCGGAGGGCTTTATCCGTTTCTCGGTCGGCATCGAGGAGCCGGAGGATCTGGTCGCGGATGTCATCCGGGCGCTGGGCACGGCCGCACAGAACTGACCGTACGGCCGGAGCGCCCCGAAGCCGCGGAACGAGTCGAACAAGCGGGGCGCGCCCCGGCCCGAGGCACGGAAGCGGCATGAGATGGGCCGGCAGGGCATCCCCCCTCGTCACCCTGCCGGCCTGCGGTTCCACATGGCCCCGAGTCCACGCGTTTCACGTGAAACCGAATGTTCCACGTGAAACGAACCGCTCGAACAAGGCTAGTTGACTGAGCGTCATTGTCCAATCACGCTAGCGACACAGCCCTATCGACAAATTTATAGTTGGCCCGCGACCAGGCTTCCGAGAGGCGCAGGAGGTACGCGATGGATCTGGCTCTGCTGCGCACCTTCGTCACCGTGCACCGAGCCGGCTCGTTCACCCGCGCCGCCGCGTTGCTCGGCCTCTCCCAGCCCGCGGTGACCAGCCAGATCCGGGCCCTGGAACGCCAGTTGGGCCGCCCCCTCTTCCTTCGCTACGCCCGTGGCGTCACCCCCACCACCATCGGCGATGAACTCGCCCACAAAGTGGCACCGCACCTGGACGCGCTCACCGAGATCACAGAGGCCGGCCTGGACCGCGACTCCGTCACCCGCACTCTCCATCTCGCGGGGCCCCCGGAGTTCCTCGCCGAGCGCGCGCTCCCGGCACTTACCCCGCTGATCGCCCAGGGCCTGTCCATACGTACCGCCTTCGGCCCCGCGGAGGAGCTGCTGACCGGCCTGGCAGCCGGCCACCACGACCTGGCCGTCACCACCTCCCGACCGCGCGGCGGGCTGCTCACCGCCACCCCGCTCTGCGACGAGGAGCATGTGCTGATCGCGGCGCCGCACTGGGCGGCCGAGCTGGGAGGAAGCGCCGTGCTGCAGGCCGGGGGAGTCCGCGTGCTGGACCGCGTACCGCTCGTCGAGGTCCACGAAAGCCTGCCGCTGATCGCCCGTTACTGGTCCGCGGTCTTCGACGCCAAGCCCGCCGCCTCCGCCGCCGTGATCGCCGCGGACCTCCGGGCGGTGCTGTCCTGTGTGACGGCCGGTGTGGGGCTCGCTGTGCTGCCCCGCTATCTGTGCGCCGGCGCACTGGACAGCGGCGACGTCGTGGCCCTGCTCGAACCGCCGGTGCCCCCGCTGCGGACGTACTTCCTGACCGTACGGACCGGGACGCTCGGCCTTCCCCACATAGCCCGGGCGCATGAGTGGTTGCTGCGCACCGCTGTCGACTGGTGACCGAGGGGCATGGGTTTCACCGGGCCGTGACTGCGGCATCTGTCCCCTATGAACGTACGGCCAGTCGTCAAACGCACCGCCCGCGCGATTCTGCTCGACGGCGCGGACCTGGTTCTGATCAAGCGCACCAAGCCGGGGCGTGCCCCGTACTGGATCACTCCGGGCGGTGGCGTGGAGCCCGAGGACGCCACCGTCATCGACGCCCTCCACCGCGAACTGGACGAAGAGCTGGGCGCGAAGATCAAGGATGTGGTGCCGGTCTTCGTCGACACCGTCGAGCACTTCAGCGACGGCGGGGTGGACGGCGTGAAGGTCCAGCACTTCTTCGTCTGCCGGCTCGACTCAATGGACGTCTCTCGCCGGCACGGCCCCGAGGTCGAGGAACCCTGCGGGGAGTACGAGATCGTGCGGGTGCCCTTCACCCGTGTCGGCATCGCCTCCGTCGAGGTCGTACCGCTGTCGCTGCGGCACTACCTCGACGGCAACATCGAGGGCGTGTGGGCGATGCACGCCCCGGATCTGGGCTGAGCGGTACCCCCGCGTCACCCCCTGCGGCGGGCTGTCTCAGCCGTCGCGCCGGTCGAACCACCCGCGGAATTCCGGAGCGTCCTCCGCGGGCCGACGGGGCTGGGCACGGGCGAGCACCCGCTCCACCCGGTCGAGGAACTCTGCGTTCAGCTCCTCCACAATGTCGTCCCGGCCCATGTCACGGGGCGCGCCCGGGTACGCCGAACCGACCCGTGAGGCAGCAGGCGTGCCACCCCCGTACACCGGATCGCTTCCGTACACCGGGGCCGCAGCACCCTGGTACACCGCGTCGTGGGTGTCCTCGTGCAGTCCGCCCCGAAGGTGCTCGTTCTTCCGCTCGGCGCGCTGGAAGGGCGGCCGCTGATCCGCCTCCGCCGCCGCACCGAAGAAGTCGCCGCCCTTGCGCTTGGCGTCGTCCGTGCCCCAGGCTCGCGCTCCGCGCTGCTGCGCCGGGACCTTCTGCAGATGCGGAATGTGCTTGGCGCAGTGGATGTACGCCTCTTCGACCTCGACGGTGACCCATAGCTGAGCACGTCGGCCGGGGACCGGGTCGACCGGCAGACCCGGGTGGCGCACCCGCATTTCCTCGTCCATGACGACGCGTGCCCGGCCGTTGATGTGCAGTCCGATGCGGTCACGGGTGAAGTCGACCATCAAGATGCCCAGGCGCGGGTTCTCCGAGATGTTGCCGATGGACGCCATGACACCGTTGCCACGGTATTCCGGATATGCCAGCGTCCGGGCGTCGAGCACCTGGACGAACCCCGGCGGCCCGGCCCGGAAGGTGGCATCGCATTCGCCGTGCCGGTCGGCCGTGGACAGGAAGAACATCTCCTGCCTGGCCACGAACTCCTGCATACGGACGTTGAGATGGTCCAGGACCTGGTCCCCGTAGAAACGGTCGGCCCGCTGGGTCGTACCGAGCCGCTGCTGCACCAGGTGCTCGCCGTCGCTCCCGGGGCGCTCTTGCCGTGGCATGCCCCATCCCTCCCCTGTCGGACCGTATTCGACCTGTGCTGCCAAGACCTCAATCTCCTGCCGCGACCAGCTCTTCCACGGAGTCGTGCCGTATGCGCTCGGTCGGGATGCCGACCCCCACCAAAGCGTCCACACCGCTGCGGATCAACCCCGGCGGCCCGGAAAGATAGGCGTCGTATTCCCGGAATGGCCCGTATTGCCGGACCGCGTCAGGCAGTTGGCCCCGCTCGCTGCTCGTTCCGCCGCGCGCCGCGGGCCCGGTGGCGACGACCGGGCGCACGGAGAGCCACGGGTGGGTCTGTTCCAGGTGCAGCATGGTGTCGAGGTCGTAGAGGTCGTGGTCGCTGCGGGCGCCGTAGAAGACCTCGACGGGGCGCCGGACACCGTGTTCCGCGACGTCCTCGACCAGCGCCTTGATGGGGGCGATGCCGGTGCCGCCGCCGACGCACAGCAGACCGCTGCGCTTGCTGTGGTCGACGGTCATCGAGCCGCCGGGAGCGCCGAGCCGGATGACATCGCCGGGGCGGGCGCGGTGGACCATGGCGTTGGAGACCCAACCGGCCGGCACCGCCTTGACGTGGAAGGAGAGCAGGCCGTCGGAACGCGGTGCGGATGCGAAGGAGTAGTGCCGCCACACTCGTGGCCACCAGGGGGTTTCCACGCTCGCGTACTGCCCCGCAAGGAACGGGTAGGGCTGGTCCGGGCGGACCAGGACCACCGCGATATCGGGCGTCCGCAGCTCGTGCGAGACGACCTCGGCCTGCCACCAGGCGGGCGCCACGGCCTCGTCCGCGGCCGCCGCATCGATCATGATCTGCGAGATCGCGGTGTAGGCCCGTACCCACGCGGCCTGGGTCTTGGGCCCCCAACTGGACGTCGCATAGCGCGCGAGCGCGTTGAGCAGGCATTCGCCGACGGCCGGGTAGTGGTCGGGCTGGGTGCCGTACTTGCGGTGACCGCGACCGAGGTTCGCCAGGTAGGCGGTGAGCACATCGGCGTCGTCGACATGCTGGGCGGCGGTGAGCAGCGCCTTGAAGAGCCGGTCGCGCTGGGTGTCCATCGACGCGGGAAACAGCGCCCGCAGATCGGGGTACTGGACGAAGAGCAGCGCGTAGAAGTACGAGGTGACCTTGTCGGCCACGGGCTCGATCTCCGCCATGGTGCGACGGATGAGAATCGCGTCGGGGGAGGCGGGCGTTGCGGACGAGGCCGAAGCCTGCAGGGCGTCGAGAGAGGGCTCCGGGGCGGGGGCCGCGGGACGCGTCTTGGGGGTGAAGGCAGAGGGAGCGGCGGCGGGGGCCTGGTACTGGGCGGCCGGTGCCGCGGCGGGCGCGCCGCCGGTGGGGGCACTTCCCGCGGGCGCTCCCGTGGCGCGCGCCGATTCGTGGACGGGTTCGGGTTCCCGGCCCCGGGCGGAATCACGCTCCCAGACCGACTGACGGTCCATGGGCGGCTCACCACGCCAGGCGGGTTCGGCCTCGCGGCGTGGTGGGGCGGTAGCCGGCGCGGTGTTTCCTGGAGCTGCGGTGTTCCCTGAAGCTGCGGTGTTCCCTGAAGCTGTGGTGTTCCCTGAAGCTGTGGTGTTCCCAGGAGCTGTGGTGTTCCCAGGAGCTGTGGTGTTCCCAGGAGCTGTGGTGTTCCCAGGAGCTGTGGTGTTCCCAGGAGCTGTGGTCGACTGCTCGGGATAGGCGGCCGCGAAAGGCTGCTCGGGATAGCCGGCCGCGAAAGGCTGCTCGGGATAGCCGGCCGCGAAAGGCTGCTCGGGATAGCCGGCCGCGAAAGGCTGCTCGGCATAGCCGGCCGCTGCGGACGGCCGGCCCGCTTCGTGCCGCGGCGGAGGTGCCTGTGACGGCTCCGTCTCCTGCTCGCGCGCGGCGGCAGTGCCTACCGGCCGGATCGGATTGACCGGCCGACTGGGTATCTGTTCCCGGTCGTCCCGTTGCTCTCTCTCGTTCCGCTCATGGTGGTCTCTGCGGTCGCCGTGGTCGTGGTGTTCACTCCGGTCGCCCGGTTCTGCCGGAACGTCCTGGTTCTGCTGCCGGTCCTGGCTGTTTTGCCGTTCCTGCTGTTCTCCGGAGGACTTCTTCGCCGGTGGAGTGAACCAACCCCAATCGCCACTGCTCCCGCCGGAAGAGCCACTATCGGCCGACGTGGTGGTCGGAGCGTCCATGGTCTGCCTCGCCTCGAACGTCTTTCGGTTGTCTTCGCACTTCCGTGGAACGGAAGTGCGCGGAATTCCCCCGCCCTGCCCCGGAATTCTTCATCGACTCAAGCGACTCCGGCAACACCCTCCAAAGCGGACAAATCTCACTCCCTTACGACAATGCGGAGCAGATGCCGCGTCAGCAGCATGCCATCCCTGCTCACCACATCGGACAAATAGTCGGAAGTCCGGGTGCCGAGGACTGCTTCGCCGCTAGGCTGACGGGCTTTGAGCTCGCCCTTCGCGCACCGCCGGAATCCCTGCCTCCGCCAAGCCGGACTCGACCATACCGGCAGTAGTTGAAACCACAAGCCCCGATCTTGGAACACTCCACACGGTTCTTCCGATAGCAGTGATCCTCCCCACAGATGGCATTTTCCGCGCACACAGCGGGCGAATCCGTCGGAGGAGCTCGGAATTACCGGTCAGTACGCACCAGTGCGTATGCCTCGCGCAGATCACCGCCCGCGTACGTATATGAGGCCAGACCACTGACATGGTGATCCGCATTCACGGCCACGGACTGCGGAACTGCTGCGAACAGTTCGGTGTCCGACATGGAGTCGCCGTACGCCACGCAGTCGGCTCGGGTCAGCCCGTACTGCACACAGAGTTCATCCGCGATCCGTACCTTCGCCGCCGACGAGAGGATGCCGACCGGCTCCACCGCCTCGCGGATCGGCAACGCTGGCCAGCGGGAACCGTGTGCCGCGTCGGCGCCCCAGGCCAGCAGCCGTTCGACGAAGAAACCCGGCGAGAGAGAAATCACCGCGCACCGTTCGCCGCGCGCCCGGATATCCGCCCATACTTCCCGGATTCCGGTCAGCCAGGGTGAGCCGTCAAAGGCCGCGGCCACCGTGCGTTCGGTCAGCTCGGCGGCCCAGAGGTCACATGCCCGCTGTGCGAACTGCGGGGGAGTCAGTTCACCTGCGGCAAATCCGCGTTCCAGCTCAGCGATCTCCCGGTCCAGCCCGAGCTGCCGGGAGATCTCAACGGCGGCCGCGGACCCATGGAGCAGAGTCCCGTCCATGTCGAACAGATGCAGCTTGCCCATGCCCTGGAGCCTAGGAGGCACGAGGGCGGCAGGCGAGAGCGGGAGCGGGAGCAGCGGGAGCGGGGAGACAGGAGCACGGAGAGATGCGGCCGGGTCCGTACGGCCGGCGGGGCCGGGGCCGAACCGGCCCGTACGATCGCTCCCCCGAGGCGAGCCGGGTCCGGCACCGCACGTCGGGACGTACTCAAGGCCGCGTACGTGCGGATACTCCCGGCGGCAGATGTACCGCCGGGCACTCGGCGCCACCGTGGAAACCATGCAGCAGCTCAGCCGACCCGCCCGCCGGGCCCTCCTCGTCCTGCACGTCGCCGTCTCCGTCAGCTGGCTCGGACTCACCCTCGGACTGCTCGCGCTCAGCGTCACCGGCTACACGACCGGCTCCCCCGACATGGCCGGCGTCGCCTACCGGGCCATGAAGATCTTCGGTGACTGGCTGGTCCTCCCCGTCGCCCTGGTTTCGCTGGTCAGCGGGCTGGTGCTGTCGCTGCGCACCGCCTGGGGGCTGGCCAGGCACCGCTGGGTCTACGTCAAGTTCTGGCTGACACTCATCACCGTGCTGCTGTCGGTGTTCTCACTCCGGCCCGGTATCAACGACCTGGCCGCCGAGGCCACCGCGGGCACCCCGCACCCGGACATCAACCTCGTCGTCGCGCCTGCGGTCGCCATGGCCACCTACCTGTTCATCACCGCGATCTCCGTCCTCAAGCCCTGGGGGCTCACCAAACGCGGCAGCCGACTGCGCGAGGCACAGTCGGCCGAGGCCCGCGCCGGCCGGGCACGAAGGAGCGGCATCGAGGGCGCGGGTGTCCGTCGGGGCCTTTGACGACAGGCCCACGGAGATCGGGAAGACACCCCCCGGCCGCGGGAGGAGCGTCGTCAGGCGAGGTCGGCCTCCGCTATCGCCTCGGTGGCGATCCGGTGGTCCTGTTCGGGGGCACCGCCGCCGAAGCCGAGCGCGCCGATCAGCCGGCCGTCCCGGTGGAGCGGCACACCGCCGGCGAGGAAAAGCAGCGGCCGGTCCAACGCCGTGGGCAGGGTGTGGAAGAGCCCGTCGGGCCGTACAAGCTCGACCAGGTCGGCGGTCGGGGTGTCCAACTGCAGTGCCGTGTACGCCTTGCGGGTGCTGGTCTCTCCTGAGATCAGCACGGCCGCGTCGTCCCGCCGGAAGCCGAGCAGATGACCGCCCGCATCCAGAACGCTGACGCTGCCCCGCACCCCGATGCCCTCGGCAGCACGAACCGCGGCGTCGATGAGGCCCTCGGCATCGCGCGTGGTGAGCGGACGGACGGTGGGGGTGGGCGTAACAGAGGTGGTGGTACTCATGAGGACTCTTCCTTGGGTGCGTGGCCGTGCTGAGGGGGCGTGGGGCGCTGGTGGGTGCTCGTTGGTCCGGTGATGCTCATGCGCCGGTGATTCGGGAGGGTGCGGTACGGCGGGATTTCTCAGCCGTGCGCCGCCGCTACGGGCTCGTCGGCGGTCGCGTTGGCTCCGCCGGCGGCCACCACGCGGCCACGGCCGCTCTGACGCCGCTCCAGCGCGGTGGCGAATATCGCCACCCCCAGCGCCGCGACGGTCATCAGCGCACCGACCCAGTTGGGCGCGGTGTAGCCGAGGCCGGCCGAGATGACGATCCCGCCGAGCCACGCGGCCAGCGCGTTGCCGAAGTTGAAGGCCGCGATATTGCCGGCCGAGGCGAGGGCGGGTGCCGAAGCCGCCTGATCCATCACCCGCTTCTGCAGCGGCGGAACGGTGGCGAAGCCGAAGATGCCGATCAGCGCGATGGTGACAATGGCGGCGGTCTTGTGGTGCGCAGTGAAGTTGAACGCGGCCAGCGACAGTGCCAGACCGGTCATCGACACGAACAGCATCGGCATCATGGCGCGGTCGGTGAAGCGACCGGAGACCAGGTTCCCGCCGACCATGCCGAGCCCGAAGACGGCCGTCAGCCAGATCACGGAGGACGGCGCGAAGCCGGTGACCTCGGTCATCATCGAGGCGAGGTAGGTCACGGCCGCGAAGACGCCGCCGAAGCCCAGGATCGTCATCAGCATCGCGAGACCGACCTGCGGGTTGCGGAACACCGCGAGTTCGCTGCCCAGAGGAGAGGCCGCCTTCGCCCGCTGCGCCGGGACCAGCTTGGCGATGCCCAGCAGGCCGAGCACACCGAGCGCGGTAATGGCGTAGAAGGTGGTGCGCCAGTCGAACTGCTGGCTGAGCATGGTGCCGGCCGGTACGCCCACGACGTTGGCGATGGTCAGGCCGCTGAACATCAGCGAGATGGCGGTGGCGCGCTTCTCGGGAGCGACGAGGTCGGCGGCGACGAGCGCACCGATGCCGAAGAACGCGCCGTGCGTGAACGCGGCCACGATCCGCCCGGCGAGCATGATCCCGAAGTTGGGTGCAGTGGCCGTGAGCAGGTTGCCCACGATGAACAGGCCCATCAGCAGCATCAGCATCTGCTTGCGGGTGAAGCGCGTGCCGACGGCGGTCATCAGGGGCGCTCCGATGACCACGCCGAGGGCGTAGACCGTGGTCGCGTACCCGGCGAGGGGGATGGGGACACCAAAGCCTGCCGCCATGTCGGGCAGCAGGCCCATGACCGCGAACTCGGTCGTTCCGATCCCAAAGGCACCGATGGCGAGAGCCAGGAGTGCGAGAGGCATGACGGATCCCTTCAGATGATTGCGTCCGTCCCTTACGAGCGTAGACAATAATTGCATACGCGGTTAATTGCAAGCGCCGTATATTTCACAGGTGTCCTATCCTGGGTGGTGCGCCCATGAGGTGCGCCCCTGAGGAGGTCGTCAATGACGCAGCAGACGCGCGAGAAGCAGGAGACGCAGGAGACGGTGAAAGCACCGCGGTCGGCGGCATCGGCCGACCCCGGCTGCCCGCCTGCGCCAACCCCTGGGCCGGCGCAGGGCTGGTGCGCGCTCTCCGCGCTCCACAGCCGCATCGAGTCCCACATCGAACGCGCCCTGCAGACGCACGACCTCAGCGTCCGTGAGTTCTCGGTCCTCAATGTGCTCAGTGAGCAGCACGACGGCCCCGGCGGCCATCTACGGATGCACCAGGTCGCGGACTCCGTCGTCCTCAGCCAGAGCGCCACGACCCGCCTGGTCACGCGGCTCGAGGAACGGGGGCTGCTCTCGCGCTACCTGTGCCCCGACGACCGGCGCGGCATCTACACCAATGTGACGCCCGACGGCCTCGCACTCCTGGTGGAGGCCCGGCCCACCCACGACGGCGCACTGCGCGAAGCCCTCCAGGACGCCGCACAACGCCCCGAGTTGGCCCCGCTGGTCGCCGCCGTCGAGACGCTCGCACCGCCGGGGTGACGCCGACAGTCCGGGGAGGGGGCCGACAGGGTTGACGGCTGAACGGGACACGGCTGGCTTCCTGCCGCCCCCCCCCCCGATCGCACGACATAAGGTCACATCCATGAGCGATATCGAGATACGCCGCGCGACCGAGGCCGACCTGCCCGCCATCATCGCGATGCTCGCCGACGACCCATTGGGCGCCGCCCGCGAATCGCCGGACGACCTGGCCCCCTACCGCGCCGCGTTCGAGGCACTGACCGCCGACCCGCGGCAGCACCAGATCGTCGCGGTCCGCGAGGGGCGAACGGTCGGCACGCTTCAGCTCACGGCCATCCCTGGCCTGTCCCGGCGCGGCGCCACCCGCGCGATCATCGAGGGAGTACGGGTCCACAGCGACGAGCGCGGCAGCGGGCTCGGCACCCAGCTCATCGAGTGGGCGGTCGCGGAATGCCGCACGCTCGGCTGTCAGATGGTGCAGCTCACCTCGGACGCGACCCGCATCGACGCCCACCGCTTCTATGAGCGCCTCGGCTTCGAGGCCTCCCACCTGGGCTTCAAGCTCCAGCTCTGAGAAGCGCAGCTGTCGATGCGCGGCCTCGCCTGATCACGTCTGCTCTGCGCGTCCCCGCGTCCGGTGTGCCTTCTGCCGGCAGGCACCACCGCAGTAGCGCGCGGGCCGACCCGTGCGTGCCGCCGCGATCGCCGCACCGCACACCCCACACCGCGCTTCGTTACGTTTCATGGACCCCACCGGGAGTTTCGTTACGGCGTGCGGCGGCCGCAGTGCATCGCACATCAACACCGTCATCCGACCCTCCTCTCCCGACTCCACGCCGGTTGCCATCCGGGCCCGCTCCATGGAAAGACAGCCCACCAGTAGGGCCCTGAGATCCACTATGCCGACGTCCCGACGTACGGCGCCTGCCTCTTGGGCTCTCCCGAGCAGGACCTCCACCGCATCGTCGAAGTCCTGACCGACCCCCGGCGACGGCTCGAAACGGCCCGCGCCGGCCGCTTCCAGTGCGTCACACAACGCCTTGTTCCGTGAGGCCAGCCGCACCACGGAGGAAAGGAAGCGAAAGAACACCGCGCCAGGGTCCGGCGCCTCGGCCAAATCCCTTGCAGTGTCGGTGAAAAGCTCGATCCGCTCCACGATCGTCGCCCTGAACAGGGCTTCCTTGGAAGGGAAATGGCGGTAGACGGTTCCCGCGCCGACGCCCGCACGGCGCGCGATCTCCCCGAGCGGTACCCCCAACCCCCGTTCCTCGAAAGCGAATCGAGCAGCCTGGAGCACCAGCGCCCTGTTGCGCCGCGCATCCGCACGGGGGCGCGTGACACCACCCTCGATCACCGCCGGACCTCCTGAGAAACGTCGACACCCGGTGCGCGCATTCCGTCCTGTCAAACGGGTCGCTCATTCCGATTCTATGGGAGGGTTCCAGCATGATCGTTCAGAGCCTCAGCGGCGCGGCGGCCGGAGAAGTGGACCCACAGCCGACGTCCGCACGGACAACCGGGCCGCTGTCAGGACGGACCCCGCTGGGCTGAGAAGCCCGCGAGCACCGACGCCTACGGCGCCTTGTGCGTCCAGCCTGCCTCCGGAGCCCCAGACGCGCCACCGGGCTACTCCTGACAGGCGACCGACGAGATAACCGCCGGCCGCGATGTCGCCGACGCCGCCTCCGTGGAGAACGACACCTCGCCTCTTCCTCTGCCGACAGCACCCAACTCCCCAACAATGAAGGGGGATTAGGGGGCATTGAGCCATCGAGGAGCGCACCCGCGGGCCTGGGTGTTTCACGTGAAACAGCGCCGCTTTCAGACGCACGTGTGGGGTCGTGTTTCACGTGAAACACGACCCCACCACGACCACTCGCCCTACAGCTGGGCGCAGGCTCGCCTCAGCGTGCAGCCACCGCGTCCCACGCGGCGCCCGCCGCCTGCGTCGCACCCTCGGCATCCACGGACGCACCCAGCGCACGGAGTCCGCCCGCCAGTGCCGCCAGCGAAGCCATGACCACCGCCCGGTCAGCGGCGCGGCCATAGTGGTTCACCCGGATCATCTCCTTGGCCAGCGCACCCGCCGCTGCCTGCACCGGTACCGCTGCATCCACCGCGAGTGCGGCGCTCACGATCTCGCGGGCGTCCACCCCCTCAGGCGCACGGAGGGTCGTGGCGGCCGGCGCCGCTTCCTCATCGCGCCCGACATAGGGAGCGAGAGCGCCCAGCGCCCGCACACCGGTCCTGGTCGCCGCGGCCGCCGCCCGGTGCCGGGTGATGACGGCATCCAGCCCCTCGGCGTGCAGACGGTCCGTGGCTTGCTCCAGCGCGAGCATCTCCAATTGCGCCGGGGCATGCGGCAGTGCCGTGCGTCCGCCGTCGATCCAGCGCTCCTTCCAGTCCAGCAACGAAAGGTACGAGCGCCGCGGAGCCTGCTCGTTGGCGGCGATCCGCTCCCACGCACGGACACTGACCGAGACCGCCGACACCCCCGCAGGCCCTGCCATCGCCTTCTGCCCGCCGATCACACACAGGTCCACGCCCCATTCGTCGGTGAGCAGCGGCTCGGCGCCCACCGACGCGACCGCGTCCAGCATCAGCAGCGCGCCGTGCTCCCGCACCACCGCGCCGATCTCCGCGACAGGGTTGGTATTGCCGGTGGCTGCCTCCGCGTGCACCAGGCTCACGAAGTCGATCTCGGGGTGCTCCTGCAACGCATCTGCCACCTGCCTCGGGGCGACCGCACCCGTGAACGGCGCGGTGACGGTGACCACCTCGGCTCCGCAGGAGCGCAGCCAGCCGCCGAACGTCTCGCCATACGGTCCGGTGATGATGTTGAGCGCGGTGCTGCCGGGCCGCACTGCCGAGCGGATACAGGCCTCCAGGGGCAGCAGTGCCTCACCCTGCATCGCCACCACATCGCAGCGGGTGTGCATCAGGGCGGCGACCTTGTCCTCGATCCGAGCGAAGTGAGCCGCGGTAAGCGGCGGCAGGTCGAGCAGATCCGGGGCGGCGGGGTTCGCGGTCGGGTCAGACACGGCAGTCACAGGGCCTTCCAGCGGTAGCGAGCCGACTCGGCGCGGCTCCTGACATCTGGTTCGACTGTACGTCCGCTTCGCGGCCCCCCGCCGTACAGGCCTCACACCCTCCAGCCCTGCGGATCCACCCCACCGGGCACCGGTTCCGACGGCTCGTACGGCCCGCGGGTGAACACGAAGGTTCCGAGATCCAGATGGCTCACCGAGCCGTCCCGCTCCCGCACCACGCGGAGCGTCTCACCCGCGTAATAACCGTCCAGCCCCGTCCATGTGCCGTCCTCCTCGGCCCGGAACCGTGAGAGCCGTCCTGCCCCGGACAGTGGCGTGAGCTCCAGCCCGCCCCCGGCCCGCAGCCGCAGTACGTGCGGATTCGCGCCCCAGTACCAGGGCCCGGTCAGCGCCAGCAGTTCCGGGTCCAGCGGCCCGGGCAGCGGACGCCAGGGCTCGGGGATCCGGGGCTCCAGCTCGCTCACGATCCCGGTGAGATCGGCGGCAAGGGCCGCGACCGCCGGCCCCGAGGTGCAGTTGGCGAGCACGACCCCGGCAATGTCCTCCTCAGGATCGGTCCACAACGCCGCCAGAAACCCGGGCATCGAACCGACGTGCCCGGCCAGCAGCCGTCCTTCGCGCCGTACGAGCTGAAGACCCAGGCCGTACCCCGCGTCCCACGCGTTCCTCTCCGGCGGCGCGGCCGGCTGCCGCATCTCGGCCAGGCTCGCCGCACCGAGCACCCGCTCGTCGCCCCGCAGCAGAAACGCCGACCACCGGCACAGGTCCTCGACCGTGGACCACAACTGCCCCGCGGGGGCCATCAAACCGGTGTCCTCCGCAGGCTCCGGCAGCACGGCGTCGGCCCACGGGTGGACCGCCCAGCCACTCGCGTGCGGACGCTCCGGCCGCAGCGTCGTACGCCCCATGTTCAGCGGCTCCAGCACCTCGTGCCGCAGCACCTCGCTCCACGGGGTTCCGCCTCGCAGCCGTTCGACCAGCGCGCCGAGCAGTGCATAGCCGGGGTTGGAGTAATGGTGACGCCGTCCGGCGGGGAGCCGCCGCGGCCGCTCACCGAAGAGGTCGGCCGGCTCGGGCCGCAGGGCACCCGCGGTCCGTTCCCACCACGGCCCTCGTGCCTCGGCCGTCAGTCCCGAACTGTGCGCGAGCAGTTGAGCGATCGTCGCATCCGGCACCGGAGTCCCGTCCAGATGCCTGCCGACCGGGTCCTCCAGGCGCAGCACCCCCTCGTCCCGCAGCCTCAGCACCAGCACGGCGACGAAGGTCTTGGTGAGCGAACCGATCCGGTACTGCACCTCGCCGTGCGGTACCTCCCCCTCCACCGAGCCCCGGCCCGCCGTCCACACCACCCGCCCCCCGCGGACGACCGCACCCGTCAGGGAAGGCGCCCGTCCCTCGGTCTGCCCGACCGCCAGTCGGCGCAGCAAGGCCCGCCGCGTCCCGGGCAGCAGCTCCACGAACTCTTCAGGCGCAGCGGCCGCCCCCGGCCCGTGACCGGCCCGCCCGGGCTCGTGGGACTCCGTGAACTGTCCGGTGGTCATGGCGCTCCTCAACAGTGGATCCGGTTCGGCCGGGCCCTATCCTCGCCGCATCACCGCAGCGCTGCCGCCCCGGTCAGCGCGCCCAGTTCGGCCTGCTCCTCCTCGGGCAGCCACCGCGCGGCATGCACCATGTGCAGCGCGGCCCGGAGCCGTACGCGGTCCTCGTCCGTCCCGAGGTATCCGAGGTACGCCGGGAGCGCCAGCCCCAGCGCCTTGAGATCGGCCCGCGCGCACCACCGCGACAACAATGCCCGCACCCGCCCGTCGACCTCCTCATCGAGGTTCCGCCGCGCCGAATCCCCACCGGCGTCGCCCTCCCCCTCACAGACCTCCCCGGCACAACCGGGCGCTGTGGCACGCAAGCCCTCCGCAATCGCGAACCGGTTCCAGTCGCCGTACTGCCCCTCGGGGGCGTCACCCACCCGCTCGGCGGCCCGCGCGAAATACGTGTGGGCAAGGGCGGATCGGCCGAGCCGCCGACAGGCGTGCCCCATGTTCACGTACAGCGACGGATAGAACCCGTCCACCCGCCCGTCCCCCACCCGGTCGGCGCGGTCGAGACACTCCTGGTTCCAACGGAGCGTCTCCTCCGGCGAGTTCTGGTGCCGGGCGAGATAGTGCGCCGCGATGCACGCCTCGTAGTCGTCAGCAGCGATGTCCCAGGCCTGCTGGAAGAGGTCGAGCGCTCGCTCGGACCGCCCCTCCGCCTCGGCCCGCATCCCCTCCACACACAGCCGCACCACAGGCAGTTCCGGATCCACCGGCCCGCTCCCCTCATCAGTCCTCGGCCGCCATTGCCCGGTCTCATCGCCCGGTCTTATCGCTCGGTCTTATCGCTCGGATTCGGTGCGAGCGGCGCCGGCGCGATCAGCAGCCGCGCACATGCGCACCGGCATCACCCATGTCGTGAAACTTCCCTGGTCGGCGGAGCGGACCACGACGGGCCGGTCCGCCGAAGTGATCTCCAGCAACACATCCGGCCCCACTCCGGCCTCCAGCGCGGGCACAAGCACGGCCGGATCGAAGGCGATCCGCAGTCTCGGCCCCGTACGCACCGTCCGCATCCGCACGGGCTCGCGGCCCCCGCCCGCCACCTCCAGCACCTGCCCCGGCTCGTACCGCATCGCGTCCCCGGCGGTGTCCGGATCCGCCGCGCCGGCGCCATCCGGCTCCCCGTGCACCGCCCCGACCGACAACGACACCGCCCCGGCCCGCCCGGCCACCGCGTCCCGCAGCCCCACCCGGTCGACGATCAGCCGGCACCGCACCGCCTCCAGGCCCGCCATCAGCAGACGGTAGTCCGGAAACCCGCCCGGATCCCCGCCACGGGCCGGCCCCTCGCCCGGGCCCTCCGGTACTTCCCGGCAGTCCGCCCCGCTCCACAGCCGGACTCCCGCCGTATCCCCCGGGCACTCCACCTCGATCGTCATCTGCCGTACGGCCCACTCCGCCAGGTCCCGCGCCTGGGCCGCACCGATCAGCACCCGCCGCGGCCCGCCCTCGAACGCAGTCGGCCGCAGCACCCGCGCTGCCAGCCGATAACGGTCCGTCGCCACCCATCGCACCTCGCCCTCGGCGAGTTCGAGCAGCACACACCCCAGCACCGGAAATTGCTCCCGTACCTCCCCGGTCGCCACCGCGGGCGCCACCTGCCGTACCGCACTGGCGAGTTCGGCCCCGCCCACCCACGCCCGCGTACGGCTCCCGGGGTTCTCCCTCGTGCCGGCTGCCTCCTGCAGGAAGCCCTCCACCACGGCCCGGGCCTCGTCCGCCGTCCGCCGCGTCCGCTCCAGGTGCGTCCGCAGGACATCCCGCGCCGCCTCCGCGGGCCCGTCCAGCACGACCGCGACATCCATCAGCGGCAGACCCGCCGCACGCAACTGCCGCAGCTTCACCGCGCGCGCCGCCTGCCCCGCCCCGTAGCGGCGATACCCCGTCACGGTGTCCACCCGTGCCGGCCGCAGCACCCCGCAGTCGTCGTAGAACCGCAGGGCGCTCGGCGCGAGCCCCACCCGACGTGCAAAGGCACCGATGGTCAGCAGTTCTTCGGTGTCGTCCATGAGCGCCATGGTGGAGCTTCAACCAACATGAAGGTCAATGGGCACGGCCGCGCCCCCGACCGGCTCCGCTCCCGGACCGGCCCCGCCGACGGACCGCCCCGCCCGGCGCTTCCTCAGGCGGTCAGCGCCGCAGCGCTCCGGAACGTCCGCCGATACGCCTGCGGAGACACCCCCACCGCGCCGTGCAGATGCTGACGCAGGGAGGTGCCGGTGCCGAAGCCCGCGTGATGGGCGACCAGGTCGATGGACCAGTCCGTGGTTTCCAGCAGATGCCGGGCGCGTTCGACGCGCTGAACGGCGAGCCACTGACCTGGGCTCATACCGACCTCGTCACGGAAGCGCCGGGTGAGGGTGCGCACGCTGACCCGGGCGTGCGAGGCGAGGGCGCTCAGGGTGAGCGGCTCGCCGAGACGCTCCAGGGCCCATGCGCGGGTGGCCGCGGTGCCGCCCTTCGAGAGACCGGGGACGGGCAGCCGGATGAACTGGGCCTGACCACCGTCCCGCCAGGGCGGCACCACACACAAACGGGCCACTTCGTTGGCGACGGCGCTGCCGTGGTCACGGCGGACGAGGTGCACACACAGGTCCACACCGGCGGCAGCTCCGGCAGAAGTGAGGACATCGCCGTCATCGACAAAGAGCACATTGGGATCGACACGGACCGTCGTGAAGAGGCGTTGCAGCTGTGCGGCCTCCTGCCAGTGCGTGGTGGCCGGCCGGTGATCGAGCAACCCGGCGGCGGCCAGCACGAACGCACCGGTGCAGATCGCCACCATCCGGGTGCCGGGCCGTACATGGCCCAGCACCTTGCGCAGTTCATCGGGCAGCCGGCCGTCCTCGACGATCGAGCCCAGCGCGTGGGACGGCGGGATGACGACGGTGTCCACGCTCGCGAGTACGGAGGCGTCCTCGACAACCGCGATGTCGTAATCGGCCTGGGCGCGCACCGGACGCCCGTCCGGACTGCAGGTGACCACGGAGTAGAAGGGCTCACCGGCGGCGCTCTGCGCGGCGCCGAAGATCCGCGCGGGGATCCCGAGCTCGAAGGGGACGACACCGTCCAGGGCCAGCACACCAACACGATGCATGACCCGATTCTTTCAAACGTTGGCCATCCGGACACCGCCGGGTCCCCGCCCTCCGCGCAAAGCTGGCAGCACGCCCGGGAAACCGCGCCCGACCAGCGGCGCGCATGCCCGGTCACCGCCGTAGGCACCGTGAAAAGGAGACCCCATGTCCGAGACCCGGACCCCGCAGATGCGGGCCGTCAGCCAGGACACCGCCGGTGGCCCCGACGTCCTCAAGATGATCACCACCGACCGTCCGGCGCCCGGACCGACGGAGATCCTGGTGCGGGTGCACGCCGCGGGCGTCAATCCGACCGACTGGAAGAGCCGCACCCAGGGCGAGTTCCTCACCGGCGCCAAGGCCCCCTTCACCCTGGGCTTCGATGTCTCCGGCGTGGTCGAGGCGGTCGGGCTCGGTGTGACCGTGTTCGCGCCGGGCGACAAGGTCTTCGGCATGCCCCGCTTCCCGCACCCCGCCGGGGCCTACGCGGAGTACGTCACCGCCCCGGCGCGCCACTTCGCCCACCTCCCGGCGAGCCTGGATCACGTCCAGGGCGCCGCCCTACCGCTGGCATCGCTGACTGCCTGGCAGGCCCTGGTCGACACCGCGAACGTCCAGCCCGGCGCGCGGGTGCTGATCCACGCCGCGGCGGGCGGGGTGGGACATCTGGCCGTGCAGATCGCCAAGTCCCGCGGCGCGTATGTCATCGGCACCGCCCGGCAGGCCAAGCACGACTTCCTGCGCGGCCTCGGCGCCGATGAACTCGTCGACTACACCCAGCAGGACTTCGCGGAGACGGTGCACGATGTCGACATCGTCCTGGACACCATCGCCGGCGACTACGGCGCCCGCTCCCTGCGCACCCTGCGCCCCGGCGGCACGCTGGTGTCGATCCTGCCGCTGGACGACTCCTTCCCGGCCGCGCAGGCGCGCGAGGCACGAGTGCGCGCAGGGTTCATGGTGGTGGAGCCCGACCAGGCCGGCCTGCGCGCCGTCGCCGAGCTGGTGAACAGCGGAAAGTTGCAGGTCACCGTCGACACCGTCGTGCCCCTCGAAGAGGCCGCAAAGGCGCACGCCCTCGGCGAGACCGGCCGCACCACCGGAAAGATCGTCCTGTCCGTCGCGCCCTGACGGCGCTCATCCGTTGCCGTCCGTCATGCGCTGTCCGCCGCGGACGCTCCCCTCACGTCTGCGCCATGTCCACGAAGCGTGAGTAGTGGCCCTGGAACGCGACCGTGATCGTCGCCGTGGGGCCGTTACGGTGCTTGGCCACGATCAGGTCGGCCTCGCCGGCCCGCGGGGACTCCTTCTCATAGGCGTCCTCGCGGTGCAGCAGGATGACCATGTCGGCGTCCTGCTCGATCGAACCGGATTCACGCAGGTCGGAGACCATCGGCTTCTTGTCCGTGCGCTGCTCGGGGCCACGGTTCAGCTGGGAGAGCGCGATCACCGGGAGCTCCAGCTCCTTCGCCAGCAGCTTGAGGTTTCGGGACATGTCCGAGACCTCCTGCTGGCGGCTCTCGGCACGCTTCGAGCCGCCGGACTGCATCAGCTGGAGGTAGTCGATGACCACCAGCTTCAATTCGTTGCGCTGCTTGAGCCGGCGGCACTTGGCGCGGATCTCCATCATCGACAGGTTCGGCGAATCGTCGATGTACAGCGGCGCGGCGGAGACATCCGGCATCCGGCGCGCCAGCCGCGTCCAGTCCTCGTCCGTCATGCTGCCGGAGCGCATGTGGTGCAGCGCGACCCGTGCCTCGGCGGACAGCAGGCGCATCGCGATCTCGTTGCGTCCCATTTCCAGCGAGAAGATCACGCTCGGCAGGTTGCTCTTGATCGAGCAGGCCCGCGCGAAGTCCAGCGCCAGGGTCGACTTACCCATGGCGGGACGGGCCGCGATCACGATCATCTGGCCGGGATGCAGGCCGTTCGTCAGCGAATCCAGGTCGGTGAAGCCCGTCGGCACGCCCGTCATCTGGCCCTGGCGCGAGCCGATCGCCTCGATCTCGTCGAGGGCACCCTCCATGATGTCGCCGAGCGGAAGATAGTCCTCACTGGTCCGCTGCTCGGTGACGGCGTAGATCTCCGCCTGGGCGCTGTTGACGATCTCGTCGACGTCGCCGTCCGCGGCGTATCCCATCTGCGTGATACGGGTGCCGGCCTCGACCAGCCTGCGCAGCACCGCACGCTCATGGACGATCTCGGCGTAATACTCCGCGTTCGCCGCGGTCGGTACGGACTGGACGAGGGTGTGCAGATACGAGGCACCACCGACCCGCGCGATCTCGCCGCGCTTGGTCAGCTCCGCCGCGATGGTGATCGGGTCGGCGGGCTCCCCCTTGGCGTACAGATCAAGAATCGCCTGGAAGACCAGCTCATGGGCGGGGCGGTAGAAGTCCTCGCCCTTGAGGACCTCGACGACGTCCGCGATCGCGTCCTTGGACAGCAGCATGCCGCCGAGCACGGACTGCTCGGCATCCAGGTCCTGTGGGGGGACGCGCTCGAAACCGCCTGCCCAGGAGCCGCCGTCGTCGTCGCGTTCCTGGCGGTCGCCGCGGCCGCGTCCCTTGCCCTCGCCCCGCCGGGAGCGGGCGGCCGGCAGCAGGTCGCTGGGACCGGAGTCCGCCCAGGGGTCTTCCATGGGCTCGGGAATGCTCACCCCGGCACCTCCTCCCGTCCGCGGCGCGGACCTTGCTGTGCTGTTCTTTCTTACGGCACAGCTCTGACAATCGAGACGCCCGACTCCGGTTACGGCGCGTCGAGTTCGGACGATTTCTCAGGCCGGAACAGGCGGCGGGTGCCGGACCACGGTAGGCCCGCGGGCACCGTCCGCCAATCTGGTTATCCACAGGCCATGTGGATGACTGGCCTACAGCTGTGGAGAAGTCCCCGGATCCTGTGCACGGCACGGGGGAAACTTCTGTGGACAAGCACACAATCACCCCACCCTCACCCTCCTGACCTGCAGTTTCCTCATCCATAGGCTGTGGGGAAGAAAAACTTCTCCGCGCGGCTCAAGATCACGACAAACGGCACAGGGAAGGCAACTCCACAGAGCGGAAAGTAAGGGATGCAAGGGGTTTGCATCTCTTACCTGTGGACGATTACCTTGGGCGCATGACCCAGGCTCCCGCGACACCGCGGCGCACCGACCGCCGCCATGACCGCGAGATCATCGCCCTCGCCCTGCCCGCGTTCGGCGCACTGGTCGCGGAACCTCTGTTCGTCATGGTCGACAGCGCCGTCATCGGCCACCTCGGCACTCCCCAGCTCGCCGGCCTCGGCGTCGCCGCCGCCCTGCTCACCACCGCCGTCTCCGTCTTCGTCTTCCTCGCCTACGCCACCACCGCGGCGGTCGCCCGCCGGGTCGGCGCCGGGGACCTCCCCGCCGCCATCCGCCAGGGCATGGACGGTATCTGGCTCGCCCTGCTGCTCGGCGCCGCCGTCATCGTGGCCGTCCTGCCCACGGCCCCCTGGCTCGTCGAGGCCTTCGGAGCATCCGCCACCGCCGCCCCGTACGCGACGGCGTACCTGCGCATCAGCGCCCTCGGCATCCCCGCGATGCTCGTCGTGCTGGCCGCCACCGGCGTGCTCCGCGGGCTCCAGGACACCCGGACCCCGCTCTATGTCGCCATCGGCGGCTTCTCCGCCAATGCCGCCCTCAACATCTGCCTGGTCTACGGCGCCGGGCTCGGCATCGCGGGCTCCGCCTGGGGCACGGTCATCGCCCAGTGCGGTATGGCCGCCGTCTACCTCACCGTGGTGATCCGCGGTGCACGACGGCATGGTGCCTCGCTGCGCCCCGATGCCGTGGGCATCCGCGCCTCGGCTCAGGCAGGTGTCCCGCTGCTGGTCCGTACGCTCTCGCTGCGCGCTGTGCTGATGATCGCCACCGCCGTTGCCGCCCGGCTCGGCGACGCCGAGGTCGCCGCGCACCAGATCGTGCTCACGCTGTGGTCCCTGCTGGCCTTCGCGCTGGACGCCATCGCCATCGCCGGGCAGGCCATCATAGGCCGCTACCTCGGTGCGGAGGACCGCGACGGTGCCAGGGCCGCCTGCCGCCGGATGGTCCAGTGGGGTATCGCCGCCGGCCTGGTCCTCGGCGTGCTGGTCGCGCTCGCCCGTCCGTTGTTCATCCCCCTGTTCACCTCGGACCCCGCCGTGCAGGGCCCGCTGCTGAGCACGCTCCTGGTCGTGGCCGTGACACAGCCGGTCTCCGGCATCGTCTTCATCCTCGACGGCGTTCTGATGGGCGCGGGGGACGGCCCGTATCTCGCCTGGGCCATGGTGGTGACGCTGGCGCTGTTCGCTCCGGCCGCGCTGGCTGTACCCGCCCTGGGCGGCGGACTGGTGGCGCTGTGGTGGGCAATGGCCCTGATGATGACGGTCCGCATGCTGACTCTGTGGGTGCGTACCCGCTCGGGCCGGTGGATTGTGACAGGGGCCTCGCGCTGAACCATCTCCCGCAACACGCAGCGCATGTCAATAATGACCGTGTGCGCTCGCTTGCCAGTAAGTCCGTGCTGCCCCTGACGTCCGTCGTCATGGTGGCTGCTGTCGTGGTGGGCTATGCCTCGGAGGGGGAGGGCGAGAGGAGCAGCAGTCGTGTCAGCGGTCACAGCAGCTTCGGCAAATCCGGCGAGGCCGGCCAAGATCCCCAGGACCAGGATCCCGCCGCTACGGCCCCGGCCGAAGACGGCAGTGCATACACTCCCCGCCGCACCGAGCAGAACGCCCGGGTCGGCGTGGTCTTCGAGAAGGACGACTCCGGAGACCACTTCTGTACGGCGAGCGTGGTGCAGAGCCCGAGCCGGAACATGCTCATCACCGCGGCGCACTGTGCCTTTGATGCGGATGCCGGGACGACGGTGGACGATCTCGTCTTTGCCCCCGACTACCGCGACCGCGACGAGCCCACCGGCCTGTGGAAGGTCAAAAAGGTGATCGTCGACGACCGCTGGGCCAAGTCGCAGGACGAAGATCTCGATGTCGCCTTCCTCGTGCTCGACAAGAACAACGGCAAGCAGATCCAGGACGTCCTGGGCGGCAACACCCTCGGCATAGACCGTGGCTTCGACAACGAAGTCAAGATCACCGGCTATCCGACCAGCCGGGACACCCCGATCTCCTGCCAGAACCGCACCACGAAGTACAGCGACACCCAGATGCGCATCCAGTGCACCGACTTCGAAGGCGGGACGAGCGGCAGCCCCTGGCTGGCCGACTACGACCCCAAGAGCCACACCGGCACGGTCATCGGAGTTCTCGGCGGCCATGAAGGCGGCGGTGACGAAGACGATGTCTCCTACGCCGCGTACTTCGACGACGACGTCGCCGAGCTCTACAAGCGTGCCCAGGACGAGGACTGACAGTCGGCCGCCGGCGCCCTGGACACGGCGAAGGGCCGCACCCCGATGGTGACGGGATGCGGCCCTTCGGCGTGGTGCGGCAATTACGCGGCGACGACCTCGACGCCGAGCTTCGCCACGACCTCGGCGTGCAGACGCACGGAGATCTGGTGCGCGCCCAGGGTCTTGATCGGCGAGCCGAACTCGACACGACGCTTGTCGACGTCCGGACCACCGGCGGCCTTGATCGCCGAGGCGACATCGGCCGGGGTGACGGAGCCGAACAGGCGACCCGCGTCGCCGGCGCGAACGGCCAGCTTCACGTTGACGCCCTCGAGCTGACCCTTGACCTCGTTGGCCTGCTCGATCGTGGCGATCTCGCGGATCTTGCGACCGCGGCGGATCTGCTCGACGTCCTTCTCGCCACCCTTGGTCCAGCGGATCGCGAAACCACGCGGGACCAGGTAGTTACGGGCGTACCCGTCCTTGACGTCAACGACGTCGCCGGCGGTGCCGAGGCCGGAGACCTCGTGGGTGAGGATGATCTTCATGATTCGGTCACCCTTCCCTTATCGCGCGGTGGACGTGTAGGGCAGCAGCGCCATCTCACGGCTGTTCTTCACGGCCGTGGCGACGTCACGCTGGTGCTGAGTGCAGTTGCCGGTGACCCGGCGGGCACGGATCTTGCCACGGTCGGAGATGAACTTCCGCAGCAGGTTCGTGTCCTTGTAGTCGACGTAGGAGATCTTCTCCTTGCAGAACACGCAAACCTTCTTCTTAGGCTTGCGAGCAGGCGGCTTCGCCATTATCTCTCTCCAATGAGTTCAAGAAGTTTGTGCTGACGCCCTCAAGGCCCCTGGCCGCCTCACGGCGCTGTTTCACGTGAAACAGCGCGGAGCCGAGCCAGCTGTACGGACCTAGAAGGGCGGCTCGTCCGAGTAGCCACCGCCGGAGCTACCGCCCCAGCCACCGCCGCCACCCTGCTGGCCACCGCCGGCCGGACCGTTGGTCGCCCACGGGTCGTCGGCGGGAGCCCCGCCGCCGCCCTGCTGGCCGCCGCCGGGGCCGCCGCCCCAGCCGCCGCCACCCTGGCCACCGCCCTGCTGACCGCCGCCGAAGCCGCCGCCGCCCTGGCCACCGCGACCACTGGTCTTGGTGATCTTGGCCGTGGCGTTCTTCAGGCTCGCGCCGACTTCCTCGACGTCGAGCTCGTAGACCGTGCGCTTCACGCCTTCGCGGTCCTCGTACGACCGCTGCTTGAGGCGGCCCTGGACGACCACGCGGGTACCCCGCGTCAGGGACTCGGCGACGTTCTCCGCCGCCTGACGCCACACCGAGCAGGTCAGGAACAGGCTCTCGCCGTCCTTCCACTCATTGGTCTGACGGTCGAAAGTGCGGGGAGTGGACGCGACACGGAACTTCGCGACCGCCGCACCGGACGGGGTGAAGCGCAGCTCGGGGTCGTCGACAAGATTGCCGACAACCGTGATGACGGTCTCGCCTGCCATTAGGGGAACCTCTCGGCGGGTGTGCTGCTGGCTGCTGGTGTTGCTGCTACTCGGACCCGGTTACCGCTGGACGCTTGCGCGCTCAGTGGGTCTCGGGACGAAGGACCTTGGTCCGGAGGACCGACTCATTCAGGTTCATCTGACGGTCGAGCTCCTTGACGACCGCAGGCTCGGCCTGCAGGTCGATGACCGAGTAGATGCCCTCGGGCTTCTTCTTGATCTCGTAAGAGAGACGACGACGGCCCCAGGTGTCGACCTTCTCGACCTTTCCGTTGCCCTCACGGACGACGGAAAGGAAGTTCTCGATCAGCGGGGAGACAGCGCGCTCCTCGAGATCGGGGTCGAGGATGACCATCACCTCGTAGTGACGCATGTAGAACCCACCTCCTTTGGACTCAGCGGCCACGGTCGTTCCGTGGCAGGAGGGTCGTATGCGTTCCGCACCGAGCCCGTCCGGTCATCCGGACAGACATAGGCGCAGACCGTACAGAGTACCTGCCTGAAGCCTTCCGGTTGAAATCCGCCCGCCCCACCCCCCAATCTGGAACACAACGGGTGTGAGCGGCGTTACAGTGCGCCGCCCTGTCATCGGAGGTGCCGCATGGCACAGGCAGCACGGACCCAGCGCAGTCTGCTCTCGCTTCTCAACAGCGACGGCAAGGCCCATCCCGTCGAGAACACCATCGCCATTGTGACCGTGGTCCTCGGCGCGATCGCCATCTTCACCACGCTCTCTCCCAGCCTGCACCTGGTCAGCTCCTGGGTCGGCCTGATCGGAATCGGCACCGGCCTGTGGGGACAGTTCATCTCGTCGACGACAGGTGAACGCTTCCTGTTGATCATCGGCCTCGGGGCGGCGGCCGTCGGCTTCTACCTCGGTCTGGCTCACGGCGGCCTCTTCGGCGGCCTGATCGGCTAACCGATACGGCATACGGGGCTCCGTCCCGTATGGCCCAGACGGGGCGCTCCGCGGTCACAGTAGGCTTCGGCGCGAGAGCCGGAGCCCCACCAAGGGGACACACCTGCCGAGGAGCGCCCCGCATGAGCCTGACCCTGAGGACCATCAGCCGAGAGCAGCATCTGGCATATATCCAGAGTCTGCCCGCGGCCAGCCACATGCAGGTTCCTGCCTGGGCGGACGTCAAGGCCGAATGGCTTTCGGAGAGTCTGGGCTGGTTCGACGCAAGCGGCGCGCTGGTCGGCGCGGGCATGGTGCTCTACCGCCAGCTGCCCAAGATCAAGCGCTACCTCGCCTATCTCCCCGAGGGCCCGGTCATCAACTGGTTCTCACCGAACCTTGAGGACTGGCTGCAGCCGATGCTCAGCCACCTCAAGCAGAAGGGCGCCTTCTCCGTGAAGATGGGCCCCCCGGTGATCATCCGCCGCTGGGACTCCGTCGCGATCAAGTCCGGCATCCAGAACCCGGACGTCAAGCGGCTGCGGGACGTCGAAGCCACCCACATCGAGCCCCGCGCCTTCGAGGTGGCCGACCGGCTGCGGCGCATGGGCTGGCAGCAGGGTGAGGACGGCGGCGCCGGCTTCGGCGACGTTCAGCCGCGCTATGTCTTCCAGGTGCCGCTGGCCAACCGTTCGCTGGAGGAGGTCCACAAGGGCTTCAACCAGCTGTGGCGCCGCAACATCAAGAAGGCCGAAAAGGCCGGTGTCGAGGTTGTCCAGGGCAGCTACGAGGAACTGGCCGAATGGCAGCGGCTTTACGAGATCACCGCGGAGCGTGACCACTTCCATCCGCGGCCGCTGGGCTACTTCCAGCGCATGTGGACGGCCCTCAACTCCGAGGATCCCAACCGCATGCGGCTCTACTTCGCCCGCCACGAGGGCGAGAACGTCGCGGCGGCCACGATGCTGATCGTCGGGGGCCACGTCTGGTACTCCTACGGCGCCTCCGCCAACCACAAGCGCGAGGTCCGGCCCTCGAACGCGATGCAGTGGAAGATGCTGCAGGACTCCTACGCGCTGGGCGCTTCGGTCTACGACCTCCGCGGCATCAGCGACTCGCTGGACGAGAACGACCATCTCTTCGGCCTGATCCAGTTCAAGGTCGGCACGGGTGGGCAGGCAGCGGAGTACCTCGGCGAGTGGGACTTCCCGCTCAACAAGCTGCTGCACAAGGCGCTCGACATGTATATGTCGCGCCGCTGACCGCTTCACCGCACCGTCCGTACTCCTGACACACCCCAGCCACGAGAAAGGTTCCGGGCCCGGCCATGGCGCTCACCCTCTACGTCGACACCGCGCGCTGGCGGGCGCATCAGCAGAGCGTTCTCCAGCAGTTCCCCGGGCTGGTCCCGGTCTGCAAAGGCAATGGTTACGGCTTCGGCCATGAGCGCCTCGCCGACGAGGCGACCCGCCTGGGCGCCGACATCCTCGCGGTCGGCACGACCTACGAAGCGGCCCGTATCAAGGACTTCTTCAGCGGCGACCTACTCGTCCTGACGCCGTTCCGCCACGGTGAGGAGCCGGTGCCGCTGCCCGACCGGGCGATCCGCTCGGTCTCCTCGGTCGAGGGCGTGGGCGGCCTGGTCGGCGCCCGGGTCGTCATCGAGGTCATGAGCAGCATGAAGCGCCATGGCGTCAAGCCGGAGGATCTGCCGAAGCTTGCTGCGGCCATCGAGGACATCCGGCTCGAGGGCTTCGCGTTGCACCTCCCGCTGGACCGTGCCGACGGGTCCGACGCGGTCGAGGAGGTCATCGGCTGGATGGACCGGCTCCGCAATGCCCGCCTCCCGCTGCACACCATGTTCGTCAGCCACCTCAAGGCCGATGAACTCGCCCGTCTCCAGCAGCAGTTCCCCCAGACGCGGTTCCGTGCACGGATCGGTACGCGGCTGTGGCTCGGCGACCACGAGGCCACCGAGTACCGCGGCTCGGTGCTCGATGTCACCCAGGTCGCCAAGGGCGAGCGCTTTGGCTACCGCCAGCAGAAGGCAGCCTCCGACGGCTACCTGGTGGTGGTGGCCGGCGGCACCTCGCACGGCGTCGGCCTGGAGTCACCCAAGGCACTGCACGGCGTGATGCCGCGTGCCAAGGGCGTGGCCCGGGCCGGCCTGGCCACCGTCAACCGCAATCTCGCGCCGTATGTGTGGGCCGGGAAGCAGCGCTGGTTCGCGGAGCCGCCCCACATGCAGGTGTCGATCCTGTTCGTGCCGGGCGACGCACCGCAGCCGCAGGTCGGCGAGGAACTGGTGGCCCATCTGCGGCACACCACCACGCAGTTCGACCGCCTTGTGGACCGCTGAGCCGGTAGCCCCCCGCTCGGAACACACCAAGGGCCCGGTGCCGCAGACCGTCTCTGCGGCACCGGGCCCGGTGCATGGACGGTCCCGGTGCCGCCTTACTCCCGTACGGCGCCCCAGCGCACCTGCGGTGCCCCCTCGAACTGCACCGCGTGCCGGGGACGGTGATAGGCGCGGCCGAGCACGAACACATCGGGGCTGCGGTCCAGGACGCCGCCCGACGGGTCGTCGTCCCCGTCCCTGCGGACCACATCGCGCTCCGGCAGCAGAATGTCCCGGACGACCACGGCGCACAGATAGAGGGTGCCCACGAGGTGCAGCACGATGGCCAGCTGGTAGCCCTCAAGCGGCAGGCCTTGGTGCTTGTCACCGTTGCCTGTGTAGGCGAGGTACGTCCAGATCCCCAGGAAGTACATGACCTCGCAGGCCTGCCAGATCAGGAAGTCCCGCCAGCGCGGCCGGGCCAGTACGGCGAGCGGGGTCAGCCACAGGACGTACTGCGGTGAGTAGACCTTGTTGGTGAGGATGAACAGCGCGACGACGAGGAACGCCAGCTGTGCGAAGCGTGGCCGGCGCGGCGCATACAGGGCCAGCAGGCCGATGGCGCCACAGCCCAGGATCATCAGCAGCGTGGCATAGGTATTGGCGTTCTCCAGCGGGTTACCGGTTCGCTGTGAGATCAGGAGCCAGACCGAACCGAAGTCGATGGGCCGCTCCTGGCTGAACGTGTAGAACTTTGCCCATCCTTCCCGGATGTGGAATCCCGCGCCATCGTGCGTGATCATCACCGGCAGGTTCACCACCAGCCAGGATGCGACGGCGCCGGCCGCCGCCCGCCCGTACGCGCGCCAGGCTCCCGCACGCCAGCACAGCACCAGCAGCGGGCCGAGCAACAGCACCGGATACAGCTTCGCCGCGGTGGCCAGCCCGATGAGGACACCGGCCGCAAGCGGGCGGCTGCGTGACCACAGCAGCATCCCTGCGGCAGTCAGGGCGATCGCCAGCAGATCCCAGTTGATGGTCGCGGTGAGGGCGGCGGCCGGTGCCAGGGCGACGAGGAGGCCGTCCCAGGGGCGTCGCCGGTGGGTGCGGGTCACGCACACCGCGACGACAGCGGCGCAGATCATCAGCATGCCGGCATTGACCAGCCAGTAGATCTGTTCGCGGTACTGGATACTCCCGCCGTGCGGTGTCATCCAGGAGGCGATCTCCATGAAGGCACCGGTGAGCACGGGGTACTCGAGATACTCCATATCGCCGGGCAACCGGTCGAAATACGGGATCAGCCCATCGGCGAAGCCCCGCCCCGCATAGAGATGGGGGATATCGGAGTAGCAGGCGTGGACGTACTGGCTCGTCGCGCCGAAGAACCAGCCACCGTTGTAGCAGGGCAACTTCTGCACCATGCCCAGCGCGAACATGCCGATGGCGACGAGCGCGATGACACGTACCGGCGTCAGCCGGCTGATCCCGAGCAGTGCGCGCCGGCCGATCGGTCCGCCGATCAGCTCGCTGCCGGCCGCCGCCACCTCATCCCGCCTCGTCGGCCGTACCGGCTCGTCCCGTCGCACGCTCGTCATGGCCCCATCCTGCCGTACACCCCTGTGCAGAACACGGCGAAGCCCCCGCCCGGCTTGAGCCGGGCGGGGGCTTTATGGCTCCGCGTTTCACGTGAAACGGCGTTTCACGTGAAACGGCCGGTCAGCCGCTAGGGCCGCCGAAGAGGCCTCCACCACCGTTCGCGTCCGTCGGGTCAGGCGTGGGACTCGTGCCTCCGGTGTCACCGCCCGGTCCACCCGGTCCACCCGGTCCTCCGCCGTTGGCCCCGCCGTTACCGGCTCCGCCGCTGTTCTTGCAGTTGATGTCCCAGGGGGAGCAGGTGTCTGTCGGGCTCGGGCTGGGAGAGTCCGACGGCGAAGCGGAGTCACTGGGAGTCCCCGACGGAGTCTGCGAGGGCGTGTCCGACGGCGTGGGCGTCGGCGTCGGCGACGGCATGCCGGCCTCGTCCACCCGGCGCCCGATGGGCGTAGCAGCCGGGAACGGCTCCGATGTGGCGCCATTCATCGCCTGCAACATGTACTCGGTCCATACCTCGGTGGGCAGTGCACCACCGTGGATCGAGTCAAAACCGCCGACGCCGTTCATGGACAGCTGACGCGGATTCTTTGCATCCTCACGGAACATGGTGACGGCCGTCGAAAGCTGCTTGGTGTAGCCGACGAACCAGGCCGACTTGTTCTCGTCGGTGGTGCCGGTCTTGCCCGCCGCCGGCATGTTCAGCCGCTTGGCCAGCTTTCCCGTGCCGTTCTGGATGACGTTCTCCAGCACCTTGGTCACGTTGTTGGCGATGTTGGAATCCATCGCCGTCTCCTGATTGGGCTTGTCGAAGCCCGGCAGGTCTTCACCCTCGAACGTCACCTTGGTCACCGAATACGGCTCCACCTTCTCTCCCGACTGGGCGAAGGTCGCATAGGCATCGGCCATACGAATCGCACTCGGAGTGGAGGTGCCCAGCGCAAAGGACGGGTTCAGGTTCTTGTCGAAGCTGGCCGGTGCGATGCCCGCGGCACGCGCCATTTCCCGGACCTTTTTCATCCCGACGTCCATGCCGAGCTGCACGAAGGGCGTGTTGACGGACTGTTCCATCGCCTTGGTCAAGGGGATGTAGCCCCAGGGGTGGTTGCTCTCGTTCTCCTGATAGAAGGGCGAGTTGTCCCGCTTTGTAACAAAGCTGCCGTCGGCGTTCTTCACCTTCAGGTGGTCGTCGCCGTTGTAGCGACTGTCCGGTGAGATCGGTCCGCCGCTCTTGGCCGTTCCGTACTTCATCCCCGCGGCGAGCACGAACGGCTTCCAGGTCGAGCCGACCGGCACGCCGAAGGTGTCGGCGTTGTTGCTGAAGTGCCCCTTGTCGTAACCCTCACCGCCGTACAGAGCGACGATCTTGCCGTCTCCCGGTACCACGGAGGCGCCACCGAACTGGACGTATTTGTCCTTGGCGCGCTTTTCCGGGTTGATGTACCGCTTGTTGACCTTCTTGACCGCGCCCTCCAGCGCATTGGTCTTCTTCGCGTCGAAGGTCGTCCGGATCGTGTAGCCGCCCTTGTCGAACTGCGCCTCGCTCAGACCCGCGTGCTTCAGCACGTACTTCTTCGCGGTGTCCATCATGTAGCCGATCTGGCCGCTCTTGCTGGCCACCGGCTTCGGCAGGTGTGGCGTGGGGAAATGATTCCGGTACTTGTCCCGCTGCGTCTTCGACAGGAAGTGGTTCTCGACCTCGCGGTCGAGGATCCAGGACCACCGAGCCTTGGCACGGGCGGTGTTCGCCGCCCGCGTGGCCCCCGGGCTGGTGCCGCCCGCGGGGTCATACAGGTCCGCACCCTTGAGCACGGTGGCCAGGAAGGCGCTCTGGTTCGCATCCAGCTTGGCGGCGTCCACTCCGTAGTACGCCTGAGCCGCTGCCTGGATCCCGTACGCCCCGCGACCGTAGTAGCTGGTGTTCAGATATCCCTGAAGGATCTCGTTCTTGTTCTTCGACCAGCCGACCTTGATCGCGATGAACAGTTCCTTGAACTTGCGGTCAAGGGTCTGCTGCTGGCTCAGCATCGCGTTCTTCACATACTGCTGGGTGATGGTCGAGCCGCCCTGGGTCTCGCCGCCCTTGGCCATGTTGAACACCGCACGTGCGATGCCCATCGGGTCCACACCCGAGTCCGTCCGGAACGAGGCGTTCTCCGCGGCGATCGCCGCGTTCTGCATCGACCGCGGAATCTCGTTGATCGTGACGTTCTGCCGGTTTGTCTCACCGTCGCGCGCCATGACCTTGCCATTGGCCCAGAGGTAGACATTGTTCTGCGACTTGGCGGCCAGGCTCTCGTCAGGAACGTGCACCAGGGCCAGCGCGACGCCGGAGGCACCCACGATCAGCCCTATGAAACCGACGCACAGGGTGGCGACCTGTTTCCAGGAGGGCACAAAGCGCCGCCACCCGACACGGTTGGCACGCGGGTAGTCGATCAGACGCTTCTTGGCAGGCTTCCCGCCGCCGCGTCCGCGGCCTCCCTCGGGGCCATCGCCCCCGCCACCGCGCCGGCCCCCGCCACCACGGCCGCCGGCGCCGCCACCGGCAGCCGTCGCGGAGGCATCGGTCGCCCGCCGGCGGCCGCCGCGCTGGGCAGCTCTGCGGGCCTCGGCGCGCCCTCCTTGCCGCGGCTCATGACCGGTCGGCTCGGAGTGGGGGGCAGGATCGGCAGCGGAGCCACGCGGAGAGGCGGTACGACGCCCCGGTGGCTGCTGTGCGGCGCGTCGGGCCGCGGCACGTCCGCCACCCTGCGGCTGTGGCGGTTTGCGACGGTGCTCGCTCATGGAACGAATACTCCTCGGGCAGGCGCGCTATCTCGTCGCCTGAAGGCGGCAGTTGTCTTCAGGTCCCCCCGATGCACAGCTCGCTCCTGAGGCGCGAGCCGCACTACACCGAGGATGGGGACGCCAGATATAGGCCCACGGTTCCCGGCAGTCTGCATGCCGCACAGACTACGCACGGCCAAAACCTGCCCAGTGTTGAAATTCACTCCAAATCAGTCAGGTTGATGAGAACGATTCGGTGATGTGATGCCGTTCACCGTCCCCCCACTTGTTCAGCCCGGGGCACCGCTCTATCGTCTGGATGTATCGAGTCGATACATCAGCACGGCATAAAGAACGCACAGGACCAAGGAGGCGGAGGATGAGCAGACGTTCCGGCATCCTCGAGTTCGCCGTCCTCGGCCTGCTCCGCGAATCCCCGATGCACGGCTATGAGCTGCGAAAACGGCTCAACACCTCACTCGGGGTCTTCCGCGCGTTCAGCTACGGCACCCTCTACCCCTGCCTCAAGGCGCTGGTCGCGAGCGGCTGGCTCATCGAGGAAACAGAGGGCGCTACGGAGGGTGTACCCGCCGCGGCGCTGACAGGGCGCCGAGCCAAGATCGTCTACCGATTGACCGCAGCGGGCAAAGAACACTTCGAGGAGTTGCTCGCCCACTCCGGACCCGATGCATGGGAGGACGAGCACTTCGGCGTCCGCTTTGCCTTCTTCGGCCAGACGTCTCGGGACGTAAGGATGCGCGTGCTGGAAGGCCGCCGTAGCCGGCTGGAGGAGCGCCTCGAGAGGATGCGTACCTCCTTGGCCAGGTCCCGCGAGCGGCTGGACGACTACACCCTCGAGCTGCAGCGGCACGGCATGGAGTCCGTGGAGCGCGAAGTCCGTTGGTTGAACGAGCTCATCGAGAGTGAGCGCGCGGGGCGTGACCAGCGCGCACCAGGTCCCACAGCACAGGACCAGAAGAACCAGTCAGGCGACACGGGCGGCCTGCCCCGGCACCGGAGTGGTTCCCGGCCGGATCCGTCCGATGACACCACCACATGAGGCTCTGCTGTGCAGGTCCTCATCGAGAACACAGGGAGCAACCGGAATGGGTTCGGTTCGCGTAGCCATCGTCGGCGTGGGCAACTGCGCCGCCTCGCTGGTACAGGGCGTCGAGTACTACAAGGACGCCGACCCGAAGAGCCGCGTGCCCGGCCTCATGCACGTGCAGTTCGGCGACTACCACGTGCGTGACATCGAGTTCGTGGCGGCCTTTGACGTCGACGCCAAGAAGGTCGGGCTCGACCTCGCGGATGCCATCGGCGCCAGCGAGAACAACACCATCAAGATCTGCGACGTGCCCAACGCGGGCGTGACGGTCCAGCGTGGCCACACCTACGACGGCCTGGGCAAGTACTACCGCCAGACCATCGAGGAGTCCACCGAGGCCCCGGCCGATATCGTCCAGATCCTCAAGGACAAGCAGGTCGACGTCCTGGTCTGCTACCTACCGGTCGGTTCCGAGGACGCCGCGAAGTACTACGCCCAGTGCGCCATCGACGCCAAGGTCGGGTTCGTCAACGCACTCCCGGTCTTCATCGCCGGCACCAAGGAGTGGGCGGACAAGTTCACCGAGGCCGGTGTCCCGATCGTCGGTGACGACATCAAGTCGCAGGTCGGCGCCACGATCACGCACCGCGTGATGGCCAAGCTCTTCGAGGACCGGGGCGTCGTCCTGGACCGCACGATGCAGCTGAACGTCGGCGGCAACATGGACTTCAAGAACATGCTCGAGCGCGAGCGCCTGGAGTCCAAGAAGATCTCCAAGACCCAGGCCGTCACCTCCCAGATCCGGGACCGTGAACTGGGCGAGGACAACGTCCACATCGGCCCCTCGGACTACGTGGCCTGGCTGGACGACCGCAAGTGGGCCTATGTCCGCCTCGAGGGCCGCGCCTTCGGTGATGTCCCGCTGAACCTGGAGTACAAGCTCGAGGTCTGGGACTCCCCGAACTCCGCGGGTGTCATCATCGACGCCCTGCGCGCCGCGAAGATCGCCAAGGACCGGGGCGTCGGCGGCCCGATCCTCTCCGCGTCCTCGTACTTCATGAAGTCCCCGCCGGTGCAGTACTTCGACGACGAGGCACGGGAGAACGTCGAGAAGTTCATCAACGGCGAAGTCGAGCGCTGAGACGCCCGACGCACCCTGCCTGCGCGGGCCCCCGGGTATTCCACCCGGGGGCCTGCGGGCTGTGTGAGGCTGTGCCTCATGCACGCTGTGCGCGACCTCCGCGTATTACTCCGGCTACGCGACTTCCGTTCGCTCCTTGCCGCACGGCTCCTTTCCCAGGCGGCCGACGGAGTGTTCCAGGTCGCGCTCGCCTCCTTTGTCGTCTTCTCACCCGAGAAGCAGACCTCCCCCGCGGCCATCGCCTCCGCCATGGCGATCCTGCTGCTTCCGTACTCCCTCCTCGGGCCGTTCACCGGCGTACTGCTCGACCGCTGGCGGCGTCGTCAGGTCCTGCTGTACGGCAATCTGCTGCGCACGGTGCTGGCGATGGCGACGGCGGCGCTGATCGCGTCGCAGGCGCCCGACTGGCTCTTCTACGCCTCGGCCCTGTTCGTGACCGCCGTCAACCGCTTCGTCCTGGCGGGGCTCTCGGCCGCGCTCCCGCGTGTGGTCGACGGTGAAGAGCAGCTGGTCATGGCCAACTCCCTGGCCCCCACGGCCGGAACGCTCGCCGCCACCGCCGGCGGCGGCCTCGCGTTCGCCATCCGGCTGGCGGGCTCGGACGTTGACGCGTATGTCGTGCTACTCGCCGCCTCCCTCTACTTCTGTTCAGCCCTCACCGCCCTGCGTATGGCACCGCAGTTGCTCGGCCCCGATGCAGCCCGCCTCCAACCTCACCTGCGCGACGCCCTGTTGAGCACCATGCAGGGACTTGCGGACGGGCTGCGCCATCTCACCGAGCGGCGCGCTCCGGCACGGGCGCTGACCGCGATGGCCTTGATCCGCTTCTGTTACGGAGCCCTGACGGTCACGGTGCTGATGCTGTGCCGGTACTCCTGGTCCAGCACCGAGGCGGAGGGCTTGGCCCTGCTCGGGATCACCGTCGGAGTGTCAGGGGCGGGCTTCTTCGCGGCCGCTGTCATCACGCCCTGGGCCGTCTCGCGGCTCACCGCGTTCGGCTGGATCGCCTGCTGTGCCGCCATGGGCGCCGTACTGGTGCCGTCTCTCGGGCTGTTCTTCATGCCGGGTCCGATGCTGGCCGCCGCGTTCATGCTCGGCCTCGGCACCCAAGGGACCAAGATCGCCACCGACACCATCGTCCAGTCGACGGTCGACGACGGCTTCCGCGGCCGGATCTTCGCCATCTACGACGTTCTCTTCAATGCCGCCTTCGTCGGCGCCGCCGCGGTCGCTGCCCTCATGCTGCCTCCGGACGGACGCTCCACCCCGCTGCTCGGTGTGGTGACCGTCCTCTACGCGGTGGTCACCGTGGCGTTGGTCCGCGTGGTGCGTAGCTGAGCCCCTCACCCCTCACCCCTCGCTCCTCATCCCGAGGTGATCAAGGCTCTGCGGCGAGACGGCCGGACCGGATACCTTACGGACGTCCTACACCAGCCTGTACACATCAATATCGGGGGAGATCCATGACGACGCCGCCTCAGGGGCAACAGCCATACGGGCAGGCACCGTACGGACAGGTGCCGTACGAGCAGCCATACGGGCAACAGCCCTACGGACAGACCCCGTACCCACAGGCACCGCCGGCACCCCAGGCCCCCTACGGCCAACCCCAGGGCGGATACGCCTACCCCCAGCAGCCGCAGGCTCCGTACGGACAGCCTCAGCCTGGTTACCCCGCGCCGCCCCAGCAACTCTTCATGCAAGGCGGAGCCCCCGTACCGCCGCCGCAGCCCGCCAAGCGCCATTCCCCCAAGTCGATCCTGAGGGTTATCGGAGCTGTCCTCGGCCTGATCTTCCTCGTAGTCGTCTGGATCAGCAGCATGGACGACGCGAGCAGCGCCGAGGTCGGCGACTGCGTGAAGAAGTCCAGCAGTTCGCTCGACGATGGCCTTGAGGTGGTGGATTGCGGCACCTCGGATGCCCAGTACAAGGTGGCCGCGGTGCACGATGACACCTCGGACCCATCCGTGTGCCCCGCAAATCAGTCCGCGTACACCAAGAGCGTGCACCGACGCAGGGGGTCCGACACTCACATGGTGCTCTGCCTGACCTCGGCGAAGTAGCGCGGGGCAAGCCTGGGATGCGTCGTGGGGCGGTGTTTCACGTGAAACACCGCCCCACGTTTCACGTGAAACGTGGGGGTTCACCGACCCCCGGTTTCACGTGAAACATCAGCCCTGGGTGGCCCACCACTCCTTCAGAGCGGCGATCGCTACATCCCTCTCCATCGGCCCGCGCTCCAGTCGGAGCTCCAGCATCTGCTTGTAGGCCTTGCCGACTTCGGGCCCGGGGCGGATGTCCAGGATCTGCATGATGTCGTTACCGTCCAGGTCCGGGCGGATCGCCTCCAGCTCCTCCTGCTCCTGCAGCCGCGCAATGCGCTCCTCAAGCCCGTCGTAGGCGCGCGACAGGGCACTGGCCTTGCGCTTGTTGCGAGTAGTGCAGTCCGAGCGTGTCAGCTTGTGGAGCCGCTCCAGCTGCGGGCCGGCGTCCCGTACATACCGCCGGACGGCGGAGTCCGTCCATTCACCCGTCCCGTAACCATGGAACCGCAGATGCAGCTCCACCAGGTGCGAGACGTCCTTGACCATGTCGTTGGAGTACTTCAGGGCGGTCATCCGCTTCTTGGTCATCTTCGCGCCCACCACCTCGTGGTGGTGGAAGGAGACCCGACCGTCCTTCTCGAAGCGCCGCGTCCTGGGCTTGCCGATGTCGTGCAGAAGCGCCGCCAGCCGCAGCACAAGATCGGGGCCGTTCTCCTCGAGGTCGATCGCCTGCTCCAGGACGGTCAGCGAGTGCTCGTAGACGTCCTTGTGGCGGTGATGCTCGTCACTTTCCAGCCGCAGAGCGGGCAGCTCCGGCAGAACCTGGTCGGCCAGTCCCGCATCGACGAGCAGCCGCAAGCCCTCGCGCGGGTGTGCCGACAGGATCAGCTTGTTCAGCTCGTCCCGTACGCGCTCCGCGGAGACGATCTCGATGCGGTCCGACATCGCCTTCATCGCGGCGACGACCTCCGGGGCCACCTCGAAGTCCAGCTGAGCGGCGAAGCGGGCCGCGCGCATCATCCGCAGCGGGTCATCGGAGAAGGACTCCTCCGGCGTCCCCGGCGTGCGCAGCACGCGCGCGGCCAGGTCCTCCAGGCCGTCATGCGGGTCGACGAACTCCTTCTGCGGCAGCAGCACCGCCATGGCGTTCACCGTGAAGTCCCGACGCACCAGGTCTTGCTCGATGGAGTCGCCGTACGACACCTCGGGCTTGCGGGAGGTGCGGTCGTACGCCTCGGAGCGGTAGGTCGTGACCTCGATGTCGAACGATTCCTTCTTGCAGCCGACCGTCCCGAAGGCGATGCCCACCTCCCAGACCGCGTCCGCCCATGGCCGGACGATCTTCAGAACGTCCTCGGGTCGGGCGTCGGTGGTGAAGTCGAGGTCATTGCCGAGCCGGCCCAGCAGCGCGTCCCGGACGGAGCCGCCGACCAGGGCAAGTGTGAACCCGGCCTCCTGGAAGCGACGGGCCAGGTCATCCGCGACGGGGGACACCCTCAGCAGCTCGCTCACGGCGCGGCGCTGCACATGGTTCAGCGCGTTCGTCGACAGCGGGGTCCGCTCGGCGGTCGGGGCGGGGAGGTCATTGTTGGCGTTCGGCACAACAAAACAGGGTACGTGGCCGCGCAGTGCAAAGCGTCACGTAATAAAGGGGACAGGCCGGGCCCGATCAAGGGAACAGGCTGGGCACGCGGCCTCTGCGCCGAGATCATGTGGAGCAGTCCCTGGCACGCCGTCGCTGCGCGTCTCGTTACCATTCGTGGACGCACATTCCGAACGACCACTGACGACGACGAGGGACGGGCGAGCGCGTGGCCGAGGCGGCAGGGTTCCAGCGGACTGAACGGCCGCGTGGTCGATGGCTGCGAAGGACCGTGACACTGCTCACTGGAGTGCTCCTTCTCGTGGGGCTGCTCCAGGTTCCGCACGCTTCCTCCGCCCAGGCGGCCCCGACCGGCTCCCGCACGGTCGACGTCACCATCGACTCGATGTCCCCGTCCGCTCCCTCCAAGAGCGACACGGTCACCGTCTCCGGCACGCTCACCAATGACGGCAGCAGCACGATCACGGATGCGCATGTCGGAATGCACCGCGGATCCGCGCTCGGCGGCCGTAGCTCCATCGAGAATGCGTCCCGTCGTACCGGCTATCTGCCGGGCATGGACGGCGAGGAGATCAAGGGCCACACCGAGAAGATCGGCAAGCTGGAACCCGGCGTCAGCCGCCCCTTCAGCCTCAGCGTGCCGGCCAAGGACCTCAACCTCGGCGCTAACGGCGTGTACCAGCTCGGTATCTCTCTGTCAGGGCGTTCTCCGTCCGCGCCCTCCGGGCAGGTCCTCGGCTTCGACCGGACCTTCCTTCCCTGGCAGCCGGCCGGAGACGGGAAGAAGACGCAGCTCACCTACATGTGGCCGCTGATCTCCCCCACGCATCTCACCGCCGAGACCGACGCCGATGCCCAGCAGACACCGGTCTTCCGCAACGACGACCTCGCTGCCGAGCTCGCGCCCGGAGGCCGGCTGCAGCAGATGGTCGCCCTCGGCAAAAACCTCCCGGTGACCTTCGTCATCGATCCCGACCTCCTCGCGACCGTCGACGCCATGACCAAGTCGTACCGGGTGAACGGCCCGGACGGCCCCATGGGCAAGAACCAGGCAGTCGCCAAGCAGTGGCTGCACGACCTCGAAGAAGCAGTCAAGTCGCATGAGGTCGTCGCGCTGCCCTTTGCCGATCCCGATCTGGCCTCGCTCGCTCACCACGGCAAGAGCGTGCCCAGCGCGCTCAGCCACCTCGGCCCGGCCACCGACCTTGCCGACAAGACCGTGGACACGATCCTCGGCGTCAAGCCGCGCACGGACTTCGCCTGGCCCGTCGACGGCGCGATCGACTCGTCCATCGTGGATGTCGCAACCTCGGCCGGTGCACACAACGTGATCACTCGCAGCGACAGCCTGCGGGACGCCGACAGGCTGTCCTACACGCCGACGGCGGCCCGCCCCATCGGCGGCGGCAACACCGCCGTCGTCGCGGATGCGCAGCTCTCACGGGCCTTCGAGGGCGATATGTCGAAGGCCGGAAACTCCGCCCACGCGGTCCAGGATTTTCTCGCACAGACCCAGATGATCAGCCTTGAGGACCCGGGCCGGCAGCGCAGCGTCGTCGTCGCGCCGCAGCGCATGCCGTCGGTCAGCCAGGCCCACGCCATGGCCACCGCACTGCGGAGCCTGGACGAGTCCGGCAGCTGGACCCAGTCGCTGAACCTCGGCGGCGCGGCCAAGGCCAAGCCCGACCGCGCGGCCACCCGTCATGTGCCGAGCGGCGCCGCCTACCCGCCCTCGCTGCGCAGGCAGGAACTCCCGGTCAACGCCTTCCGGCAGATCCAGGGCACCCAGTCCGCCCTGGACGACTTCCAGGTGATCCTGGCCCAGCCGGAGCGCGTCGTGACCCCGTTCGGCAACGCCATGATGCGGGAGATGTCGACGCAGTGGCGGGGCGACGCCACCGGCGCCACAACGTACCGGCACTCCGTCCGCAGCTACCTCGACGGTCTGACCAAGAAGGTCCACCTGATCCAGAAGTCGGGGGCGACGCTCTCCGGGCGCAGCGCCACGATTCCGGTGACGGTGCAGAACAACCTGGTCCAGGGCGTCAAGGACATGACGCTGAAGCTGACCTCGTCCCAGCCCAACCGTCTGGACGCGGGGAAGTCGCAGCAGATCACGGTGGACGGCGGGCACAGCCAGTCGTTCAAGTTCGACACCACGGCGAACGCCAATGGCCGGGCATGGGTCACCGCCCAGCTCTACACAGCGGACGGAAAGCCCTACGGTGACCCCATGATGTTCCAGGTGAACGTCACGGAGATCACCGCAACGGTGATGCTCGTCATCGCGGGCGGCGTGCTGCTGCTCGTCCTCGCCGGTGTGCGGATCTACCTCCAGCGCAAGCAGGCGGCCGCCCGGCGGGCCGAGGACGGGTCCGACGGCGACGGACCCGATGACGACACAGGCACGGACGGCGACAACGGCGGCACCGATGGCGACGAGCCGGAGCAGCCGAGTGACCCCACGCCGGACACCGGATCGGAAAGCTCCGACCCGTCCGGCTCAGGTGAGAAAGTGGACCGTTGATAGATGGCGGGGCCGGATGGCCGGCGACGGATGAGGTGGGGCAGCGATGAATGCGCCGTACGACGGTGACCGGGGCCGGGGCGCCAACGGCGACCCCACGGGGCCGGTCCCTCCGCCGCCTGCGGACCAGGACCCGTACGCCCAGGACCCCTATGTCCAGGACGCCTACCGCAACGACCCGCACCGCGCCCAGGACCCGACGGCTCAGGACCCGGTGACCGAGGCACTCTACGACCGCGCCGCGCACCCCCCGCCGCCGCCCGGGCAGCCCCCGCAGCCGCTTTACCAGCAGCCTGCTGCCGGCGGCCACACGCCCGACCCGCAGTTGTGGGCCTCGCCCCCGCCCCCCGAGCCGCAGGGCCCGACGCGGAATCTCCCGTACGGCGATGCCGCGGCGACGACACAGTTCGTGGGCGTGGACGACCTGATCACCCAGGCCGCCGACGAGCGTCCGGAGCCCGACGCCTTCGCCCATCTCTTCCAGGACCAGCAGTCCTACGAGCCGCAGCACCTCGCTCCTGCGACGGCCGGCCCCGCGGTGCCCGGGCCGGAGGCCGTGCCGCAGCAGACCGCACCGGAGCCGGCCCCCGTGGCGGCGGCCGGCAAGCCCTCCGGCGGCCGCGCCTCCGGCCTGCTCAAGTCCAGCGCGGTGATGGCCGCCGGCACGATGGTGTCGCGTCTCACGGGCTTCATCCGCTCGGCGCTGATCGTCGCGGCCCTCGGTGGTGCGGTGCTCGGTGACTCCTGGCAGGTCGCGTACCAGCTCCCGACGATGATCTTCATCCTGACCATCGGCGGCGGTCTCAACTCCGTCTTCGTCCCGCAGCTGGTGCGCGCGATGAAGGAGGACGAGGACGGCGGCGAGGCCTACGCAAACCGGCTGCTGACGCTGGTCGTCGTGGTACTCGGCGTGCTCACGGTCCTGGCGGTCGTGGCGGCGCCACTGCTGGTGAAACTGGTCTCCTTCGACATCTCCCGTGACCCCGCGGCCAACGAAGTCGCCGTCGCGTTCACCCGCTACTGCGTACCCACGATCTTCTTCATGGGTCTGCACGTCGTGATGGGACAGATCCTCAACGCCCGCGGCCGCTTCGGCGCGATGATGTGGACCCCCGTCCTCAACAACATCGTCATGATCGCCACCTTCGGCCTGTTCATCTGGGTCTACGGCACGGCGAAGACCTCGCACATCGGCGTTGCCACCATCCCCGACGAGGGCATCCGGCTCCTGGGAATCGGCACCCTCCTCGGGCTCGTCGTCCAGGCCCTGGCGATGATCCCTTACCTGCGCGACGCCGAATTCAAGCTCCGGCTGCGCTTCGACTGGCGCGGCCACGGCCTGGGCAAGGCCGCCAAGCTCGCCAAATGGACCGTGCTGTTCGTGCTCGCCAACCAGGCGGGCGTCCTCGTCGTCACCCAGCTCTCCACCTGGGCCGGCAACACCGCCAACGACCAGGGGCATCCGGGCACCGGCTTCATCTCGTACGCCAGCGCACAGCTGATCTGGAACATGCCGCAGGCGATCATCACCGTCTCCGTCATGGCGGCGCTGCTGCCGCGGCTGGCACGGTCCGCGCACGACGGTGACACCGGAGCCGTCCGGGACGACATGTCGCAGGGCCTGCGCACCTCCGCCGTGGCGATCGTCCCGATCTCGTTCGGCTTCCTCTCCCTCGGCATCCCGCTGTGCACGCTGGTCTACGGCTCGTCCGGCGCCGGCATCCCGATGGGCTACATGCTGATGGCCTTCGGTGTGGGCCTGATCCCGTTCTCGGTGCAGTACGTCGTCCTGCGCGCCTTCTACGCGTACGAGGACACCCGCACGCCCTTCTACAACACGGTGATCGTCGCGGCCGTCAACGCCGCGGCCTCCGGTCTGTGCTTCCTGGTCCTGCCCGCCCGCTGGGCCGTGGTCGGCATGGCGGCCTCCTACGGCCTGGCATACATCATCGGCGTGGGCGTGGCCTGGCGCCGTCTGAGCAAGCGCATGGACGGCGATCTCGACACGGCTCATGTCGTGCGGACCTACGCACGGCTGGCGGGCGCCAGCATCCCGGCCACGATCATCTCGGGAGCCGCGGTGTACGGGATCATGCAGGCACTCGGCAGCGGGTTCCTCGGGTCGCTGGCCGCTCTGGTCGCCGGTGCTGCCGCACTTCTGGCCGTGTTCTACGTGGCTGCACGCAAAATGCGCATCGAGGAACTGAACGCCCTGGTCGGCATGGTCCGGTCGAAGCTTGGGCGTTGATTGAGCACAACCATCGACTGCCACCGTGTGTCGTGCATAGTGGCGGACTGTGGGCACAATTGTCTTGGCTCATTGAGCCTGCAACGGATGGGGAGGCAGGAACGACGGTGGCGGAACGGAGCACGGCTGCCGTCGACGTGGCTGACACGAGCGGTGAGGAACCGCTGACCGCCAAGGCGGGTAAGGCCACGGACGACGGTGCTAAGGCCGAGAAGGTATCCGGCAGGGAAAAAGACGCCGAGGGCACCGATGAGGAGCGTGCCGCGGCGATCGAAGCCCAGCCACCGGAACTACACAGCGGCCACAAGCTTGCCAGACGCTACCGCCTCGAGGAGTGCGTCACCCGTCTGGACGGATTCAGCAGCTGGCGTGCGGTCGACGAAAAGCTGCGCCGCGCCGTCGGCGTGCACATCCTGCCGGCTGACCATCCCCGGGCCCGGCCGGTGCTGTCCGCCGCCCGTTCCTCGGCGCTGCTGGGTGACCCCCGGTTCGTCCAGGTCCTGGACGCCGTCGAGGAGAACGACCTCGTCTACGTGGTCCATGAGTGGCTGCCGGACGCCACCGAGCTCACCACGGTGCTCGCCAACGGGCCGCTGGAGCCACACGACGCCTACCAGCTCGTCAGCCAGGTCTCCCAGGCCATGGCCGCCGCGCACCGCGAGGGCCTGTCCCATCTGCGGATCACCCCCGGCTCGGTGCTGCGCACGGAGTCCGGGCAGTACCGCATCCGTGGGCTGGCCGTCATGGCGGCGCTGCGCGGCATCACCTGCGAGCACCCGCAGCGCACGGACACCGAGGCGATCGGGGCGCTGCTCTACTCCGCACTGACCCAGCGCTGGCCGTACGAGAACGACGCCCACGGCCTCACCGGCCTGCCCAAGGGAGTCGGACTGATCGCACCCGACCAGGTGCGCGCCGGTGTGCACCGCGGGCTGTCCGAGCTCGCCATGCGCGCTTTGATCAACGATGGAGCCACGGCTTCCCGCCAGGAGCAGCCGTGCACCACCCCGGAGGAGCTCGCCAAGGCCGTGGCGGCCATGCCGCGTATCCGGCCTCCGGAGACCTCCTTCGCCACGCCTCCGCCGTATCAGCGCACGGGATACCAGCAGGGCAACTACCGGCAGCCGTCGGCTCGCCCCACGCAGGCGACCCGTGCTGCCCAGCCTGTCGCCACTCCGCCGCCCCCGCTGCAGAGCCGCACCGGCCGGGCGCTGAAGTGGTCCGTCTCGGCGCTGCTCATCGCGGCGCTGGGGCTGGGCAGCTGGCAGCTGGCGGACACTCTGTTGAAGCGCGAGAACGACCGGGACGATCCGGCCAACTCGCAGCCGAGCAGTGGCGCGGCCAAGAAGCCCAAGGGCAAGCCGATCAAGATCGTGGAGGCCGGGGAGTACTACCCCGACGGTCAGCCTCAGCACGCAAATCAGGCGCGGGACACGATCGACGGAAATCCCAGCACCTACTGGGGCAGCAAGGGCTATCACGAGGGCCCTGACCTGAATCCGGCCTTCAAGAAGGGCGTCGGTCTCGTCTACGACCTCGGCTCGAAACAGCAGATAAGCGGCGCATCGATCGGCCTTCACTACACCGGCAATCACACGACCGTGACGCTCTATGCCGCCGATTCGCTCTCCTCTTCGCAGCCGCTCAGCTCCATGCGCCAGCTGGGAACGGACAAGACATCGGGCTCGTCCGCCAAGGTCAAGCCGGCTCAGCCGGCAAAGGCGCGCTACGTCGTGGTGTGGATCACCGCGATGCCGTATGCGCCGGGTGACGGGTACAGCAGCGCCGGGTACCGGCAAGGTGTGACAGAGGTGTCCTTCACCAGCTGAGCAGAGTGAAGGAAGGCACAGTCCTGGACACTGTGTGGGGCTCCGGTCCGGTATTCCGGCCGGAGCCCCACACTCTTGGGGGCTGCTCTGTACGGACCGTCCACGTGAGAACGGCGCAAATGGGCCACCCGCCTGCACACCGCCGCCTATCGACAGCATTTACATTCATGACCTGGCGGGCTTCAATTGGACCGAGATCAGGCAGCTACGGCCGGGGGGCCCGTGTCCACCGACAGCGACAAGGCTTCGATACCAAGCGACGCCGATCTCCTTGCCCTGCACGTGAAGGGCGACCCCGACGCCTTCGGGGAGATAGTCCGCCGCCATCGCGACCGGCTCTGGGCGGTGGCACTGCGCACCCTCGGTGATCGCGAAGAGGCCGCCGATGCCGTGCAGGATGCCCTGGTCTCCGCCTATCGCGCGGCCCACACCTTCCGCGGGCAGTCCGCCGTGACGACCTGGCTGCACCGCATCACGGTCAATGCCTGTCTGGACCGGGCCCGTAAGGCAGCCTCGCGGCGCACCTCGCCCATTGCCGAGACCGAGCGGCTGGAGCAGCTTCTCGAGCCCGAGGAATCCGCCGAGGCACCCGCCGAGCGCCAGGACCTGCACCGTGAGCTGCTCAGTGCCCTGCGCACTCTCCCCGCGGAACAGCGTGCTGCGCTCGTCCTCGTCGATATGCAGGGCTACCCCGTCGCGGAAGCTGCGGCAATCCTCGACATCCCCACCGGCACGGTGAAAAGCCGCTGCGCCCGAGGCCGCGCACGGCTCCTCCCTTTGGTCACCCATCTGCGCGCCGACCACGTGGATAGCAAACCCACGAGCGGGGGAAGGAACCGGGCGCAGGGGACATCCGTCCCACCGACGGCAGGACCGAACGACACAGGTGCCGTGAAGGGCGGAGGTGGGCGAGCGTGACGTCGATGACCGGCACGGATGAGCACCCCACAGGTGAGCACCCGGAAGTCTCCGAGCTCTCCGACCTCACGGACGGGCTGCTATCCCCCTCTCGCAGCGCAGATGTGCGCCATCATCTCGCCGGCTGCCCGTTGTGTGATGACGTCTATGCGTCTTTGGAAGAGATCCGGGCACTGCTCGGCACCCTCCCGGGCCCGATCCGCATGCCGGCCGACGTGGCCGGCCGCATCGATGCCGCCCTCGCCGCCGAAGCACTGCTGGACGCCACCACTCCCGCCGCCGGGGCTCATGTTTCACGTGAAACAGCCACCGCCCCCGTCACGGTTTCACGTGAAACCGACGACGAGCCTCCCCACCGTGTCGGGCCGTCCACCCGGTCGGCCGGACGGTCGCGGGGGTCCTCCGGGCCGGGCCGGCAGTCGCCCGGCGGCCGTTCGTCCCGTTCGCGGCGCTGGCCCCGGATTCTGCTCGGCACCGCAGCCGCCGCGGCGGTCTTCAGTTTCGGCGGCCTGCTCATCCAGAACGCGGCTGTCGACGGCCCCCAGGCAGGCCCCCACGGCCGGGCCACCGCCACCCCCGAGAAGACCACAGAGGCAGCGGGCCTGACCGCCGCCAGTCTTGGTTCGCATGTACACGACCTGCTGGCGTCAAAGGGCTCACACAAGTCCCCGGACATCGGCACCCGCACCTCTCCCGAGTCGACGCTGCGCGGCGGCGCCGACACCGTTCCGTCGTGTGTCCGCCTGGGCACCGGGCGGACGGAGGCACCGCTTGCGTCCAGCCACACGCGGTACCAGGGCAAGGACGCCTACCTCGTGGTACTGCCGGATCCGGCCGATGCACAGCGCGTCTCAGCCTTTGTCGTCAGTTCCTCCTGCGTCTCCGCCACGCCACCGGCTCCCGGAAAAATCCTGCTGTCTCACTCGTACCAGCGAGACTGAGCGACGAGCAGTGCGCTGTGACACTCCGGGAATGCTCGCCCCGTAGGATCCGTTGGGTGGGGTGAGAGTTCCGAGAGCCCCAGCAAGCAGTCGGCAGAGACAAGGAAGACACCCGTGAGCGACGTCCGCAACGTGATCATCATTGGCTCCGGGCCCGCGGGCTACACCGCAGCGCTCTACACCGCCCGCGCGTCCCTGAAGCCGCTGGTCTTCGAAGGTGCCGTCACCGCCGGAGGCGCGCTGATGAACACCACTGACGTGGAGAACTTCCCCGGTTTCCGCGACGGCATCATGGGGCCGGACCTGATGGACAACATGCGCGCCCAGGCGGAGCGCTTCGGCGCCGAGCTGGTGCCGGACGACATCGTGTCGGTCGACCTCTCCGAGGAGATCAAGACCGTCACGGACACCGCCGGCAACGTGCACCGGGCGAAGACCGTAATCGTCAGCACCGGCTCCCAGCACCGCAAGCTCGGCCTTCCCCGTGAGGACGAGCTGTCCGGTCGTGGCGTTTCCTGGTGCGCCACCTGCGACGGGTTCTTCTTCAAGGACCAGGACATCGCCGTCATCGGTGGAGGCGACACCGCGATGGAGGAGGCCACCTTCCTCTCCCGCTTCGCCAAGTCGGTCACGGTCGTCCACCGTCGCGACACCCTGCGGGCCAGCAAGGCGATGCAGGATCGTGCCTTCGCGGACCCGAAGATCAAGTTTGTGTGGGACAGCGACGTCGCCGAGATCCACGGTGAGAGCAAGCTCTCGGGTCTGACTCTGCGCAACCGTAAGACCGGCGAGACCTCCGAGCTCCCTGTCACCGGCCTCTTTATCGCGATCGGCCACGACCCGCGTACCGAGCTGTTCAAGGGGCAGCTGAAGCTCGACGACGAGGGCTACCTCAAGGTCGATGCGCCCAGCACGCGGACCAACCTGACGGGCGTCTTCGGCGCCGGCGATGTCGTCGACCACACCTACCGCCAGGCGATCACCGCAGCCGGTACGGGCTGCTCCGCCGCCCTCGACGCCGAGCGGTTCCTCGCTGCGCTGTCGGACAGCGAGGCGGCCGAGCCGGACAAGACCGCTTCGGTCTGATCCGCGCACCCAGCTTTCCCACCACCCACCCAGTAAGGAGATTGCCATGGCCGGCGCCACGGTGACCGTCACGGACGACAACTTCGAAGAGGTCGTTCTCAAGAGCGACAAGCCTGTCCTTGTGGACTTCTGGGCCACCTGGTGCGGCCCGTGCCGCCAGGTCGCCCCGTCCCTGGAGGCAATTGCCGCCGAGCACGACGAGATCGTCATCGCCAAGCTGAACACCGACGAGAACCCGGCAACCACCGCCAAGTACGGCGTCATGTCGATCCCGACCATGAACGTCTACCAGGGCGGCGAGGTCGTGAAGACCATCGTCGGTGCCAAGCCGAAGGCTGCGATCGAGCGCGACCTGTCGGACTACCTCGCCTGAGTCACGCCACTCCGTTTCACGGGAAACGGGCCTGCCCCACCAAAGGGCGGGCCCGTTCTCTGTTTCACGGGAAACCGCACGCCTTACAACGGCCGCAGGGCCGGTTCCTTCTGCACAGCTCCCAGCAGGCGGTCGAGAGCCAGCTCGACATCTTCCTTCCACGAGATCGTGGTCCGCAGCTCAAGGCGCAGCCGGGGAAAGCGGGGATGGGGCCGTACGGTCTTGAAGCCGACCGCGAGGAGATGATTGGCGGGCAGCACGCACGCCGGCTCGCTCCAGCGGGCATCGCCAAACGCCTCGATGGCTTTGAAGCCGCGCTGGATGAGGTCCTTGGCGACCGTCTGGACCATCACCCGCCCCAGCCCCTGACCTTGGTACCCAGGGATCAGCCAAGCCGTCAGCAACTGCACCGCATCCGGTGAGACCGGGCTGGTGGGGAAGGCCGTGGAGCGCGGCACATACGCCGGCGGGGCGTACATCACGAACCCGACGGGCACCTCGTCGACATAGACCACCCGCCCGCAGGACCCCCACTCCAGCAGTACTGCCGAGATCCAGGCTTCCTTCTCGAGCTCGGGGCGTCCCGCTTTTACCGCGGCCTCGCCGCTGACGGGGTCGAGCTCCCAGAAGACACAGGAGCGGCAGCGCTTGGGGAGGTCCGGAAGGTTGTCCAACGTGAGCGGTACGAGCCGACGGCCCATGGAACCAGGTCCTCGCTTCCCTCGCCTGCCCCACCACGAAGCGCCGTCAGCGCCGCCTGCTCTCTGAGCAGACCACCAACGAACCCTCCGACAGCTGCGAGGCCGAACCCCGCTGCCAACAGTCCGGTGCGGCTCACCGATTGCATGGCCCTCTCCTCGGTGTGAGGTCTCTCCACATGGATGCGTGCCATACCCGAACGCATCGTATCCACCCTTTACGGGCACGGGTACCGCAAGAGAGCAAAGGGCGGGCCGTGTTCCGGTATGAACTCCGGAACACGGCCCGCCCAGGGGCCGAGAGCATCAACTCACTCTTCTTCGTCGTTCTCCTCGGCCAGCGACTGGCCCAGGACACGCCCCTCACCAGGGGCAAGCGTGCCGAGGATGCGCTCCAGATCGTCCATCGAGGCGAACTCGACAACGATCTTTCCCTTCTTCTGGCCCAGGTCGACCTTCACCCGGGTCTCAAAGCGGTCAGACAGCCGGGAGGCCAGCCCCGTGAGCGCGGGGGACACCCGGGTGCCCGCACGGGGTCCCTTGGCCTTGCTCGCGCTCTGAGGGGTCGACCCCATCAGCGTCACGATCTCCTCGACGGAACGGACCGACAGTCCCTCCGCCACGATGCGGCGCGCGAGGTGGTCCTGCTCTTCCGAGTCCTCCACGGAGAGCAGAGCGCGGGCATGCCCTGCGGAGAGCACGCCTGCGGCGAGCCTCTTCTGCACAGACGGCGAGAGCTTCAGCAGCCGCAGCGTGTTGGAGACCTGCGGGCGCGAACGCCCGATGCGGTCGGCCAGCTCGTCATGCGTGCACTTGAAGTCCTTCAGGAGCTGGTCATAGGCGGCTGCCTCTTCCAGCGGGTTGAGCTGTGCCCGGTGGAGGTTCTCCAGAAGCGCATCGAGCAGCAGCTTCTCATCGTCCGTGGCCCGCACGATCGCGGGAATCTTTTCCAGGCCGGCCTCACGGCACGCCCGCCAGCGGCGCTCACCCATGATGAGCTCATACCGCCCCGGTCCCGTCTGACGGACCACCACCGGCTGGAGCAGGCCCACCTCCTTGATCGAGGTGACCAGTTCGGCAAGGGCGTCCTCGTCGAAAACCTCACGCGGCTGGCGCGGGTTCGGCTTGATCGCATCCAGTGGCACCTCGGCGAAGTGCGCGCCTGCCACTTCCGAGACGCCCGCCGACGATGCCTCCGACCCTGCCGGTGTTTCCGTTTCACGTGAAACACCGTGTGTCGGCAGCGACGTCACCTTGGCGGCCGCCACTCCTCGCTCCGGGGCCAATACCGGTGCGGACGACGGTGACGCCGCTCCCTGCCCCGTAGACCCGGCATGGTCCGTACTCTGCGGTGCCGCGGGGATCAGCGCACCGAGCCCACGGCCCAGGCCTCTACGTCGTTCGCTCACTGAGTCCCCTCCGAGATGCTGTGCTGTGCTTCATAGTTGACGCTGAGGCCCTGGCCCCCGGTCTGCGGGACCCCACGCAGCGCGATCTCCCGGGCTGCTTCGAGGTAGGAAAGCGAGCCACTGGATCCCGGGTCATAGGTGAGCACCGTCTGCCCGTAGCTGGGTGCCTCGGAGATGCGCACCGAGCGGGGAATGCTCGTACGGAGCACCTCGTGGCCGAAGTGACTGCGCACCTCGTCGGCGACCTGAGAGGCCAACCGGGTGCGGCCGTCGTACATGGTGAGCAGGATCGTCGAGACATGGAGCTTGGGGTTGAGATGCCCCCGCACCAGATCAACGTTCCGGAGCAGCTGGCCCAGGCCCTCCAGCGCGTAATACTCGCACTGAATCGGGATCAGTACCTCGGCGCCGGCCACCAGAGCGTTGACCGTCAGCAGACCGAGCGAGGGCGGGCAGTCGATGAAGATGTAGTCCAGCGGCTGTTCATACGCCTTGATGGCCCGGTCGAGCCGGCTCTCACGGGCCACCAGCGAGACCAGCTCGATCTCCGCACCGGCCAGATCGATCGTGGCGGGCGCACAGAACAAGCCCTCCACATCCCCGACCGGCTGCACGACGTCGGAGAGTGGCTTGCTCTCCACCAGTACGTCGTAAATGGAGGGCACTTCGGAGTGGTGGTCGATGCCCAGCGCCGTTGACGCATTGCCCTGGGGGTCGAGGTCGATCACCAGAACCCGTGCACCGTGCAGGGCCAAGGAGGCCGCCAGGTTCACCGTGGTCGTGGTCTTGCCGACCCCGCCCTTCTGGTTGGCAACCACCATGACCCGCGTCTGTTCAGGCCGGGGCAGCCCCTCACCCGCGCGGCCGAGTGCCTCCACCGCCAGCTGAGCTGCACGACCGATCGGGGTGTCGTCCATCGGGGGCGGCGTTTCACGTGAAACGTCGTCCCCGAACGACTCGCTACGGGGACCGGGGACCGGATCGGTCATCGGTCCCGCGATGTTGGCGTCGGACCGCAAGGATTCACTCTCCTCGACATCAGGCTCGCAATGTTCAGAGCCTGCCATGCTTTCGGTGTCGCGAACCAGTGAGGTCCGTTCTCCTGTGGACGAATCCACTTCTGTGGATACTTCGCTGACCCTTGCGGGTCTACGGTCGCGGGGCACGGCGGCCGCACGACCACGGTCGATGATCCCTTGCAGTAGAGAACGACGTTTCACGTGAAACACGATGCCAGCGTCGCGCCTGAATCAGCCGCGACACTCCGTCTTGTGTCGCTTTGATGGCATTTAAGACTTTTGCCGTTTTCTCTCCTCACGGAACGGCACACCCTGGCATCCCTGCCGGTCTGTAGTGCTCCGGCACCAGGGCGTCAGCGCCGGCGCCCCCTCGACGCACGGCCCACCCGAGCCGCCTTGGCCCGCTTGGCCGCAAAGCGCACACCGCCGGGGCTCTCGCCCACCTCGACCCGCACGACGGTCGACGGCGGATCCACGATGCCCTCACCCACGTGCACCACCGAGGTCTCCACGACGCCCAGCTTGCTCAGCGCCGCCCGAGCCCCCTTGAGCTCCTCCTCCGCGGCATCGCCCTTGAGCGCCAGCATCTCGCCGTAGGGGCGCAGCAGCGGAACTCCCCAGCCGGCCAGCCGGTCGAGCGGGGCGACGGCACGCGCCGTCACCACATGCACCTGGGGCAGCTTCCCCATCACCTCTTCGGCCCGCCCGCGCACGACCGTGACATGGTCCAGCCCGAGCAGCTCGACGACTTCCTGAAGGAAGTTCGTACGCCGCAGCAGTGGCTCCAGCAGCGTGATCTTCAGGTCCGGGCGCACCAGAGCCAGCGGAATACCGGGCAGCCCGGCCCCCGAGCCCACATCGCAGACCGAGACGCCCTCGGGCACCACCTCGGAGAGCACCGCGCAGTTCAACAGATGCCGCTCCCACAGCCGCGGCACCTCACGCGGGCCGATGAGCCCACGCTTCACCCCGGCGTCGGCGAGCAGTTCGCCGTACCGCACGGCCTCCGGAAAGCGCTCGCCGAAAACCTCCTGCGCCGCCTGCGGCGCAGGAGGGAGCTCCGCTGCTTCCTCCGTCACGGGAACCGCCCTTCCTTTGGACTGCTTTTCCTGCCGGGAACCCGGGTTACGCCCCCGGGATAACACAGAACGCTGACAACGATTGGCCCCGCCTGCGAGCAGACGGGGCCAAAGAAAAACGGGAGCGCTGAGCGGTCAGGCCGGGAGGACAACCACTCGGCGCTCCGGCTCCTCGCCCTCGGACTCACTCCGCAGCCCGGCCGCGGCCACCGCGTCGTGGACGACCTTGCGCTCGAACGGCGTCATGGGGTCGAGCTTCAGCGGCTCGCCGGTGCCCTTGACCTCTTCGGCCGCCTTCGCACCGATCTCCGCGAGCTCTTCGCGCTTACGCGCCCGGAAGCCGGCGATGTCCAGCATCAGACGGCTGCGGTCACCGGTTTCACGGTGCACGGCCAGCCGGGTCAGCTCCTGCAGGGCCTCCAGCACCTCGCCGTCGCGGCCCACCAGCTTCTGCAGGTCACGGCTGGTCGAGTCACTGATGATCGACACAGCGGCACGGTCGGCCTCGACATCCATGTCGATGTCACCGTCGAGGTCGGCGATGTCCAGCAGACCCTCGAGGTAGTCGGCCGCGATCTCGCCTTCCTGCTCCAGACGGGACAGGGTGTCGGTGCCCTTGGTGGCAGGGGTCGTGTCCGTCACGAAAGGACTCCTTCTTACTTCTTGGACGGGTGCTTGGGGCGCTGCTGGCCCTTGCGCTGACCGGACTTGGTGGTGCGGGACCCGGAGGCACCGCCCTTCTCCTTGCCCTCCTGCGCGTCCTTCTTCTCCAGCGACTGCTTCTTCGCAGCACCCTGTCCGGCGCCCGTGTCACCCGAAGAGGATCCGGCCCGCGTACGGTTCTGCGCACCGCCGGCCGGTGCCGCGCCGCCGGTCTGCCGCTGGGACTTCGACTGACGCTTGGGCTGCTGGCGGTTGTGGCGCGCCTCCTCGGCGGCCTGCTTCGCCTCGACCACGGCCGGGTCCTCGACGATCTTGCCGGCGGCGCGCAGCCGCTCCTGGCGCTCCGCAAAGGCCTTGCTGCCCGGGGTCGGGTTACGACGGATGACGAACATCTGCTGGCCCATGGTCCACACGTTGGTGGTCAGCCAGTAGACGAGAACACCGACGGGGAAGTTGATACCGAAGACGGCGAACATGAGGGGGAAGACGTACATCAGCATCTTCTGCTGCTGCATGAACGGCGTCTTCACCGTGAGGTCGACGTTCTTGGTCATCAGCTGGCGCTGCGTGTAGAACTGCGACGCCGACATCAGGATGATCATGATGATCGTGACCACGCGGACGTCGACCACGGAAGCACCGAGGCTCTGGATCTTCTCCGCGCTGTCCATGAACTTCGCCGCCAGCGGCGCACCGAAGATGTGCGCCTTCTGCGCGCTCTCCAGCAGCGGCTGGTCGATGACGCCGACCGTCTTGTTCTGCGCGATGTGGCTCAGAACCTGGTACAGCGAGATGAAGAACGGCGACTGGGCCAGAATCGGGAGACAGCTCGAGAGCGGGTTGGTACCCGTCTCCTTGTAGAGCTTCATCATCTCTTCGGACTGGCGCTGCTTGTCGTTCTTGTAGCGCTCCTGGATCGCCTTCATCTTCGGCTGAAGCGCCTGCATGTTCCGCGTCGACTTGATCTGCTTCACAAAGAGCGGGATCAGGCAGATACGGATCAGCACCACCAGCGAGACGATGGACAGACCCCACGCCGCGCCACTGTCCTTGTCAAAGATGAGGCTGTAGAACGAGTGGAACTGGACGATGATCCAGGAAACAGCGATATAGAGGGGACCGAGGATCGTGTCCACGAATCAGGCTCCTTGGGCGTTGGGCTGAGTCTCGGGCTGGGCGACAGGCTCAGGGACGGTGGGCCCGCCCAGGCGGCTCCTCAGCCGCTGATGCCAAACCGGACGCTTCCGGGGAGGGACGTGGTCGACGCCACCGAGCGACCACGGATTGCATCGCAGGATGCGCCAAGCTGTCAGCGCAGTCCCTTTCACCGCGCCGTGCCGGTCGATGGCCGTGTAGCCATAGTGCGAGCACGACGGGTAGTACTTGCAGACCGGTCCCAGCAAGGGGCTGATGGTCCACTGGTAGATCTTGATCAAAAGCAGCAGCGGGTACTTCACTGTGCGCTCCCTCCCGGGTCCCGTCCGGGGTTCCGGGGGCCCGCGGCGGAGCCGCCGTCGGTCACGGCCCCCGGGGGATGGCAGCCTCTCGGCACCCCTCCCAGCAGCCGCTCAAGGGCGGCGTCCAGGTCGCGGGCCAGCTGGTCGTGTTCCGCATCACCCGCGCAGGGCAGGGCCCGTACGACAACCAGGCTACCGGCGGGCAGCCGGTCCAGCCGGTCGCGCATCAGATGCCTGAGCCGGCGCTTGACCTTGGTGCGCACGACAGCGTTGCCCACTGCCTTGCTCACGACGAAACCCGCACGTGCCGGGGGAACACTTTCCCCCGACCCGTGCGGGTCCGTTGCACCGCTGCGGAAATGAACGACAAGGAGCGGGCGCCCGGCCCTGCGTCCCCGGCGTACCGCGGTCGCAAAGTCCTCGCGCCGCCTCAGCCGATTCTCGGTAGGCAGCACGTCATGGACCTAGGTTTCAGGCTGCTCAGGCCGACAGGCGGGCGCGACCCTTGCCACGGCGGGACGCGAGAATCGCGCGGCCGGCGCGGGTCCGCATGCGCAGACGGAAGCCGTGGGTCTTCGCGCGGCGGCGGTTGTTCGGCTGGAAGGTGCGCTTGCTCACTCGGGGGCTCCAGGAATGCTTGTTGTCTCAAGGAGAGACAGATGTGGGGCGTCGACTGGCTGTCACCGTGCGCCCACGAGTAGCTCGCAACGCCTTAGTGCACCGCTACACGATCACTCGAGCGTGATCTTTGCCCATCGGAGGCAGGCGGCAGCAGCCATCGACAACTCGACCTGGTCACGGTACGCGCGGCTACGCCATCCGGTCAAACCGGCTCCTCGGCGGCGCCGACCGGCCTCTTGTCAGGACACACTATGCACAGCCTGTGGACAACAACTTGAATCCCCAGGCCCGCCCTGACTACCGTGGCTGAACCCCGATTCCTTCCCGCCCGTCCTGAGAATCACACATTCGTGGGACTGCTGAGAGAGCGTGCCCCGTGGCTGATGTACCTGCCGATCTTGCCGCAGTGTGGCCGCGCGTGCTCGACCATCTCCTTCGCGCGGAGGCCGACGGCCTCAAGCCCAAGGACCAGGACTGGCTCAAGCGCACCCAGCCGCTGGCGCTGGTCGCCGACACCGCGCTGCTCGCCGTCCCCAATGAGTTCGCCAAGGGTGTGCTGGAAGGCCGGCTGGCGCCGCTGATCGGGGAGGCTCTCAGCCATGAGTGCGGCCGCCCGATCCGGATCGCGATCACCGTCGACGACTCCTCCGAGGAGCCCCCGGCACAGTCCGCACCGCCCGCGCCCCAGCATCAGTCGCCTCAGCACCAATCCCCCCAGCACCAGCCGTCGCCCCAGCAGCACGCCCCGCACCATCAGCAGTCGCATCAGGCACAGCAGCAACACGATGCCTACGACGGCTACGAAGCGCGGCACGACAACCGCCACGAAGGCCGTCACGACGGACGCCATGACAACCGGCATGACAGTCGGCAGGGCTACGGCCGCCAGGGCGAGGACCTGCCCGGCGTACGCCCCGCCTATCCGGACTACCAGCAGCCCCGGCACGAGCCCGGCGGCTGGCCGCAGCACTCCTCCGGTATGGCCGGCGGCCCCGGACCGCGCGATGACTACGGCTGGCAGCAGCAGCACCTCGGCGGGTTCCCCGAGCGCGACCCCTACGCCTCCCCGTCGTCCCATGTATCGCCGCATCAGCAGCGGCAGAACGACTACCGCGGGCAGGCGCAGCACTCCGACGGCCGCTCCCCTTACGACCAGCCGCGCCGCGACCTCTCCGAGCACCAGCCCGGCGGGCACAACGGCCGCTCGGGCGCTCCCGGATCCGGCGCCGTGCTGCCCGCGCCCAGCGGTGCGCCCAGCCCGCTCGCCGCGCAGCCCGCACCGGCGACCGGCCCCGGTGAGCCGACCGCGCGGCTGAACCCGAAGTACCTCTTCGACACCTTCGTCATCGGCGCCTCGAACCGCTTTGCGCACGCCGCCGCGGTCGCCGTCGCCGAGGCGCCGGCCAAGGCGTACAACCCGCTGTTCATCTACGGGGAGTCCGGTCTCGGCAAGACCCATCTGCTGCATGCGATCGGGCACTACGCGCGGAGCCTGTACCCCGGCACCCGGGTGCGGTACGTGAGCTCGGAGGAGTTCACCAACGAGTTCATCAACTCCATCCGCGACGGCAAGGCGGACGCGTTCCGCAAGCGCTACCGCGACATGGACATCCTGCTGGTCGACGACATCCAGTTTCTGGCGAGCAAGGAGTCGACGCAGGAGGAGTTCTTCCACACCTTCAATACGCTGCACAACGCGAACAAGCAGATCGTGCTCTCCAGTGACCGGCCGCCCAAGCAGCTGGTCACCCTGGAGGACCGGCTGCGCAACCGCTTCGAGTGGGGCCTGATCACCGATGTCCAGCCGCCCGAGCTGGAGACCCGGATCGCGATTTTGCGCAAGAAGGCGGTCCAGGAGCAGCTGAACGCTCCGCCGGAGGTGCTGGAGTTCATCGCGTCCCGGATCTCGCGCAACATCCGTGAGCTGGAGGGTGCGCTGATCCGGGTCACGGCGTTCGCCTCGCTCAACCGGCAGCCGGTGGACCTGGGGCTGACCGAGATCGTGCTCAAGGACCTGATCCCCGGTGGCGAGGATGCCGCGCCGGAGATCACCGCGACCGCGATCATGGCCTCGACCGCCGACTACTTCGGGCTGACCATCGACGACCTGTGCGGCTCGTCACGCAGCCGGGTGCTGGTGACCGCCCGCCAGATCGCCATGTATCTGTGCCGCGAGCTGACCGATCTCTCCCTGCCGAAGATCGGCGCGCAGTTCGGCGGCCGGGACCATACGACCGTGATGCACGCCGACCGCAAGATCCGCGCGCTGATGGCCGAGCGACGCTCGATCTACAACCAGGTCACCGAGCTGACCAACCGCATCAAGAACGGCTGAGGCCGGCCACCGCTGATCCACCGCTGCTCCACCGGCCACCGCAGGACGTCCAAGGGCGCTCCGGATCCGTTCCGGCAGCGCCCTTCGTTGTACGGGGGCCGGCCGTTCGGCGAAGCGCCCATGTCTCCCCACAGGCCAAGCGCCCGTGTCTCTCCCCCCCCCGCAGGCCACAGACGAAGCGCCCGCGTCTCTCTTCCCCCACCTGACCGTTGCCCGTGCCCTGTGCGCCCTTGAGCGAGGCTTCCGAGTGCTCCTGAACGCGTCACGCGTCGCTCCGAGGCCGCTCCGAGGCCGCTCCGAGGCCGCTCCGAGACGCTCCCGGGCCCCTGTGGCGCCCCCTCCGAGCCGCCCCGCCGCCGTCCCAAACCCGTGGAGCGCGCCTGCTGTGTTCGATTCCGCTGCCGGTCACGGCTTCTCTCCACAGATTGGGCAAGAATCTTCCGTCCACATCCTGGGGAGAGGAAAGTTATCCCTGTGGGATCCACAGGCCGGTGTTCTGACGGGGCATCGGAGGAGGTCAGCCGCGTGTGGATTTGTGGCCAACCTTCGTCCACAGGGTGTGGACAGTGGATTCGTCCACAGGGGAGGCCGCGTCTTGTCCACCGCCCGCCCACAGGCAAGCCGCTGTTGTCCCCAACGATCACCGGCTTCTCCACACCGCTGTCCACTGTTCGGCAACACAACACCCGCCCTCACCGGGCCGAGTGAAAGCGGTCACACCAAGGTGATGGATTGGGCTGTGGGGAACGGGGGTAAAGCTGGGGATGGCGCTGGGGAGAAGTACCCGTCCCCTGTGCATCGGGTGTGCAGAACTTCCGGCGGTCCACAGAACCACCGGCTTTTCCACCACCGCCACCCACAGGGGCAGTGGACAAAAAATCCGCGTTGACCTGCGCAAAAGCAGTTGTCCACGGTTTCCACAGCCCCTACTACTACGACCACGGATATCTACCGGGGAACTCGTTCGGAAACGGGGCCTGTGCACAAGTTGGCCGCCGGGCGTCCGGCACCGGTCGAACCGACTTGACCCCGAGCCGCACCGACTGTCGGTGGCGTGCGTCAGACTGGTCTCCGGCAACCCAGCCGACGACGAAGGCCAGCAGGGCGAGAGCCAGCAACAGCAGGAGGCGGTTTCCGGTGAAGATCCGGGTGGAGCGCGATGTACTCGCGGAGGCAGTGGCCTGGGCGGCCAAGAGCCTCCCGGCCCGTCCGCCGGTGCCCGTCCTCGCGGGCCTGCTGCTGAAGGCGGAGGAGGGCGCGCTGAGCCTCTCCGGCTTCGACTACGAGGTCTCCGCGCGGGTCTCGGTGGAAGCGGAGGTGGAAGAGGAGGGCACGGTCCTCGTCTCCGGCCGGCTGCTCGCCGACATCTGCCGTGCGCTCCCCAACCGCCCGGTGGAGATTTCCACCGACGGTGTACGAGTGACCGTCGTCTGCGGCTCCTCTCGCTTCACCCTCCACACTCTTCCTGTGGAGGAGTACCCCTCCCTGCCGACGATGCCCACCGCCACCGGCACCGTCCCCGGTGAGGTCTTCGCCGCGGCCGCCGCCCAGGTCGCCATCGCCGCCGGCCGTGACGACACCCTTCCGGTGCTCACCGGCGTACGGATCGAGATCGAGGGCGACACCGTCACCCTGGCCTCCACCGACCGTTACCGCTTCGCGGTGCGTGAGTTCCTGTGGAAGCCGGAGAGCCCCGACGCCTCCGCGGTCGCGCTGGTCCCCGCCAAGACGCTGCTGGACACCGCCAAGTCCCTGAGCAGCGGTGACACCGTGACGCTCGCGCTGTCCGGCTCCGGCCAGGGCGAGGGCCTGATCGGTTTCGAGGGCGCCGGGCGGCGGACGACGACGCGTCTGCTGGAAGGCGACCTGCCGAAGTACCGCACTCTCTTCCCGACCGAGTTCAATTCGGTCGCCGTGATCGAGACCGCCCCGTTCGTCGAGGCCGTCAAGCGTGTGGCGCTGGTGGCCGAGCGGAACACCCCGGTCCGGCTGAGCTTCGAGCAGGGCGTGCTGATCCTGGAGGCCGGCTCCAGCGACGATGCACAGGCTGTGGAGCGGGTGGACGCCGACCTGGAGGGCGACGACATCTCCATCGCCTTCAACCCGGGCTTCCTCCTGGAGGGCCTGTCGGCCATCGACTCCCCGGTGGCGCAGCTGTCCTTCACGACCTCGACCAAGCCCGCGCTGCTGAGCGGCCGGCCGGCCAAGGACGCCGAGGCGGACGACGCGTACAAGTACCTGATCATGCCGGTGCGGCTCTCGGGCTGACGGCCGGACGGCAGCGGGGGCGGCTGTCCGGCGGACACCGGACAGCGCCCTGGCCACGCACCTTGCGGCGACCGGCTGAAGGGCCCCTGATGAGCGGCTGAGCCCACAGGTGTGCGCGGACCTGCGGGCGTAGGCTCGGACCCGGGTACGAACAGCAACGACTACGTGCAAAGAGGGTCTCTGATGGAGCTCGGTCTCGTCGGTCTCGGCAAGATGGGCGGCAATATGCGCGAGCGCATTCGCCGCGCCGGCCACACCGTCATCGGATACGACCGCAACCCCGACGTGGCGGATGTCAACAGCCTTCAGGGGCTGGTGGACAAGCTCAAGGGTCCGCGGGTGGTCTGGGTCATGGTGCCGGCCGGTGCCGCCACCCAGTCCACGATCGACGAGCTGGCCGAGCTGCTCTCACCGGGCGACATCGTCGTGGACGGCGGCAACTCCCGCTGGACCGACGACGAGAAGCACGCCGAGGAGCTGAAGGCCAAGGGCATCGGCTTCGTCGACTGCGGTGTCTCCGGCGGCGTCTGGGGCCTGGAGAACGGCTATGCGCTGATGTACGGCGGCGACAAGGACGATGTCGCCAAGGTGCAGCCGGTCTTCGACGCCCTCAAGCCCGAGGGCGAGTTCGGCTCGGTGCACGCCGGCAAGGTCGGCGCCGGCCACTTCGCGAAGATGGTCCACAACGGCATCGAGTACGCGATGATGCAGGCCTTCGCCGAGGGCTGGGAGCTGCTGGAGAAGGTCGACTCCGTCACGGACGTGCGCGAGATCTTCCGCTCGTGGCAGGAGGGGACGGTCATCCGCTCCTGGCTGCTCGACCTGGCCGTCAACGCCCTCGACGACGACGAGCACCTCGAGAAGCTGCGCGGTTTCGCCGCCGACTCCGGTGAGGGCCGCTGGACGGTCGAGGCCGCGATCGACAATGCCGTGCCGCTGCCCGCGATCACGGCCTCGCTCTTCGCGCGCTTCGCGTCCCGTCAGGACGACTCCCCGCAGATGAAGATGATCGCCGCGCTGCGCAACCAGTTCGGTGGCCACGCGGTCGAGAACAAGAAGTAGCAAGAAGCAGCAACCACCGCAGCAACCGGTCACCACAGCCGGGGGAGGTCGGCGCCCAGCCGTGCACATCACGCATCTGTCCCTCGCCGACTTCCGCTCGTACGCCCGGGTCGAGGTTCCGCTCGACCCGGGCGTCACGGCTTTCGTGGGCCCCAACGGCCAGGGCAAGACCAATCTGGTCGAAGCGGTCGGCTATCTCGCCACGCTCGGCAGCCACCGGGTCTCCTCGGACGCCCCGCTGGTGCGGATGGGCGCCGAGCGGGCGGTCATCCGGGCCGCGGTCGTCCAGGGCGAGCGGCAGCAGATGGTCGAGCTGGAGCTCAATCCGGGCAAGGCCAACCGTGCCAGGATCAACAGGTCGTCCCAGGTCAAGCCGCGGGATGTGCTGGGAATCGTCCGGACGGTGCTGTTCGCGCCGGAGGACCTGGCGCTGGTCAAGGGCGATCCGGGCGAGCGGCGGCGGTTCCTGGACGAGCTGATCACCGCGCGCTCGCCGCGGATGGCCGGGGTGCGCTCGGACTACGACCGTGTCCTCAAGCAGCGCAACACCCTGTTGAAAACCGCGGCGTTGGCGCGCAGGCACGGCGGGCGGCAGATGGATCTGTCGACGCTGGACGTGTGGGACCAGCATCTGGCCCGCGCGGGCGCCGAGCTGCTGGCGCAGCGGCTCGATCTGATCGCCGCGCTGCAGCCGCTCGCGGACAAGGCCTACGAGCAGCTGGCGCCGGGCGGCGGACCGCTGGCCCTGGAGTACCGCGGCTCGGCGGGAGAGGCGATGGCCACCGCCTCGACCCGCGACGAGCTGTGCGGCGTGCTGCTGGCGGCGCTCGGCGAGGCCCGTAAGGGAGAGATCGAGCGCGGGGTGACGCTGGTCGGCCCGCACCGCGACGATCTGGGGCTCAAGCTGGGGCAGCTCCCGGCGAAGGGGTACGCCAGTCATGGCGAGTCCTGGTCGTATGCGCTGGCGCTGCGGCTGGCCTCGTACGACCTGCTGCGGGCCGAGGGCAATGAGCCGGTGCTCGTGCTCGACGACGTCTTCGCCGAGCTGGATGCGCGGCGCCGCGAGCGGCTGGCGGAGCTGGTGGCCCCGGGCGAGCAGGTGCTGGTGACGGCCGCGGTGGACGACGATGTGCCGGGCGTTCTGGCCGGGGCGCGCTATGCGGTGTCCGGCGGCGCCGCGGAGAAGGTGACCCCGTGAGCGAGGAGCAGCCCGACCTGCCCAAGCCTTCCGCCGAGCTCTCCGGTGTGGATCTGGCCCGGCAGGCGCTGGTCGCCGCCAAGGAGCAGGCGCGTGCACGGGGCGCGGCCGCGCAGCAGAAGAAGCAGGCCAGGCGCGGCGGGCTGCGCTCGGGGGCGCGGGCCGACGGCCGCGATCCGCTGCCGCTCGGTGCGGCGATCAACCGGCTGATCACGGAGCGCGGCTGGGAGACCCCGGCCGCGGTCGGCGGGGTGATGGGGCGCTGGCCGCAGCTGGTCGGGCCCGAGGTGGCGCAGCACTGCGAGCCGCAGAAGTACGACGAGGACGCCCGGGTCCTGACCGTCCAGTGCGATTCGACGGCCTGGGCGACGCAGCTGCGGCTGCTGGCCCCGACGCTGGTGGCCCGCCTCAACGAGGACCTGGGCCACGGCACCGTAAAGGTGATCAAGGTGCTGGGTCCCGGGGGCCCCGCGCGCCGGTACGGATCGCTGCGGGCACCGGGAAGCAAGGGCCCCGGCGACACCTACGGCTGAGCCCTTCGACCCCTCTCTACGGGGGTGGGGGATGAGACTCCGCTCACGGTAGCCGCCGGTTGACAGTCCGAAGCGCTGAGTGCCCGTGTGAGCGTCCTGGGGCCCCTTCTCGGATATGGGGAGTCGGCGGACGCCAGTTCAGGGCGGCACATGACGACTCAGGTGCCTGCAAACCCCCATGAGTGTCAGCGCTACCGGTAGACTGATGGCAATCCCGCCCACTTGCGGAACATGTCGAATGACGCAGCCGCTCCCGCCTGTCTTCCCAGGGGTGATTCCCACAGGCGCGGAAGGGCTCGTGCTGTGCCAGAAAGGGCGCTTCGTGGCCGACTCCGGCGACCTCAACGAGAACAACACGGCTTCTACTGAAGAGGGGGTTCCTGCCGGCGCCATGGGCGACTCCGCGGTGGAGAAGTCGTACGACGCCAGTGCGATCACCGTCCTCGAAGGCCTGGACGCGGTCCGCAAGCGCCCTGGCATGTACATCGGCTCGACAGGTGAGCGCGGTCTGCACCACCTCGTGCAGGAGGTCGTCGACAACTCCGTCGACGAGGCGCTGGCGGGGCACGCCGACACCATCGAGGTCACGATCCTGGCCGACGGCGGCGTCCGCGTCGTCGACAACGGCCGCGGTATCCCGGTCGGCATCGTGCCGTCGGAGAACAAGCCGGCCGTCGAGGTCGTGATGACGGTGCTGCACGCCGGCGGTAAGTTCGGCGGCGGCGGCTACGCGGTCTCCGGTGGTCTGCACGGCGTGGGTGTCTCCGTCGTGAACGCGCTGTCGCAGCGGGTGGCGGTCGAGGTCCGCACGGAGGGCTACCGCTGGACGCAGGAGTACAAGCTCGGTGTGCCGACCGCGCCGCTGGCCAAGCACGAGGCGACCGACGACTCCGGCACGGCGGTGACGTTCTGGGCCGACGGCGACATCTTCGAGACCACCACGTACAGCTTCGAGACGCTGTCGCGGCGCTTCCAGGAGATGGCGTTCCTCAACAAGGGTCTGACGATCGCGCTGACCGACGAGCGCCCGGACCATGTGGACGAGGAGGGCAAGCCGCTCTCGGTGCGGTACCACTACGAGGGCGGCATCGTCGACTTCGTGACGTACCTCAACTCGCGCAAGGGCGAGCTGGTGCACCCGACGGTGATCTCGGTGGACGCCGAGGACAAGGAGCGCCAGCTCTCGGTCGAGCTGGCGATGCAGTGGAACACCCAGTACAGCGAGGGTGTCTACAGCTTCGCGAACATCATCCACACCCACGAGGGCGGCACCCACGAAGAGGGCTTCCGCGCCGCGCTGACCGGCCTGATCAACCGCTATGCGCGCGACAAGAAGCTGCTGCGCGAGAAGGACGACAACCTCTCCGGTGAGGACGTCCGCGAGGGACTGACGGCGATCATCTCGGTCAAGCTCGCCGAGCCGCAGTTCGAGGGCCAGACCAAGACCAAGCTGGGCAACACCGAGGTGAAGACCTTCGTCCAGAAGGTGGTCCACGAGCACCTCAACGACTGGCTGGACCGCAATCCCAACGAGGCCGCGGACATCATCCGCAAGGGCATCCAGGCCGCGACCGCGCGGGTGGCCGCCCGTAAGGCGCGCGATCTGACCCGCCGCAAGGGCCTGCTGGAGACGGCGTCGCTGCCGGGCAAGCTGAGCGACTGCCAGTCCAACGACCCCGAGAAGTGCGAGATCTTCATCGTCGAGGGTGACTCCGCCGGTGGCTCGGCCAAGTCCGGCCGTAACCCGGAGTACCAGGCGATCCTGCCGATCCGAGGCAAGATCCTCAACGTCGAGAAGGCCAGGGTCGACAAGATCCTGCAGAACAACGAGGTCCAGGCGCTGATCTCGGCGTTCGGCACGGGCGTGCACGAGGACTTCGATATCGACAAGCTCCGCTATCACAAGATCATCCTGATGGCGGACGCCGACGTCGACGGTCAGCACATCAACACCCTGCTGCTCACCTTCCTCTTCCGCTTTATGCGGCCGCTGGTCGAGGCGGGGCACGTCTACCTCTCCCGCCCGCCGCTGTACAAGATCAAGTGGGGCCGGGACGACTTCGAGTACGCCTACTCCGACACGGAGCGGGACGCGCTGATCGAGATCGGCAAGCAGAACGGCAAGCGGATCCGCGAGGACTCGATCCAGCGGTTCAAGGGTCTCGGCGAGATGAACGCCGAGGAGCTGCGCATCACGACCATGGACACCGATCACCGGGTCCTCGGTCAGGTCTCGCTGGACGACGCGGCCCGCGCGGACGACCTGTTCTCCGTGCTGATGGGCGAGGACGTCGAGGCGCGCCGCTCGTTCATCCAGCGCAATGCCAAGGACGTCCGCTTCCTCGACATCTGAGCCCTGTCGGCCCGAACAACAGCCGCAGCTCGAAAGGATTTTGAACCACCATGGCCGACGAGAACCCCCCTGTGACCCCGGACGGCGTGACCGCCGAGGGCGCGCCCGCCGCCATCGAAGGCGTCGGGATGCGCGTCGAGCCCGTCGGGCTCGAAACGGAGATGCAGCGCTCCTACCTCGACTACGCGATGTCCGTCATCGTCTCGCGTGCGCTGCCCGATGTGCGGGACGGCCTCAAGCCGGTGCACCGCCGCGTGCTGTATGCGATGTACGACGGCGGCTACCGCCCCGAGAAGGGCTTCTACAAGTGCGCCCGCGTCGTGGGCGACGTCATGGGTACGTACCACCCGCACGGCGACTCCTCGATCTATGACGCCCTGGTGCGTCTGGCGCAGCCGTGGTCGATGCGGATGCCGCTGGTGGACTCCAACGGCAACTTCGGCTCTCCGGGCAACGACCCGGCCGCGGCCATGCGGTACACCGAGTGCAAGATGAAGCAGCTCTCCATGGAGATGCTGCGGGACATCGACGAGGAGACCGTCGATTTCCAGGACAACTACGACGGCCGCAACCAGGAGCCGACGGTCCTGCCGGCGCGCTTCCCCAACCTGCTGATCAACGGCTCGGCCGGTATCGCGGTCGGTATGGCGACGAACATCCCGCCGCACAACCTGCGCGAGGTCGCGGCCGGCGCCCAGTGGGCGCTGGAGCACCCCGAGGCCTCCAGCGAGGAGCTGCTGGACGCGCTGATCGAGCGCATCAAGGGCCCCGACTTCCCCACCGGCGCACTGGTCGTGGGCCGCAAGGGCATCGAGGAGGCGTACCGCACCGGCCGCGGTTCCATCACGATGCGTGCCGTGGTCGCCGTCGAGGAGATCCAGAACCGCCAGTGCCTGGTGGTCACCGAGCTGCCGTACCAGACCAACCCGGACAACCTCGCGCAGAAGATCGCCGACCTGGTCAAGGACGGCAAGATCGGCGGCATCGCGGACGTCCGCGACGAGACCTCCTCGCGTACCGGCCAGCGCCTGGTCATCGTGCTCAAGCGGGACGCGGTCGCCAAGGTCGTCCTCAACAACCTCTACAAGCACACCGATCTGCAGACCAACTTCGGCGCGAACATGCTGGCGCTGGTCGACGGGGTGCCGCGCACGCTCTCGCTGGACGCGTTCATCCGCAACTGGGTGACGCACCAGGTCGAGGTCATCGTCCGGCGGACGAAGTTCCGGCTGCGCAAGGCCGAGGAGCGGGCCCACATCCTGCGCGGTCTGCTCAAGGCGCTGGACGCGATCGACGAGGTCATCGCGCTGATCCGGCGCAGTGAGACGGTCGAGGTGGCGCGCGAGGGCCTGATGGGCCTGCTGACCATCGACGAGATCCAGGCGAACGCGATCCTGGAGATGCAGCTGCGCCGGCTGGCCGCCCTGGAGCGCCAGAAGATCACCGCCGAGCACGACGAGCTGCAGCGCAAGATCAACGAGTACAACGCGATCCTGGCCTCCCCGGAGCGGCAGCGCCAGATCATCAGCGAGGAACTCGCCGCGATCGTCGACAAGTTCGGCGACGACCGGCGCTCCAAGCTGGTGCCCTTCGAGGGCGACATGTCCATCGAGGACCTGATCGCCGAGGAGGACATCGTCGTCACGATCACCCGTGGCGGCTATGTGAAGCGGACGAAGACCGACGACTACCGCTCGCAGAAGCGCGGCGGCAAGGGCGTGCGGGGCACGAAGCTCAAGGAAGACGACATCGTCGACCACTTCTTCGTCTCCACCACCCACCACTGGCTGCTGTTCTTCACGAACAAGGGCCGCGTCTACCGCGCCAAGGCCTACGAGCTCCCCGACGCGGGACGGGACGCGCGGGGTCAGCATGTGGCCAATCTCCTCGCCTTCCAGCCGGACGAGCAGATCGCGCAGATCCTGGCGATCCGCGACTACGAGGCCGCGCCGTATCTGGTGCTCGCCACCAAGGCCGGCCTGGTGAAGAAGACGCCGCTCAAGGACTACGACTCGCCGCGCTCCGGCGGTGTCATCGCGATCAACCTGCGCGAGCAGGAGGACGGCACGGACGACGAGCTGATCGGCGCCGAGCTGGTCTCGGAGAGCGACGACCTGCTGCTGATCAGCAAGAAGGCCCAGTCGATCCGGTTCACGGCGACGGACGAGGCGCTGCGCCCGATGGGCCGGGCCACCTCCGGTGTGAAGGGCATGAGCTTCCGCGCGGACGACGAGCTGCTCTCGATGAACGTGGTCCGCGCCGGTACGTTCGTCTTCACCGCCACGGACGGCGGGTACGCCAAGCGCACCGCGGTCGACGAGTACCGCGTCCAGGGCCGCGGCGGCCTGGGGATCAAGGCCGCCAAGATCGTGGAGGACCGGGGGTCGCTGGTCGGAGCGCTGGTCGTCGAGGAAACCGACGAGATCCTCGCGGTGACGCTCGGCGGTGGCGTGATCCGTACGCGGGTCAACGGGGTCCGCGAGACCGGCCGTGACACCATGGGCGTCCAACTGATCAACCTGGGCAAGCGTGATGCCGTCGTCGGCATCGCATGGAATGCCGAGGCCGGTCGTGAAGCCGAAGAGGTCGACGGGGGCGAGGTGCCCGACGAGGCCGACGTGGCCGAGGGGACCGTTCCCACGGAGGCCGAGGGCGAGCAGCCCGCGGCGGAGTAGCACGAGGAGTAGGTCGTGAGTGGAGCCACGAGCGCTGCGGCGGGTGGATCGGGAGCGAAGAAGGACTCCCCGTCCGGATCCGCAACCGTGACGGAGAACAGCGCCCGTGGCTCTGCCGTTTCCGACACCGGGCCCTCAGACGAGGGCTCGCACCAGGGGGGACCCGTGACCGATACCCGTCAGCCGCAACCGCAGCCCCAGGGGGAGGCCCCCGAGGGCGGCTCCCAGCAGCCGTACCAGCCGCCTCAGGCGTACCCCACCGGCGGTGGGCAGGGCGGCGGGCAGGCGGTGCGCCGGCCGCGTACGGGCGCCGGCACGGTCCCGCGCACCCGCAAGGCGCGGCTGCGGGTGGCGCGCGCCGATCCGTGGTCGGTCATGAAGGTCAGCTTTCTGCTCTCCATCGCGCTGGGCATCTGCACGGTCGTGGCCGCCGCCGTGCTGTGGATGGTCATGAACGCGATGGGCGTGTTCTCCACGGTCGGCGGGACGATCAGCGAGGCCACCGGCTCCAGTGACGGCGCCGGTTTCGATCTGCAGTCGTTCCTGTCGCTGCCGCGGGTGCTGCTGTTCACGTCGATCATCGCGGTGATCGACGTGGTGCTGGCGACCGCGCTGGCCACGCTCGGCGCGTTCCTCTACAACCTGTCGGCGGGCTTCGTCGGCGGGGTGGAGCTCACCCTCGCCGAGGATGAGTGATCCCCTCGTGGGAGGGCGTTCGGGAGGCTCCCGGAACCGATTTTGGGAACGCCTCTGAAGTGCGCTAATCTTTCGGTGCAGCGAACGCGCGGCTATAGCTCAGACGGTTAGAGCGCTTCCCTGATAAGGAAGAGGCCCCAGGTTCAAGTCCTGGTAGCCGCACCGCACCAATCGGCCCGGCCGGGGAACTCCCCGGCCGGGCCGATTCGTTGTACGGAGGCGGAAGTTGGCTCGCGGCGGCGGCCTCGGACGAGGCGTTGCCGACCGCGGGCTAGGTAACCAATCGGTATCGGCCGGTGTGTATCATCGGCCGACATAGGTCCCCTACGTCAACGAAAGACGAGGTCGCGCGGTGAAGAAGCTTCTCCTGGTCGCACTGGCCGCCATCGGCGGGCTCCTCGTGTACCGCCAGATCCAGGCGGATCGCGCCGAGCAGGATCTGTGGACGGAGGCGACCGACTCCGTGCCCGCAGGTTCGGGTGTCTGAGACCCCCACAGCACAGCACAGCACAGCACAGCACGTTCGTACGGACCCCGATTGCCCCTGGGCGGTCGGGGTTTCGTGCGTCCTGGGGCGGGTGGGGCAGGTGGGGGCTGCGGTGGGCGTGGTGGCTGTCGAGCGGGTGGCTGGATGTCGTTGCCGGACCGTGACGGCCACCCTCTGGCGTTTGCTATAGCACACGATTGGCTTGCAGGAGCAAAGTCCGTGGTGGGGGTGCAGGGTCCAAGGGGGAGCAGGGCATGGCGCGACGGCCGCGCAGAACGGCACGACGGCCGCGCAGAGGGGCGGTGGCGTTGCTCGGGGGGCTGTTGCCGGCCCTGACTGCCGGGCGGATTCAGGCCACTGCGGCGACTGTGGTCGCACCGGCCGGGGCCTCACCGGCCGGGGCGCCACCGGCCCGGGCGTCGGTCGCCGAGGGCAGCGGGATGGTGAGGGTGCTCGCCCGCCGACTCCAGTGGGTCGGCCAACTCTCCGTGGGCGGCTACCGCTTCAAGGAGAAGCAGGTGCGCGGTACGGCAACACCGCTGACCTCGGGTGTCGGTCGCATCCCTACACAGGGCGGGACCGGTAGCTGCGACAAGGCCGGGCGGTACCGGCTGGTCGTCGAGCGCAGGGCCGCCAAGGGGCCGGACGCCGGATGGCCGATGGAGCTGATGTTTCACGTGGAACATCAGCTGAAGCAGGGCGTCACGCCGGCACGGTCCGAGCCGGAGTACGGCGCGGACGGCACGGACGCCGCCCTGCCCGACGGCGCCCCCGTGCACTGCAACGGGGACTTCTCTCCCGCGGTGACAGGGGGCGCCAAGACCTTCGAGATTGCGCCGCATCCGCGGATCGGTGTGCTGGTGAGGATCGCGGTGCCGGGCAAGGAGAAGAGCGGCCCGCAGGCCGGGGCGCCCGCGGGCCGGACCGAGGTCTCCCCGGGCGATTCCCCGGCCTCGGCGGACGGCACACGGGACGGCGGTGGAGGATGGCCCACAGGGCGTGTGGTGGCCGTCGCCATCGGCAGCGTGTGCGTGCTGCTGCCGGCCGGTCTCGCGGCGGCCTACGGACGGACCCGCAGGAAGCCGCGGGCCGGCGCCGGGAATTCCGATCCGATGAGGGGTGGCTCGTGGTGACGGGGCGCACGACGAACAGGGGCATAGCCGTACTGGCGGCGCTCGCCGTGGTGGTGATCCTGCCGGGGGCGGTGGGTGTGGCCTCGGCCGACTCCGTCCCCGGCTACCGGACGGGAGACGGCGCCACGCCGGCCAAGGGCAGCACCGGTACCGCGGATGCCCCGCAGCTGAAGCCCGGACTGCACACCGACTCCATCCAGCGCGGTGAGCAGAAGTACTACGCCGTAACCCTGGACGACAGGACCAGCGCGTACTTCTCGGCCGTGGCGGCGCCGCCGCCCGGGACCAAGGTCGAGGACTACGGCGACAAGCTGACCGTCAATGTCCAGGACAGCGCCGGCACGACCTGCGACACGGGCGCCCATCCGTCCTTCCACGGCGGCGGCATGGCCTACCCGATCGCCGACTACGCCACCCGCCGTATCGGCGCCGACCGCATGGAGTGCCAGAAGGCCGGCCCGTACTACCTGGTGATCACCCGTCAGGGTTCGGCGACCTCCGGCGCCGACACCTGGCCGCTCGAACTGGACTACCTCGACGAGCCGCCGCTCAAGGGCGCCACCCCCGCCCGGCCGGGCCAGGGAAGCTGGAGCACCGTCACGCCCGCACCGCGCACGGACACCACCAAGCGCAGCGCCAAGGGAGGCACCGGCTTCAACGACGCGGGCTCGGTCGACTCCGGTGTGTGGAAGGACCGGATCACGCCGGGCGAGACCCGCTTCTACCGCGTACCGGTGGACTGGGGACAGCGGCTCAACCTGAGCGCGGAGCTGCCGAATGTGCCCTCCGGCACCTCCGGTTTCCTCGCCCGGATGCTCGGGCTGGGTGTCTACAACCCGGCGCGCGGTGTGGTCGACGACCTCTCCTTCGTCTCGTACACCGGGAAGCCGGCCGCTGCGAAGGAGTTCACCGCGCCGGTGGCGTACGGCAACCGCTTCCAGCCGGCCGGCTCGGTCAACGCGATGCGGTTCGCCGGCTGGTACTACCTCGAGGTCAGCCTGCACCCCGATGCCGCGCGGTTCTTCCCCAAGGGCGCGGAACTCACCCTCCGGGTGGATGTCCGCGGTGTCGCCAAGGCCGGGCCCGGCTACGCCGAGCCGACCGACACCTTCTCCGTCACGTCCGAGGACCGGGAGACGGCGGAAAAGGGCCAGACCGCACAGCAGGCGGCGAAGAGCGGCACCCTGATGACGGTGGCCTACGCCGGGATCGGCACGGGGGTGGTGCTGCTGGTGGGACTGGGCGCGTGGACGCTGGTGGCGCGGCGGTCCCGGACCGGTGCACCGGCCACAGCGATCGGTTCGGGCGGCCCGGGCGGCCCGGGCGGCCCGGGCGAGCAGCCTTCGCTGCCGGGACAGCCGTCACAGCCGGGACAGCCGGGGCAGCCGGGGCAGCCGGGACAGCCGTCACAGCCGGGACAGCCGGGGCAGCCGGGGCAGCCAGGACAGTCGACGCAATCGACCCAACAGGCGCGACGGAATACGCAGTTCGGGCCCCCGCAGGGCTGGTAGCGGGCGTTTCAGGGGGCCGGTGGGCCCCGGGCGCCGGCCCCCGGACCGCGGCGTGGCCTCAGGCGGCCACCAGCGCCCAGACGCCGACCGCGATGCACAGCAGCGCCACGACCAGCACCGGGATCGCGACCTTCGGGGGCGGTCCCGGTTTCCGGTACGGGACGGGAGGCGCCGAGACCGGGCCGGCGACGGGGGTACCGGCCGGGGGCCGCCCGGGGACCGGGTACGGGCCTGCCGTATAGGGGCGGGTCGCGGAGTGTTCCTGGTGGACGGCGGCCGTGGGCTGGTACACGGGCGCGTGAGGCGGGGGAGGCATCGGGGGCAGGCCGCCGGAGACCGCGTCGTGGCCGGCCGGGGCGCCGTGGCCGGTGGGGGCAGTGGTGTGGCCGGTACCAGGACCGCCGTGCCCCGTGGGCGCAGTGCCCTGGCCGGTGGACGCAATGCTCTGACCGGTGGACGTAGTGCCCTGGCCCGTGTGCCCCTCACCGAGGCCCGTGTGCCCCTCACCATGACCCGTGGACGACTCACCGAGGCCCGTGTGCCCCTCACCATGACCCGTGGACGACTCGCCGAGGCCCGTGTGCCCCTCACCATGACCCGTGGGCGCGCCGCCCGGCACCGGCACCGGCAGCGGAGCAGGCGTCGGCGGGGTGCTCGGTTCCGGCGGGGCGATATGGAAGCTTCCGGTGTCCGACATGGACACCTGCCCGGTGGCCGTGGTGCCTGCGGTGGCACCGGCCGTCGCGGGCCCGTCGCCATCCCTGCTCCGCAGTGGCCCGTCCGCCCCGAAGCCGGCCGGGAGCGGTCCTATGTGGTCGAAGACTTCGACGATCTCTTCCTCGATCGTCGCGTCGGGCAGCAGTTCCACCGTCGAGATGATCGCCTTACGCGCCCCCGTGGCCGTCCTGAACCGGGATTCCGGGTCGGGGTGCACCAAGGACGCCAGCACCTGCCACAGCGGCTCCGGCACCCCCTCGGGCGCGTTCGGGATGCCGTGCCGTCCGAAGTGCTGGACCAGGGCGTCGGCGTCCGGCTTGGTGCCGGTGATCAGATAGAGCGCGACCAGGCCGACCGCGAACAGGTCCGCGGGGAAGTCCGGTTCGGCGCCCAGCAGTTGCTCCGGTGCGAAGTATCCGGGCGTCCCGACCACGAGGTTGGTCTCGGTCAGCCGCGGCTCACCCTTGCGCATCGCGATGCCGAAGTCCGACAGCCGCAGATGCGGCCGGCCGGTGCCGGTGGCCTCCAGCAGGATGTTCGCCGGCTTGATGTCGCGGTGCACCACACCCTCCGCGTGCACCGCGGTCAGCCCGGCCAGCAACTGGTCCAGGAGCAGGCATACGAACCGCGGCGGCAGCGGGCCGTAATCCCCGATCAGATGTGCCAGCGACCCGCCGTTCACCAGATCCATGGTGAACAGCACCTTGTCGTCGTCCGCGGCCCAGCTCGCCGGGGCCAGCACATGCGGATGGTCGATCCGCAGTGCCTGTTCGCGGACGAAGCGCAGCAGGGTGTGCGCGTCGCTTTGCTGCAACACCTTGGCGGCAACATAGCGGCGGCGCCGGGCGTCCCAGGCGCGCCAGACCGCGCCCACCCCGCCCCGTCCGATCGGGTCGATCAGCTCATACCGACCGGCGAAGACCTCACCCATTGCGCCCCGTCCGCTTCTGAACTCGCAACGTCCCCAGTGGCTGGTGGCTAACTCTGGTGCGCCTCGTAGTGGGCGACCGCGTCTGCGGTACGACCGGCACCGTAGACCCGGAGGAACTCTGCCAGTTCGGGGTGAGCGGGGGCGAGGGTGTTCGCCGCATCGATGATGTCCCCGGCGTCGGAGACCGACCGCAGCAGCGACTGGATCTCCCGCACCACGCGCCGGACCGTGGTCGCCCCCGTCGACGACGTCTGCTGTGCGGTGTTGTTGAGCACCGAACCCCCCGCCGTCTTCTTGATCTCTTCCATGCGGTCGGTGGCCTCGGCGGCGCTGACGCTGCCGTCGGCGACCTGGCCGGACAGGTCCTGCAGCGCCTGCACCCGCTGCACCACGGCCGGGTTGCCTATCTTCGCGCGCTGCCCGCTCATCAGCTGGGACAGCATCGGTGCCGACAGGCCGAGCACTGCGGCGAGCCGGGCCTGGTTGAGGCCGAGATCGTCGATGAGACGACGGAACAGCGCCCCCAGCGGCTCCCCGTACCAACTGCGCTGAAGTTCCCGGGCCCGCGCGGTGGCTTCCTGCTGTGCTGTGTCCATACCGTCTCCCCTGTCTCCCCGGTCGCTTCGCTGCCGCGAATCTCGCGAAGCATCCTACGGAGAGCAACGGTGTGCGGCGATACCCGGTCGGGAAAGCGGTCGGACACCAGGTACCCTGGTGCGCGAAGGGGCCTTAGCTCAGTTGGTAGAGCGCTGTCTTTGCATGGCAGATGTCAGGGGTTCGACTCCCCTAGGCTCCACCGTTTACACCCTCTCTGACCTGCGGAAACGCGGTCGGAGAGGGTGTTTTTCGTGCTACTGCGGCAGCACGGTGGGACCGGCGGACGGCTCCGGAGCCCCGGTTTTTCGGGGGCTGGCCCGCGGCATTGCTCCCCTGCCGGTCCCGGGGGGCCGGGGGTGGCCGCGAGTGCGGCGGCCGGGATCCGGTGGGCCGGGGGCCGTGGATCCGGTGCCCTCGCCCCTCAATCGAGCACGGGGAAGCGGCGCGGGGCCAGGAGGAGCGCGAGCACGGCGAGGGCCGCGGCTGCTGCGGCGCCGATGTAGACCCAGTCGACCGCGGTGGCGAGGGCATCGCGCAGCGGTCCTGCGGCAGCGCCGGAGGTGGCAGCGGAGGAGAGCGAATCGAGGGTGCTGCCCCCGGCGGACGGGAGAGCGGAAGAGGTCTCCCGCAGACGGGAGTTGAGGATCGCATTGGCCAGGGCGCCGAAGAGGGCGGCACCGATGCTGGAGCCGAGTTGGCGGCAGAAGAGAAGAGAGGCCGTTGCCGTACCGCGTTCCGACACGGGCACCGTCGACTGGACGCCGACGAGCAGGGGGAGCTGGGTGATGCCGAGGCAGGCGCCGAGGGCCAGCGAGATGAGGGCGGGGTACCAGGGGCTGTGGGTGCCGGAGAGGGCGGGGAAGGCCAAAAGGACGGGGCAGGCGACGGCCATGCCGGTCATCGCGGACTGGCGGAAGCCGATGCGCCGGTAGACGTGCTGGCTGAGGGCCGCCGAGATGGGCCAGGCCACCGACATGACGGCCAGGACGAAGCCCGCCCGCAGGGGATCGAGGCCGAGCACGGACTGGGCGTAGGTGGGGAGGAAGACGGTCGGCGCGATGGTCATCACGCCGAGCGCCGCCATGGCCAGATTGGCGGCGGCGATGGTGCGGCGGCGCCATACCCAGCCCGGGAGGATGGGATCCGCCGCGCGCCGCTCCACCACGACCGTGGTGGCCAGCAGGGCGGCGCCGGTGCCGAAGAGGGCGAGGGACGGCGCGGAGAGCCAGGGCCAGGCGTGTCCGCCCTGGACGATGGCGGTCAGCAGGGCGCAGCCGGTGAGGAAGAGGGCCAGTGCGCCGGCCCAGTCGGCACGCAGGCGCCCGGCGGCGCGCTGTCGGGGCGGCTCGCTCAGGCGCCGGGCCAGCAGGACGAGCGAGACCAGCCCGAGCGGGACGTTGAGCAGGAAGATGAGGCGCCAGTCGGCCCAGGCGGTGATCAGGCCGCCGACGGCGGGACCGAGAACGGCGGAGCTTGCCCACACGGAGGAGATGGCGGCCTGGATCCGCGGGCGTTCCTCCAGGGGGTACAGGTCCGCGGCGAGGGTCTGGACGGTGCTCTGGATCGCGCCTCCGCCGAAGCCCTGGACGATCCGGAAGACGATCAGCGCGGTCATGTTCCAGGAGGCTGCGCACAGCGCGGAGCCCGCCAGGAAGAGGGTGATGCCGAACAGGAGGACCGGCTTGCGCCCCAGTGTGTCGCTGAGCTTGCCGTAGACCGGCAGGGACACCGTGCCGGCGAGCAGATAGCCGGAGAAGAGCCAGGAGAAGTGCGAGAACCCGCCGAGGTCGGCGACGATCTGCGGAACGGCCGTGGCCACCACCGTGCTGTCCAGGGCCGTCAGCGCCATCGCCGTCATCAGGGCGAGGGCGATGGCACGGCGGCCGGGCGGTGCGGCCGGGCCGCCCGCCGTCCGCCGCGGGTTCGCGGTGTGGGGTTCGCCGGGTCTGCTCACCGTGCGCTCCCCGGGTGCTCCGGGCTGCCGGGGCGGTAGCCGCCGGTCATCAGCGGGACGCCGAGCAGCGGTTCCAGTCGGCTCAGCAGGCGCTCGGAGGTCCGCTCGACGGCCGTCGGGTCGGTCTCCTGGACGATGAACCGGGCCAGCGCCTGGCCCCGGGCCACGTCGCTGCCGGGGCCGGTGCGGTACTCGCCGAAGCCGATGACCTCCTTGACACCGGGGTGCTCGGCCAGCGGCGCCAGGGTCGCGTCGGGGCCGAGCCGGCCGGCCTCGCGGGGAAGGACGACGCGGACCGCGGTGCAACCGGCCCGGAAGGACGGCGCGGGGACGTCGTCGGACCCGGCGAGGATGTCCAGCAGCGCGGCGTAGACCTCCTGCCCGGTGGCGTGGCGGTAGGCGGCAGGCAGGCCGCCGCCCATGACCCGGGGGTTGAACTCGACCAGGACGGGCCCCCGTTGGGTGACCATGATCTCCAGGTGGAAGACGCCGATGTCGGCACCGATCGCCCGGCAGACCCGGCGGGCGTACTCCCAGCACGCGGTGGCCTGCTGCGCTTCCAGGCCGGCGGGGAGGAAGGAGCCCAGGGCGGTGACCCCGTCGCCCGCCCAGCGGTAGCGGCCGCTGATGCACAGCGGGAAGAACCGGCCGTCCCGGGCGCCGATCTCCACCGACACCAGCTCCCCCACCAGGAACTCCTCGATGAGGACGCCGCGCCGGAACTGGCCGCGCCAGTGCTCGGGAACCGCATCGAGGCCGCGCTGCAGCCGCTGCCAGGCCGACCCGGCCTCCGCCGCGTCGCGGACGACACAGGCGAGCAGCCCGGCCGCCCCGGACGGTGGCTTGAACACCACGGGGTAGCCGATCCGCTCCGCCGCCGCCAGCGCCCCCGCCTCGTCGGTGGCGGTCGCGAAGTGTGCCGAGGCCAGGCCCGCGGCCTGCAGCGCGGCCCGGGTGCGGTCCTTGCGCCGGGCGGTGAGCACCGCCTGTGGTGAGGTGCCCCGCAGCCCCAGTGCGCGGCAGGCCGCGGCCACCGCCTCGGCGGACATCTCGTGCTGCGTGGTGACGAAGTCGATGGGGTGTGCGGCGTGGCACTCGGCCAGTGCCGCGGTCACCACGTCGTGGTCGGTGGTGACCAGCCCGTCGACGAGGTGGTCCACGGACGAGACCAGGGCCAGGTTGGCCTCGGTGAGCGGGTACTGGGTGTGTGCGGACTGCAGATAGGTGACCCGGTGTCCCGCGCTCTTGGCCAGTCTGATGGCCTGCAGGGCAGGGGGGTTGGAGTCGACGAAGGCCAGGTGCATGCCATTCCCGGTGGGGCTGAGGGGGCGGAGGGCGCGGGCGGTCAGCGGTAGTGGGTGACGCCGTCCTTGACGCGGTAGGCGTCGCGCTCGAAGAGCTGGAACGCGACCGCGTCGCGGTCGCCGTACAGGGCGCCGGCCCTGGCCATGTTGCGCCGCAGGAACCCCCGGGCGTAGCTCTCCGGGTCCTCGTCGGTGAGCGCTTCCAGGTAGGCGCGGTGCTGGAGCACCGCCTCGACGGCGCGGTCCTCGGCGCCCGCGACCTCCACGGCGTGCGTGGGGTACGGGGAGCCGGCGACGCCCATCCACCGCACGCCTTCCCAGGGGTCGAGGCCGTCCTCGGTGAAGACGTAGCGGTTGCCGGCGTCGACGACGGCGTCCAGCGCGGCCCGGCCGACGACCCGGTGGTCCGAGGTGTTCCAGGAGACGCCGCGCCAGTGCTCGTGGTGGTTGACCGTGAGCACCATGTCCGGCCGGTGGCGGCGGATGGCGGTGGCGAACTCCCGGCGCAGCGCCAGGGAGTCGGTGATCAGCCCGTCCGGGTGGTCCAGGAAGTCCACCGAGGTCACCCCGGCGACCGCCGAGCTCGCGCGCTGCTCCCGTTCCCGCAGCGGCCTGGCCTTCTCCGGGTCGCAGCCGTCGATGCCCGCCTCGCCGCGGCTGGCCAGGACGTAGGCGATCTCCTTGCCGCTGTCGGTCCAGGTGATCACCGCCGGGCCCATGGCGTACTCGATGTCGTCGGGGTGTGCCACCAGCGCCAGTCCGCGCGACCAGTCGGTGGGCATCTCCTCGAGCTGTGCCGTCATTGTTGCTCCCTGCTCTCGGCGTGGGTGCCGCTCCCGGCGGCGGTGGGGTGGCCGGCCAGTACGGCGTCGATGCGCCGCAGGCCCTCGGCCAGGACGTCCGGCTCCCGGGCGAAGGTGAGGCGGAGGCCGTGCTCGGTGCCGAACACCTCGGCCGGCATCAGCAGCACGCGCTCCCGGCGCAGGACCTCGCGGCAGAACTCCAGCGAGGACGGCAGGCCGGGGGTGTGCAGCCAGGCGTACGGGGTGCCCTCCGGCTGCCACATCCGCAGTGTGCCGCGGTGCCGGGCGGCCCACCGCTCCAGCATCTGCAGACCATCGGTGATCAGCTGCCGGTAGCGCCGCACGTGCTCCTCGCGGCGCTCCAGGATCCCGGTGGCCAGCTGTTCCAGGACCACCGAGTTGGTGACGGTGGTGAAGTGCTTGTACTGCATGGCCGCGTCCACGACCTCGGGCGGGCCGCACATCCAGCCGACGCGCAGGCCCGGGACCCCGTAGACCTTGGAGACGCTGGAGACGGAGACGGCGTTTTCGTACGCCCCGACCCAGGAGTCGGTGCCGAGGTCGGCGACGTACTCCTCGTCGAGGATCAGCTGGCCGCCGTGCCCTCGCAGCGCCTCGGCCAGTTCCTTGATGCCGTCGGCGGTGACCTTCCGGCCGGTCGGATTGCAGGGCGAGTTGAGCACCACGGCCCTGGTGCGGGGGCCGATCCTGCGCAGTGCCGCGGCGATGTCCGGGCGGCCGTCGGCGGTGGTGCCGACGGCGTCCACCCGGCATCCGGCCCGGGACAGCACCGGCTCCGCCTGCTGCCAGCCGGGGGTGAAGACCACGGCGTGGTCGCCTGCGGTCAGCAGGGTGCGGTAGAGGAGGTAGAGGGCTTCTTGCCCGCCGTGGGTGATGCCGATGTGGGACGGATCGCGGCCGTAGAGGCCGGCCACGAGGTGGCGCAGCGGGGCGGTCCCCCGGTTGTTGCCGTAGTCGAGGAGGCAGTCGGCGGGCAGTGCGTGGTCGGACAGGCGGCTGCCGCCCACATAGCTGTCGCCGAGGTCGATGTCGTAGTGGCCGTGGGCCTCGTCGAAGTACCACTGGCGCATGGTGATCGTGGTCATGAGGCCAGCCGCCTGCGGAATGCCGGGGCCCACCGGCCGGCCACGACGGGCCGGACCGGGCCGGTCAGGGTGACCTCGCCGTCGGAGATGCCGACGGCGAGGTGGCCGCCGGGCATCTCGACGGTGACCTCGGGGCCGGTCAGCCCGAGGGCGTGCGCGGCGACGGCCGCCGCGCAGGCGCTGCTGCCCGAGGCGAGCGTGTAGCCGGCGCCCCGCTCGTAGGCCTCGATGCGGATGCGGTCGGCGGCGCGTACCTCCATGAGCTGGACGTTGATCCGTCCGGGGAAGCGTGCGTGGCCGGCGAGGGCGGGGCCCAGGCGCCGGGCCAGCTCCTCGGTGACCTCGGTGCCGTCCAGCGGGAGGACGCAGTGCGGGTTGCCCAGGAAGACGCAGGTGGCCGTCCACTCGCGGTCCGCCGCGGCGAGGGTTTCGCGCAGCATCTCCCGGCGCGGACCGGTGGCACCGATCAGCTCGCTGTCCAGGGACGCCCGCCCCATGGAGACGCGTACGGGCGCCCCGTCGCCGGTGTGGCCGGAGCCGGGGGAGGCGGCGTCGGGTGCCTCCGGGCCGGGGGCCGGGTCCACCAGCTGCACGGTGACCGGCCCGGCCAGGGTGCGGACGGTGAACTCCGGTTCCCCGGTCCAGCCGTGGTCGTGCAGGTAACGGCCGAAGATGCGCAGGCCGTTGCCGCTCTTCTCGCACTCGGTGCCGTCGGAGTTGAAGGTGCGCAGCCCGAATCCGTGCTCCTCGGGGAGCGGACCGTAGAGAATTCCGTCGGCGCCGGGACCGTAGTGGCGGTCGCAGATCAGCCGGATGTTCTCCGGTGTCGGCGCCACCTGGCCGGCGGCCGGAGCGATCACCAAGTAGTCGTTGCCCAGGGCCTCGTACTTCACGAAGTCATGGCCGTCCGCCACGACGTGGCGAGGGAGTGGCAGGGGGTCCGGCACGTCCGCCCCCTCAGGCTTCCGCGCCGACCGCGACGGGGGACCGGTCCCGCATGCGCCGCAGCAGTTCGTCGAGGTAGTCCTGTGAGGTGTTGAGCCTGATCATGGCTCCCAGGGCGATGTCCCGGCCGATCAGGGAATCGCCGTCCACCAGCGGCGCCACGACGTTCTTGAACCAGCCGGAGGCGTGCCCGGCGTCGATGCCGATGTGCAGGTCGTGGTAGGTGATGCCGACTTCGTGCAGGCCCAGTCTGCGCCAGGTGTCGACCACGCAGCGGAAGCGGCGGGGCGCCAGGTACTCCGTCACGCCGAAGTAGCCCACGGCCTTGTAGTAGTGCCGGCGGGCGAGCCCGAGGCAGGCGGAGAGGTTTCCGCAGATCCCGGCCTCCAGCATGAAGCTGTCCCGGATGAAGGCCGGGTCGGCGCCGATGGAATCGAGAGCCTGGGAGAAGAGGCTGGTGTGGACCAGCTCGGCGTCGCCGTTGCCCATCTCGTCCCAGTAGTTGGCGGCTATCTCCATCTTCTCGCCACCGGTCCGGCCCATCTGCATCGAGGCCAGGATGTCGTCGAAGCGCGGGTCGAGGCTGGTCTCCTGGGCGAGCAGCAGCCGCAGGTCCTCGCGGGTGCCCTGCTGTTCGATGTGCTCGTGGTAGAGCGGGTGCCGGCCGGCCGGGTGTTCGTTGACGAGGTTCTTCAGCCAGCGGACGTACTCCGTGCCGGACCGGGGGTAGCCGGTGACGGTCTCCTCGTCGATACGGGCGGTCTCCTCGCCCAGCATGGCCGCTTCCAGGATCGCGGCCACGTCGCGCAGGAGGGGCGCGCGTTCGTGGTCGACCTCGGCGATGACCACGCCGGAGAAGTCCCGGTCGTAGATCAGGGCGAGGAGTTCGTGCATCTCGGCGAGCGCGGTGCGGTCCTTCCCGGCACCGGCGCGCTCGGTGAGCTCCTTGCAGGCGGCGGCCAGTGCGCCGCGGAAGGCGTAGTTCTCGGTCAGCAGGGTCAGTTCGCCGGCGGTACAGGACTCCAGGGCGCGCACCGCGGACAGCGGACCCTCGGCGAGCCGGGTTTTCCAGTCTTCAGGCATGCGGAATCAGCACAATCTTCTCGGTGTGGGTGGTGGGGGAGGCGGTGGCCGGGCTCAGCCGGCGGCCTCGGACAGGGCGGAGGAGTCGTGCTCGTCGCCGTACCACTTGTGCTGCCAGCGCGAGAAGGCGACGATCACGATGTCCCGGTGTCCGGGCCGGTCGCCGGCCGCCACGACGTCGGTCACGTCGTGGGCGATGGCCTTGTCGTCGAGGAGTACGGCCTGGCCCGCCTGGAGCGTCCCGCTCCAGAAGGGCTCGTCGGCGCCGGGCTTCCACAGCCGGGTCTCGCCGCCGCCCACGTTCTCCCGGCGCAGTACGGCGATCATCACGAACTCGTGGCCGTCGTGGTGCACGCCCTCGGGCGTCAGCGGCCCGGGGCGGCCGGCCTCGGCCCGTGTGCGGTTCTGGTGCACATTGATCTGCCAGTCCTCGGCGCGGTCGAGGCCGATACCGGAGATTCCCCGGGAGATCAGCTCGGTGAAGTCGGCCTGGAGGGGCTCATAGGTCCGGCGAATGCCGCCGGCGGCCTTGTTGAACTTCTTGTACGCCGTGTAGTCCCGGTGCGGCAGCACCTCGAAGTTCCAGGCGTCGCCCTCGGCGGGGGACAGCCGGTACTGCGAGAACCGTTTGAAGCGTGTGCCGTTGCCCATGTAGTCGTCGACCGGAAGGTCGTCGTAGCTGTCCAGGAGTTCCCCTGGTACGGCGGGCAGGTCGAAGACGGTGAATCCCTGGGTGCCGATCGGCATGGAGTGCTCCTTTGTGAGGAGAAGGGAGTTCTTGTGGGTGGGCGTTGCCCGGTGTGGGTGGGCGAGCGCTGCCCGGTGGGTTCGTCCGGGCAGCGCTGCCCGGCGGGTACGGGGTCGGACGGGGTGTGACGGGCGGTCAGCCGGCGGCGTGGGCGCCCGTCGGTCGCAGTGCACGGGCCCACGCCTGGAGTTCGGGGTCGGCCAGGGAGTCCAGCAGCCAGTCGTGGTCCAGCTCCTGGCCGGCCAGCGAGGGCACGGTGATCAGATGGAGCCCCGCGGCGCGGGCCGCGCGGATGCCCGTGTTGGAGTCCTCGAAGGCGACACAGGAGGCGGGATCGGCGCCCAGCGCCCGGCAGGCGACGAGGTACAGGTCGGGCGCGGGCTTGGGAGCCGCCACCTCGTCGGCCGCGAACGACAGCGGCAGCAGATCGGCCAGGCCGGAGCTGCCCAGCGCGGTTTCCAGCAGCGCGCGGGGGCTGTTGCTGGCGACGGCGACGGGCAGCCGCTCGGCACAGGCCCGGACCAGGTCCGCGGCCCCGGGCAGCGCGGCCACTCCGTCGGCCAGCTCCCGGCGCACGCCCTCCAGCAGCTCGGCGGAGAGCAGCTCACCTTCGCCGGGACGCCCGAAGTAATCGGCCATCACCTCGCCGACGCCCTCCACGGTCTTGCCGATGACAAGCTTCTTTTCGGCCAGGCCGAATTCGTGCCCGTGCGCCCGGAAGAGTGCACTCTCCGCGCGTGACCAGCAGGTTTCGGTGTCCAAAAGGAGTCCGTCGCAGTCGAATACGATCGCTTCGAGCTCGGTGGGCAGTGGAAAAACGGCCGAATGAGCCTGGGTGCTGGCCAAAATTCCTCCATGTGGTGCCGGCCTGGGTGGCGCTATACCAGTTTTCGGGCATGGGACAGCCGGTGATGGCCGAAATCAAGCCACCACGCGCGGCATGGGAAAAGCGGAATCACTGCTTCCCATGGAAAAGCGGAATAACGGCCTCCCATTGGATCCCCCCGTGCAGTGGTCCCCGGCGTCGGGCAGCGCGAACAGAGGCCGTTCGAGCGGCCGTTGGGGACACTCACCGCCCTGTCCGCGGGCATGAAGCCGCAATGGACTCCGGGCGGTTGTTGTCGCTAACTCAAGCCAGAGTATCCGGTTTTGGGAAAAGAACACCGTGTGGCGTGCGTCACAATGGCCGGTGATTGACATATCCAAGCAAGATCCGCTGTTCTGTTTAAGGCAACGTTCGAAGCGGGGAATCCAGCCGGTTTTCAAAACTGATGTTGTCCGTGTGGGCTTGAGTCCGTAAGGGCAAAAGGCGTGGTGTTTTCGGGCACCGCGTTGGTCCACAAGGGCAATTCGGGATCACTAGATCCCGGGGGGATATCCGCATGATCCCGTAGGGGGGTGAATCGCCATGCGTAAGTACACCAAGCCGGAGGCCAAGAAGGTCAACCAGGGCACCGTTCTGGGCTCCGTGGTCTGACCCACGGCGGTCTGAACCACAAAGGCGCCACACCTCAAGGTTGTGCCTTGAGGTGTGGCCCCTTCCTGGTGCCGACCGTGATTCTCCTTCACTTCAGTGGGAGTTGCGCCGCTTTATGCGGTGTTTCCGCCTCGCGGCGGAGGAACCAGCACATGAAACGAGCGAGGTAACGATGTGTGGTCTGAGCGGAATCGCTCGCGTGGACGGAAGAGCGCTGTCCGGCGCTGCGGACTCCCAGCTCCAGCGAATGGTTCAGGCCATAGCGCACCGTGGCCCCGACGGTGAGGCCTACTACCGTTCCGGCCCGGTCGGATTCGGCTTCGTACGGCTGTCGTTGGTGGATGTCGCCGGCGGCGACCAGCCGCTGCGGACCGAGGACGACGACCTGGTTCTGATCGCCAACGGCGAGATCTACAACCACGAGGAGCTGGCCGCCACGCTCCCGAGCGGCACGCGGCTGCGGACCCGCTCCGACTGCGAGGTGCTGCTCCACCTCTACCGCCGTGACGGGCTGCGCTTCCTGGACAAGGTGCGCGGGATGTTCTCCCTCGCGCTCTACGACCGCACCCGGGGCCGGCTGCTGCTGGCCCGTGACCGGTTCGGCATCAAGCCCGTCTTCTACCACCAGAACGCCGAGCGGGTCGTCTTCGGCTCGGAGGTCAAGGCGCTCTTCGAGGACCCCGCCTGCCCCCGTGAGCTGGACTGGGAGCGCGCGCTGCGCGACCAGGCCATGACGCGTGCCCCGGCGTTCGACGAGAGCCCGGCCCACTCGTGGTTCAAGGACATCGAGCTCGCCCCGGCCGGCTGTGTGGTCTCCTTCGACCTGCGCTCCGGCGAGCGCTCGACCCACCGTTACTGGTCGTTCCCCGAGTTCGACTCCGCCGGTACCGCGTCCGAGGACGAGCTGGTGCGCCGCTACGGCGAGCTGCTGTCCTCCGCGGTGGCCGACTGCGAGATGGCCGATGTCGAGATCGGTCTCTTCCTCAGCGGGGGCATCGACTCCGCTGCGGTGGCCGCACTGGCCTCCGGCAAGCCCCAGACCTTCACCGCGCTGAACGGCAGCACCCTCGCCAACGGCGACTCCGAGTGGGGGCACCGCACCGCCCGGAACCTCGGACTGACGAACCACCAGATTCTGTTCCGCACCGACTCGGTACCCGGTGTGGAGGAGTGGAAGCGGTTCGTGTGGCTGATGCAGACGCCGCTGGCCGGGCCCGAGGCGTTCTACAAGCACGAGATGTACCGCTACGTCCGTGACCGGACGCCGCACATCAAGGCCATGCTGCTGGGCGGCGGAGCCGATGAATTCAACGGCGGCTACTCCAAGGGCATCGCGGGCGGCGGCGAATGGCCCGATTTCCTGGACAACCTGGACCGTATGGCGGTCCGCCGGGACCAGTACCGCAGCCCCGAACTGGGTGCCTGGTGGGACGTCCCCGGCCTGCCGCTGGTCAAGTCCTCGGTGCTGCGCGAGGCCGCCGGGCGCCCGGCCCACGAGCCGTACGAGGCGCTGTTCCGCTGGAAGTACCGCGATGTGCAGCAGTACAACTGCTGGCACGAGGACCGGTCGGCGGCCGGCAACGGCATCGAGGCCCGTGTGCCGTTCCTGGACCACCGCCTCATCGAGCTGGTGGCCGCGGTCCCCGAGGCGCTGCGCCCCCGCCTGATCTGGGACAAGCAGATTCTGCGGCGTTCCCTGGTCGGCACCCTGCCCGACGAGATGGTGCACCGCCCCAAGGGCCCCTTCTTCTACGGGGAAGGCGTCCGGCACACCTACCGCGCCTTCGGCGCCATGCTCGCCCAGGACGGCGGTCGGCTGCTGGAGGAGGCGCTCAGCGGACCCGGCGCCCGGGAGTTCCTGGACGCGGACAACCTGCGGGCCACGCTGCGGCAGCTGCAGGCCAACCCCTCGTCCGGACACGTGGAATTCCTGCTGTCGGCGGTCAACCTCGGCCTGCTGGAGCAGATGGCCGCCTCGCTGCCCGCCCCGCACGCCCAGGTGGCCAAGGCGCCCGTGCCGCAGTCGGTACCGGTGGGCGACTGGGACACCGAAGCGGAGAAGATCGAGGCCGAGGTCGTCCGGCCGGCGCCCGTCGACCCGCGGACCCGCGCGGCGGTCGCGGACAATGTGCTGCTGCTCAAGGACCCCGCCGACCCGTCGGTGTGGTACGTGATCATCGACGGCGAGATCGAGTACGTCCTGGACGAGGACGAACTGCCCGAGTGGCCCGCCGTGCTGCGGGCGCTGGACGGTGAGCGCACGATCGGCGAGGTGCTCGACGGGCTCGGGCACAGCCTGGAGACCGTGCACGAACAGCTCGCCGACGCCATCGACCTGGGGATCGTGGTGACCGCGGAGGCGGCGCCATGACCACGGCTGCCGGCCGGGCGGTGCGCGACGAGAGTCCACAACGTCGCTCCGTCTCCACCTTCGCACCGGTCGGCTGGCGGCCCGAGCCCCGGCAACTGATGGCCGCCGCCACGGTGGCGGCCTTTGCCGTTGGGCTGTGGACCGTGGGCTCGGTCGCGCTGCGGGTGGTGGCCGCCTTGCTGGTGGCCGAAGCCGTGCTGATGGGCCTGCCGTGGCGGGTGCCGAGGGGCGGGCGCAGCGGCGCGAGCATCTGGGCGGAGACGCTGGCCGGTCTGGTGGCCCCGCTGGGCGCGCTGGTGCTCACCGCGTGCACGGCTCCCCAGTGGCTCACCCGGGCCGGGGAGTGGTGGTGGTTCGCCGTGGCGCTCGCCGTCGGCGCCGGGCTGGTCGTGCTGAGCGGGCTGCGCCCGGCGGGGCTGTTCACCGGCGAGCTCGCCTTCGTCCTGGGGCCCACCCCGCGCTCCCACGGCAGCGCCCGCGCCTTCGCGGGCGCGGTGGGCGCCGTCGGGGAGGAGATCCTCTTCCGCGCCCCCGTGCTGATGGTGGCGGACCCGGCGCTGCTGGGACTGCTGGCGGCGACGGCCTTCGTGGCGCAGCACCACATCCAGCCGGGCGCCAACCGGCGCGGCACGGTCCGCTCCACGGCGGTGGAGATCGCCGGGGCCGTGGCGCTGCTCGCACTGACCCTGGCGTCCCAGTCGGTCTATCCGGCCCTGCTCGCTCACCTCGTCAACAACATCCCTCAGATCGTCATCGAGCTACAGCGCGAGAACGAGGACAGGAGCTGGTCGTGAAACCGGACTTGGACGGGTGCCTGGACGCACTCAGGCGCAAGGACCTGGCCCCCGACGACCCGGTCGCCGTCGTGGTGGTCGGCTCGGTCACCCGGGGCTGGGCACACGCCGCGAGCGACTTCGACCTCTATGTCCTCACCGACGCCCCCTGCCGGATGCCGGGCGCCCGGACGGTGGCGGTGCCGCTCGCCCCGGACACCGTCACGTCGGTGGACTTCACCGACGGCGGCCGGCGGTACGAGGTGACGTACTGGACCGACGCCCAGGTCGACCAGATGCTGGGCAAGGTCACCTGGGACGCCTTCGACTCCGACGAATCCTCGCTGCGCATCCTCACCTCGAACGAGGAGCTGTTCCTGGAGCGCCTGGCCGGCGGTGTGGCGCTGATCGGCGCGGACTGGCTCAAGCGGCGCGCGGAGCAGCTGCACGGCTCCGCCTACCGGGCGTTCGTGGCGACCCGCTCGCTGTCCGAGGCGGACGGCAAGGTCGAGCAGGCGCTGGGAATGCTGGAGACCGGCGACACCCACAGCGCGGTTCTCGCCGCCAAGGTCGCCTTCCAGCAGGCCACCGACGCCCTCTTGGACAGCCACGGCGTCTACGGCACCCACACGCCCAAGTGGCGTGCCCGCCGGGTGCAGGACGCCGGTCTCGACGTTCTGCCCTTCGAGCGGTACTGGGCCCTGGAGACCATGGCCGGCTTCGACCCGCAGCGGCCCGAGGACTGGGTGCGCCAAACCGTCGAGTTCTGCAAGGACCTGTCCCTGGAGGTGGAGATCTGATGGCAGCACCTCATCCCTTCGGCCCCGAAACGGTGCCGCGGCGCAGCCTGGCCGCCCGGATGCGCAAGTTCCGCGGCAAGCTCATCGTCGCCAACGGCCCGCATGCCGTCGAGCTCGACGAGATCGGGACGTTCGTGTTCAAGCGGGTCGACGGCTCGACCACCGTCCAGGGCATCGCCGAGCAGCTCGCCGCCGAGTACGACGTCTCCGTGCAGGTGGCCGCCGAGGACATCGGCGAGCTGCTCGCCGACCTCGCCGGCAGCGGCGTGGTGGAGGCGACCGCGCCGTGACCGTCACCGGTCAGGACGTCGCTGCCGCCGGGCCCCTGACCACCCGGCCGGCGGGTGCGGCGGGCACGGCCGTGGGCCATGTGCCACTGCCCGTTGCGCAGCGCTGGGCCCGGTGTCGTGCCGGGTGTGAGTAGGTCCGGACCGTAGTGGCGAAGGGAGATCTCCTATGTGCGGAACCGCGGGCATGTTCGTGGGCTGTGCGGCGCTGACCCAGTGCCCCAAGCAGCTGCTGCTGCACCGGGTGGCCGCCGCCGACGCCCCCGAGCCGCCCTCGACACCCGGCGACTACCGCAGCCCGTTCCGCAATTGGCACGAGCGCGCCGCCGTGCGGCAGTCACCGCGCCGGACCCTGCGCGAGGACGAGTCCGGCCGCTACTACTTCCCGCCGGATCTCGTCCCCATCACCCAGCACCCGCTGGTGAAGGAGCTGCCCGCAGCGGTACACGAGGAGCTGCTGGTCCAACACCTCTACCGTTACCTGGACTTCACGGCACGGCTGGAGTCCCTGGTGGTCAACCGGACGGTGCTGTCCATCGCGCAGGACTCCGTCGGCGTGGAACTCCCGGAGGAGATGCGGTTCGACGCGTACAAGATCTACTGCGACGAGGCGTACCACACGCTGTTCTCCATCGACCTGGCGCGACAGGTGGAGCAGCGGACCGGGATCGCGCCGCGGCTGCCGCGGCAGCCGTTCTTCCTGGACCGGCTCCACCGGCTCCTCGATGAACTCCCGCCCGCAGACGGCGCGCTGGCCGAGATCCTTTTCGTGGTGGTGTCGGAGACCCTGATCTCCGCCAGCCTCGCCGAGGTCCCCGACAGCTCCGAGGTGGTGGCCGCGGTCTCCGGGACCGTACGCGACCACGCCGGTGACGAGGGGCGCCACCATGCGTACTTCGCCATGTTCCTGCGGCAAATGTGGGGCCAGCTCTCGCCGGCGGAGCGGCGTGCCGCGGCACGGCTGGTGCCCCGGCTCATCACGACGTTCCTCCACCCGGACCTGCCCGCGATCCGGGAGGAACTGATCCGCTACGGGCTGGGCGAGGACGACGCGCGCTGCGTCGTGGCGGAGACCTACACGCCGGAGATCCTCAGCCAGCACCTTGCCGCCATGTCCCGGCAGACCGTGCGCTATTTCGAGTCCCTCGGCGCATTCGACGACGCGCGGGCGCTCGAGGAACTGCACGTCCACGGGATCAGGAAATGAAAGAGAGATTTCACAGCCCATGAATGAGACGCCAGCCCTCCCGGTCGAGGTGCACTGTCACGGTTTTGGCGAGGTGGACTTCTCGGAGTTCTCCCAATTGGATCTCGTACTGCTCGACCGCAGATCCGCCGAGGAAGGCGTGGTGTGCATCCCCACGCTCTATCTCCACCGGTCCGCACTCGAGAAATTCGAGTGGTTCATGCAGCGGTACGCCGACCTGCGCCGCAACGGCAAGCTGCCGCACATCCCCGGCATCGCGCTGGAGGGGCCGCTGCTCGCCAGCCACGGCGGGACCCCCGAGGCGACCGTCTGGGCGCCCACCCGCCACGAGTGGGAGCGCCTGGCCAGGCTCGGCGACCTCGGGCTCGTCTACACCGTGATGTCGCCCGATGCGTTCACCCCCGCCTCGGGCCTGTACGACAACCTCGACGACCGGCACCCGGGGCTCGACTGGATCGTGCCGCTGCTGCTGGCCCACGGGGTGCGGCCCGCGCTGGGGCACTTCACCCGGCAGGACCCCGCCGGCGGCGCCGAGCTCGTCCGGGACATCGTCGACATCGCCTGGCAGAGCGAGTGGACGGGCAGCGGTGCGCGGGTGATCACGGACCACCTGTTCAACGACATGCCGCTGAACATCAAGCACGCCTTCCGTAC
>NZ_JBIBVF010000007.1:0-187438 GCF_043080045.1 Streptomyces sp. NPDC015125
CCCGGCTACGCCGGGTAACCCCCTGGCCTTCGGCCAGGGAGGCTTGGGCCTTCGGCCCTTCGCGGGTGTGAACGGTGAACTCCCGTGCTTCGCACGGGAGTTGGCGGGGCCTTCGGCCCGCGCGGGGTGCGCGGGGGGTCGGGGCCGAGGGCTGGCGCCCTCGGTGTGGCCGGGTGGGCGCTGCGCGCCCTGGGTTCTGGGGTGGGTCAACTCCTGCGCTGCGCTGCGGAGTTGGGTGGTTGGGGAGTGTGGGGTCGGGGGCTGGCGCCCCCGGGTTGGGAGGGTGTGGGGGCGCTCCGCGCCCCGGTGGGTGGGTGTGGGGTCAACTCCTCCGCTGCGCTGCGGAGTTGTGGGGTGTGGGTGAGGGTTTGCGGATTCGTTTGCTGGGGGTGGGTTTTTGGGTTTCGGGGGTTGGTTACTTTCTGTGATGTGTGAGGGGGTGTGGAGTTGATCTTGTTGGGGAGCGCTCCGCGCTCTGGATCGTGGTGGGGTGACGAGCGGTCGGGTGGGTGGGTCGAGGGGGTGTCACGTCCGTTGGTGTGGGCGGGGGGTGGCCGGCGGGCGGGCCGGGGTGGCCGGTGCTCTGGGGTGATGTCATACGGGCGCGTTGGACAGTTAGTTGAGTTGCCCTCACTCCCGGGTCGGTGTGGCCGGCCGAGGTGGGCCCGTATGCTTCTTTGTATTTTGCAAAATACAAAGAAGCTGGTGAGGGCTATGACGCGTGGTGCGCTGAGGGCCGTGAATGTCGCGGTGGATCATGGTGTTCCGCTGCTGCTGAGCGCCGCGGTGGAAGCGGAGTCGGTGCGGCGGACGGTCCTGTCGGCGGCACCGGAGTGGCGTACGTACGGACTGCCGCGGGCTGAGGCGGCCGGGGTGCGGGCGCGGTGGCGGCAGGAGGTGCAGCGGCTGCGGGCCGCGGGTGAGCTGCTGGACACCCGGGACGTCGTGCTCGCCCACGGGGTGCGAGCCGAGCTCGCGGCGCGGGGCTGGGACCGCGAGTGGGACGAGGCGCCCGAGGAGGCGTGGGATCAGGGGCGGTGGCCCGGCTCACGGAACGGCGGGTACCCCGACCGTGTGCCGGCGCGGCTCGACGAGGCGCTCGTGCGGCAGGTCGTGGCGGCCTGCTGGCACACCTCCTGCGAGGCAATCACGGCACTGCGCGCCTGGCGCGACGCCCACCCCCACATCGTCCTCCTGCGGCACCGGCCGGCCGACGGCGACGAACCCACCGGGCCCCTGGCCGAGTACGAGCGCCTCGCCGCGCAGGTCACCACCACCGGCACCATCTACCGCGCCGGCCTCACCCGCGGCATCAACGCCGCCCACGCCCTCACCCCCTGAAAGCCCAGGTCAGCCCGGGGACACCACCTCACCTACCCGCACGATGGCCGCTGGCCGGCCCGGTTGGCCGGACGGCGAAGGACGGATGTGGACGGCGTTGGACACTTCTGGACAGCTTCGGACGCCACCGAAGGAACCCGCAGCGGGCCGGCGGAGCGGCGGTCGGACACTGCTCGGACCGGGGCGCGGCCTGGGCAGGCCCCGCCGGCCGCGCCTCGGCCAACGCAGACACGCCCCGGAACACCGCAACAGCCCGGCAGCACAGGGCACAACACCTCCACCGGGCCGGCACCTCACACACCCGACCGCAAATCACAAGCCACAGACCCATGTTCACCTACGGATCGCAGACGCCAGACGGCGGCAAAACCTCCGATTGCACGGCGCGCCCCCAACGCCGGCCCGCCGGCAGACCGCCGGCCGATGCTTCACCGGCCGCGGGTCCGGGCGGTACCGGCGCCAGACCGTCACCGCGGCGCGCACCAGCCGGACTGCGTCGCCCACCGCACCCAGAAGACAAGGAAGGCACCGCGTGAGCACCGAACAGCACGACGCCGACGCCTACGGCCAGGAGCTGGCCCGCATCAGCCACCACCAGCACGAAGCCACCGCAGCCCGCTTCACCATCTTCCAGGCCCTGGCCGCCGCCACCACCGGACGCGGGCGCGCCGCCTCCAGCGCCATGCTCCTCGCCCACCTCCAGCAGACGGCCTCCCCCGCCCCGAAGGAAGCGCCGGCAGAAGCACCCGCCCCGGCCGCGGCGCCGCAGCCGGAGGCGAAGGACGTCCTGGCGGCAGCGGAGCGCTTCCCCTGGGCCCTGGCCGCCCTGGGCGAGCGGCACTGGCCGGCCGGGGAGTTCCTGGACGTCGCGCTGAGCGCGGTGCGCGACAAGGAACGCGAGGGGTACACCGAGCGCCTGGAGACGTTCGTGAAGCAGCACCGGGCCCGCCTGGAGGAGCTGCTGCGCGCGTACGGGCCGGGCAGCAAGCCCGCCTCGCACGGCCGGTACGCACTGGTCGGGCAGCCCGAGACCCTGGCCATCCTGGAGCGGATGGAGACCAACCCGTTCGGTCTGCGCGCCCAGTGGGAGAAGGAACTGGAAACCGTCCTGCTGGACGACCTCGAGTTCGCGTGGGGGCCGCGCATCCGCCTCAGCCGGTGAGCAGCCGGGAACGAGCAGCGGGCCGGGCAGGGTGATCCGGCCCGGCCCGCTGCCGTCGGGTTGTCGAGGTTCCAGCCGCGAGCGGGCGTGCAGGCGGCTTCACGCTTCCCGGGGCGCCTCCGGCGTCCCGGAACGAGAACGGCGGCGGCCGTACAGGCCGGTGACCAGCGGAAGCTACTGCGCGTCGACGCAGGGCCCTTGGGCACGGAAGCGCGCGCGGGTTTCCGGCCAGGGCGTCGCGCTGTCATGACCGAAGCAGCCCGCGCCTCCGCAAAGAGGTCGTGAGTCGCGCGCCGGCCTGCCGTTGATCAGCGCCACCCGCCCATACGCCTCGTAGCGCTCGCGGCTGTCCTCGCCGTCCACCAGATCGCCTGCGAGCTCCTGCTTGGTGCAGCGTGCGAGATCTGCGCGCGAAACGCGCCGCCTCCTGAGGATCATGGCCATGAGCTCCGCTTTGGAGTGGTCGCGCATCAGAGCGTTCCTCCGCTGGAACAGCTCGTTGGCGAGCTCGACTTCGGCTGCGGGGGCCGGCGTGATCGAGGAGCGGATGTACTCGGGGTCCTCGTCCGCATCGAAGATCATGATGCAGTGCGCGTGCGGTGCGCAGACGGCGATCTTGCCCGGATTCTCCGTCTGCGCCTCGGCGGTGGCGCGTACCCAGTTGAGGGCTTCGTGGTAGCTGAAGTGTGTGCCCTGCTCGCGCGCGGTGCGCTGGAGCTCGCGGGCGCGCTGCTGCTCGGTAGTGCGTTTGGTCATGGACGAGTCCTCTCGGCACCGGGTTCTCGCCCCCACACGGCAACCCCGGCTCGATGGGACGTCAAGGTGTTCGTCGAGCGGCCCGTTGATCCCAAAAGACCTTCCACCAGTGTTCCGGGCAGTGTGGGTGTCCGGGTGCGGTGTGGGCGTCGGCGAAGCCCAGGCATCAGCCCTGCGGGCAGGATACCGGTCCGGCCGTCGGCTCTTCCGTCGTCGCCGACGGCGGAAGAGCCGACGGCCTGCCGCAGCCCGGCGGCGCGGCGTCCGGCGGGCGAAGGCGACGATGCCGGGCAACTGCGGGCGACGGGCGGCGACCTCAGCCGGCACGTACCCAGGGACCGCGGCTTCGTGCGGCGCGACGCTCTCCCCTGCTGCAGCTGCGCGAGCACGGCCGACACGACGCCGGCGTCCAGCCGCCCCGGCCTTCGACGGTGCGATCCCGGCCAGCTCCGCACGGGGCGCCCCAGCCCGGGCCCTGCCCCGGCCGGCTCCCTCCGAGCCCGGCCGGCCGCCGGCAAGGCACCCCAGGACGCTTGGTCAATATCTTGACCGGTCAAGATATTGACCATAGGGTGGTGTCATGACCTCGAACACGCAGATCGCATTGGAGAGTTACATCAGCGCGCGGCGGGCGCTGCTGGACGCCATGCTGGCCGACCACCGCAGTGGAACATCCGCCAACGACATCGCGCACATGACGAGCACTGCCTGGTCACGCCCGATCACGCTGGACTACCTCAGCCTGCGGGACCGGGCCGCCCGGGCGCGCGAAGCCCTGAAAGCCGCCGGCCTCAGCGGCTACGTCGACGTGCGCACCACCGGCGACATCGCGGGACCGCGCCAGGTACTGCTCCAGATCGCCTGCGACCCCGTCGACATGGAACCGGATGCATGGCAGGAGCTGCCGAACCGGATCGCAGGCGCGCTCGTCGACGCACGGATCGGCTGGACCGTCTCCGGTGTCCTCGGACCTTCCCTGAACGCCCTTCTGCTGGACGAAGTCGAGCACGTGGAACTGATCGATCTGTGACCAGCAGCCGCAACGGGCCCGCCCGGCGGGCCCACCCGGCCGCTCCGCACTCCGGGGCGCCGGCCGGCACGGCGCGCGGACCGGGACGAGCGGACCGGCCGCGACGCGGGCCGCACCGGGCGACACCGGGCCAGCCGGCCGCGGTGACCGAGGCGGCCAGGGGCAGGCACTGGCGCGCCGGCCCGCTCCAGAGGCCGGCCAACCACCCGCACCGGACTGGCATAACCCTCCCCCAGCCCGCTCGTTGAACAGATACGGGGACTCCTGACCTCGATCCGGGCCGGCTCCCTCCCGGGCGCGCCCCGGCCGACTGGACGGGCGCTTCACGCCGAAGGCACCCACCGCACGCTCACCCCCGCCGACAGCCCGACGGCGTGAACCCGGGACAGCCCCACCCCACGGGCCACAACCGGACCCAGGACACAGCCGGACCGCGCCGACCTCACCAGCGTTGACCAGCACCTCGCCCAACACCACGGTCCCAGCCGGACGGCGGCCCGCAGCATGTCCGGCGGCGATCGGCCACAGGTGCTCAACGCCGCGCCAGCCGGCTCCAGCACTCCACCGGGTGGGCAAGGCCCCGGGCGCCGGCCCGCAGGCCGGCCGCGAACAGCGCGCCACGCACCACCGCCGCGGTCAAGCCCTGTACAGCAGCGGCCGGCAAGAACGCCCCCGCCGACCACATCCGAGCAGCGATCGAGAGTTCGCGTCCGTGGGACCATGAGCCATGCCGCGGAGCAACAACGACCAGCCGCCCTGCGCGTACGTGGTGGGCGGGGAGTGGCCACGTGCTGTGCTGGCCGATGACGCACCGGTCAGCGCCTTCTACGGCCAGGAGGTGGCGAAGAAGCTCGCCCGAGCCATGGAGGAGCATGAATTCGGGCTCCGCCGACTCGGCGAGGAAGCAGGCGTCGCCCACACGACCATTGGCCGCATCATCCGCGGCCAAGTGCTACCCGACATCGGCACGTTGGCCCGCCTGGAAATGACGCTCGAAACGGTGCTCTGGCCCATCTGAACCGTGCCCCATCAGCTCACACCGTGCCGCCGACCGCGGCCAGCGGCCCGCGGCGAGCAGAACCCGCACGGCTCTTGCCGACCAGACGTCCGGATCCACGACCATCTCCACCAAGTCACCCACATCAAGCGCCAGTTCCGCCGTCACCGACACCCGGCCGGCGGCCCGGCCGGCTTGATACGGCGCAGCACGCCGAGCAGCGGGGGAGCCGGCCAGCCAACACGACGCGCGGCGAGACCACCGCGGCGGCACCCGGGCGGCGGCCGCCGAGCCCGCCGGCGCGCTGCAGCGCGCCGTCCAGGAGCCGCGGCAGCAGCCAGCCCAGGACGCCCCACGTGCCGGCCACGGACGCCAGCGGACCCGCGGGACATCGTCGGCAGACCACCTTGTTCACGGGCCCGGGCAGCGAGTGGCAGTAGATCTCGGAGGGCGGGGCGGCCGGCGGGCTGCCGGCGGCGGCCTGCCGGTAGGCCCGTTCCAGCTGGTCGTAGCCCTCGGCGATGTGGAAGGTGCCGGAGAACGCCTCCCGCGGGTCCACCCCGGTGTCGCGGAGCCGGGTGAGCAGCATGTTCACCTTGAGCTGGGCGCCCTCGGCGGGCGGCGGCGCCTCGCCGAGGAGGCGGGCGAGTTCCCGCGGCGAGGCGCCCACCAGGGCCCGGCGGGCGCCGATCGTGCCCCGCTCGCAGGTGACCTCGGCGGTGCGGCCGTCGGTGGCGAGCGCAGTCACCGGGCAGCTGGTGACGATCTCCGCGCCGGCCCGGCGGGCGGCGTCGGCCAGGGCGTCGGTGAGGGCGCCCATACCGCCCAGGGGGACGTCCCAGCCACCGGTGCCGCCGCCGATGACGTGGTAGAGGAAGCAGCGGTTCTGGGCGCAAGGACGGATCGTGGGCGGTGGCGAACGTACCAATGAGGGTGTCGGTGAGGACCACACCGCGCAGCGCAGCCCGGAGTGGCCCGGCTTCGGCTCCCGTATCCGTCCGTCACCGTCGACCACTGCCGCTTGGACGCAAAGCATGTCCGAAGCTGGCCCCCAGACCCCCGATGGGCTGGAACAACTGGTCGCACTACGTCTGCGACTCGCGCCGCCGCCGACCAGGCGGCCGGCGGGGCGGCCGTCGCGTATGGCGGGGGTGTAGGGGGAGAAGGTGCGTTTGCGGACCGTGAAGCGCGGCCCCAGGTCCCGCACGATCTTCGGCGGGAGCAGGCTGACGAGGTAGGAACAGCGGGACAGACGGACACCGGCCCGGCGGACGCACGGCCACAGCGGTCCTCCGTCCTCTACAACTTCCGCTACAACGCACGCTGCGCCTCGCCCGGCAGCCGGGCACCGGCCCAGCAGACACCCTGATCGCCACGGTTGCGCCGCCGGCGTGGTCCAGCCGCTCCAGCACCGGCACCCTGCGCCCGGCGCGTGCGAGATAGGCGGCGGCGATCGGTCAGGCGTGCCCGCATCCGACGATGGCCGCGTCATACGAAGTCCGTTCCGGCATGCCCCCTGGTCGCACGTGGTGATCCCGGGTCGCCAGGTGCAGGCGGCTGAAACCTCCGGGCGGGTTGGTGCGGCTTCTTGACCGGGCCGGGACCGACTTTTAGCGTCCGGCCACCTTCCATCCCGGGCCCCGCATCCGCAGGGCGTACGGACCTACCCAAAGGCCAAGGAGGCCACCCGCCATGTCGAACACACCAGCTCCCCAGAACACACCCCAGCCCCGCAAGCGCGGCGGCCTCCTCGTCACGGTCGTTGCCGCCGTCGTCGGCTGTGGCGGGTGGGGCATCTTCACCCTCAGCGCCGGCGAGCACCCGCAGGGGCCGACGGTAAAGATCAACAACGCCTGCGCCGCCCTGATCGGCTGTACCACCTCCTCAGGCAGTCCGCCGCGGACGTCCCACGACGGGCGAGGCACCAGTCAAGAGGAGCGGCACGACGCCCCGCAGCTCATACCCGCACAGGACGTGCGCGCCCACGTTCTCGATCGGCGCGACGGGCCCGCCATCGTGCGCAGCACCCCGTCTGTCAACGGGCACTTCCTGTACACACTCGATCCCTACCACCACCCGACCCAGATCAAGATCATCTGTCAAACCTGGGCCGACGCGGTCCAGCCCGCCAAAGGAGCATCCACCGCCCTGTGGGATCGCATCGGCCCCGACGAGTGGATCAGCGACGCGTACCTCGACACCGGCACGTCCCGGCCCGTGACCAGAAGGTGCGAACAGCCGCCCGATGAGGGCCAGCCAACCGACGGGGACACCACGACGCCGGACTGAGCCACCTCATCGGGCGGGCCTCGGCCGCCGCAGCCGGCCGACTGCGGCGCCCGCCGGCTCGTCGACGCCCGCGGGCCTGTGTGCGGCGGCCGCCGCGGTCACAGCCTGCGCACGCCGCTCCTCGGGCTACACGATCCGGACTGGCCTCAAGCCCGGCCCTACCGCGCCCACTTGCAGCATGTCCGTCCTCACAGAGGACCACGTCCCACTGACATGCGGCCGGGCCCCGGCAGCCGGCCGCGCGCGGGTGCACGGCCGCCGCGGCGCAGCAGGAAGCGACCAAGGGCGGCCGGGGATGCCGGCCGGCGCACCACGCGCCGCCTCGGCCGGCTTGCGCGGAAACTTCGGGTTGCGCCGCGCCGGCGGCGACTTCGAGTCAGTGCGGGGACAGCGCAGCGCCGGTGCGGTGGGCGTACTCGGCAAGGCCGGGCAGATCGGGCCGGCGGCCGGCGACCTGGGCGGTCAGGGCACGGACGGAGGGCCGGCCGGCTTCGTGGGGCGCAGCGAGCTCGACGAGGCGGAGCTGGGTGAAGGCGCCGGCGGTGTCGCCGGCGTCGAGGAGGGCTCGGGCGGTGTCGGTGGCGGCGCGGGCCCGGCGTTCGGCGGTGGGCAGTTGCTCGGGGTTCAGCCGGCGGGCGGCGGCAAGGGCGGTGTCGAGATCTCCCAGGTGGCGGTGGATCCCGATCCGGTACAGGGCGCACTGGCCGGCGGTCAGCTCCCAGATGCCGGCCGTGTGCGGGTGGCGGGCGAGGCGGTGGGTGCTCTCTTCAGCCAGGTCCGCGAAGTCGCGGGCGGCGGCGGGCAGGTGGGCCTGGGCGGCGGTGTAGGCGGCGGTGAGCGCCACCATGCCCGCCGCATCCAGCTCCGCGGCCGTGGGCCGGGAGCCGGCCGTCAGGTGGGCGCGGGCCTCCTGGAGCAGGTGCAGGGCCTCTGGCGCACGGCCGGTGCGGCGCAGCGGGGTCGCCGCCGCGCGGGCCGCGGCCGCAAGTACCACCGCCTCGCCGGAGCGGCGGGCCGCGGCGCCGGCTCTGCTCGCGTACACGCCGGCGGCTTCGGTCCGGCCGCGCTTGACGGCCAGTTGGGAGGCCAGGACCCACACACCGGCGGCCCGGGCAGCTCCGGCCGGGCCGCCGGCGGCCGCACCGTGCCGTGCGCCGGCCAGAAGCGTAGGCAGCACCCGGCCGAGCCGGTCGTAGGCGCCGGCGGCGAACAGCCTGCGCCCCGCGGCGACGTCGCCGGCGGACAGCGGCGCAGCCTGGCCGGCCCACGCCGTCGCCGGCCACACCAGCGCCGTGGTGGACAGGGCAACTCCCGCGGTCAGCACGCTCCGTCGCTCCATACCGCTCTCCCTCTCCGCGCCCCGGGGTGCCGGCCGCACAGGCCGGCACATCGGTTGACGCTACGGCCCGCCCCGCCATGGCCGACAGGGCGCACAGCACCACATGCGCGCCCCACGAGCCGGCCAGGCGGCGCGGTGCGGCAGCAGGGTGGTGTGGCGGGCGGTGACGCCGGGCAGGTCCGGCCGGCGGGCGGCGACATCGGCCGTCAGGGCACGTACCGAGGGACGGCGGGCTTTCTTGGGGCGCGGCCTCCTCCACGCGCCGCAGCTGCGCGTACGCGGCCGGCACGTCGCCGGCGGCCAGCAGCGCGCGGGCGGTGTCGGTTGCCGCACGGGCCCGGCGCTCCGGCGTCGGCAGCACGGCGAGGACCAGGCGCACCGCGTACGCGAGGGCCCGGTCGACGTCGCCGAGCTCGCGATGGACACCGACCCGGTACAGCAGACGCTGCGCCGCCGACAACTCCCCACCCACCGAGCACCGGCCACGGGTGTGTGCGAGGCGTGCCGCGGTCTGCTCGGCCAGGGCCGCGAACTGACCCGCCGCAGAAGGTACTCGCCCGCGGTGAACAGCGCCCGCCCGGCCGCCAAATCCCCCTCCTCCAGCCGTCCGGGCCCGTCGGCGAGCGCCGGCACCGTCCCGCCCGACCCAACACCGTCCTGCGCTCCACCCGCCACCACCGCGCCGAGCCCCGCCCCCAACACCGTCCCGGGCCCCAGGGCCGCCGTGGCAATACTCCGCTGACGTGCGGCACGGGCAACGGTGCAGCTGGCACCCGGCCCGACGGGCCGGCGGAAGCAGCGGGCGCGGCGTGAGGGCAGCCCGGCCAGGTCCGGCGGCGTGCATCGGCGACGAGGCCCCGTGCCACCTGCGGGACGGAATCGGACAGTGCCGGACACCGGCGGATACCGGCGTGAATTCACCGATCGGACCCACAACCGGCAAAGTCGGCGCAGCGGATGACCGGCAAGCAGGCGCGGGCGGGCGGTGCACCAGGTGGGCCGTCTGGGCGGGCCGTCCGACGGCTCGCCCAGAAGCTGATCGTCCGCCTGTGCGCAGCCGGCCGGGTTGTTCAGGTGTCCTGTGCTTCGATCCACCGGCGCATTTCGGCGCCGCTTATGGCCTTGCCGTTGGGCAGCTCGACCTGGGCGCTGTCCTCGAAGTGGGAGTTGGCCAGCATCCGGATCAGGTGGGCGTCGTCCGGTCCGATCTCGTGTGCGTGCAGCGGGGCAGATTCAATGCCGTCGCTCGGCTCGGTGGGGTGCCGGTCGACACGTCGGCCCATGTCGCTCCGGCCCTCCGGCTCGGTGGCCTGGCCCGCACGTCGCTGCCTGCCCCGCTCCACCTCCGCCAGCAGCTCCTTTAGACGCGGATTGTCTGCCGCGCGCTGCGTCAACTCGGGTAGCACCCGCTTGTGCAGATCCGGCTCTGGCGAGTCGGAAGATCCCGGCCCGTCGGGCTGCTTGCGTCGTTTGAAGATCGCCATGACTTGTCCTCGTTGCATCGAGGGTAGGCCGAAGAGCCTACCTGGGGTCGTGGTGAACTACGTCCCGATGATCGTTTGCATGGTGTGCCCGGCTCGACAACCGCCAGGGCCTGCATGGCTTCGACTGTGCCCGGTCGCGGCTATGCACCTTGTCGGTGCCCCACGGAGTTCCGGGGAGGAGCTGCTCGATGACGAACAGCTCCCGAGACATGGCCGCATCGATGAGCGCACGTACCTCGTCCGGGGCCAGATCTACACCGGCCATACGGGCTCCTGTCCTGGATGGGTTCGGTGAAAGACCCAGGAAGTCCGCCTGGCACAACAACGCTGCCCCGCACCGGGGTTAGTCCCGCAGCCACCCAGCCACTCCTCACTGCGCCGGACCAGGCGACGAGCGACGGTCGACGACAGCGAAGCCGAAATGTCGTCGGACACAGGAGGTGGGGCCGGCGGGCCGGCCCCGGCCGGCCCCGGCCGGCGCTGGACGTCGTAGAGGTCGGTGTGAAGCCGCGCCGGGGCATGACGGCCGGAGGCGGCTCGCGTGGGCGGCCGGGACAGCGGGGCTCCATGCGGCCGGCCCGGCACACCATGCCTAGGTGACGTGAACGGGCCTAAGTGAAGCCGTAGTCGGAGTCCCAGGCGGGCCGGGCCCGGGACAAGGACAGCGGGCTCGGCGACGGTCCGGTCGGTCGAGCAGCCTGCGCGGCCGGCCCGCGGCACGGCAGCACGCACAACGCACCCCGGCTGCGCCCGCGGCCGGGGCGGCACCCCCACCCGCGCACCGGCTCGTGCCCGTCCGGTCACGGAGGCCGGCGTCGTTGGAGCACCAGCGCCGGCCGGCACCTGTGCGGGCATCGGCGGCGCGGCCAGCTGGCGCGCAAGGGCCGTTGCCCTGAGCCCTGCTCCGTCGTTGAGAGAGGTGTTCACGTCCCCCGCGAACACACGTGGCCCGGCCGGCGGCTCTACCGGCCGGGCCACGCTGTTGGAGCGTCCGCCTCGGCGTGAAGCGTCGGCTCGGTTCCCGCCGAGTGGGCATGATGGCCGGATGCCGCACAGCGACCCCAGGCCAGCGGGGCAAAGCGCCGTCGGGCGCCCCGATGCAACGGCGGTGCCGCTTCGGCAGCACCGCCGTTGGCATACCCCCACGAAGGCACCCTCCGCCTCTCGACCTCCTTGGCCGCCAGCTGGGGGCGAGCACCCTCGCCCCGGCCACCCCGGCCTCGCGCGCACGGGCAGCAGCATCGGGAGCACCTGGTGCAGGCGGCCCTACTGGCCCGCGGTGAACAGCCTCGGCGCGGCGGCGAGGACGCCGGGCGAGCACAGCCGCGGTGAAGATCTGCTGCCGCAACGTCCCCGGCAAGGCGGGGCGGTGAACATGCGGTCGTCCACGGCGACCAGAGCGCGGCGCCGGGCCGGCGGGGAGGTCATCGATCATTCTCGGGGCATTGCCGACCCGGGGGGGGAGGCGCCCGGGGAAAGTGGGCGGGGGCACCGGCACGTCAGGGTACCTTCCAGCGCTGCCTGCCTTGGGGTGGCTCGGTGGCCGTGGGCCGGGATCCAGCCGTCAGGTGGGCGCGGACCTCCGTCAGCAGGTGCAGGGCCTCGCCGGTGCGGCCGGTGCGGCGCAGCGGGATTGCCCCCGCACGGGCCGCGGCGGCCAGCACCACGGGTCGCCACAGCGTCGGGCCGCCCCGTTCGCGAGCCGCGGCGCTTCAACTCCGGCCAAACCAGCGGCCGGCTGCACCACGGTGCCGGGCCGGCCGGGGCGCAGCGGCGCGTCCGGGCGGCCACCTGCTCCCCCGGCCATCGACGCTGCACCGGCGGCGGCCGGGCGCAGCGGCGCGAAGCCGGCACGCCCTCCCGGGCCCGGATTGCACGGGAACTCCGGTTGTGGCGTGCCGGCGACGGGTTCGCGGTCAGTGCGGGGACGCCACGGCGGTGGTGCGGTGGGCGTAGTCGGCAAGGCCCGGCAGATCGGGCCGGCGGTCGGCGATCCGGGCGGTCAGGGCCCGGACGGCGGGCCGGCGGGCTTCGTGGGGCGCAGCGAGCTCGACGAGGCGGAGCTGGGCGAAGGCGCCGGCGGTATCGCCGGCATCCAACAGCGCGCGGGCGGTGTCGGTGGCGGCGCGGGCACGGCGCTCCGCGGTGGGCAGGACCTCGGTCTGCAAGCGGCCGGCGTAGGCCAGGGCGGTGTCGACGTCCCCGAGGCGGCGGTGGATCCCGATCCGGTACAAGACACACTGCTGGCCGGACAGCTCCCCGGGGCCGGCCGGGTGCGGGCGGCCGGCGAGACGCAGGGCCGTCTGCTCGGCCTGGGCCGCGAAGTCACCGGCGGCGGCCGGCAGATGGGCCTGAGCGGCCGTGTAGGCGGCGGTGAGCGCCGCATCCAGCTCCGCGGCCGTGGGCCGCGCCAGCGGCTTCGGTACGGCCCTGCTTGACGGCGAGCTGGGAGGCGAGCACCCACACGCCGGCGGCCCGGGCGGCGCCGGCCGGGCCCTGATCCATGCTGCGCGCGGCGGCGGCCAGCAGCAGCGGCAGCACTTCGTCGAGCCGCGTGTAGGCGCCGGCGGCGAACAGGCGGCGGCCGGCGGCGACGTCACCGGCGGACAACGGCCGCGTCGCGGCCGCCCGTGCCGGCGCCGCCCGTCCGGCCAGCGCCACGGCCCCCAGCGCAACTCCCGCTGCCAACAGGCTTCGTCGCTCCACACCGGCCCCTTTCCTGGACGCCGCGCCGAGCGGACGCGGACTTCGCCGACGCTACGGCCCGGTGGGCCGGCCGCAGAAGGGCGCACAAGCCGGCCGTGCGCGCCCCGCGGGGTCGTGGGCCGGTGGCAGGGCCCGGCCGGCGAACGCGCCCCGCGCCCGGGCCGAGCCGGCCGTACCGCGTGACCTTCTTCGGTCTGGCGCGTTGCCAGGTGACACGTGCGCGTAATGGCCGGCCCATGCCGGGCGCCGTGCGGCGGGGTCGCCACCGCACGGGCCGCGGCCGCAAGCACCACCGCCTCGCCGGAGCGGCGGGCCGCGGCGCCGGCTCTGCTCGCGTACACGCCGGCGGCTTCGGTCCGGCCGCGCTTGACGGCCAGTTGGGAGGCCAGGACCCACACACCGGCGGCACAGGGAGAATCAAGCCATGCTGCTGCACTATGTCCTCACCCTCCAGTGGAACGATGCCTCCGCGCCGTCAACGACCCATTCGGTGCCCGGCGTCGACGGCCCCCTCACTCTCAGCCCGGCACCACGGACAACCACAGAAGACGGCACGCTGGAGTTCAGGAACGGCATGACAAGCCAAGATGTCTTCCGCGATGTCCTCGCACGCGTGCGCACCGTAAACGCGCTCCCCGACGGCGCGGGCACATCCGTCCTCCACTGGTCGCTGAGCCCCAACGAGATCAGCGCGAGCACACCGCTGCACTATGCCCTCACCCTCCAGTGGAACGATGCCTCCACGCCCCTGGCTACCAATGTGCCCGGGATCGGCAGCATCGTCGCCTTCAAGACCGGGCCATCCACCGGCTCAGCGGAAGGCATCGTGGAGCCGGCGAAGGGCACCACCAGGGAGGCCCTCTTCCGTGACGTCCTCGCACACGTGCGCACCGTAAACGCGCTCCCCGACGGCGCGGGGATATCCGTCCTCCACTGGTCGCTGAGCCCCAACGAGGTCATCTGAACCAGGTGTGTCGTCCTCGCCCGGCGCCAGCCGCGGGTAGCCCTGCCCCAGCACGCTCGACTTCCCCTGGAGGCCGCGCCGAGCGGACGCGGGCTTCGCCGACGCTGCGGCCGGACCGGCCGGTCGCAGAAGGGCGCACGGGCTGGCCGTACGCGCCCCGCCCGCGGCCGGCCCACAAAGCAGGCCCTGCGGGCGGAGGCAGCGGCCGCAGGACCGTGACCTGTGGGCATGGCCAGGGACCCGGTCAGGTCCCACGCCCGAACAGGGAACGGGCGTCGCCGGTGAACGGCTTGACCAGGCCGCGCGGGAAAGGGCTGTTCACGCCGTCGTCCGGCTCGAGCGTGGCCAGGACCACCTGCCGAGGCCCGGGCCGGCAGGCAAGACGGTCGTGGTGCCGGTCCGCCTCCTGTGTGTCCGCCAGCGGGCCGATCTTCGTCCACTGGGTGTCGCGGGTGACGGGTGGCCCGAACTCGGTCCAGTACACGTACGGAAGCGCCAGCAGGCGGCGCACCCGCCGCAGACCGTCCGCGAACTGCTCCCCGGTCATGCCCAGGTAGGACAGCTCCCCCGCGTACCAGGTCAGTGCTGCCGTGCCGCCGGCCTCGAACCGCCAGTGCAGGTACGCCGCCTGGTTCTGCATCCTGCGGCGGGGCACGCGCAAGGCCGCCTCCATCGAGCCCAGCCAGCTGTTGCAGGGATTGCACAATGCGCCGCGTACCCACCCCGTCCGCGCGTCGTGGTCGACGGCAGACGAGGGTCTGCGCCGGCACAACTCGCAGACGGGGCGCTGCTGACGCAGCCGGGCCCGGTCGGCGTTCGACATGCGCGCATACACCAGCTCCGGTTTCCGGCGGGCCTGCCACTGCCGGACCGAAACCACTGGGACCGGGACTGCCCGGGCCCGGTGTGGCGGTTTCAACAGGCCAGGTCCGTCCGCCAAGGCTGCCGGGCGCCCGTCGCTGACCGAAGGGGCGGGCGCGGGGGCGGGGTCATCAGGCGGACGCTGGTCGGGCCCGGCGTTCAGGGGCGCGGCGGGAGGGGGCGCAGCACGGCCCCGCACCACCCGCGCCCTGAGTGCGGCCACGCATGCCCGTACGGTCATCTCCCTCTCCCCCGGGCGCTGTGCGGGCCTGGGGCAGGGCGGCGGAGCGAACGGCGGGCAGCGTGCGTGAAGCCGGGCTGACGGGCAGCAGACTCCGGGAACGGCCGGGTGCCGTACCCGCTCAGTCGCCGCAGCACATCGGGCACAGGTCGGGCATGCCGGGTACAGGGTGCTTCCCGCAGGTGACACACAGCCATTCCCGGCAGTTCGCGCAGGAATCGCTGTCCTCGTGCACAGGGGCACACCGGCCCACACAGGAGTCGACGCGCACGAGATCCTCGGGCACGCCGTAGCAGACAGGGCAGAAGACCGCGCGGTGCACAACCGGGGCTGGAGCCGGGGCTTGTGACTCAGAGGAAATGGTCATGAGCAGCAGCCTTGAGCTGCTGGCCTGTGGACAGCGGCTGCCGACCCAGCCGCGAGCGTGGGGCGGCCGTGCTCGCCCGGCAGGGGGCGTGGGCGACCGGGTCGGCGCGCCTGGGCTGGCAATGTCCCCGGGGCCGGCCGGAGGGCCTGGAGGCCGTGACCTGCCGGCCCGGTTGTCGTTGAGCGGGCGGAGCCCCTGCCCGCCTGCCGCTGGAGTTGCCCGTGCCGGTCCTCACGGCCCCGCCCGCGAACGCGCAGCCCGGCCTCGCGCCCACCGGGGACCGCGGGCCCCTCGAACTGGCCGTCGTGGACGGCGCGCTCGCCGCGGCGGAACCCGAGACCCTGGTGCGCACCGACATCCCCCAGCCCGACGGCTCGGTGCGCCTGTACGCAGCCTGGACCGACGGCGGCGGGCCCCTGGCCGACCACATCGACCGCGTCGCGCTCGCGCGCGGGCTGGACGCCTGGTCGTGGGTCGAGATCCTCACCCACAGCGCCCGCACCGCCCACCGCGGCCGGATCGAGGTGCGCACTCACCCGCTGCGGCAGGTCCTCGCCGACGTCGACCGCGGCCACCGGGGCAGCGAGGAGTACCGGGCCGGCCTCGCCCGGCTGCTGGCCGACGACGCCGTCCAAGCCGGCCGCCCGCCGCTGCCCGTACCCGGCATCCCCGCCTGGCCGGGTGTCGGCCCCCTGCTGTGGCACCGCTGGCAGCAAGGCCGGCCCGTCGTCGAGCCGCGCGGGCTGGGCCACTGAAGAGAGGACCGACGTGCCCGCGACGTTCGCCACCATGACGCCCGGCAATCCGGCGAGTGAGGCGTACGCCCGCCTCATGCACGGCGCCGCCCTGACCGATGCCGCCCGGCTCACGCCCGAGGAAGAACAGCGCTGCCAGGAGGAGTACTCCCGGATCTGGGAGCGGCTTCTGCACAACGCCGAGGTGACCAAGTGGCTGGCCCCCGGGCAGGACCTGAGCTGGCGCGGCGGGACACCACGCCGGGTACTGCGCGCGAAGGGCGGGAGCAACACGGACCTGGTCAGGCTCATCCCGTGGGTGCTGCGCGAGAAGCTCGCCGGCGACGTGATCTACGAGGACACCGCCGGGCGCGAGGAGCAGGTCACCCGCGGGCACGGCCTGGAGCCGGGCGACGCCGCCAGCATCCGATTCCGGAGCACGAACCCGGCCACCGCCGACGGACAGCCGCTGCCCGGCCGGGAGCGGGAGGTCGAGCGGTTCCTCGACCTGCAGATGATGCTCGCTGCCTACACGGCCACGCCGCACTTCGTGCCAGCCGCCGAAGCGTTCGACGCCGCCACCGGCCTGCCACCGGAGCGCGAGGCGCAGCTGCGGCTGACGGCCGAGGCCGTCCTGGTCTTCCACGACGGCGTCCCGCTGCCGGCCGTCATCGCCGACGACGAGGCCCTCCACGCCCACGCCGCCGCCCACTTCGGCGCCGGCCACGACCCGCTCCTCGGCTGGCTGATCATCGCCAACCTCCTGCACGACGGCCATTACGCCTGGGCGATGCACCCGGTCCGCCGGCTCGATGCCAACCCCGGCCCGGCCGCCCGCGTGCTGCGCACCTACGCCGCCCTCAACGCGCTGGAGGGCTGGGACACACCCCCACCGGTCCCGGGCCAGGCCCGCACCAGCGGCAAGAGCAAGAAGAACCAGCTGCCGGCGGCACAGCGGCGTCGGCAGCAACTGGAGCAGGCTGCCCGTACCCCGCAGGCCCGGGCCGGCGCGCTCCTCGGCGTCCGGGTGCTCTCCTTCACCGCACCGCCCCACCAGGCCGCCGCTCCCCCGCCGCCTCGCACGTCGAACAGGGCGCCCGCGCAGTACCGCGACTGGCGACGCGCCCACTGGACCCGCAACACCCGCGTCCACCTCCTGAACGAACACGGCCGGCCTTCCGGCCCCGTCTACGGGCCGGACGCCGTCGAGGACGTGACGTTCACCCGGCGCCGGACCCGGGTCAAGGGGATCTGGATCAACGAACACCTCCCCCCGCGCCCCGGCCAGGCCCCCATCTACGCGGTGGACCCGCAACTGGCCCGGACCACCAAGGAGGGCTCCGACCGCAGCCGCCCCTGACCGGCCCGGGCCAGGTGCCCTGGGCCGCGGCCCGGCCGGCCGCCGCGGCAGCCGGCGGCACAACGAGCAGCAGCGAAACGGCGCAGCCGGCAAGCAACAGCGGGCGGCGGCGCAGCCCGGGCTGGCAACACCACGGCCAGGGCGGCCGGCGGAGGGGCGCCGCTGCAGGTCCGGCCCCACGGCATTTCAGCCAGCCCGGCCCGGCCCACGGACACGCCGGATCGGAGGCTGGGCGCGGGCTGGTCGGTCCGTCGCGTCGAGGGGCTGGGACGGGCGGTGGCGAACTCCCTCATGCCCTCGGGTCCACGAACTGCGCGCGGGCACGCTTGAGGATCGCGGTGCCATGCCTCGACCGTGCGCCAGTCGCCGCCGCGGTACCAGCAGCAACCGCGGGCGCCACGGCCCGGCAGCGCCTGACCCGCCACCGGGCGCACCGGCCAGCTGCGCGCCGGCCCGGAACGGATGCGGCCGGCCACCGCGAACTCCCCGAACACCAGCCGCGGTTCCCCTCGGCGGGCGCGGCACGCAGCCCGGCGACGTGGTTCATCACGGCGGGACCCGTGGGCCGGTGGCAGGGCCCCCGGCCGGCGAGCGCGCCCCGCACCCGGGCCGGGTCGTCCCACATCGCGTGACTTTCTCCGGGCCGGCGCGTTGCCAGTGACACGTGCGCGTGATGGCCGGCCCATGCCGGGCGCCGTGCGGCGGCCCGACTCCGGCACCGGCGTCCGGGCCGCCACCACCCCTGCCCAGCAGGCCGTTGACGAGAATTCCAGACCGACGTCTGCCGCCCGCTGCTGGAGCGGCCGCAGAAACGACGAAGGGCCCGGCAGAGCCGGGCCCTTCGTGTGCCCCTTGGGGCAAGCCCTCTACGGGCTGATGAGTGCAAAGCGCGCGAATTGCCAGGCAAAGCACGTACCTTGCGATCCCTCCAGGGATCAATGAAGAGGCTGCGTGCGACGACGAGAAGCAACAAGCAAAAGTGAAAGTGCTGTTGCGATCCCTCAAGGGCTGATAACGGCGTCGCACACGACCCGCGCCGGCCCCGAAGGACTGGCACAGCTACGACGTTAGCAGCCTGCGGTCGCAGCGGAAGGGGTGTTCACCATCCTGGGTAGAGATAGCCGACCCGCCACACGAACCGCCCCGCCCCTGCTACCGAAGCGGCATGAACCAACTCTCTGCACAGCAGCAGAGCACCCCGGCCTGGCTGCCGTTCCGCACCGGTCACACACCGCACCGACGCACCAGGCACTACCGGCGCCGGGACGCGGCGGCCAGAGCGGCGCAGGCACCGGACAATCAGGCGCAGCCGGGGCGGACCGCGGGACCGGCCGGCGCGGGACCGCGGCGGAACGACATGTGGGGAGTCATCGTCCGCAACGGACACGCCGAGAAAGTGAAGCCGACCGTGGCCTGGCCAGGGGACACCAACACCTGACCAAGCACCCGGCGCAGCTGCTCAAGCCCGCCTCGCCACACAGGAGCTCCCCATGGACGCCGACACCAACCCTGACGCCATACGTGAGGCGTTCGCCCGCCTCCCCGAGCGCATCACCGCCGAGGAAGTCGCCGCCGCCACCGGCCGCACCGCCCACGCAGTGCGCGTTCACTGGCACCCCGCGCCCGGCTACCCGGCCGGCACCCACGACCGCGACGGCCAGGTCCGCCGCGAGCGCGACGCCGTGCTCGCCTGGTACCTCGAACAGCACACCGGCAGCACCGAACAGCCGACGCAACACACAACGGGCTGAACCCCACCGGCTCCACCCCTCGTCGGCCCGGGACCCAAGCCACCGACCGCCGACCGCCGACGAACACACCACCAGACCGCCGCCTTCAACTCCGCCGCCCACGGGCCGCCATCGCACAGCGCGCCGGGCGGCAGGCCGACCGCGAGGGCGCGCGCCACGGGCCCAGTCGCGATCAGGTCCGGCGCAGCGACGGGTGCAACTAGGACCGCCGGTAATAGCGGCACGCCCTCCCCATGCAGCCCTAACACCCGAATTGACACTTACTGCGATATTGGCTAAATTACTTATTGTGCGGTGCAGGGAACCACCCCCGCCGACGCCACCACGAACACCACCAGGGAAGGGGCCCGCGATGAGCAGCGCGAACCAGGACGTGAAGAAGACGAGGAGCCGCCCTCCGGCCGCAGCCAACGCCTTTCGCTGGGCCGAGGTGGCCGAGAAGCATGCCCGCCTCCAGAAGGAAGCCAGCGAATTCGCCCAAACCGCCCGCGCCGAAGAAGGCAACTGGTTACCCGCCGCAGGCGACGCCGACTTCCAGGGCAAGAAGAAGGACGACGCCATCCAGATGGCACTGATGTGGGCCACCATCGCCCAAGTGCAGACCGGCACGCACGAAGACACCCCCTGACACCCGCAACCGGGCACTTCCATGCGGACAGGCGCGGCCTCCTGCGGGCCTGTGCGGAGCGCGATCGGGACAGTGGGCGTGGTCGCCCAGTCGGCCGCGAGGCGGCGCAGCGCCGGAAGTACCACGCAGCCCGGTCAACATCGCCAGCACTTTCAGCGTCGGCACAAGCCTGGGCCACGGCGTGCGCCACCCGCCTTGTGGGATGCACCCCGGGCCCGGCCCGCCACATCCCCACCACCGGGCGGACGCACGGCGGGAATTGGCCCACAACCACGCCACCGGCACAATCACCGGCCAACCGACCACCCCATCGGCACCATCCACCGCCCCCCACCACCGCTGGACCACCACCACCCGCTAACCCAACAGCGCGCACCAGGAACCCGACGAGTCGATGCCGCGGAAACATTCCTCACGGTCCACCGCCCCCGGTGCCACCAGCGCCCCGAAGGCAGCTATGAGCGGCGGCGCAACTCCGCGTACATGGAGGATGGAATGGACAATGCAGAAGTTGACACCATCGGCGAGCTGGATGCTGCCCTGGCCGCGGCGCGCCATAGCGCCGAAGCCGCGCTGGCAACCGTCATCTCACTGATCGGCCAGCTCTATCCAGGGGCGAGATACCTGACCCTGTCCGCAGGCAAGGGAAGCGCAGCCATCTCCGAGACTCTCACCGCCGAGGAAACGCCGTACGTGCTGCCCGCCCGCGACGGCAAGCCAATGCTTGCGTGGGTCGTCGGCGACCGCCCCTTGGCCGACCTGCCCGAGGAAGCACAGCCTCTTCTCGGGCACCACGCCGTGGATCGGACACGCACCCTCAACAGCATCCTCACTGACTGCTGGCGGATAGGAGCCCGCTTCCCGGCCAGCTCCATCCGGCGCCACAGCACAGTCCGCCTCACACTGCGCTGACGCACCTCTCCGCCCTCCACTCCGTCGCCACGAGCACAACCCACCCACCACCGGCCGCACCGCCCACGCGGTACGCCTCCACTGCACCCGCGCCCAGCTACCCGGCCGGCCCCCATGGCCGCGACACCGTACTCGCCTGGTACCCCGACCCGCCTGCGGACGCCGGGCGGGCGGGTCAGCCGGAGAGTGCAGCATTTCGGCCGAGCCGCGGCGGGGCTCCCCCTCCGGGTGTCCGATGCGGCCGCTACGATGACGGAGCACCATCGGGCAACCGCGCCGCGCCCGGTCCACAACCTCGACGCCCACACCGCCGAAGGGGACCGCAGACGTCTGAGACTCGCGCGAGCAGCTTCGTCATGGCCTCTTCCACCTTGGACCGGCCGGCGCGTGTGGGGCAGCAGGCCGAACCAGGAGTGAGACGTCATGACCCATCGCCGCACCAGGGAGCAGGACCGCGCCGTACGCGCGTACAAGCGGCATCACCCCGGCATCACCCTGGACCAGGCCCGCAAGGCCGTCGCCGCCCGCGCCGGCCGCCCGCAGGGTCTCCCGGACCGGATCCCGGGTGTGCCTCTGCCGCGGCCCGCCGAGCGGCTGGAAGGCTACGTGAAGCGCATCGCCGCCGCGGCCGGCGTCCAACGCCACCGTGCCATGGAACTCCTCGGCCTCCAGCCCGGCACCTCCGCCACCGAGCGTCTCGACGAACTTGCCGCCGGTCCCCTGCCCGAGACCGCCGTCAGGGCCCTCGTCGCGGCCACCGGCATGACCGCCGACCAGGCCCGCGCTCTGACCGCCCCCCGCTCCGCCCGCCCGGACCTGGCGGCCGTACGGCACATCACCGAGCACAACTTCACCGCCGGGCACTACCACCGCGCCGGCGCGGACAAGACCTCAACCTCCCCCGAACTGTCGGTGACCCTGGCGCTCGCCCTCGGCCTCCGGCCCGGTACCTCGGCCACCGGCATGACCGCCGACCAGGCCCGCGCCCTGACCGCCCCGCGCACCCCCGCTGACCGGACCCCGGAACTAGAGAACCTGGCGCGGCGGCTCCTGGACGAAAAGCACATCCGGCCCGGAGGCGCGGACAAGACACGTACGGACGCGGGCGACCTCGCCCGGCTCCTCGCCGAGACGAGCGGCCAGCGGGCCCTCCTGTTCGACCTGCCCGGCAACGAACCGCGCCCGGCCCCCTACACCCCGGTCATCGTCGATCTGGACTGGCCGTCCGATGCCACCAGGCCGCCCATCGACCCCGAGGTCTTCGACGAGGTCGCCAAGGCCCTCGGGATCGGGCAGGAAGCCGAGACGGACACCCCGCCACGCAAGTAGCCGGCGGCGTACCCGGGCGGACTGCCGCGAGACGAGTAGCGCGACGCCGGGAAGGACCGGTGCGGGCGGGCAGGACCGCGGCCGGCCGCCGCAGACTTCAAACCCACCGCCGCGCCGGCCCGGTGCCAGCCAGTCAGCCGCCGCGGCCAACTGCGCAGCCAGGGACGCGAGAGCCAGCCGGGCGCGACTCCTTCCACAGGCACAACACCTCAGACGTACGGCCACCGGCCACACCGGCGGCCGGCGCGGTGCCGGCCGCAGCGCTGCGTCAAGACCGCACAGGCGCCGGCACCGCCCGCCGTGGCATACCAGCCGGCAGCTAGCCGCGGCCCCCAAGTCGCCCACACCAAGCGTCGGTTCCCACATGGCCGGCAGCCGCCAATCGCCAGCGGGCCGGGACCGGGACGGGGTGGCGGGCCCACGATGGCGGCCGTCAGCCCGACGTCCGCCCGATGGTGGCGACCTTGGACCGGCGGCTGGGCCGCCGGCGGGAAAGGCCGGCACACACAGCCGCTGCGCAGCGGGCAAAGCAGCCTGGCAGACACCAGTCGCGTTTCCCCCGCCGCAGTCACACCCTGGCAGCAGACCCTGGCAGGTCAGCCAGGCTTCTGGCCCCGACCGCACCGACCAGAAGCGGCCACCGGATGACCACACACAGCCAGCACACGGCCTCGGCGTGCCGCAGCGCCGGAAACAGGCTGCGGGCCCGCACAGTTCTCGCCAGCCAGCACCGGGGCCACGCCGCTGCGCTATTCTCCCCGCGCCGACCACCCCCGGAGAGGACCCAATGGAGCCCCACGAACTTCCGAGCCGAGACTCCGAACCCGGCGAGACCTACCTGCTGGGCGGACGACCGATGTTCATGCCCGGCCACCCCAGCATCCGCTGTGTGACCCGCAATCAGAGCGGTACGCGCTGCGTGACCAAACTGCCCTCGCCCACCCCCTGGCGACACTCCCTGCTCGCGCTCACCACCGGCAACGGCCTGGTATGGGTGCGCGCCACTCAGGTCCCCGACCACCTCGCTGATCAGTACACCGCCCAGCACTGCACCCGCCACCACACCCCTTCCTCCCCACCTGCGGACGACATCCCGCCACAGTGGGAGGTCTTCGACCCCCAGCGTCACCCCGGCGGCCACACCCTTGAGCTCCCACCCGGGCAGTGGACCCCTCTCCCCTTCGATGACAACCCCACTTTGATCTCACGGGACAGTTGACGGACCGGGCACGGCGCGGCCGAGCGCGAGCAGCAGCTCCTCGGCACCGGCAAGGCCCAAGCATCCACCAGTGCTCGCACGCCGCGCTCATCCACTCAGCGCCTCAGCCACCGCCCCGCCCAGGGCAGCCGACATCCCGGCCGGCTCGGGCCCGGCACACGCCGACGCCGGGGCGGGCTCCACCGCGTGCACAGGCCCGCATAGGCCGGCGACCTCGGTACGGACCTTTGTGCCGGCCTCCTACGAGGCGCGACAGGCCGTCGGCGACCTGCTCGGCCCTCAAGTCGCCCACCTCAAGCGCCGGTTCCCACACGGCCGGCAGCCGCCGATCACCACGTGGCCTCCACACCCACAAAGCGGCCTGGCATACACCAGCCGCCTTTCCCTCGCCACGGGCACGCCCTGGCAGCTGGCAGGCGCAGGTCAACCGGTTCCTGACCTCGACCACACCGACCAGAAGAGACCACCGGCTGATCACGCATGGCCAGCACGCGTCCTCAGCGTGCTCGCTCAACGCGACAGGCAGCGCGGTAAAACAGCACGCTTCACAAGCGCGCTCATCCAACGTGACCAGGCAGCTCGATGACCCAGCCCGAGACAGGCCGCGCAACAGCAACGCGCTGGAAGTGCGGGCCGGGCACCGGCCTACCCGAGCACACAACCCTGCCGCGCCCGCACACCGCAGTCCGGGTCGGCACCGGCACAGCCGGAAGCCGGCAATGCCCCTGGCCCGGCCGGACGGCGGGCGGCGGACGCGAATCGCCGGCCGCGGGACTTCGCCACTCCTCCACCGCTCAACGACCCGTGCAGACGCCGTCCTCCGCCCGGCGGCCGGCCCGCGCAGGGCTCCGGCCGGCCTACGACGGGGCGACGTCGTGGTGCGGGAGCGGGTAGCGGCCGCTGAGCGTGTCCGCGGCCAAACGCAGGTGCACGGACGCCGCGGCATAGCAGGGGCCGATCACGGTCAGCAACTGCTCCGGACTGTAGGGAAGTCGGTCAGCACGTTCAGCGAGATTGAGGCCAGCCTCCAGCGTGTTCGCGACGATCTCCAGAACGGACCCCATGGCACGGGCGGCGGTGGCCACGCGCGGACCGAACCCTGCCACGGGCCATGGCACTGCGCCCCGCCGACGCGCACGTCCGGCTGCAACTCGTCGAGTACCGCGCCCGCCCGGCCCCGGACCGACCGGTGCGCCCTACGGCTCGAGGTCCTGCTCCCGGGCGCGCTCGCGGGCCTTGACCCAGTTCTTGGCCCGGTACTGCGGGGGATCTTTGCGGTTGCCCGGCTCGGGCGGGTTCAGGGTGCGCACGACGGTGCAGTCCGGGGTGAGGGTCATCGTGACCTTCTTCCCGGTCACGGTGATGGCGTCGGGGCCGGTGACCACCGTGCCCTTGCTCGGCGCGCGCAGGAGGAGATCCAGGACACGCTGCAGGGCCTCGCACCGGCGCTCCACGGGCACTTCGCGGAAGAAACTGCTGTTCAGCGCGTCGGAGTGGAACACGACATGAGGCAGGCGCCCGACGCGGCGGATCCTGGCCTCGTCGGTGATCGGCCGCCGACGCGCGGGCTCCGGCGCCGGGTTGCCGTCTCGGCCGTAGTAGCCGACCGGCAGCTGTGGCCACGTCGGCTGGAGGCGTTTCGGCTGGAGGGCTGCCGCCCGGCGGGCCGCGGCCGCCTCCTGCTGCTCCTGCATCCGCTGTTCGTGCGCCGCACGGCGCCGGCGTTGCTCTTCGCGGCGCTCCTGCTGTTCCGCCTGGTGTCGGCGGAGTTCTTCGAGCGGCGCGCGGATCTCGTCGAACCAGGAGACGGCCGGCCCCACGTAGCCGACGACGTGCCGGGTCTCCATGTCCAGGAGGAAGGAGTACGGATGCTCCTTCCCGTCGGCCTTGGGGCAGCGGGCCCGCACAGTGCCGCTGGCCCCGCGGGCCAGGTGCCCGACCTGGAGGAAGCGCTCGACCAGCTGCCGGATCTCAGCGTCCGCGGTGGCCTCGGAGACGATGTGCGTGCCCATGTACTCCCGCCGGGCGTGCCGGGTGACCCTCGCAGTCCGGGCGAACTCCTCTGCCTCCTGCTGAGGGAGGACCTCGATCCGGTGCCATCGGCCCGGTGTGTGGCCGGCGCCCGGAGCTGGTGTGGAATCGTGCATGACCGGCACCGTACCGGCCCGAGGAGGAGGGGCGACGATGCCCGGTACCCGGGCACTCGCCGCACTGGTGCGGTGCCCTCTCGCCGGGTGCTCGTCATCGGGCCAGGTGGAGGGAGTTCCTGAGGATCACAAGATCCTCACCAAACGGGGCGGGCAGGTGCGGGTCCACGGTGCGTAGCCTACGCGGCCGGCCCACACCCGCGGCGGCCGAAACGCCCGGGTAGCAGACCCGCTGACCGCCCGACGCCGAGGGCCCCGGCGGCCGCGAGCAGGGTGCGGGCGTGCGCGCGGACCTCGATGTCGTACCAGGGCCGCGGCGGGGCGGGTGAGCAGATGCGCGGCCCGGATCAGGGCGTCAGACTCGCGTGGGTGGGCGACGCGCGTTTGGCGACGTCGCTGGCGCCAGACCCGCCTCCAACACCGCGGTCCACCACCGTGCTGCCGCATCCAGGGCCGCGGCGAGCGGCAACGAGGTGGCGGCCGGGGCCCGGCCGCCACCGGGCACGTCAGCCAGGGCGCCCGCGTAGTACCGCGGCTGGCTGGCCTGGCACTCAACTGGCCGACAGGAGGGCTCAGTCACAGGTCGGCAGCCGGCGGCGCGGCCGGTGAACAGCGGCAGCGGGCGGCGGAGGCACAACCCGGGGCCGGCGACACCACGGCCAGGACGGCTGGCCGACGGACGCCGCAGCATGTCCGGCCCCATGGTGGTTCAGCCGGACCCGGCCTCCACGGGCGCGGCCGACGCGTCCTGGGTCAGGAGCGGGTGCTCGGCGAGGATCTGCTCGAGCGTCCCGTAGAACGCGCCGGCCCGCGCACTCGCCGAACTGCCGAAGACCTCCCGCTCGGCGGTCATCAGCAGCAGCCAGTGCGCGCCGGTCATCCGCATCCGCTGGGCGGCCCGTACCGCGGACAGCACACGGCGCTGCTCGTTCACCTTCAACGTCCCCCGCACCGGCGTCACCAGCCGGTACGCGGCCACCGACAGGTTCTGACGCAGATGCAGCGGCACCTGGTCCCACGCCGGGGCGTCCTCCCCGGGCAGCAGCCGGCCCCGCGCGGCCCCCGCCTCCGCCCTCACCGACGGAACACCCGACGCGGACGTCGCGGGCGAGGCGGCCGGCTCGGACGGGGCGTCATCGGCCGGCCGCAGCTCTGCTTCCCTCGGCCCCGGCACAGCCGCGGGCCCGGCGCCGTCCACCGGCTCCGCCGCGTCGCCCCCGGCGTCGGGCCCGGCCGCGCAGACACGCACCAGCTCATCGACGGCCTCGGGGGCGCGGTCGGGTTCGGGAGCAGGGGCTGCCTCGGCGGAACCGGGCTCGGACACCGCGCCCTCCGCGGACACCGCGGTCTTGGCGACGGCCGGAGCCACGTACTCGGCCACCACCTGCTCCAGAACCTCGAACACCCGCTGCGCCCGCTCACTGCGCGCACTGCCGAACGCCCCCCTCGGCGCACCCAGCAACGCCAGCCAGTGCTTCCCGGCCAACCGCATGCCATCAGCCGCCCGCAGCGCGTACCGCACCCCGGCATTCCCCTTCTCCCGCAACACCGGCTGCTCCGGCGTCACCAGCCGGTACGCGGCCACCGACAGGTTCTGACGCAGATGCAGCGGCACCTTCCGCCACAACCCGTCATCCGGCCCCGGCAGCAACAACCCCCGAGCCACGCCCGCCCCAACCCGCACCGGCCCTGTGTCCTGACCGACAGGCCCGCCCATGCGGCTCTTGTCGTCCTCGAACACGGGCGCGTGCGGGGGCAGTTCCTCGACGGCCCGGCCCCCGCCCGCCGGCACCCCGGCCCCGTCCGGCTCGGGCTCGGCCCGGCCGGCGCCCTCGCACCCGCCCCCACGCACATGAGCAGCCAGCCCCGCCGGCTTCCCGGCGTACGCGCAGCCCTCGCAGCTCACCCAGCCCGCCCGGTCGATCGCCTCCTGGACCACCGAGCGCTCCGGCCCGAATCCCGCCTTGTCCAGCCGCTCCGGCAGGCTCAGCTCGCCCTCTTCGACGGTGCGCAGCGCGCCGGCGGACGTGATGTCGTGCCCGAGCACGAACCACCGGCCGATGCCCACCTCCTCGCCGCAACCGCAGAAGCAGTAACCCGTCGGCAACAGCCGCTTTTTCCTCGTCTCCGTCACAGCTCCAGGACCCTAAGGCCCCGGTAAACCCACGGTCAGCACCACCGCGCCCCTGGACCGGAACTGACCGAAAGCGACCGGACAACAGGCACGCATGACCAACACGCCCACCACACGCGCCACCGCTGCGAGCTGGCGAGCGTGCAGCAGCAACACCCCATGGCAGCGCACCAACCAGCGCAGGTGACCGGCATGCGCGGCAGACACGCTTGCCCAGCACGCTCCACAGCGCGCTATCAGACCGCGTCTCAACAGCGCGCTGCATCAGACCGTGAAAGCAGCGCGAAGCAGCACGCCCCACACAGACGCGGGGTGCGACAACGACCGGCAGCCGGCAGCGACGCGCGGCCGGCGGGGCAGCAAGCGGCCGGCGCGGCAGGGCGACGGCGTGCGGGACGGCGGCGCGGGGCGGCGGCCACGGCCCGGCGGAGGCGCGGCAGGACGGAGCCGGGCGGCACGGCCGGCCGGGGCTCGGGACACGACGCCGGGCCCGGAGCGGCGGGACGACCGGACGGGCGCGGGCCGGACACCGGTGCCCGGCGACCGGACCGGGGCGGGGCTGCGGCGGAGCACGGCCGGGGGCCGGGAGGTAGGCGGCCGCGGGGCCGCGACCGGGAACGCGCGGGACATCTGACGGACCGGGCACGGCGCGGCCGAACTCGAGCAGCAGCTCCTCGGCACAGCGGCCAGAGGCTCGGCAGCACGGGCACGGGCGTTGACCAGCAGCGCGCGGGACCGCGCAGCGGCCCGGCGACGGGGCGCGGCGGACGGCCGGGACGGCGAACGGCGGACGAGGCGAGCGCGGCACGAGCAGCAACTTCCCCTCGACGCCGGACGGCGGGGCACGCCGACGCCGGACGGCGCGACCAGCCGGCGGAGACGGGCGGCGCGCGGCACGGCTCGGCCGGGCGACGTACGGCGAGCAGCAACTCCCCATACCCACAAGCGAACAACGACTGACGGACCCGCCGGACGGGACGGGCGCGGCGACAGACGATGCCGGCCGGCCGACAGACGGACGACGGACGGACAGGCTGCCGACGGACGGACAGGCGGCGGACGACCGACGGGGCGGCCGGCGGACGGCACGACAGGGCGGCCGGCGGACGGCCGGGACAGCACGACGGGGCGGCGGGGCGCGGCGTACGGGGCGCGGCCGGGACGCGCGGCCCGGGACGGGCGGTGCGCGGGCACAGCGGCGCGGGCGCCGGCCGCAGGCACCGGACAGGAGGCACAGCTGGCGGACGGGGCAGGCGGCACGTGCGCGGAGACACAGGAGGCGGCCAGGGGGCGGCCGTTGAGCCGCGGGGCGCGGCCGGCGGCTGAGGGCCGGGACAGCGACACGGCACGGCACGGCCGCAGGCCGGGGCCGACCCCGACGACGACGGCGCGGCGCGCCGCGGTGCGGCGAGCGGCGGCGCGGGGCGACGGCGACGGCGACGAGCCAGCACGAGCACGGACCGGGAACAACCGGCCGCGACGGGCCCGGAGACACCGAGACGCGGGGACAGCCGGCCGCCGCGACGGACGACGGCCAGGCCCTGGGCAACCGGAGCTGGCCGCGACGGGCGCAAGCAGCAGGCCAACGACCCGGCACGGCCGAGCAGCACCGAGCAGCACCGGCCGCGGCGCGGCGGGCGACGGCGCGACGACGACCCCGGCGGGCACCGCGACCAGGCAGCAGACCGGCACGACGCAGCGCGACGGCACGCGGCCGACAGCCGACAGCCGCGCGACGGCAGCGCGACGGGAACGGCGGCGCGGGACGGCGGCGGACGGCGGCACGCAGACGGCGCGGGGCGCGGCAGGCGGCCGGCCGCTACTCCCCCGGACCCACACAGTCGGGCAGCAGGTGGCGGCCGGGCACGAACTGCCGGCGAAGCGGCGCGGGCCAGACCGCCTCGGGGCAGACCCTGGCCATGGTCTCGACCCTGGGCTGACGGGCGGCGGGCCCTCGCGCAGCGACTCCCGGGCAGGCTGTCACCTTCCGGTGACAGTAGGGGTTCGTGAGGCGGTAGGCTGCCGACCAGCGGCAGGACGCGCACGCCGCACGTCACGAGACGCCCGGCTCCCACGCTGCCGGACGGTGGCCAAGGACCCCCGGGTGCTCCCGGCGCGGGCCCGCGGAACGTAGTGCACCTGCCCGCGCTGATGGCGCCCGAGCCCGGCGGGATGCGTGGGGTCCCGTGACGGAGGTGTCATGACCAAGAGCGGAGCCAGCGGCCCGAAGTCCCGCGCCCGCGCGCGCAAGGAGCGCACCGGCAACAAGTACACCCAGGCCCGGCGCGGTACCACCGCCGTCACCGCCGCCGGGGCGGCCGTGCCCACCGAGGTCACCGAGGTCACCGAGGTCACCGAGGTCACCGAGGTCACCGAGGTCACCGAGGTCACCGAGGTCACCGAGATGACCTTCCGCAGGGGCGAGCCTCTGCCGCGCACCGCGCCGGACATCAACTGGCTGTGCCACCGGTGCGGTGCTGCCACTGACCTCTGTGCGCTGACGACCGACGCCGGCGAGGGGCATCTGCGGCCGTACTGCCTTTCGTGCCTGCCGCCCCCCGACCTCTACCCCGCGCGGCGGGCCTTCGCCGACCACCTCCGCGGCCTCCAGGCCCTGGCGGACTGGCCTTCGGTCGAGGGTCTCGCCCGGCAAGTCGAGGCGGCGACGGGCCACCTGGCCGCCGCCACGGTGCGCAATGTCCTGAGCGGAGCCGTCCTGACGCGCTGGGACACGGTGCAGGCCCTCGTGCACGCCCTGGGAGGCGACGGCGGTGACGTCGAGGCCGTTCTGCATCTGTGGCAGGCGGCCGACCAGGAGCAGAGGCAGGAGCAGGGCCAGGTAGTGGACAGGCTCGCTCGCCGCAGCCGCGTCGGGCTCACGGTCAAGGAGCAGGTCGACCTCGACTGGATGAGGGTGCTGGACAAGGTCGCCCGCCGAGAGGGCAGGACCGGGTTCACGCCTCACCGGCTGAGCGACTTCGACTGAGCTGCCTGCACCGGCCCGTGCCGTCACCCGTCCAGGTGGAGGTGATCGTGTCGGCGCGGCCGCGCCACATCACCTGCGCCACGGTGGGCAGATGCGCCGCCGTCCCGCCTTGCTGATCCCGCTGGTTCTCCTCCTCGCCACGGCGTGCGTCAGCGTACGGGCCGACGGCCGCCCGGCCCGGCCTCCGGCGACGACCTCCGCCGCGGTCGCTCCCTCGGAGGGCACAGCCGGAGCAGACCCGGCTGGCAGTGAGCAGCAGAACTCCAGCAGCATCAGGGCGGCCGGAGGCGCGGCCACCAAGCGGTAGCCGTCGGCGCCGGCCCGTCGGCCCCAGCCGCGTCCCCCAAATCGCCCACATGAAGCGTCGGTTCCCACATGGCCGACAGCCGCCGATCGCCACGTGGCTCCACACCCACAAAGCGGTCTGACAGACACCAGCCGCCTCTTCCTCGCCACGGTCACGCCCTGGCAGCTGCCGGGCGCAGGTCAGCCGGTTCCTGACCTCGACCACACCGACCAGAAGAGACCACCGGATGACCACGCACGGCCAGCACGCATCCTCAGCGTGCTCGCTCAACGCGGCAGTCCAGCGCGGTAAACAGCGTCGGTTATCTAGGGTCCGGAGGCACTTCACACAGGTCAGGCTGCATGGCCCGCTGTCAGGCAAGTAAGGCAAGAGGTGGCGTCGGAAACGGTTCGATCGAACCGTTTCCGAGACTGCCGGCGGTGCACAGCTCTCCGGGGGCTGGACGTCTATCGAGGCGGCGCCCCTCGCCCGCCTTGAAACTATGCCCCACGTGGGGCATAGTTTACTCAGGCACCCCGCCTCATCCCGGAGGAGAGATCATGAGCGACCTGGAGTACAGCATCGGACAGGCTCTCAGTGACGGCGTCGAGGACTACGACATCGACGCCATCGCCGCCGCCCTTCGGCGACTGGGTGTCCAGGACGTTGACGACGTGCCCGAGGAACAGTTCTGGGCCGTCGTGACGGACCATGCCCTCCCCGAGATCGAGCAGGTCCAGCCGCTCGACCAGTTCAAGGCCGAACTGGAGGAAGCGGTCAGGACCCCGCCCAACGCCCCGGCTATCTGGAAGCGCGGCGGCGTCACCCTGGAGATCAGCGGACACTCACGCGTCAACATGACGATGCCGCAGCCGCTCGCCTCCTACCGCCTGGCCGTCGCCGGCGGCGAGACGGTCGACCTCACAGCCGACGAGGTGTCCTCCTGGTCACGCCTGTGGGAAACGGTCGAGTCCCACCTCGCCGCCTGGACGGCCGACGTGGAGGTACGGCGCGAGGCGTACGAGCATGCCTGCGTCGCCGAGGCCGCCGCCGCCGAGGCCGCCCGTAAGGCGGCCTCGGCGGCTGAGCGGGCCCGCCAGGCCCTCACGGCTGTGGCCCCCGTCGGTGAGGGCCGCGCGGAGCGGGTGACCATGTCCACGGACGAAGTGGCGGAATATCTCGGGATCGCGCGTGGGTCCGTCCGCAAGCAGATGTCGCGCTGGGGGATCGAAGCGACGTACGAGCGCGGCCAGAACCGGCCGGAAGCCCGCTACCCCACGGCCGAGGTCCAAGCCAAGGCCGCCCGGCGGCCGGGCCAGGGGCACCGCAGCGACCTCCGTTGAACCGTCCCGGACAGCACTCTCGGGTCGATACCGTTGCACGAACTGGTCCTCGCGGTCGCGGGGTTGCACCACCACGATGACGGGTGGCCCACTAGGGGCCGCCCGGCCGATGCCCGAACGGAAGCGACCATGACGACGTTCAACGCCCACCCGGCGCTGTATCCCGCCCTGACCCTGTGGGGCTACTCGGGCGACTCATGCCGCGACGCGCCCCGGCCGGCGCGGTGGGAGACGGCCCGGCTGGCCGTCCAGGCTGGTCACTTCCTGGCGCTGCACACCCGGCGCCCGGCTCCGGCGCCCGAGCCGCCGGCGGATCCCGATCTCAGGGACACCATCGTGGGCGGGTGGGTCCGCCTGCGCGGGTGGCAGCCGATCGTGCCGTGCCCCCTCCCGCAGGCGCCGGGAGCGGTGGCCCCTGACGTCGTAGCGCGCCGCTTCGTCTCCAACCCGTCCGCCATGCCCGGAGCCTTGCGTCAGCTCATCGAGCGCACGGTCCGGGCCCTGCACCACCCGGACGACCTGCCCGACGGAGTGGCCCTAGCCATCGGAGTGCCCCGGCAGCCCGAGGAGTGGTGGGGGTACGCCATGAGCGGGTGGCTGGCCACCCTCACCGGCTTCGAAGGGCAGAGCGCGATGCGCCCCGTTCCGGAGGCACCGGGAGACCGGTGGGACCTGGAGCGAGCGATGGAGTGGCTGGCTTCGCAGCCAGACCTGGACCAGGTCCGCAAGGCGTTCAAGACCAGTCGGCCCGAGGTGGTCAAGGACGCCGTGAGTTCACTCGGATACGACAACCCGTCCCTGTCGGACCTGCCGACGCGCATCGTCCTGGCCCGGCTGCTGTCCCTGTACGAAGTGGCGCTGAGGCGCGGCGACAAGCCCGTGATCGACCTGGTCAAGGACGTTCGCCTGTAGACGCTGGCCACACGCAGTGCCCGGCCCACGGCGCGCGAGCGCCGTGGATGACAGCGGCGTCCCGCACGATCGTCAGCCGATGGGGACCGGCCTCCATCGAGTTCGACCGTTCCCCGGCAACAATTACCGCTGTGCCAGTGCGACTAGACGTACGTCCCGAAACATGCCTGAAGAACCCTCGGACATCTGTAAGGCACAGACTCCTGGGGCTACTTGCCAGACGCTCAAAACGCACCCGAGATAACGCGCTCCACAAGCGTGCTCTTCCAGCCTGACCAGGCAACTCGGTGACCCAGCCCGATACAGGCCACGCACCAGCAACACGCTGTAGGCGCAGGCCGGGCCATCGGCCTACCCGGGCACGCAGCCTGCCACGCCCGCACACCGCGGCCCGGGCGCACCGGCACAGCCGGAAGCCGGCAATGCCCCTGGCCCGGCCGGACGGCGGACGGCCCGGCGCGGGCCGGCCGGCCTACGACGGGGCGACGTCGTGGTGCGGAAGCAGGTAGCGGCCGCTGAGCGTGTCCGCGGCCAAACGCAGATGCACAGCCGCCGCGGCGTAGCAGGGGCCAATCATGGCCAGCAACTGCTCCGGACTGTAGGGAAGCCGGTCAGCACGTTCAGCGAGATTGAGGCCGGTCTCCAGCGTGCTCGCGACGATCTCCAGATCGGATTCCACGGCACGAAAACGGCGCCGCAGGTCCCTGTCACCGGCCTCGCCCTTGCTCCGGGCGAAGCGGAACTCGGCCGCGACGGCGACCAGCGCGCAGACGTACCGGCCCGCGGTGTGCTCCGCGGGCAGATGGTGAGGCCGCAGCGCACGACCCGCCCTGTGCAGGGCAACGTCGATCCACCCCTGCGGCATCAGCGCGTCACGGACCTCGGCAAGCACCTGGCTGGGCGACAACTCCGCTGGCGGCCGGGCGGGCGCCGCGGAAACATCGGGCAGCACGTGACGGCGCAGTTGCTCGTCGCCGGCCGGGGCCGCGGGGAAGTCCTGAGAGGCCACAAAATCCTCACCAAACGAGGCGGGCGGGTGCCGGTCCACGGTGCGCAGCCTACGCGGCCGGGCCCGCACCCACAGCCACTCGACCAAAACACCCTGGCAGCCGACCCGCTCACCGCCCAACACCGAATCGATGGCGGCCGGCTACGGGCCCGGGCCGACAGCCCACGCGCACCGGCCGGCCGGGCGGGCGGTGCGGCCGGTCAGGCTTCCCGGGGCAGGGCTGGCGGAACCGCGGGCACCCGGGGTCGTACCGCGTTGCCTACCCTCCAGGCCGGCGTCGACCGCCGACCGCTCGGCTTCGCGCGCTTCCGAGTAGGCAGCGGACGCCAGGGCGACGGCGCGCGCGCCCATGGGGGTGGTGCCGTCCAGGGCGTTGAACGCGTCCCGCGTGTCCGCGAAGGAGGCCATCACCTTGGATACGGCGCCGTCCATCTGGCGCACCCATTCCGCAGCGTCACGGCCCCACACCGTCCGCCCCGCGCTCTCGTACTCACGGTTCACCGGACGCGTGCCGTTGATGGCCTCCCGCACGGCCTTGAAACCGTCGCTGGAGACCGACCCCAGGTAGGAGCCCTTGCCTTCCGACCACGCGCACAGGTGCTCGCGCTCTTCCACACCCGCGCGCACCATCACCAACCCCGTGATGACGACGACACGCGCCCACGTGCGGCCGGTCCAACGACGCTCCGCGCGCACGTCCCAACCAAGCTCCGCTGCCTCGTGGAAGATCACCCCGGCGTTGCGCGGCATGCCCGCCAGCACCCGAGCCGACGTCTCCGCCGCCGACTCGTCTTCCTGCGCCGGAGTCTCGGCCGGAACGGCCGCTAGAGCGCCAACGGCCGGTGTCTGCGCCGTCTCCTCCACCACAGAGGCGACCACCTGACGGTTCTTCCGAACCCAGGAGGTCACCGGTCCACGGGACTTGTAGCCCTTGCTCAGGTACCGGCCGTCAAGGGTGATCACGTCGAAAACCTGCGTCATCCTGCCGCTGCGCTCCCGCAGCATACGGATGCCGGAGTAGGCAATGACCGTCAACCTGTCTGGCCCGTAGACCGCCTGAACATCACTCAGCTTGTGGTCATCGACGGTCGCCTGGAACGTATCCGGGTTGGTGACGGCGAACATGATCACTTCCGTTTCTGAAATGAGTTTTCACGGGGAGCGGGAGAGTCGGGCGCTTGCGCATGCCGCCGGTCGGCCGCCGGGGCGCCCGACCGGCGCCTCCGCGGAACCTCGACCACATGACCCTTTTAGTTTGACATGCGATGGCGCAGAAAGTAAACTTATAAGCGTCAAGAGGGGCGACCGACCTTCTGGACGCCGGACAGGGAAGGGCGGCCGACCCGACCTGCACGGCAGGCCCGTAGCTCAGTAGTAGAGCGGCCCCCACGCCGGGGGACGGTCAGGGGTGCAATTCCCCTCGGGCCACCAGGCAGCTGCCGCGCCCATGCGGCGCTCGCACTGCTCAAAGACGTCGGGCCCGTCCTCGTACGCCGAGGTCGCGACGGTGACCTGAACTGCGCCCATGCGCCGCGCCCGCGGCAGGCGCCCCGCGTCGAAATTCACCCAGTTCGCTGGAATCTGTTAGGAGTTCGCGCCATATCTGATCTGACACCCGCCGAAACTGCCTACGCATCGATGAGCACCCAGGACGCCCCTGTGACGCACTGGGACATCGCCAACGCCATCGCCGACGACACCAACGCCGAGGAGTGGAGCGCCGCCCACAGGGCCATCCTGCACCTCGAAATCGAGGGTCGCCTGGTCAACTTGTCCGCCCGCGAGTGGAGCAAGGTCGGCGTGAGAGCCCGCAGCGCCCGCAAGGGCCGTCACCGCTACCTCGCCACCGACGCCCAGTACAAGGCATGGAACCGGCCCGTGTACTCGGTGATGTGGGTGTCTTCCGACTTCATCGGCGAGACCGACGCCGACGCCTGGACCCGCGGCTACGCGCTCAAGGGCGTGAAGATCACCGGCGACGAGTACGACATCGACGGCATCCGTTCCGATGACTGGTCGCGCTACTTCTGGACCGGCCATGCCCGCAATGCAGCCGACGCGTACGCCCAGGGGTTCCTCGGGGTCGCCTACGACGTATGGGACCGGTCCGACTTCGAGGAAGACGTCGAGGACATCGCCGCCATGATCGCCTCCGTGCACGCCGAGTTCGTCGACGCCGACACCAGCGCCCCCGAGCACGCCGCCGCGATCGTGCGCAGCCTCCAGTCCCGCCGTGCCGCCGAGGCGGCCTGATGCTGTACCGGGAGAACGAGGTGAACTGCGGTCACTGCCACGAGCCGCAGGGCATCCCCGCCGACGACCACAACGGCGAGACATATAAGGACGGCGAGGTCACCTTCACGAGCGAACCGTGCATGCGCTGCCGCGTCCACAGTCTTGGCACCCAGGAGCGCTGCGATGACGACTGCCCCGACTGCGAAGACCACGGTGATGGGTGACAGCGAATCCGCCCACGAGCGCGGTGCGCAGCCACCGAGACGAGCGATCAAGACCTCGCTCGACGAGTGGGCCGAGAACAACGAGGACGGACGTATCAGCTTGGGGCGGTAGCCGCACCCGCTCCAAGCCCAGCAGGTCCGGCCGTCGGCGGGGGAAGGTGATGCTCGGGTCCTCGCGGAGCCAATCTGATCTGGTCCCCATGCCGACGCCGGACACGTCCTCGCGGAGGACTGGATATCTCGCCCGGCTCTCAACCGTGAGATTGCGGGTTCAAATTCCGCCGAAGGTACGCAGTTTGCGCGGAACGCGCACTGCTCCCGTCGTTCAACGGGAGGGACAGCGGGCTACGGATCCGGAGATCAGGGTTCGAGTCCCGGTCTCCAAAGCCGGCAGATTCCTGCCACCCCCGCCCTGTCCCCGCCTCCAGCTTCGTCACGCCGGCCCTCTTCGCAGCCCTGGCGCTCACGCGGCCCAGGGCCGCACTCGAGGTCTGGCGGAAGCGCGAGCCCCCGGAGGGGCGTCCTAAACAGCGTCCCCCTTCGCCCTGCCGTCCTCCAGCGGGACGGCTGAGCTCTGACGGGGCGGCCGCCTGCAGTCATCCGACGCCGCCCCGAACCGAAGTCGTCCGTACAGCAGAGGAGTTCCTTGTCCATCCGACGTCTCACCCAGCGTATTGAGCTTCCGCTGCCCGGCATCGGCTCCGCCGCAGCACGCGTGACCGTCCTGGAGCGCGGCCGCGTCCGCTACATCGTTCGTGCTCCGCACGTGAGCGGGACCTTCGTGGTCGTACCGGACCACATCGCGAACGGTCCGATTCTGCCGTCCACCGTCGCGGTGCAGTTCGGCGACGGCACGGAGCCGCTCGGCAGCTTCTACCGCAAGCACCGGCCCGACGAGCCGGTAGTGCACGGCGTCCGGGTCCATGGCTGGACCGGGCACCTGCACCCGGATGACCTGCCGACCGGATGGTTCCTGGGCCGTTACGCCGCCGGGCTGCGCAATGGCATTCACCATGAGCTTGCCCGCGGCACGCGGCGCCGCATCGAGGCCGTGATCCTTGCCATCGTCGCGCACTGGCGGAACCTGCCCTGTCGGCGCGCCCTCATGGTGACCGCGGCGCGTGAGAAGGCGGAGGAGTACGCCGAGCACGAGGGCAACCTCGCCGCTGCGGCGGAGGCCCAGGCCGTCGAGCTCGAGCGGGATCGCCGGGCCGTCCGTCACCGGATCTGCGCGCTGGCCGGCATCCTGCGGCGTCGGCCACGTCCCGTGCTGGCGCCACGGGCTGAGCCGGTGCAGCTGCCGATCGAGGATCCCCGCCGGGGCCCGCTCGGGCAGATCACGGTCCGCGAGGTCGCGGTGAACGCCGAGGTCGCCGGCACTGTCGTCTACGAGGTGACCGGTGCCCGGATTTCAGGGCGGTTCACCGTCGGACCGAATCGGTACCGGCCGGAGCCGATCCCGCAGGGCGTCTGGGTTGCCTACGGCCACGCCAGTGGCGCGTATTTCGAGGACGAGCGGGCGCACGCGCCCGTGGTCAACGGGGTGCGACTGTGCGGCCAGTGGGACCACGACACGAGCGACGACATCACGCTCACCGCCCCGGACACGATCGGCGCCCGGGTGCCGTCCCGAGGCTCAGCGCCGTACGCCACCGAGCGCCGCACCGCAGCTGTCGTCCGCGCGCTGGCCCTGCACTACCTGCGCCGGCCGGACCTGGTGTCACTTCGCCTGGCGGCCGCCCAAGCCAACGTCCCGCACCTACGCGCAGACACACGGCGTCAGCTGAGCGAGGTCAGGAAGCAGCTCGCCATCGAGGAACGCAACGCGCGCCGCCATCGGGCCCGCGAGCGCGAGCTCCGCTCCCTGGTCCCCCGCAGCCCGCGCGAGGACATGCCTGCCCAGGCCGCCTGACCACCACGTTCACCACCCTTACCCCGCCCATGGAGTGGAGATCATGCACAGCAACGTCATTGAACAGCGGATGCAGGAGGCGCACGACGACTTCGCCGCCCGCGGCCAGGCCGTGGCCGACATCCTCAACGCAGAGGACATCCAGGGCGGAGGGTGGACGGTCACGGCCGGGGTCAATCTGTACGGGTCGTTCACCCTGCACCATCCCGCCGGATTCGCCGTCCACGTCGCCCGCCTCACCCCCAACCTCGCTGGAGCGGCCGGGCGGCGGCTCACGGCCGACGGTCACTACCCGCGGGAGTTCTACGGCGACCGTGCTCCGACGATCGGCGTCGGACTCGACCAGCCGGCCACCTGGCTCGCGCGCAGGATCGTCACCAGGTTCCTGCCCGCGTACCTGAACGTGTGGCCCACGGCGATGCTGCACAAGCGGCGTGAGGAGCGGCACACGGCGGCCCGGACCCGGCTGAACGCGCACCTCGAACGGGCGCTTCCCACGCTGGGGCCGGGTGCCGTCGGCGGCGGCCCGAACCGCCTGCAGTCGTACGCGTCGGTAAATCACCAGGTGGAGGGGGAACGGACCATGTGCCGTGTGAAGGCCCGCCTGAGCCACCCCGGGACCTCGGTCGATCTGCGGTTGGACTGGGTGCCGGCGGACCTTGCTGTTCGGATCCTTGAGGTCCTCAATCCCGCACCGCCCTTGGAAGGCCGGATCATGCCCGGCACGCGAGCACTGAACGCCTCTCCCCAGGCGATCGCCACGCCGCAGTTCCTCGTCGGCGAAGTGGTGCGCGGGGCCCAGGCACGGCGCCCGCGCCCGCAGCTGCCCGAGAGGCGGCGCGCGATCTCCCCGCCGGTCTACGAGCCGTGGTACGCAACGAGCCGCAAGCGGCGCCCGCTCGCGATGCCACGGGAAGAAGCCGTTCCCACCGAACGCTAGCCGCACCGTCGGCGCGCTGCGCGACGCGCACGAAGCCGTCGGGATCCGGCGGACCGTCAGCCCATGCCGTCTGAACGTCACGCTCCAAGCCCCTCGCCCCGGCCAAGCCCACTTGCGGCGGTCTCGTCGGGCTGAGCGATGCCCGCGGCCGTGCGGACCTCCCGCAGCAGGACGCCGGCCTGCTGCTCGTCGACGGGGTCGAGGTAGAGCAGCATCATCAGGATCATCTCCGCACAGTTCCAGCGCTTCTGCCAGTGCGCGACCCGCGCCAGCCCGTACAGCCCGCGCAGCAGCGGCCGGTTGGACTCCTCCCGCCACAGGAGCACCCCACCGTCGTACATCGGGAAGGCGAGCGGCACCTCGGCTACGGCGACCGCGCATTCGTACCACCGGCGCGCCTCGTCCAGCACTCCGCGGTCCCCCTCCAGGCCGGCCTCGCGAACGGCGGCGAGATGGAGCTCGGCCCTCACCACGTACGCCTCGGCCGCCGCGGGCTGCTGCGCGTGCAACTGATCCAGGCGGGCGCGTGCCTCGTCCGGTGCGAGGCGGAGCAGCTCCTCGCGGGCGGCGGGCAGGAGGCTGTGGGCGTCCGGTAGCCGGTAGACGGGACGGATGCCCTGGGTGAGCACGTGGCGCCGCCACCGATCCGGCTCGTCGACCGGCTCCAGCAGTACCGGGTCGACCTCCTCGGGTTCCTCCTCCCACTCCTCGTCCTCCTCGGGGGCGCCGTAGTCCAAGGGCTCCACGCCGGCCGCAGCGAGGTAGGACGGGTCGAAGGTGTTGCCGCACGGCTGCGGCTGGTCCTGGTCGCGCGCCCGGTCGGCCGCCTTCATCGCCTCCATGCACAGACCGGAGTGCAGCAGCTCCATCGAGACCGCGTGGTACTGCTGCGGCCACATGTGCGCGCCGATCCCCGGACCCCAGAACTCGAGGTCCTGCTGCAGCAGGAGCCGCAACGCCATGTCGCAGCCGGCGGCGTCGAGCCGCGGGCCCTGCTGCATGATCCGGTCGGCGTTCTCCTGCACGGTCGTCAGAGCCTTCTGGTAGCCCATGCCCGTTTCGCGGCTGAGCCGGCGAGCGATCCGCGAGAAGTGGGTGAGGGACGTACGGGGAGTGGTCGGCATAGCGCTCTCCTGAACATGGTCCCGCAGATCGCACCGCCCACCTCGATGCACCGACAGGACCGACAGGCCGCGCGCGACAGTTGCACTTGCTCTCCGGGGCCGAGCACCGGCTCGGTTCACTCAGGACGGCCAACGGTGGGTCAAGCCGACGAGCGCGCGCCCCCTGGGACGCACCGCGCCCAGAGTAGCCGCCTGCTCGACGCCGGCGCTGGCCCTTCGAAGGTTCTCACCCCGTCGAGCAACTGCTGTACCGGCCGGGCAGCGCCCTGAGCAGCGCAACTGCGTTGTCGGCACGGTCTGTCAGTCTGGTCAGCCCCGTACCCAGCCGAGCGCCAGTGGGCCAGTTGGGCAACTGCGGGTGCATGGGCGCATCCCGTGTACGCGGCAGGCCCGCCCCACGCGCCCCTTCATACCCGCCGCCGACGGTCCGCCCCGGAAACAGCGACGCACGGATGGCACGATGGCGGGGGCGGGCGGCGGAGGCCGGGACCGGACGGCGAGGCCCCGCGACCGGGCGGTGCACCAGGGCGGCGGACCGAACGGTCCGAGGCGCAGGCAGCCACGCGGAGACCAGCGGGCAGACGGCCGCGGGCCGGGGACGACACGACGGCGGTGACCGGGCGCACGGCGGACCGGCCAGGAGCATGCGGGTGTGCAGCGGCACGTTCGGCAACTCGCCGACGCTGGTCTGTGCCGCGCGCGCGACGCTGTCCCTGGACAGCGACGATGGACCGCTTGCCACCGAAGTTGCACCAACGCCGGTTCCTGACAACGAAGTTGGACGCCTCGTCACGACTGTGTCGGGGTGCCGTGGTCCGCTGCGCGCAGGCGGGCGATCAGCTTCTCGGCGAGCCGTCGGGCTGTGATGTCAGACAACTCGCCGGGGTTTTCCTCGAATACGGCCCAGATGTGCAGGCTCTTCGCCATCACGACGTCCTCGCCCTTGCGCCAGGACCGGTTCGCGCCCCGGAACCCGACATCCTGGCCGGTGAGCTCGTCAAGGACTTCCTGCACGTCCAGACGCGCCGCCTCGTAGATGAGGCCGCCTGGGCCGTAGGCGACCTCGGCATGTCCGGTGGCGAATGCTTGCGTGAGGTCGATCCGCAGCCAGTTCCATGTCATAGCCGCCACAGTAGGGCCAGGTGCGGGAGGCAAACCCCGCTGCACCGGCATGGAGACGACGGCCTGTTTGTCCAGTGGCGCGCCGGAAATGCGGCAGCCCGCGCTGGGCAGCGGGGATCCAACTTCGCTGCCACGAACTCGCATTGGTCCAACCTCGATGGCGGACAGCCCATCTTCGTAGGCACAGGACAGTCGCGCCCTGCGAGGTGGCAGTGCCCCGGCCGCGCCGGCATGGCCGGGGCCGTCCTGCAAGGCCAAGGAGGCCCTGCCGTCCGGCGCTCAGCCAGCCGCCGTCGTCTGGGCGAGGTCCACCTCACCGGCTTCGATGAGGGCCCGGCGCAGGTGTTCCGTCTCAGCGGGGCGCTCGGCATCGGGCAGCACTGCCGCGGCCTGGAGCAAGGCCCGAGCGTGGCGGCGGACGTCGGTGTCGTACTCGGGGGAGGCGGGGCGGGTGAGCAGGTGCGCGGTCAGGCGCAGGGCATCGGGGCTGCGCGGGTGGGCGGCGGCGCGTTCGGCGACCTTGGCAGCATGGTCCTGGGCGGGGGTGTGCTCGGCGCTGCGCCGGGCCAGGAGCAGCCATACCTCGTCGGGGAGGGCGGAAAGTGTGAAGTAGCCGGCGGCGGCAAGCGCGCCGGGCGGCAGGCCGGCCTCCAGCGCCGCCGTCCACCATGCGCGCGCAACGTCCTCGGGGGCACTGGCGGCCGGGTTCTCCGCGGCGTCGCCCGGGCGGGGCCGCCCCCACAGAGGAAGGGCGAGCGGCATGAGCAGGTGGGAGACGGCCGCGGCGCCGTCCGGGCCGGCGGCCACCTCGCGCCAGGCGTCTACGGGGTCGCCGAGCAAGTCGGGCGGCCCCTCTCCGAGCAGGAGTGCGAACGCGACGCGTGTGGCTGCGCCGTGCATGTTCGCGCGCACCGCGGCCAGGAGCTGGCCGCGGTCCAGGGCGGCGAGCAGCAGCGGATCGGGGCCGCCGCGGTGCAGCCAGGTGGCGGCCGGTGAGGGGCGTTGGGGGTCGAGGGTGTACAGCTCGGGGTGGGCGGCGGTGAAGGCGGTGGCGCGGCGGTGCAGGAGTGGCAGGTGCGCGCCGATCACGGCGGCGACCGCTTCGTTGTCACTGCGGGCGGCCAGGACGTGGGCGACCAGGTGGAGGACGTGGCCGGGCATCGCGCCGTCCTTGGTGGCCTGGCCGGCGGCGTAGTCGAGGAGGCAGTCCAGCGCGCGCACCGCCGGGTGGGTGTCCAGCAGGCCCGCGGGCAGCTCCTCCTCTTCCCCGGCCGCCCTGTCGCCGGCCGGGCCGGCGGCGCCGGTCGCGGGTGTTGCCGGGGCGCCCGCGGGCGGCGGGGCAGGGCGGGTGAGGGGCTCGGCGAGGGTGTGCAGGTGGTCGAGGATGGCTGGCAGGTCACTGCCGAGGTCTTCGCCGCTGCGCCACATGAAGCTCAGGAGACCGGACCACGCCCGGCCGGCGAACTCTGCCGCGTCGGGGACGTGCGCTCTGGCGGGGGCGGGCAGGACGTGGGTCAGGGTGAGAGCGGCAAGGACAGCCTCGGCCGGGCCAGCGGGGAAGGCGTCGGGATGGCGCACGGCGGTCGCTGCGGCGGCGAGGTAGAACGCGCCGAGCTCCGGCCGGGCCAGGGCGTCGAGGACCTGGGGGACGTCGGCGGTCCAGGCGGCGGGGGCGGCCCCCACGAGGCGTTGCAGCACGAGGGCGTAGCCGTCGGCGCCCGCGTCCGGGGCGTCAGCCAGGGCTGTGGCGGCCGCGAGCGGTCCGGCCGCGGTGGCCAGCTCCCGCAGTTCCTGGAGGGCGAGGGCGGTGTGATGGCGCGACTGCGGGCGGGCAGCGGTCCGTGGGTCGGGTGGGCCGGCCGGCTGAAGCTGGCGCAGCGCGGCCAGCAGCGGGGCGAAGCCGGCCCGTAGCGGGGCGGGCAGGACCGGCGACCAGTGCCACACCCGTAGCCATGAGGCGAGCGGCTCGTCCCGGCCGTCGGCCCCGTCCGCGTCGGGCAGGGCCTGGTCGATCTCCTCGGCGGCAGGCGCCGGGCCGAGTGCCGCGCGTGCCCGCTGGTGCAGGCCGACGGCCCGCTCGGGTGGGCAGGCATCCAGCACGAGGGCGGCCAGCCGGGCGCCTTCCGGCGTCGGGCGGTTGGCCAGCAGCCGCACAGTGGCCTCGATCGCCTGCTCCCACCACTCCCCCGTGCCAGCGTCCGCAGTGCCGGTGTCGGCGGTGGGTGGGTGGGCGACGAGGTGGGCCGCGAGCACTCGGTCGTGCAGGTGCTGATCCGCGGCGGCGATCCGCGGCCATGCCCGTATCCGATCGGCGAGCGGGAGGCCGGCCGCGGCGTCCGCATCGGCAAGATCGAGGACCACGCGGGCCAGAAGCGGGCCCATGTCAAGGACCGGGCCCAGGAAGACCCTGGCGTCCAGGACGCGGACCTCGTCCAGGTCGACGGACGCGTGCCAGGACTGCGTGACGGGCGCGGCGATGTCGCGGCGCAGCAGGCCCGCCAGAGCGTTACGGGCCGCGCGGGCCCAGCGGAACGGGCCGTCGGCAGTGGTGTGGACGGTCACCACCAGCTCCCGCAGCAGGCCCGTGACGTCGTGGTCGGGCAGGCGGGCGGCCCATTCCCGCCGGAGGACCTCGGTCAGCTCCGGCAGCGGCTCGTGGCCGGTGTGCGCGCGCTGGCGCGCGGCCTGGTAGGCCAGGTAGCCGGCGTGCCCGAGGTCGACGGTGTCCTTCAGCAACTCCTCGACGACGAGGAGCCAGTCCCCGTCGCGTGCGGGCACCGGGAGGTTGCCCGCCCAGCTGGCCACGAGCCGGCGCGACAGGCTCGCCTCCTCGCTCGGAGTCCCGGCGGGGGGCCGGGTGGTGATGTGCGGGAGCAGCCGCTGGATATCGGCTGGGGTGAGGGCGCCGGCGTCGGCTAGGCGCAGCAGCGCACCCAACACGTCGGGGCCCGCGGCGGCGAGTTGGACGGCGTGAGCTGCCAGCCACGGCCGGGCGGCCTCGGGGTATGCGGTGGCGAGGTGCTCGAGGAACGGGGCGGCTGGCCAGACGCCGGCCGTCTCGTCGGCCGCGAGCAGGTGCGGGGCGTGCTCGTGAAGGAGCGGGAGCCAGGTGGCGGCCGGGCCGGAGCGGAAGAAGAACGCGGTGGCGCGCGGGTCCGCCCAGCCGGCCAGTTCCCGCGCCTCGGTCTCGCCTGGCTCCTTCAGGGCGGCCAGCTTGAGGACCCGCGCGGCGCGGCCGGGCAGCGGCACCAGCAGTTCCCGGGCGGCGGCCAGGAGTTGCCGGTACAGGCCGGCGGCGCGGGCCGGGGCGGCAACGCCGCCGTGCAGGGTGCCCGACGTCTTCCCGTACACCTCGCCCCACACTCCCAGGGCCTCCTCCTGCGCGGCACCGAGCGGGACACCCATCAGGCGCTCGGCGATCCCCGCGGCCCGGGCCCGGTGGTAGCCGCCCGGCCGGGTCAGCTGCCCGCGCAGCACCTCAGCCGCCTGACGCAGCCGGAGTTGTTCCTCGCCGCCGTCGCCGTTCATGCCCGCGCCGCCGGCGGAGGTGGCCGCGAGCGGGGCGGCGGACTGCCGCGGTACTGCGGCGGGTTGTAAGGGCCAGGCAGCCGGGGCGCAGCCAGCAACACCGCTCTCCCCCGCCGGCACCGGGCGCCTCGGTCCGGCGACGAGCTCGCCGGCCGGCGCCGCAGCCGGACCCCCGGACGGGCCGGATCCGGGGCCGGGGCGGACGTCGATCGCGTCGAGCAGGGCGGCAGCGGCATCCTTCAAGCCCACCGCTTCCGGGGCGCCCGGCAGGCTCAACAGCGCATCGGCGGCCCCGCGCAGACACGACTCCGCGACCTCGGCCGACCGCCGGAGAAGGCCACCGGTCAGGATCCGGCGCGCGTCCTGCAGAAGGTCCAGCGCCGGGTGGAATCCCCCAGGAGGCATCGCTACGGCCGCCGCCTGCTCGTTGGGCCCAATTACCCACCCACGCCACCCCGCAGCCACCGCGGGCCCGGCCACCACCTGCGGGCCCGAGACAGGTCAGCGTCCCGAGCGGCATCCTGCATGATCTCGGCGCCGCGCTGAAGGCATACGGAGCGGCTAAGCACGACGCGGGCCGCATAGATCTGCTCCCCCAACTCTTCGCTCACACCGGCGACGACTCGGTCGCCTACGGGGCGCAGAAGGGCGCTGCAAGGCCCCGGATGCCGCACAGCCAGCCGGAAGCAAGTCTGGCACCTCGCGGAGCTCGGCCGACCAGTGGGCGCGCCGGACAGGCCGGGCAGCAGGCCACGTGTGTCCACACCAGCGGGCGCACATGGCTGGCGCCGCGAGGCTGCGTAGCAGCGCTCAGAAGTCAGATGATGTGGACCTTCATGACCTCGCCGTCCTTGCGGATCAGGAGTTCGCCTCCGTCCGCACACTCCCTCTCGATATATCCCATGATCTGCAACGCCCGGTTGATCACGTCTACCTGGGACAGCTGAGTGCGTCCTGCGAGCCAATCCAGTTCGGTATTGGCCCTCGGGATCAAGGTGACGCTCATCCTCTTACCGGCCTTCAGGTCCGTCACGCCGCTCAATGTAAACCTCCCGCTGATCAAATGACAACACCAAAACGATACCACGAATGCACCAGAATTGCACCACGATAGATGTCTGCTTGAGCGTCAATTGACACTTCCTTCACGAACTTGACGCCGAGGCAACCAGGGCATCGCCCTCCGCAGAACCGAACAACCCGGGGCAGGCCGGATGTCCGAGACGGCCACTCCCGAGACCGGACAGACACCCCGAAGGACCGGGACGAGCACGGCCAGGCACGCGCCGCGCCTCACCGGCCGGGTCGTGGCAGCGGGGGCGGCGACAGCCGTAGTGGTGGAGAGTGGAACCGTGGTGAAAGGTGCCCCTGTGCAGGTGCGTCCGCCCTCCAGCCAGGGAGGGCGGCCAGTGGTGCTCGGCAACGTCGTGCTCGGCGTGGCCTACAGCCCCGCCGACGTCGTCGACATCCTGCGCCAGGCAGGCATCGAAGACAACGTCATCACGCTGGACAACCACAAGCTGATCGAATGGCAGGGCGGCGGACCAGAGACCTGGCACTGACCACCCCACGCACATGGCCGCCAGCGGAGCTGACCGGCCACCCAACACGGCCGACGCCGGCCGCGGCGGCGCGGTGCGCCTGTGCCGCGGGCACGGCGACCCGGCGCGCGGCGTGGTCAGGGCCGGGCGGCGTCGATCTCGCCGGCCTCGACCCGTGCCCGGCGCAGCGTCGTGGTCTGGGCGCGGTGGTCGTCCACGGGCAGCGCGGCTGCGGCCTGCCGCAGGACGCGGGGGCATCCGCATGCAGCCTCAGGAGACACGGCCCGCTACATCCTTCGCTCCGGCGAAGCCACCCCTGGCCGAGTGATTCACGAATGCCGCGTGGCACCGGCGAGAGGTCCTTTGCGGAGGCTACGTCGGCGCCACTCGGCGGCCCGGGGCGGACGAGTGTTCCAAACACGGGGCGGCCGGCCACGCCCCGGTGACCTCGTTGGCCAGCAGCAGGTGTTCGGCGTGCTCGTTCAGGACGTCCAGCCAGGCCGGGGCCAGGTCGGGCAGAAGAAGAACCCGGTGGCGCACGGGTCCGCCCAGCCGGCCAGCTCCCGCGCCTCCTTCTCCCTCGGGGTGCTCAGCGCGGCCCGGGCCGGGTCGGCTCCGGCGCCGTGCTCGAGATCTGCACGTACACCTCGCCGCACAACTCCATGGCCCGCTCCTGCACGCTGCCGAGCACCACATCCATCAATCGCTCGGCGATCCCCGCGGCTCAGGCCCGGTGATAGTCGCCCGGCCGCACCAGCTGCCTGCGCAGCACGTCGACCGTCGCCCGCGCCCACCCACACCTCGACGTCCGCGCCGCCCCTGCCCGCGCAACCGGAGGCCGCAGCGGCGGACGTGTCTGCCTGAGGGCCGACGTGCGCGGCTGCGCCGAACGGGTTCTTGAGCTGGCCGAGCTGGAGCAGCCGACCGGGCGGAGGCCCTGTAGCTGGCTGGACGGCCCCGCGCGCTGGTGGTCGACCAGGCTCAGTGAACTGCGAGAGGCGCGGTTTCCCAGCTGGCACCGGGGGCCGTGCCCCTTTGCATGCTCCGACCTGACGGTCAGCACGCGAGGAGCCGGCCTACCGCTCCATGCGTCCCAGGTCCTGGACCACGCGCAGAGTCTTGGGGCTCAGCCCGTGGGTCTGCGCTTCATCGCAGACCCTGCGCGCGAAGTCGGCAGCCACTCGCCGTGGAAGAATCCTCGTGTTGAAGGCACTGGAAACTGCTGTGAGCGTGATGCCGAAGTGGTAGGCCCTGGCTTCCACTTCGAAGCGATCGTCCTCCCCGGCGGCGGATGCCAAAGCGCGGGCCTTCTCCGCCAGCTCTCGCTGCTCCGAGTGGACCGTCTGGGCTGCTCCCCACGCCAGATACATCACGAACGCGACAAGCGGGATCAGGGCTGCCGTCCCTTCAGCCCCGGTCAGGGCGTCCGTGCCTGTGCCGGTCAGCCACATCGCCACCGGGCTCAGACCAACGGTCAGCAGCGGGTACCCCGCTGCTGACCCCCACATGGCCACGGTGAACCGCCGACGAACAAAGCCCGGGGACAGCAGCAATACGTGAGCCTCTTCCTGTGCCATGAGCGTCATCATGCCCGCTGACACATGACGCGGGTAGGTGACGGCCGGGCAGACGCATGCCGCTGGCCGCGTCCCGGCCGCCGCGCCGCCCGCCTGGAGTCGCCTTCGAGGTTGAAGCGCGTGGCGGTGCCGTTGATCTCGGCGCCGGGGTTCGGCTTCATGCTCGGTTTCCCTTCGGGGTGTTGGGGTGCATTAGTGCTGGCGGATCGGCTGGCGTAGCAGCGCTATGTGCTCGGTAGCGCGCTCCAGCGCCGGGGCAGGTCGGCTAGGCGCATACGTGGTCAGGCCGTAGGCATCGTACGAATTGCGCATCAGTGAGCGGCAAAAGCTCTTGACCCACTCCTGAAGCATCCTTCACCAGCTCAGGGAGCCTCCTCCGCCGGACGCTTCGGACACAGATGAGGGAGGAGTTCAGCAACCGTCGGATGCCGGGTGGGAAGCTGTGCAAGCGTGGGTACATGGAAGATGTCGATCCCGCACGACTGCACGCACGGCTGACCGAAATCCTCGCCTTCTACTTGCACAGCTATTTCAAGCAGGGGAACACCGAGAATCGGTTCTTCGCGGAGGTTATCCCGCTGGGGCGAGGGGTGCCCGATGTGAATACGCACGGGTACCAAGTCCGTCTCCCCGACGGCCAGCGGTTCACCATCGTGGCGGGTGAACAGCCGAGGATGACTACGACCTAGGGAGGGCCCAATGGAAGAGGACAAGCACAGGGGGATGACTGAGGACGAGCCGTCGGACAACGACCAAAAGCCCGGCGCCGGAACCCATCGCTCAGAAGACAGCTGAGGGCACCGTCGCGCGCGCCCCGTGACAGCGCCGGCGTCCGCTCCTGTCGCTCGAACGGGCCTGCCTGTGCCTCCCCGTAGCGCACAGGCAGGGCGTTCCGTGCCCAGGTGCACCAGCATGTAGGGGGCGGCGTTGGCTGCCTCGCATCGCCCACGGCACCTCTACACCTACAAGAGTGCGACCGGGAATCAAGGCGGATCGTCTGGCCGAGGTTGCGGGTGTCCGCAAGCACTCCGACACCGGTTCCTGCTGGTACACCTCTGGTCGAGTGTGCCGAACCGGTCGAAAGTCTCCACGGCGACCGGACCGAGGACGTATGTCCTACGACGAGCTTGACGGCAATGGCCGCCGGGACGCCGTCGGCACCCGGCGGACGCGGATGCACGCCCGCCGCAGCCGGCCCGCGTCACCGGCCGATCAGCCCCGGCGCAGCTGCTCGAGCTCAGCGATGCGCCCGCCCGCGCGGGAAGGCCCAGGCACAGACGCGCCTGAGCCTGGGCGAGCTCTGCCGACTCGCGAGGCGGGGAATGAGCGGCACCAGGTGCAACGATCACGACCGGCGTCGCTCACCAAGACACCAATGGTGACCACGAATATATGACGCTTAAGATTTGACAGTAGATGCATTTAGGAGTAAATTGGGTGATGCCAGGGAGGGCGCGGGTCCGACCGGAGAAGGAGATCGTCATGAGCGCCGATGGCGACACTGCCTGGGACTCCGGACGCGAGCACGCCGCCCGCACCGCCGCTGGCTCGTAGCCACATCCTGGCGCCCACACACCCGACCGTCACCGAAGGAGCACGGCGAGAACCGCCTGACCCGGCCCCAAGTGGCCGACGGTGCCCAATAGTTCGAGGAGGTGGCCGCCGTGAGCAGCGGTAAGCACATGATCCACGACCCCGTAAACGAGACGTTCGCCCGCCTCCCCGAGCACGTCACCGCAGAGGAAGTCGCCGCCGCCACCGGCCTTACCGCCAATGCGGTGCGCATCCACTGGTACCCCGCGCCCGGCTATCCGAACGGCACCCACGACCGCGACGGCCACGTCCGCCGCGACCGCGACACCGTACTCGCCTGGTACCGCGAGCAGTACGCCGGCGGCACCGAACAGGCGGCGCAGCACACATTACGTGAACCTACCGGCTCCACCGCCCGTCGGACCGGGCCCAGGCAGCCGACCAACGACCACCGGCGAAGGAACACCACGCCACCAGACCGCCGTCTTCAGCTCGCGCCGAGAGCAGCCGCCGCGCAGAGCAGGCGCGAACGGCCGGCGAGCGCGGGCACATCGAGACAGGACGAGAGCTCCGGAAAGGGAGAAACGGAACATGGGCTACTACACCGCGGTGTCGGGACAGATCCTCATCGACCCGCCGCTGCGCGGAACAACGCTGAAGAAGTCACCCTTCTCCAGCCCTCGGGCCGGCGGAGAGACCCAAAGGTGCCTCCGCCTGGACATTAAAGAAGAACCGGCGGGGCCTGGAGAAACGGGCGAACCGGTAGCCCGCCGCGTGATCTCCGTCCACGTCGAGCGTCTCGACGCCTTCGACATGGAAGGCGAACTCCAGGAACTTATCGACGCATTCCCCGGCCACACCTTTACCGGGCGCCTTCAGTGCATGGGTGACGACCACTGGAACGACATGTGGGGGGTCATCGTCCGCAATGGGCACGCCGAGGAGGTGAAGCCGACCGTGATCTGGCCAGGAGATGCCAACACCTGACCAAGCGCTCGGCGCAGCTACTCAAGTTCGGCGAGGTGCCCGCCCCGTTGACAGCACCACCCCAGGTCCCCGGATGCCGCGGCCAGCCCCTACCACCGCGAAGGTGGACGCAACGGCGCAGCGCCCTGCTCCAGAGAGGCGCCAAAGCCATGAGCCCTCCCCTGCGCAGGCGGAATGCCGCAGCGCCTGGCCGGGAAGGCAACGAGCCGCCGAACAACCCCGCGCAACTCTCCTGCCAGCGACAACGCACCGCACCGCGCAGACAGCGGCGGGATATCCCCAGTTCACAGACCCCAGCGACTGCGGCCGCCGACCCGGCAGGGGACCCCGTGGGGTGACGCGCGGCGGGGCCTTCGGCCTCGTCCCCGGGGCGGTGTTTCGTACCGGTCCAGCAGACGATCTCCGCATGGACCGAGGGCGGAATCTCCGTCTACGTCCCGCGCAGCTCGTACCATCACATCGACACGATCCGGGGTGCGATCTCTTTCAGCAGGCTTCCTACCCCGACGGAATACGCAACATCTACCGCTCATCGAGGATGACGCGACTGAAGCGGTAAAGCCCCAAGCCACCACCGAGAAGTGAGGACCCATGACCCGCGAGGAGTACGAGGAGCGCATGAGCGCCCTGGAAGCCGAGACGGCACGCGCACGTGAGGTACACATCGCCGCCAAGTCGCGCTTCGACGCTCTCTGCGACAAGCAGCGCGTACTGCGCACCGCATGGCAGGACCAGCAGAAGGCTGCTGCCGCGTCCGAGAAGGCCGCCCAGGCGACCGTCGCTCCGGCCGGCTTCGTCATCAAGAACTCCGCCTACCCGTGCCGTACCAAGCCCCACCGCGGCCGCCACGTCCACGCCGCCGCCTACCGGACGGGGACCGTCTCGCTGACCACTGCATGCAACAAGCAGCAGGACGAGGAGACCGTGGACCACCTCGACGAGGACACCCCCGTCACCTGCCCTCCCTGCCAGCGCAACACCCAGGGCTGACCGGACGATCGGGGTGGCCAGCCGAAGAGTCCGTGTGAGCCACGGCGCATTCGGGGCCACCGCCGTCCGTCAAACCCCATCTGGCCAGCACACGGACCGAAGGGGTGGCCCCGAAGAGCGCAGCAGGCGCACGGGCAGGACCCCGATGCACAACCTCACGGATGCGGTGTGGTCGCCTGGCCCCGCCCGTGTGCCGATGTGCTCCCCGACGTCCTGTCCGCGATCCGCGACATCTGTCCCGTCTGGACTTATGGAGGAACTCATGAAGGTGATGGAACTGGCCTTGCTCGATACGCTCGTGGGACGCAATGCGGCGATCATTGTTGACCGCCTGGGCTGGGGCGGCCGTGTGTCGCACGTTGGGCCGGAGGAGACCCGTCAAGGACTCCAGGGGCGCGAGGTCACCTGGATACACGGCGGAAGCCTTTTCGCACCCATTGGGGCCGAGATCGTTGTTGGTGGCACGTGCTACCTGCCGGGAACGCGTGCCCTTATGTACGGCCACATAACCGCCGAACTGCGCGGCGAGGAGTGGCGGAGTGTGGTCTTCCAGAAGAGGAACTTTCTAGACGGACTGGAGGCCGAGTGTGTGGTCAGCAACGACGCGCAGAGCCTTCTCGACGAGATCGATGCCGCGGTCTGTGCCACCGGTATGTGGCGGCGCTCGATCCCTGCATGTGGCGGGGAGGTCCGGCTCGGCGCGAGAGACCTGCGCGGCCTTCGCGAACTGGTCGAGTCTGCCGTGCGCCAGTCGTCCTGATAGACGACGCCGTCGAGGCACTATTCGCGCATGCGCTCGTCGAGCCGGTCGCCGGGCGGGCGCGCAGCAGCGTGCTGGCCGCGGCCAGCACCAGGCCGGCGACGCGCAGTTCGGTATCCGGCCTCGTCCAGGCCCAAGCCCACCGTGGCGCCGTCGCCGCGCCACAAGGCCATACGTGGCCCAGAAGTCCTGCCCTTCGGCTCCTATGCGGCGGGATGCCCCATGCGGGCACGCCTGGCCGACGAGCCTCCAGCCCCGGCGTCGAACAACGCCAGGTTGACCCGGGACAGTAGGAGCGACGATACGGGAGGTAGGCCGCGGCCTCAGCGGCATCTCACTGCGGTGGTGCACCAGCCCACAACTGATCTTGCCCATACCGCATTTCCCACAGGGGGCATGATACTCCGCCAGCTGATGGCCGAGGGTTGGCCCCGTGCCGCCTCGGGCTCTGAGCGGCGTGTTTGGATGTGTTGGTGATTGTTAAACCGCAGGAAACATGCGAACCGCGGACGTACTTGGACCGCATTCTGGAGCACTGGCACAAGGACGAGGACACCGAGGCGCTCGTCCAGGGGGCGCAGCGGCTGACTAGGGGTGAGGCTCGTCGGCGGCTGTTCCGATTGGGCCATGCGCTGCGCGTGCAGGGGCTCGTGCCCGGCGATGGTGTGGGGCTCTTCCTGGCCAACCGCGTGGACTCCGTGCTGGTGCAGCTCGCCGTCCATCTCATTGGCTGTCGCGTGGTGTTCCTGCCGCCCGAGCCAGGACCCGGCGAACTCGCCGCGCTGGTCGAGCAGTCCCGGGCACGCGCCGTGGTCACCGACCCTCTCTTCGCCGGGCGGGCGGCCGACGCGGCCGGCCGCAGCGTCCACGCCCCGGTACTGCTCAGCCTCGGGCCCTGTGAGCAGCAGTGCACGGACCTGCTGGCCGTGGCGGAGGAGTGCCCGGACGTGCGCCCCGACGGCGTGCCTGCCCCGGGTGCGGATGAAGCCGTCACGGTCCTCTACACCGGCGGAACCCTGGGCCGCCCCAAGCTGGCCGCGCACAGCCACAAGCTCTACGACGCGCTGGTGGGCCTGATGGACGACACCCCGCAGAATTCCGGCCCCGCGTTCTTCCCGACCATGGACCAGGGTACGGACAGGGTGCTCGCCGCTACGCTGCTCACGCACGGCAGCGGCCACCTCACCTCGCTCCAGGCTCTGGTAACGGGGTCGACCCTCATCGTGCTGCCCGCTTTCGAAGCGGGCGCGGCGCTGACGGTGCTGCGCGAGGAGCGGATCACCGCCACTATGTTCGTACCGCCCATGCTGTACGCGGTGCTCGACCACCCGGAGTGCGAGGCGGGCGCCCTGCCTGCCCTGCGGCGGATCGTCGTCGGCGGCGCGGCCACTTCGCCCAGTCGGCTGAAAGAGGCGGTCGAGGTTTTCGGGCCGGTACTCGGCCAGGGTTATGGGCAGTCCGAGGCGCTCGGGATCGCCGCGTTCGGTACGGAGGATCTCGCCTCGGAGGGAGCCCGGCGCCCTGAGCTCTGGCGCAGCTGCGGGCGTGCGATAGCCAATGTCCAGATCGAGATCCGCGACGAAGACAGCGCAGAGGCACTGCCCGTCATGCAGGTCGGCGAGGTCTGCGTCCATGGCGAGACGGTGATGCTCGGCTACTACGAGGACCCGGAGCGCACCGCGGCGGCGCTGCACGACGGCTGGCTGCGCACCGGGGACGTGGGGTTTCTCGACGCCGAGGGGTACCTCTATCTCGTCGACCGGGCCAAGGACATCATCGTCACCGGCAGCACCTCGGACAACGTCTACAGCAGGCTGCTGGAGGACTTCCTGCTCACGCTGCCCGGTGTGCGCAATGCGGCGGCACTCGGGGTGCCGGACGAGGAGCACGGGGAGGCCGTACAGATCTTTTTGGCTACGGCCGAGGGTGCTGATGTCGACCCGGAGGCGGTCAGCTCGGCGGTGACTGCCGAGTTGGGAGAGTTGTACACGCCCCGGAAGACGGTCCTGCTGGACCAGCTGCCGACAACCGAGGTTGGCAAGGTGGACAAGAAGGCGCTGCGCGCCGCGTGGACGGAGGGGGCCATGCGCACGTCGTAGGCTCCATTGTTGCGGAGCTCCTGGCTGGTGCGATGTCAAGTGCTTCGGGAAGACGGAACCTTTGTGGTGCAGCTCGGCTGACCCCTTATGCCTGTGAAAGGTGTGAAAGGGTGGAAGTGCGGCTCTACTGTCCCGGCTCCCTTCGGGAAGCTGCAGGGGCTGTGACAGTTCCTTCCTGCCTTCCGACTGACTCCACGCACCCCTGAGGGCGTCCGGCATAGCCGCGAGGCCGCAGGCCCCTATCACCGGGACATCCGGATGGGGGCCTGCGGCCTTGAGACTCGTAGCCGTCTCAAGGCAGAGCGACGTCTCGCTACAAAGCGCTCCGCCAGCGCAGCCGGACCTTTCAGCAATACCGCCTCGGCTGCCGTGCCCAAGTGCCAGACTCGGGCACATGTCAGAAGCCATCATTGGCGGCCTGATCGGTGGCCCCCTGGGTGCAGTGATTGCCCTCCTCGGCAACGTCTTCGTTGTGCGCGACACTCGATGGGGCCGCGTGAGCGCGTCTGAGGAGAAGGCCGCCGCCACCCTCCTTACACAACTGCGCCGGATACGAGCGGATGAGCGATTCCTGCATGAATACGACAAGCGCTTCAACTTCAACGAGGACTGCCTGACCGCGATCTTCGCCTTCCGCGACCGCCGTGTCCGCGACCGACTCTCCCGCTCCATCTATGTGATCACCGAAGCAAGCCAGTACCGACGCATGTTCGGGGAGGAGGGCACGCTCGAGGCGATCAGGCTCGCCGCCGTGGACATCCGCCTGTGCCTGATGGCGCGCCTGGACCGCAAGCGGCCCCCGAAACCAAGCCCCGACTGGTCAGAGGCCGTCACATCGCTCCACAATTTCACCAGCCTCAAACAGGAGGAGTTCGAAGAGGCTGAGCGGCACTCCGAAATCGAGCGCGAGGAAGCTGGGACGCCCGGCCTCTAAAGTCCTGCTGTAGATCGTGATCTTCGACGGAGTGGCCTGAGCGTGTTGCTGTCCCGGAGCGGTGCATATTCGGTGCTTGGGTCCTCCCGACGAGGAAGAGGGCTGGTCCGACCGGTAGTTGCGCGAAGAGGAAGCCCGCCTTCGGGCCTGGGAGTGGAGCGACCCTGAGGCTCAAGCAGAGGTGGCCGGAGCCCGGGCCCGGCGTCTCGACCGCTGGAAACGCGCGGACCGCTGCGACGGGTGTAACGCCTGAGTGCCGATACCATCGGGCTCCCGTACCCGGGATGGCCCGCCGGTGATCTAGGACTGGGGCATGAGCGACCATACGACAGTCGAAGGGGAACATCCGATCCGCTTCGCCCAGCGCTTCGTGATCGTGCGCCGGGACGGCGATGACGTCCAGGGTGTCCGGTTCCGGTCCGGGCGCGTCCTTGTTGACGACGAAAATGGCCTGACCACCGCAGCGTGCATCCACCACCTGATCCGCGGCTTCGGCGGTGAGCGCCGGGCATCCGTGGTGTGGGAAAAGGACCGGCCGCCAGCCCGATGCTGTCCGGCCGGGGAGCATCCGGAGACTGCGGCCGGCGCATAGCGTGATCCGCTCGACGGTGCACACTGTGTCCCGTTCGGGTGCCGGGTGGCTAGTCCCACGTGGTTCCCGAAGCCCTCTGGAACGATGGTATGACGCCTTCCGGCGCGTCAGACCACATAGACGGGAGCCTCCGGACCGGACGGTCAGCCAGCGTGGCACCAGGGTGTACGTCTATGGCCCCCAGCGCTTCGGACCCGGTCATACCGCCGGCGTCGGCCGGGGTGCCGGATCCGTCATGCAGGCCGACCATTTCTCCCGCTTCAAGGGAGCCGTTCCGCGACACCACTGGCCTGTGTTGTGTCACCAACTGGCATGCGGCAATGCGTAGCTGCTGGCGTAGCCTCGACCGCCGCGGGTTGTCGGACAGGCTCCGGGTTCTACCGGCCGCGGGTCCGCGGGTACGGACTGCGTACTGGTCCCATGTCCACGGAAGGTGCTGGTGTGGCGCCGGTGATAGCCACACGTCCGGCAGCGGGATGCCGCGGTCCGCTGCGGTGTGCACGCATGCACAGGGGCGAGCCACCGGCCCTCGGCCTGGACATGCTCGGCGCGGTGGCGCCCGCAGTCCTCAAACCCGCACATCTAGCATTCGGGAGGCTGCACATGCCCCCTCACGGAACCAGTGTGACCAGCGGTGGCCAGGCAAGGCTCGTGTGACGACCGTAGCGGTACCTGGTCCCGGTTCACACACCTCTGCATGGCCCGCAGACCAGCGGCCAAGGCTCGGGTCGCCAGTACTGCACGGCACCGAGGTGATCCCGGCAGCAGCCGTCGGTGGCACAAGGACCTGACCGGCGTTGGCTCCGGCCCAGCTGGTCGCCCCCGACGTAGCGCGTTCACCGAGGCCATCGGGAACCGTCACCTTCGACGTCGCCGCGGGTTCGCCGGCCGGGGCGGTGGGCCTGGCCGTGCTGCGAAGCCGGTGGTACGCGATGGCGAAGTCGGCCGCGCTTGCACCTTGCCGCGGGACAGCGCCCATCGGAACGCGCCATCGTGGAGATCGCCGCTGCGCGGAGGTCCTGAGTCCCTGGTAGGCACCGTCAGTCACCGTCCTCATCGACGTCCACGTACGCGCGGGCACGGACGATCGCCGCTTCCCACTGGGCATTAGCAGGCTGGTGGCGGTCAGAGAGTTCGACCGCCGTAGTCGCGATGGACAGCACGTCCCAGGCATTGCAGGCGACCAAGTCCTCGACGGACGCGCCGGCCGCGAGAGGCCGCAGCCGCTCGATCGTCTCGATCTGTGACGTGCTGAGGATGTCGTCGCCGTCACTGTGCGCATCGGAGAGCCAAACGGCGGCAGCGATGAGAATCTGCGTGGCGTCCGCGCCGATGGCCCATGCTGCGTCAACCACTTCGGCCGGAGGCTGCACGCTCATTGGGCTTCCTCTTCCTGCCTGGAACGCGGCCGGTCGACTTTGTGATGCGGGTCGTCAGAAAAGGGGTGCAGCGGCCGCTGCTGGGGGTTGAATCCGTGCTGGTGTGCGTGGTCGGCCTTGAGGATGAAGAACGATGTCTCGTCGCCACGAGGGCCGAAGAAGTACTCGTATGCAGTGCTTCCTTTGCCGTGCTCGAATCTGACGCGATCCTCCCCGCAGTGGGTTCTGCACCATGCGGCAGCCTCAGCACGGGACGGCTCGACACGCACGACCCCGTCGTCCATGTCGCACACCAGCCACGGCACCCGCCGGCCCGGCGCGCAGTAGAGGTGCCGGATGTCGTCCAGACGCGGGTAGTACCGGAGGGGCTGCTTCGGGATGTGCAGGTCTTTCAGCACCCACTGGGAGATGCGGGCGGTCTGTCCTCCCAGCGGGTTGTCGGCGTACTGAGGGGAGACCTCGTAGCGGCCGTCGGTGGTGACGTACGCCGGCGCGCGCCACCGGCGCCGAACTCCGCCGCGCCCTTGACGCTCATCTCGCGGAAGCTGGCCTGGCCGGGCATAGCCACCTGACCGGGTACGACTGCTTCCTCGACATGGAGACCACCGGAAATGCCCAGGTCAGCTCCCCGCAGCTGAAGGCCCTGTTCCTCTCCGAGGCCATCCGCGCCGGGACTCTGGTGCGGGAGATCTTCATTCCCACGGCTGTCCACGCCGACGAGCACCTGGAGCTCACCCCGGATGCCGTACGGCATGCCGCCGACACATGTGCTCGCTCTCTGAAGGGCAACACAGCGGTCATCCGCCTGCCTGCTGCGGCCCGCCACCCGCTGTGACGGACCCCAGCCTGGTGCTCGTGGGTGGTGCTGCAGCTGACCCCGGCCGCCGCGAGCAGGGCGGCCACGCCATCGGGGTATCAGAGCATCAGTATGCTGGCCTTCTCCACCGGAATCCAGCTTGCCGCTCCGCGGCTCAGTGCACGGCGTTGGCGAAAGTGCCAGCGGAGCATCGGGTCAGAAGTTTCTGGCGCGCATCACAGCCCATGATCCAGTGACGGACACCGCCACCAATTCCAACAGCTTCTCCCTCGGCTGCGTCTCCGGGACCAGCACCACCGCCTTTCTCTCCATTGCGAGCAAGCAGCGCCACGCCTCCCCGTCGGCGTCCTCCGCCGGGAAAGTGTCGAGCGGGCCCCGGTAGAGAACCTTGTGGCGACGCGATACCTCCACCTGGTCCCTACGTCGGCGCAGCGCCCAGCCCTGCTGCTCGGCGGGCGCCCCCTTGAGCTGCAGCGGCAAGGGGACGCCGGCATCTACGTGTTCGAAGCCCTCGAGATCCAGCATGAACGGCAGTGGGCTGTATGTGTCACCGACGCTGTCCGTCATGGTCGCTGTGAACTTCGGAATGAGCAGCAGCGCGGGCAACGGACTCAGTCCCGGCATCCTCACCGTCAAGGCATGCGCGGTGAACGGCAGGCCGTCCGGCAGCTCCATGGAGTCGTGGGTGAGCACGCCTGTCGGCCGGACACCTCCGTTGTGACGATGCGTGTTGGTCATGACACCTGAGCGTAGGGCTTCGGCCAGGGCGACAGCCCGTTTTTGGCCGATCAGCTTGCCCGGGACTCGACTGAGCTCACATCTGGTCAGTGGCTAGGCCGACCGGCCGGCAGACGAAGGCGCCCCTGAGTAAGCGGTCCCCCCTGCTGACGCGGCGCTCCGCTGGCCGGGAGCAGCCCGACATGGCCGATCCGAGCAACGCAGGCGCTGCCGCCCTTGACTCACCCCGTCAGGCGCGCGTACCTCGTAGGATCAGCCCAGCTGTCCTGACCAACCCTCATGCTGCACCGCCAGGGCGCCATTCAGTTCCGCGGGCGGCGGAACCATTCGCCGGACTGGCGTTGGGAGAGCGCCGTCACAATGGCGCCTCCTAGCCCGAGTTGAACGATACCGGCGGGATTGCCATGCCCCAAAGCACCAAGACCGAAGAGAATCATGAACGATGCGCAGACAATCGCCGTGACCCTTGTCCGCGGTCCGGCACTGGCGAGGTGCAGGGCGCAGATGATAACGCCTATGACTGGTACCTGAGAGCCCAGCACGGCGCCCGCCGCCACAGGGCCCGACAGCAGGGCTGCGAACACCGAACCGAGAACGGCGAGCGCTGCGGCGGCGTATGCAAACACGCGCGCGGTTCGCACCGATCCGGGCATGGGCAGTTGTCCGATGGGATATGGCTGGTCGGGCGGCGGCGGGCAGGACGGTATGTCCTGCTGGACATTGGGAGGAGTGTTCCCGCCAGATCGATTCTGATACGACGCATTCTCAAACTCTCGGTCAGCAGACATACGCCGATCCTGCTATCACTGGCCTGTGGATACGGGCTTCTGATGCGCAGACGGAAGCAGGGCAGCCGGCCGTATAAATGGCTGCCCGAAGAGGGGGCAGGCTGTGCCGGGCGATGCGACCTGACTGGCCGGCCGAACACGGGCTGCGGCGCCTCGTTACAGGCCACGTGTGGCCACAACGCTCCTCTCAGCGCTGCCGAGCGCAGTGTGGCATGGAGGGCGGCAGTGGGTTCATCCTGGCGCACAGCTGCGGAAGGTCTCGAACAGGTCGGTGGCACGGGCCTGAACGGACGCGGCCGACAGGGCCGGCCTGGCGGATAGGACCTGATCGAGCGATGTCATGTCCGCGCAGGTGAAGTACTGGTAAGCAGCCGCCCCCGGGTTTGGTACGAGCTCGATGTGCAGTGGCCTGCCGGTGGCTTCGCGGTTCAGCCGGGCGCACCACTGGACGATGTCCGTGAAGGGAACGGCGCAGCCTGCGCCGAGGTTGTATACCGCGGCGGTCGCCGGGAGCCGGGTGGTGGCGAGTTGGACGATGGTAGCGGTGACGGCTTCGACGGGGATGTAGTCGCGGGCGGCGGTGAGGGAGTCGTCGAAGACGCGGATGTGCCCTGTATTCGCGGCTTGGCGTAGGAGTTGGGTCAGGATCGAGGCCATGGGGCCCTTGTCGGTCTCGTCGGGGCCGAAGACGTTGGTGTAGCGCAGCCCGATCCAGTCGAGGCTGGTGGGGTGGCGGGTGCGCATCTGCTGGTCGAGGGCGAGCTTCGAGGCAGCGTAGGGGTTGAGGGGGCCGGAGCATCGGGATAGGTCGGTGTCTGCGTACTCAGTGATCGGCATCCGGTGGTGGAGGGTGCCGTAGACGGAGTGGGAGGAGGCGTAGATCAGGCGTGTCCTGCCGGTGCGGCAGGCATCGGCCAGGCGGAGCGGGCCGAGGGTGTTGGTCTCATCCAGTTCGGGCCCTGCTGGGGCGCGGGTGTCGCTGTTTCCGGCCTGGTGGACGATCGTGGTGAAGCGGCCGGATGCGATCTCGGCGAGGAGCGCCGGGTCGGCGAAGTCGCCGCGACGCCAACGGGCCCTACCGGCAAGATCGGTAGGAACGGGGCGTAGGTCGATGGCGGTGACTTGGTGGCCTGCGTGGTGGAAGGCGGTCACGGTATGCCGACCGATGAACCCGGCCGCGCCAGTGACCAGGATGTGGCTGCCGGGGGTCATCGGGCACCTGCCTGCTGAGCGAGACGATGGATCCGGGTGGTGGTGGAGTGGCCCTGGAGGAAGGGCACGGTGACGACTTCGCCGCCCCAGCTCTCTACGAGGTCGGCCTCGGCGATCCGCTGGCCCGCGTAGTCGCCGCCCTTGACCCAGATGTCGGGGCGCAGCTCGGACAGCACCTTCTCGGGGGTGTCCTCAGCGAAGACGATGACGCCGTCGACGCAGTCCAGAGCTGTCAGCAGCGCGGCGCGCTCGCGCTCGCCGACGACCGGCCGGTCCTCGCCCTTGAGGCGGCGTACGGAAGCGTCGGAGTTGATGCACACGATCAGCGCGTCGCCCAGGCGGCGCGCCTGGTCCAGTAGAGAGAGGTGCCCGGCGTGCAGGAGATCGAAGCAGCCGCCGGCCCCGATAACCGTCCCGCCGCGTGCCCGTACGCGGGCGGCCAGCTCCAGCGGGCCCGCCCCTTCGGGAGCACTGCGGGCGGGCGGGGCGGCCAGGCTAGCGGGCCCGCCTGCTGCGACGTAGCCGGTGGCGGCGTCGACGGCGACAGCCATGGCGTGGGAGGGCAGGCGTCCGGTGGCGAGCGCCATGGCCGCGGTGACCGCCAACTGGTCGCCAGCTCCGCACGTGTCCCCGGCGGCGGGCCGGGCCGGGACGGCCAGGGGGTGGCCGTCGGTGTCGGCGACCAGGACAGCGCCGTCGCGGCCGCGGGTAATGGCCACCTGATTGACGGGCCATGCTGTCAGCAATTGGACGGCGCGCGCGGTGTCGCCCGCGAGGTCGCGCGGTCCGACGTACCTGCTGAAGTGGAGTGCTTCGTCGGTGTTCGGGACAGCCAGAGCCGTCCCCGGAACCGGGACGGTGCCCTTGGGGTGCGGGTCCCAGACCAGCGGGCGGTCGGCCGCCGCGGCCGTGAGGGCCTGGCACAGGTCGTCGTGGGAGGTGACGCCGCGCCCGTAGTCGCAGACCAGGACGGCCGCGGCCTCGTCGAGCCGAGTACGGACCGCGTCGGGCAGCGGCCCGAGCGACAGCGGCACGGTGCCGGTGTCGAAGCGGAGCAGGGTGCGGCCGGCGGCGCGGACGCGGGTCTTGACCGGGGTGGTGCCGCTGGCGGCCAGGTCGATGACCTCGACGCCGGCTTCGTCCAGGAGGGTGCGGACCTGCGCACCGGGCTCGTCCTGACCGATGCCGCAGACGAGGGTGACGCTCCAGCCGGGGTACCGGGCGGCGAGGATGGCGGCGAGCCCGGCGCCGCCGGGCCGGTGGGCGGTCTGAGCGCCGGCGAGGACGGGGACAGGGGCTTCCGGGGAGAGCCGGTCGGCGGTGCCGGTGATGTCGCGGTCCAGGAAGACGTCGCCGACCGCCACGAGCCGCCGCGCATCGGCTTGCTCGGTGGCGAGTGTCGGTGCGGTGAGGTGGGCGTCGACGGCCGCGCACAGCAGGTGTACGGCGACCAGGTGGCACTCCTGGATGGTGGCGACCTGGGTGATATCCACGCATACGGCGTGGTCGGCGACCTCGGCGAGCGGGTTGGGGGCCGAACCGGTCAGCGCCCAGACCGTGAGGCCGAGATCCCGGCCTGCTGTGGCGGCGGCGAGCACGTTGGGACTGGTGCCGGACGTGGACAGCAGAAGCAGCACGTCGCCGGGGCGGCCGTGCGCACGGACCTGCCGGGCGAAGACCTGCTCGGGTCCGTAGTCGTTGGTGATGGCGGTGACCGATGAGGTGTCGGCGTGCAGGGCGATGGCGGACAGCGGTGCCCGCTCGGTGCGGAAGCGGCCGACGAGCTCGGAGGTCAGGTGCTGGGCTTCGGCCGCCGAGCCGCCGTTGCCCGCGACCAGCAGCCGCCCGCCAGCGGGGAGCCGCTCGGCTAGGAGGCGGCCCCAGGTCTGGAGGCGGGCGGTGTCGATCAGGGGTAACGCGGCGATGAGCGCCTGTATGTGTGCGCGGCCCGGCAGGGTCACGGGTCAGCTCCTCGAAGATCACGAAGCGGGCGGGGTGGTGGCCGGGGCGTCCGGCTGCGGCCGGCCGGCGCCGGGCGCCCCGGTGTCAGGCGCCGGCGGGCCGGTGCCGGGCGAACATCGGCGCGTACGCCTTCAGCGCGGCATGGCGCTCCAGGAGCGGGTAGTCCAGGAGCTTTTCGACGATGCGGTGCTCGGCGAGGAGCCGCTCGGTCTGCTGGAGCAGAACGGTGTCACCGAGCTCGGTCAGGTGGACCCCGTCGCTCCACAGGCCGGCCGGGTCGCCGGTGAGGTGCCGGGCGGCAGCCGTGAACGGGGCCCATACGTCCAGGAACAGCGCGCCGTGCGCGGCGGCGGCCTGAGCGGCGGCGGCGTTGTAGCGGGCGAGTTCCGCGTTCATGGAGGTGACGGTGTCGGGGTCCTCGATCGGGCCGAACGGGGTTTCGGAGATGACGACGATCCGGCGGGTGTAGCCGCTGAGCTGGTCGAGCATGCCGGTCAGGTGCCGGGTGTACTCCTCGAGGTCGACCGCCTCGGACACGCGCCCCTGGAAGCCGCGCCAGACGTCGTTGATGCCGCAGCCGAGGAACACGATGTCGTAGTCGGTGCCGGTGGTGGCCCGGTCGGCTTCGACGATGCCGGCGATGTCGCGGCTGGTGGCACCGCCCTCACCGTGGTTGCGGACGTCGAAGGCGATGTGCGCCCAGGCTGCGCGCAGGGACAGCGTGAGGCGGTGGACCCAGCCGCGCTGGGCCCAGCCCTCGACGGTGACCTTTGAGCCAACCTCGGGCAGGTTCGCCTGGGTGGTCATCTGCGCGTTGACCGCCTCCAGGTGCTCCATGATCGAGGTCCCGAAGAAGCCGACGGTCAGGGTGCGCGGGTGCTCGCGGGGCACGGGCACGCCGTCGAAGGTGCGGTGGCCGGTGGCCGGGACACCGGTGGCGACGGTGTCGGGGGCGATGCTGCGGGAAACCACGGCGTTCGCGCCGACCAGCGCGTTCGCCCCGATACGGACGCCAGCGGTGATGGTGACCTTGTTGGACAGGGTCGCGCCGGGCTCGATGACGATCGGCGCGCCCTCGAACCCGGATGCGCACGGCACCAGTTCGCCGTCCGGCGTGTTCGTGGCGCTCCGTGCGCGGTGGTTGTGATCATGGAGGTCGACCATGTTCGACAGGGCGGCGCCGGCGCCGATGGAGATGCCGACCATGGCGGAGATGAAGGTGTGCTCGCCTATGGCCACGTCGTCGCCGATGGCGATGGTGGCGCCGCGGTGGACCTGGATGGTGGAGCCGCGGCGGATGGAGACCCGGTCGCCGAGGCTCAGGTGGGCGCCGGGATCGATCTCGACCTGGAGGTCGTCGGGCAGGTCGCAGTCGTCACCGAGGGTCAGCGCCGGGCCGTGCTCGGCGCGCAGCCGCTCGGCGGCGGACTGGCGGGGCGGAGTCGTACTCGTACTGGTCATCGCGAGATCAGTCCTTCGCTGGTGATGGCCTGGGCCGGGCTCAACGTACCGGCTGTGAGCGGATGATGTCGGACAGTCAGTTCCCGGCTTCCTTTCGGATGAGGAAGGGGCCGATGGCGAGGGCATCGAGCGGGCCGGCGGCGAACGTCGCGATGGCGTCGCGAGGGGTGCACACGATCGGCTCGGCCTCGTGGTTGAAGGAAGTGTTCAGCAGCGCGGGCGGTCGTCCGGTCTGCTCGGCGAACGCGGCGAGCAGCGCCGCGTAGGGGTCGGTGTCGTCGCGGGCGACGGTCTGCGGGCGCAGTGTGCCGTCGGTGTGCACGGCGGCCGGGATGAGTCTGCGGGCGGTGTCGGTGGCCTGCCGGGCGACGATCATGAACGGGTGTGGGGTGCTGGTGCCGATCAGGTCGGGCGCCGCCTCGGCCAGGAGTGCCGGGGCGAGCGGGCGCCACGACTCCCGGTGCTTGATGTGGTCGTTGATGTGGTCGCGGGTGTGGGTGTGGCGGGGGTCGGCGAGGATGCTGCGGCGGCCGAGTGCGCGGGGGCCGGCTTCCATGCGGCCCTGGAACCAGCCGACGGTGTGGCCGAGCGCGATCTGCCCGGCGGCCGCGGTCGGTAGTTCCTCGCCGTGGTCCCGGTAGGGCAGGCCGTAGTCGTCCAGGAGGGCGCGGACGGTGCCCGGGGCGAAGGCGGGGCCGAGGGCGGAGCTGGTCATCGCCTCGCCGGGGAGGGTGAGGTCGCCGCGGCGCAGTGCGACCTCGAGCGCCGCGCCGATGGCGCATCCGGCATCTCCTGCGGCCGGCTGGACGAACAGCTCCTCGACGCCGCGCAGGGCGGCGAGGCGGCCGTTGGCGGAGCAGTTCAGTCCGACGCCGCCCGCGATGCACAGCCGGGTGGTGCCGGTGGCGGCGAGGGTTTCGCGGGCCAGCTCGGTCAGGCACTGCTCCAGCAGGCGCTGCGCGGAGGCGGCAAGGTCAGCGTGCTCGGGCCGGTAGCCGGTGTCGGGGACGGTCCGGCCGCTGGTGTAGGTGCGGGCGCGGCGGTGGGGCGGGATGCCGAGGTCGGTGTACGCGGCGGCGTAGGCGTTCTTGAGGCGGCGGTAGTAGCGCAGGTCGGTGTACTGGTCGTCGACGCTCTCGTCGGGGCGGATGCCGTAGCGGGACAGGTCCAGGTGGTAGCCGCCGGCGCGGGGGGTGAGGAAGTTGAGAGTGTAGCGGTCGGGGTTGTTGCCGTAGCCAGCCAGGCCCATGAGTTTGCCAGAGCTGGTCCAGTCGCCGAGCCCGAGGTGTTCGGCGACGGTCTCGTAGAACCAGCCCAGGCTCTGGCTGAACGGGAACTGGCGCAAGACCTTCAACCCGTCGGTGGTGCCGTGGGCGAGGGTGGCGGAGACGCCGTCGCCGGAGCCGTCGACCACCAGGACGGCGGCCTCATCGAAGCCGCTGGGGTGGAAGGCGGAGGCGGCGTGCGCGAGGTGGTGCTCGATCACGGTGACCTGCTGGGGCCGGTGGTGGCCGAACAGGGCGGGGTCGAGGAGCTCGGCGATCAGCTCGGCGTCCGTGCAGATGTCGCTCGGGGTGGGCCAGGTCGGGTTGAAGGCGATGGCGATCTCGTCGACGTCGGCCAGAGTGATGCCGGCCTCGGACAGGCAGTATGCCGCGGCCACCGCGCAGGAGCGGGAGTCCTTGTGGTGCTTGCGGCGGGAGAAGCGCTCCTCCTCGGCGAAGGCGGCCACCTTCCCGTCGATGACCAGGCAGGCGGAGGCGTCGTGGTAGTACGGGCCGCCCAGCCCCAGCACGATGGCCAACAAGATCACGTCCTTCTCTCGGGTTCTGGCCCCGACGCCGCGGCGGCGGCCGGGCGGTGTGGGGTGGTCAGGTCAGGTGGTCGAGGGTCGCCTTGAGGACGGCCAGCGGGTCGATGGTGTCCATGCAGCCGCCGACGCCGCCGCAGGCGGCCTGGTGGGCGCACGGCGAGCACGCCAGCGTCGAGCGCAGCGCGGTGACGTTCGGGGCGTGCTTGGGGATGACCTCGGCGCCGTTGGACGGCCCGAGCAGCAGCACGGTGGGCCGGTCGTGGGCGAGCGCGAGGTGGAAGCCGAAGCTGTCGCCGGTCACGACGGCGTCGACGAGGCCCGGCAGCGCGGAGGCTTCTTCCAGGGTGAGCGGCGCGTACGCCACCCGCGTCTCGTCGGCGCCGCGCATCCGCAGGTGCCGCACCAGCGCCTCGCAGGCGGCCCGGTCGGTCGGGCCTCCCAGGACCGCCAGCTGCGCCCCGTGCTCCAGGAGGCCGTCGGAGAGGTCGACCCAGTGCCGCTGGGGCCACAGTTTCGTGACCAGCGACCCGCCGAGGTTCAGGCACACCCGCGGGCCAGTGCGCTGCCCGAGCAGCCCGGCCGCCCGCCGCTGGGCCTCCTGCGGCACCTTCAGGACGTACGGCTCGCCGGCGTAGGTGTACCCGGCGACGGCGAAGTACAGCTCCGTCCAGGTCTGTTCGTTGGTGAGGGTGCGGTAGTCGTTCCAGGTGTTCTGCCGGAAGAACTGCTGCGCGGCCTCGCCCATCGCGTACAGGCCGTGGTGGGGGCCGCCGAAGGCAAGCCCGGCCTTGTGACCGGCGTCGAGCCGGTCGACCAGGGCCGCCGCCGACGGGGTCCGCTCGAAGGAGTACACCGCGTCGAAGCGGCGCGAGGGCAGCTGGGCGGCGGCCTCCCAGTCGTGGACGAGGACCTCGTCCACGTAGGGATTCATCCGCAGGATCGGCGCATTCGCCTCGTCGACGAGCCAGGCGACGTGCGCGTGCGGGTGCTCGTCGCGGATCCGCCTGGGCAGCGGGGAGGCGATGAGCATGTCGCCCAGCAGGCCCAGCATCACGATCAGCACCCGGTGATCGACCGGGTCGTGGTGCGGGCAGCGGTGGCACGGCCGCCAGAACCGGCACGGCATCCCCCCAGCGAAGTGCCGGCAGTCCGGCCGGATCTCGAACGTCTCGATGGTGTGGACGGGCCCGAGGAAGGCACCCTTGGCCGGGATCTGATCGGGGATCACGCGGCACCGCCGATCCCGGCCGCGGCGAGTGCGACGCGCAGCACCTGCTCCTCCGGCCCGGCCTCCGACGCCAGCGCCTCGGCCAGGGCTTGAGTGCGTGCCGCGGCGATGGCCGGGTCCTGGCCGTCGCGCAGCACTGCGGTGAACACCTCGGCCAGCTCGTCGATGCCGTCCTCGCGCATCCCGGCCCAGGTGACCTCCTGCACTCCCAGGCGCAGCCCGGCCGGCGCAGTGATGTGCGGCAGCGGGATCGCGTTGACGACGATCCCGGCCTCGAACAGGCGACGGGACGCCTGCTCGGCGTCCATGAGCGGCGCGATGTCGATCCACAGCTGGTGGCAGTCGGTGAACCCGGCCCTCTCCCCGGACACCGTGAACCCGCGCCCGGCCAGCGCCGCGCCCAGCCGACGGGCGTTCGCGACGGTGGCATGCGCGTACGCGGGGCCGCGGTCGTCCATCTCGGCGGCGGCCACGGCCAGGGCGACGACGTCGGCCGGGTGCTGGTGGGAGACGAAGTGCGAGGCGTGCTCGTCCAGCCGGGCCGCGAGGCCAGCGTCGTTGGTGGCCAGCAGGCCCTTGTGCGGGCCGGGGTAGGTCTTGTGGGTGGAGCCGCCAAGGCTGTCGGCGCCCTCGACGAGCGGCTGTTGCCAGGCGCCGCCGGCGATCAGGCCCAGGGTATGCGAGGCGTCGTAGTGGATCACCGTCTCGGGTCCGACGATCTCCCGCAGGCCCGACAGGTCCACGGGGAACAGGCACATGAACGCGTCCAGGTACACCAGCTCCGGCCGCGGCCCGGTGCCGAGCGCACGGTCGACGGCGTCGAGGTCGAGGGTGCAGGTCGCCGGGTCGACGGGGAGGTCCTTCATCTGCAGGCCCAGGCGGGTACCGATGAAGCGGGTCGAGCCGTGCCCACCGTCGCGCTCCGCCAGGTTGAATGCCTTGGTCCCCGGTTTCGCCAGCGCCGAGAGCGCCACGGTCAATGCGGACACCCCGGAGACGGGCTTGAGGTTCAGGAACTCGGCGCCCAGCTGGGCGCCGAGCCGTGCGGCCGCGGCCTGCTCGACGTCGATGAGGTCCTGGCGGCCCGGCCACGCCCAGTTCTCGCTCCCGTCCTTCGGCCCGGGGAAGGCGTAGCGGACGGCGGCGTCCATCAGGTGCGGGAGGCGGGCGGCGAGCGACAGCCGGTTCTCGCTGGGCACCAGGTGCAGCTGGTGGCGGCCGGCCGCGTGGTGAGCGGCCGCCTGGCTGAGGGCGGCGAGGGCGTCGGGCGGGGTGCGGGTCATGAAGCGGACTCCAGGGCGAACGGCAGGGGGTCGGTGGGGGCCTTGGCGGGGCGGAAGCTGATTCGGGCCGGGGGGCCGGCGGGCAGACGCGGAAGTCCCCGCTGCAGGGTGGCGGCCATGACGGCCAGGGCCATCAGCTCGGCGAGCGGCCGGCCCAGGCACGCGTGCGCGCCCCCGCCGAACGCCCACAGCCGCGAGGCGCTGGCCTGCCCGGCCAGGAACCGGCCCGGCCGGAACTGCCGGGGACGCGGGAATGCCTCGGGATCGAAGTGCCCGGCCGACGGGGAGTAGGCCACCCGTGTGCCCTCCTCGATCCGGTGGCCAGCCAGCGTGAGAGGGCAGACCGCCTCCCGCATCGACAGCAGGTTCGGCGCGTGCAGGCGCAGGCTCTCGGCGCGCACCGACCGGAGCACCGGCAGCCCGTCGCGCGCCACAAGCCGGTCCGGATCAGCCGCAGTCGTGCGGGCCTCGGCCGCCGCGAGCTCGGCGTGCTCGCGGTTGCCGGCCAGCTCCACCAGGCACCAGGTGAGCAGGCTCGCCGTCGTCTCCCGCGCAGCGATCAGCAGCGCCAGCAGATGGTCCTCCAGCGGCCCCGCCTCGGCCGGGGCGCCCGCGAACGCCGCCACCAAGCCGGCAAGCGCCGACCCGCCCGTCGCGTCCCCGGCGGTCTGGGCGGCCCGTCGGGCGAACAGGGCGTGCAGGCCCCGGCGGGCCGACCGGCCGGCCCAGTACCGGCGGTCCGCGTACCGGGCCGGGCCCGGCGGCGCACCGGTCGCCGCGACGAACTCCTCGAAGGCGGCGGCGAACTGTGCCGCGTCCACCTCCCCGGGGGTGATGCCGAGCAGCACACGGGCGCTCATCGCACTGGTGAGCTCGCGCACCTGCCCGTGCAGATCCTCGGTGCCGTGCCGTGCCCACCGGTCGGTGGCCGGGCCGACCACGTCCAGCAGGGACGGCACGTAGCCGGGCAGCGCCCGGCCGGACAGCGCCGGGCGCAGTCGGCGGCGAGCCTCGCCGTGGCCGTCCGCGGTGAGGTTGAACAGGGCGCGACCGAACAGGTCGTGGACCAGCGGGGTGTTGAGCACGTCCAGGCGGCCGCGCTCGGCCGCGAACAGCTCGCCTAGCCCCGCCCAGGTGCCGACCAGCACGGTGTCCACGCCGTCGACGGGCATGCGGAAGACCGGACCATGCCGGCGATGCCCCTCGTCCAGCACGCCGAGCGGATCGGCGGCGAAGCCGTCCGCCGGATGCCGCGGGAGTACGGCCGCGGGGGTAAGTGCGGCGTGCTGGTCAGACACCGGCGCGCTCCAAGGCGTTGAGCTGCCGCCCCGCGCGAGCCGTGATGGCGGCGTGGTCGAGGGCGGTCACCTTCAGCGGCGGCCGGCAGGAGCAGTCCGCGGGCAGGTCGCCGGCATCGCCGCTCTCCCCGAACCGCATCAGCGCGTCGACCACCGTGTCGGCGCAGGCCGGGCACGCGTCGGGGAAGACCGACTCGAAGTCGCTGCCGCGCAGGTTCACGCACGCCACACGCACCGCGAGCCGCTCGTGGACCAGACGCACCGCCTCCACCACCGTCCACAGGTTCGGCGGCGTGTACTGGCCGGCCTGCCACAGCTCCCAGGCCACCGTGTGGCGCGAGACCCGCGTGGGGCACAGCGTCATCCCGCGCACGCCGAGCCCGGTCAGGTAGTCCACCGACTTCACGACGTCGGTCACCGCCTCGCCCTCGCTCAGGAACGGCGGCTTGATCATCAGGTAGATCTTCGGGTCGACCCCGAGGCCGGCCATCACCGACAGGGCCCGCTCGAAGGACTTCTGGGAGATGCGGGTGTTCACCAGCGTCTCGCGCACCAGCTCGTCGGCGGACTGCAGGCCGATCCCGATCTCCAGCCGCACCCCGCCGAGCGCCTCCACAAACGGTGCCAGCACCGGCTCGGTCACGAACTGCGGCAGCGACTCGACCACGAGGTGCCTGACCCCGGCCGCCGCGACCAGGCGGGCGATCTCCACCTGAACGTCGCGGGGGATCTCCTTCGGCGCGAAGAAGCTCCCGTCGTTGTAGAGGGAGAGGACCTCGTACGCGGGCTCGCCCTCCGTCCGGGTCAGCGTGCGCCGCACCTGGTCCAGCAGGCTCTCGCTCGAGGAGCCGTCGTCGAGGCCGTAGTTGTTGTAGTTGGTGAAGGGGCACATCGTGCACGTCGGCACGCTGCACCCGCCCGACATGACGATGACCTTCTTGCGGCCCACCAGCTCGCCGCCGGGTAGCCGGATCTTGTCGTAGTCGGTGAACCGCGGCTCGGCCGGCTTGATCTGGGTTCCGGAAGTGCGCAGTCGCAGGGATAAGTCACCGATCCGTCTTCGCAGATCGGTCACCCGCACCTCAGTCCCGGGAGCGTGCTCGGGCATGGAAGTCCCTCGTTCCCCGGTCGGTCGTCCGGGCGTGCGCGCGGACCGGAAGCGCCGCACAGCCATCACGGGCCCTTAAGGAGACCGGGAGTTGCCGGGCACGGGAAGGCCGCCCGCACATCTCCAGCCCCATCAAGAGCAGACACTAACCGTAGCGAGGTGATCACGTTTAGGGTTCACCACGGTGAACCCTCGGCTCCCTGCGCATCTCTCGTCGCGGTTGGCCGGTGCGGGTCAGGTCGGCACGCCGATCCGGTGAGACAGACCGCGCAGGTCACGACGGGTGTGGGAGGGCATCGGTCGGCCCAGGCGGTAGGTGACACATTCCCGCGCGAGCGGGTCCGCCCGTAGACGCTGTGGTGCAACCCTCTCAGCCAGCAGCAGTTCGCGGGTGGCGTCCGGCTCCCGGCCGCGAAGGTGCGCCAGGGCCTTGCCCAGGTCGGCGTGGTAGGCCATGCGGCGGCCCGGGGCAGTGATCATCTCGGGGTTCAGCGCGTCCCCGGCATGCACGGCAGCGCTGTGCCGGCCCAGGGCGGCGTTGAGGCTGACACGGTGGATGCCGACGTTGGTGAGCCCGAAATTCAAGTGCCAGTCCCAGGTCTCGCCGGTGAACTGGGCGAGCCGCTTGGCCTCGGTGAGGTGGGTCTCGACATCGAGGCGTCGCACCTCGCCCGCGCGGGCCTTGTCGCGGGCGATGGCAGTGGCCGAGATCAGGTGGAGCTCGCCCAGTAGCGCATGTAGGGCGCGTGCGCCCCCGCGTTGACGCTCCAGCACCGAAATGGCGGTCGCCGTGTGCGCGAGGGCCTGCTCCGGGCTGCCGGCCGCCAGCAGCACGTGCGCGGTGAAGAAGTCCGACAGGGCCGAGTACTGCGAGTCCTCCAGCTCGGCAATCACCTCGGCGGCGCGCGTGACCGCGACGTAGGCCAGGTCGGGGTACCCCAGGTACTTCAGCAGCAGCACGCACGCCGGATGGTAGGTGCCGGCCAGCAACCGCAGCATCCGGCGCCGCGCGTGGCCCCCTGCCGGGCGTCGGCCGCGGCTCGTAAATCCGACAGCAGCGCGGGTAGTTCGGTGGCGAGCGTGCCGTACTCGGAGGCGTGGTAGAGGTTGTTGGCCCGCGCGACCCGGGCCGTCAGGAGCTGGAGCCGAGCCGCCGGGAGCCGCTCCCCGGACGACGTCGGGGCCGGCAGCCCCATGAGGGCGATCCTGAGCGCGGGGATCATGGCGTGCGCGCCTCCGGTGCTCGGATCCATCGGCGCGACCGGCTGGCCGGTCAGTTCGGCGGGAGAGATACGCAAGACGTCGGCGATCGCGTTGATGAACATCGTGCTGTCGAGCAGCCGCTTGCCGTTCTCGATCATGCTCAGGTAGCCCTGGGAGATTCCGGTCTGCTGCGCCAGGCTCTTCAGGCTCACCGCGCGCTGGTGCCGCAGCGTGCGCAGGCCAGCCCCGATCGTCTTGGCCCGGTGTGACTGCTGCTCATCCATCAACGCCCGCCCCACATGCAGAAGGTCAACAGGCTAGACCGGATCGGCTCGGTACGGACGGGCAGACGGGCATTCCTCGAAGGGACCCGGGTCACTTCATCCCGAGACTGCCCGCCATCCGTGCAAGCACCCGGACACCAGCCGCATCCCGGGCGCGAGCCCGGAGGGCACAGAGAAGTTCACGGGCCAGCGGGTCCAGCCTGACGTACAGCGCAGCTGATTCCTCGGCGGCGGCCAGTCGCTGGATCGCTGGGCCGATCTCCCCGCGTCTGGCCCAGATGCTCGCCACGAGTAGCAGCAGGTCGGCTCGCCGGGCCGACGGCATCGAGGCAGCAGCCGCCTCCAGTTCCAGGACCTGGTCCCAGTCGCCGAACTGCATCGCGCTGCCCGCCCTGGCCACCGTCACTTCAGCTGCCTCAGCCTCGATGGTGACGCGGCCAGCAGCCTCCTCGAGCAGCTGCTCTGCGTGTTGCCGCTGGCCTGCTGCGGCGTGGGCGAATGCGGCCGCGCACAGCAGCCCGACGGACCGCACCGTGGCTGCGTGCTGCTCAGCGCGATCGCCGGCGGCGCCGGGCATCCCCATGCTCGTCAGCAGTCGCACCTCCTCGGCCTCTGCGGCCTGGTCACCGATGTCGGTCAGGCGGGTTCGCTGGAGCAGGCTCCACGCCAGGTCCCGGTAGCCCAGGCGGCGCAGCAGACCGGCCGCGGCCACGTAGGCGAGATGCCGCGCTGTCACGGTCTCCTGATGATCTCCGCTGGCGGCTGCCAACTGGTCGGCGAGCTCCAGAAGCGGGGGGATTTGGAGCGCGAGCACGTGCTCATCGCCTGCCGCTTGAGCGTCTCGGGCTTCCTCAACTCCGGACCGCAGTTGGACTTGAGCCTGACAGGGGTCCACTGGCCTGCCGGGGCTGGAGTGGAACACGTGGCGACGCAGTTGCCAGGCGGCGGCACGTACGGCGGCATGCTGCGGGCCGCACGGCGCGTACGGCTGTCCAGTCAGGTCGAGAGGATCGAGGCGCAGGCCGGACGCCAGCGAGCACAGAATGTGATGTTGGTCGACCCAGTCTCGTCCGTCCTCGAGGTCGACGATCAGTTGCTCGGTGAGCCCGGGGCACCGCGCGAGTTCAGCCACCGCGATCCCGCGGCGCGCTCGCCACTCGGCAAGGCGGTGCCCTATCGAGCCGTCGCCCTCGCGGTCTGTCCCCAGCGTCACCGGGGTGCTCGCATAACCATCGGGCTCCGTGCTCGTCCGTGGGGGATGTGCGCCGATCGCGGGTTTGGTCCCTTCAGCGAGCCCACATGGGCTTCGCGGCGACACAGTAATCACAGGATCGCGCCAGAGCGAATACGCCAGGTCGATGGGGCGCTAAGGACCGGCGCTGATGCACGAGACGACCGGGCCCTGCAGCGTGGAGCGCGATCACTGAGCGCCTGTCTGGCCAAGGGCACCCGGACAGGGTGCGCCGCCGCCCGGCGGCGCCCCAAACCCGCCGGAGAGGCCGCGGCTGGAGGGTTGCTCGATCGGGTGGGCACGAACTGCGTCATGGTTCTATTGGCCGCCCCGACGCGCTGTGGCGAGCAGCCGCGTTCACGGCACACCGCCGTGTTCCCGACCGAGCGCTGGCCAACTGCGAACCAGGGTCCACAGCTCTGGCGTTCGAGCGAATCGCGGAGGTCATATTCGGATTGCGCAACCGGTTCGCTGAATGCCCGCGACGGTTCAAGCGCCCCGCTGAGGCCACTAGGCTTCAGGCGTGACTGATGCCCTGGCTCTCGACGAACCTTTGCGGCGTGCCCTGCTCGCCTACGACGCTCGGGCCCTGCATGCCGGCGGCGAGGCCGCTGTGTACGCCACGAAGTACCTGAGGGAGGTGGCTGCAGACGTCCTTGAGGCGATGGGTGCCTGCGGCGACCTGGTGAAGCGTGAGTTCGCGGCAGAGTCGTACCGGTGCCTGAGCGCGGCGGCCGAGAATCCGCTTGGTCAGTCGTGCCGTGAGCGGGAGGATCTGTTGAACATCGCGTGCCACGGTCTTGCCGACGCTCTCCTCGTCGGCCCGCAGGGGCGAGCCGACGAGGAGAAGGTGCACGAGCTCCTTGCCGAGCGGTGGACGGCATCGCTGCTGGCCTGGTCGAGGGTCTTCCCCGCCCGCCTGGACACCGTCTCCCCGCCGTGCGTCTGTGGCGCGCTGGGCACCCGTCCGGTCCTGGTGTCTGGGGGGAGTTGAGCGGTGGGCGGTACATTTCCGGGAATTTCGCGGCGCGGCCTGGCGGGCCTGGGTGTCGCGCTGCCCGCCCTCGCCCAGATCCGGATCGCCCTGACCGGCGGCCGCGGCACAGCGAAATTCCACGTGCCGCCCTCAGACCTTCGCCGCTACCACCACGGTGCCTGCCAGCACTCCAAGCCAGCCGACGATGCCGCCACCTACCCCCTGTTCGAGGTTTTCGACCGGGTCTGCAAGAAGTGCACCATCGTCCTGCCGCCCACCCTCGACGCGCTGTGGCGGGCGGCAGCGTTCGCGGCGCACCGCCGCGACGTCCTGGACCGGACGATGACCGACCGCGAGCCGCGGACCTGGCTTGGCTACGCCCGCAACGCCGCCCGCCACGAGCCCGGCGACGATATGCAGGTCACGCAGTGGCTGGAGCATGCCCGCGCCGACGCCACCCTCGCCGATGACGCCGATACCCTCGCCGATGCCTGGCACCGGCTGGTGGCCGACCACCGGGCCTTCCTTGATGTGTATGCCGCCGACTGCCCGGAAGTCGAGGCGTATAACGGGGCTCGGGACGCAGTGCGCCACTCGGCTGACTCTCCGCAGCGCCGGGCCCTGGACGAGGTGAACGCGGCAGTCGGCAAGGTTTCCCGCACGCAAGAACGGTTGTACGGGCCGCCGCCGGAGCTGGATGTCGGAGCGCTGGTATGTGGGGTGTGGTCAGCTGCGCGCTCACGCGGTCGGTCCGCGGATCAGGCCGCCGAATTGGCCCGTGCGGCGGCGGGTTCGGAGCTGGCCGGTGCCCGGGTCGTCGATGTCACCCGCCTGCCCTCACCGCCGCGTACCACCGGCAGTGAGCACACGACGCCCTCCTCCTGGGCGGATCACGAGCTGGCGTTGTGGTGGCGGGACGCGGTTGCGGAGATGTGCACCCGACTGGAGAAGGACTTCAAAGCCGAGTCTGCCGATGCTGCGGCGCGTCTGCTCCTGGTACGGGACTGGCCGTTGACCGGCACCCGAGATGCGCAGGTGGCCTACCTGGCCGCCTCTCCCGTCCTGGGCCCGGTGGTCCCTCACGGGTACCGCGATGTCGGCGACTACGTGTCGTGGAGCGGCGGGGACACCGCCGGTCCCTCCTTCAGCGCGGTCGTGGGTGCCCCGGCCCATCTGGTGGCCAAGCTGGAGAAGGAGCAAGCCGCCCAACCTGGGTACCACGAGCCGCGGTTCACCGCCGGCGGGCCGGTCACGGGCGGCACGACGGACCTGGAGAGGGCCCTGGAACTACTACGCGCCGCCTTCCCGCTGCTGCCCGGCGATGGCGAGGGCGAGGCGACCGTCCCGGCGGCAGCCGTGGCCGAGCAGCGCAGCGCCCGCCAGGCCGCCAGCGGTCTGCGCCTGGCCGGCGAGGAGGAGCGGCTCCACCGGCTCGCGGACTCGCTGCGCGACGGGTACGGCTGCTGGGTGCCTGACGAGCCCGAGGAATTGGAGCTGCTGGAGAGGCTAGTGTCCTGGCTGCGCTGGAGCGCCCTGCGCGTCGATGTGCTGTGTGGCGCAACCGGCGCAGCCGGGCATTGGGCCAGCGTGTTCGGCACGATGGAATCCGTCACAGAGGCTGGCCTGGGCTTCAGCCCAGGCGGGCGGCACCGCGCCCTGCGCATCCCCTGGCAGCGGATCGTTGCCCTCACCGGCGCCCCGCACTGGGATCGCGGGCACCGCGCCCCTGCGCTCTGGCAACCCTACGACCCCATCGCCGCACCGCCCCCGCCCTCGGCCGGGCCCGCCAAGGCGAGGACAGTCGGTCTACACGCAGTGCCGACACCGGACAATGCCGGATGAGCGCGGCCTCGCGCCGGACTGCGGAGCCGGTACCCGTGGTGCAAAGTGGCGCGGGGGGCGTGGACCGCGACCACATGATCGTTGTCCGCCGCCTCGAAGATGACTGGGAACTCGCAGTCTACGTAGCGAAGGCTGCTTCCGGAGTCGTGTGCGGCAATACAGCGGACCGGAAGGCATTCCGACGCAGAGAGTCCGCGTATGGGGGGGGCGGCGAGGCATGGCCAAGGCGCTTCCGCACCCCGTCGAGGAGCGGCTCACGCGCGCTCCGGGCCGGCGCTGCGCCGCGATGCGGGTGCGGGGGAACAAGGGGATCGCAGCGAGCATGAGTGGTCGCACCGTCTGGGCAGCCGGGCTCCCAGAGGCCAGGCCCAGCGGCAGATGGAGGGTGGGGCGCGAGCGTACGGTGGGCGGGGTTCGGCACGCAGCGGAGACGGTGGCAAGAACATGCAGGAACAGGTCCTGCGGGCGGCAGGACGGCAGGCACCGCCAGGTCCGCCACCGAGGTTGAGGTAGCGCCTGGCGGGCCGCACAGCAGGCCGAGCAGACAAGCCCGGCGTGCTGTGATCAGTAGCGGTGGGCGTCCTTGGCGTCGGCCATTTGAACCAGCATGCAGGTCTTGTCTTCGATCTTGACGCCCTCGTGGACGCCGACAACCACCCACTCCGAGCCTCGCGGCATGAGGCGCTCACGCTCCTCGTTCTCGAACACTGATATGTCCGCTACTGCTGCTCCTCGACGGGTGACTGACTCGAAGACCACGCCGCAGTCCGCGAACCCTGAGCCCTCCGAGGTGGACCACATTGTGTCGGTGAAGCCGGCTGCGACGGAGGGGCAATGCGACACGGACATGTAGGAGTCGTCACGGTAGCGGGAACCGACCGCGAAGTTTTCCCGCACCCACGACGCCACCCGCTGATCTTTGCGGACCTCAACCGGAGGCGTGAAGCCCCTGAAGACGTGATGGGGTGTTTGTGACACCCCTGCAGAGGCAATCGCGGAGTCCAAGTGCCCGGTGACTTCACGCATTGGCTTCGAGCCATAGCCCATGCTCTCGTCCAGGCTCCGTCCCTCGTACAGATGCTTGTTGATCGTGCTGTAGGCCGAGCCTGTGTAGGACTCCACCCACTTGCGCTGATCCGAGTTGAGGCCCGAGACCCACTTCTCTGACTCCGGGAACAGGCGTCCGGCCTGGTCACCAGGCAACGTCTCCCGACTCGTGCCGTCTGATAGCCCGTGCCGCTCCCAGGGCTTGGCGGGGCGGCGGGAAGCTGCAGCACGGATGATCTGCTCGGCGTGGTCGGCGGGGACCTGGTCGTAGATGACCTGTCCGTTCTCCACCCGGTATGGCCAGGGTGAGTCCGCCAGCGCCTGGTAGCGGTCGCGGTCGAGGCGGTGGAAGACGACTCGTGCGTGCGGGGGGTCGTCCTCCGCGCCCGGGTAGACCGTAGCCGCGGCGCCGAAACCCTTGTCGTTCCATGCCGCGGTCTGTCCCCCGTCCTGCCGGGGCGGCATGAGCCGTGCGCGTCCGCCAATGCCTGCGGCGCTGGCGAGAGCTCGTGCCGTGCGCGTTTCCTCAGGCGGAGGTGCTGGGACGGGCGCGTGGAGGAGCGAGGGATCGCTGGAGTCCGGATAGGGGTGTTTCGGCTTCTTGCCCCGGAGCAGCGCGCGGGTCGTCGTCGCGCAGTGTTTGGCGTTGTTCGCGAACATTCGCGCTTTTGCTTCATCGCCAGCTTCAAGGGCCTCCTGGGTCCGTGCTGCCCATTCCTGGGCATTGCTGAAGGCGTCCTCTGCTGGGTGCCCTGCGCCGGCGGCGGCCACTTTCTGTGCGAGTTGCTTCGACGAGGCCCGTTTTGCCGCTCGCATTGCGGGGTGAGAGGACGTACATCGCCTACCGCCCTTTGGAATTGACCTGCACACCTCGTTGCTCCTCTCCCAGTCGCACTCGCCTTCGCGAGGGGAAGCGATCGTGAGTTGGAGCGCTTGTGGACAGAGTCCATCAGAAGAGGGAAGCCTCATTCGCCGCTCTCAGCCTCTGTGTGACTGGACAGCGCAGTTTGCGAATGGACACCGAAGTCTGCGACTCCCCGGCTATCTGCGACCGGACCCCGTGAGCTGGGGTTTCGGACCGTCGTCGGCACCCGACGAGCACATCGTTCGCAAACTGCGGCGACATGAGCGGTGCCACCTGCACGTGCCGCGCCGTGGGCTCGAAAACTACAGCGTCCGGTCACACTCTGGTGGCGGTCGACGGGGCGTGGATGCATCGAACTCTTTGCTGTTACGAGCTGCGAGACTCTTGGGGGAGATGGGTAATTCGGGGCTAAATCCCTTAGCGCGAACAACCTCACGATGTCGTCGTCGAATCGCGCCAGCTGTCCACAGGCTCCTGGGCGCAGGATCGCTGTATGCCGACCACTTCACCTTCGTCCGCGATCAACACCGCGGCCTCCCCCACTGGAAGCGAGCGAGGCGGGGCTCACAACCGCAGGTCGCCCGGCCCACTCGCGGGCTACGGGCGTCCCGGCAATCCGATCTGAGCGATCTCGCCGGACCCCCCGACTGCCCTCGGTGGGCGATAGCACCTGACCATCGACATAAGGAGCAAAAGTGGAGCAAGCCTCGGCAACTGAGCAAACCCCGGTAGAAGTTCTGCTGTCCAGGCTGCGTGAGAAGCAGCATGATCCTTGGCCGGTCTATGACGATATTCGCGCTTTGGGGGATGTCATCCCTTCGCGTTGGGGTCCTGTGGTCACTGGGTACGAGACGTGCCGACAAATACTGCGCTCCCGGGATTGGCGGACGCCCGACCACCAGTGGCGCCGGGCTCGCGGCAACAGGTGGAATCGAGCCGCATCCGAGGAGATTGGTCAGTCCTTGGTCGTCGCCAATGCCCCCGAGCACACGCGCCTACGTCGGGGCTTGGGCCAGATGTTCGGCACTGCCACCCTGCAGAAGCTGCGGCACGTTGCCGAGGAGACCACAGAGCGTCAATTGGACATGCTGGAGTCGCACCTGGTGAAGGGTCCCGCGGACTGGAGGAGCGTGGTCTCCGAGATCGTTCCGGTCACGGCGATCACGAATTGGCTTGGCATCCCTGGGCGTGACGGCGCCAGGTTGCGCGAGTGGACACACGCCCAGTCCGCCGCTCAGGAACTCTTCCCCAGCGGTCAAGAGCTGGACGTCGCCGACGCAGCCACTGCCCGTCTGGAGCTCTTCTTCACCCACCTGATTGCCGACCGCAGAGCGCTGCAGCAGACCGACGTCCTCTCTCAATGGCTCGCCACATGGGACTCTATCGAGTCGGATCAGGAGCAGGCAGATGCCACCGTTCGCCGCCTGGCCGCCACCATCACCGCCGCGGGCATCGAGACGACCGTCACCGTACTCAACAACGTGCCGTGGATCCTTGGCCGCCATCCGGACCAAGCGAAGTGGCTCGCAGACCATCCCGAGTCAATTCCTGGCGTGGTGGAGGAGCTCTTGCGATGGGACCCGCCCGTACACCTCGTAAGCCGGGTGGCTGCAACCGATACGGAGCTCAACGGTTACTCGATCCAGGCCGGCGAGATGGCCTACATTCTCGTCGGCGCCGCTTGCCGCGATCCCAAGTGGATCACCGACGCTGCGACATTTGATATTCAACGTGGACCCGGCCGCGGAGGCCACCTTGCCTTCGGACTCGGTCCTCACTACTGCGCTGGTGCTGCGCTGGCGCGTCTGGAAGCCCAGGTCGTTCTAGAACGACTTCTCGCTCGAGGGCAGCTCCCTCGTGTCGTATCTGCCACCTGGGAGCCACGAGTCGCCTTCCGCCAGCTCAGCGAACTACTGATTGCCCACGAATAGTCCAAGGAGTTGACGTGCCAGTCCCATTGCTCGCTCTCCGGCGCGAGGGCGAAGTTGCGCATATGAGAATGAGCGATCCTCGGCGACACAACGCGCTCGGCGAACGCATGATGGACGAGATGATTGCGTTCTTGGATACCTTGCGTCGCGGGCCCAATCCGCCTCGTGTCTTGGTGCTCTCTGGAGCTGGGCCGGACTTCTGTGTCGGCGGTGATCTGACCGAGTTCGATGATCTGATTCGCCAAGATCCCACCGGCAGCGGCGTCGTTCGGTTGAGCCAGAAGGCAGCGCGACTCTTCTCAGAGCTTTCAGCAAGCGAAATGGTGACGATCGCTCAAGTACACGGGCGTTGGATCGGAGCCGGCATCGCTCTTGCCTCGGCGTGCCATCTACGCGTGGCAAGCGAGGACAGTCTCGGCTCACTTCCAGAGCTGGCGTTGCGGCTGCCCATGGCGTGGGGCGGTGCTATGCACCAACTCGTCGCCGAAATTGGCCAGTCGAGGGTGCGCCAGCTCATGCTGACCAGGGAGAGCATTACCGGTGAAATGGCGCTCCAGATGGGAATCGTCCATCGCATAACGCCCGTTGACGGACTTGACGAAGCCGTCGCGCGGTGGACCGATAGGATTCTTCGCGGCGACAGGCAGGCGACAACCACCAGCCTTGAGCTGCTGCGGAAGCCCGTTGGGGTGGGCATCGACGCCGTTCTGATGGCCGCGGCGCTTTCGGCTCGCCAGCAGGCCGGGGTCCGGGGCTCGCTTGAAGAGGGGGCGTCGTGATGGTCTGTATCGCGGCAACGGGCAGGTGACATCAGCTGCGCGCGGTGGCGAGCGTGTGCGACTGCGGTGGCCATCCAGGTCGCTGGTGAGATGGGCGGGCCGGTTGAGCCGCTGGAGACGGTCAATCGCGCCGCTTTTGCCATCGGTAGCGTCTACGGTCCAATGCAAGAACTGTCATCGTTTCGATGGAGAGCGCCTTGGCTGACCTGCGTTCCATAGATCCCCTTCTGTCCGTCGACGTCGCGTGGGAGGGTGGCTCGCGGATCTATGTTCGGTGTGAACGCGAGGGCCCGCTCGGTGTCGAACTGCGCAGGGCCGACGCCTGCTGGGAACAAGAGCCTGGAGTACTTTCGGTGCACTCGAGTAAGCGACAGCAGGTGCTGGAACTGCTGAGGGCGGATAGCGCGCGGGCCGACGACATCAAGGCACTCGGGCTGTGGGTCTCCGTTCCCTACGATGCTGTGGAAATCCATCGGCGGGCAGCACAGCTGGGTGCGGTTTACGACAGCCGGCTCAAGCAGTGGGCGCACCCCGATGAGCGAGCACGGAGAGACGTCCAGCGGCAGGTGCAAGTCTGGAGTCGGGCTCGGGCCGAAGCGCTGAGAGCCAACGCAGAGCAGGAGGCCCGTCGGTCAGGTCGCTGAGGCAGTCACGTTTCCACTGGCCGTGGGCCTCTCGACAGTTCGTCAGCGGCTCGCAGCGATGTCGAATGACGTGGACCATGATGGTCTCTTGTCCTTGCGGATCAGCAGCTCGCCGCCTTGGGAGGTCAGGTGTTCTGCCGTGCGGTGAGGAGGGTGTGACCGTAGGCGTGCATCCAGTCTCGGTGTGCCTCGTAGCGGGGGTTGGCGGGTGGGATCGGCCATATGGCCCGCCAACGCGCGCTGCGGCCGTTGGGGGCGCGTACCTGGGCCAGGCGGTCGTGATCCGCGCCATTGCCGGCTCGCCAATGTTCGAGGACCACGAGGTTCCCCGGGATGTGGCGGCTGAGCTTGGCGGTTATCTCCTCGGCGGCGTTTGTGATGGTGACGCCGATTCCGGTCTCGGTGAGAATCACAAGGTGACCGTCCTCAGCGGTTGGCCAGACCCGGAGCAGCGCCGCTCCTCCCCCGCCAGCGCAGGCCGATGGGTAGGCCCAGAACGGGTCGTCGATGACCGGGTGGCGTGGCATGCGCACGAGCGGCAGCGGCGGGAAAGGGGCGTCAGTTGGTGCGGGCAAGGTGCTCTCCAGGCTCTGGCGGCAGATCTCATCGGGGATCGAGTTGGATGACTGGTTCCGTGTGGTGCTCGTACGGCCGCGCATGCCGACTCAGGTAGCAGAAGCCCCTGGCTCTGTGCGGATGTTGTTGGTCGCATCCGGCTACGCAGGGTCGACCTCAACCCGCATTCTGGCTGTTCATCCTGCCTGGACCGAGTAGCGGATGGCCGCACGTCGTGCCCCGCGGCGGTCCCGCTGCCCCTTCGTGCCGCCCAGGTGCGTGCCGCTAGCGTTGGAGCTGCGCCGCTGCTGTGCCGCTACAGCTCGGAATCGGTTGCCGTTACCGCGGACCTTTCGTGGTGTCACTGGAGTCTCCTAATGGGGTTGCAAAATGGCTCCACCGTGCTCTGCGTCTCGCCGACTCAGCGAGCACGACGACGGCGAAGCTCAAAGGCGTGAGCCCAGTTGGGGTTTCGCTCGATGAGCTTGCGGGCGTAGAGGGCGGTGAAGTTGTTGTTCAGGCCGGGCACGCGGTGAGGGATACGCCAGCGGAGCACTTCGAACAGTGCCTTGACGCCAATGCGCGTCGCCCCGGCGTCGAGGCGCTCGGCTACGAGGCTCTCAAGCGTTTGGTAGATCAAGGGGTGCTGCTCGTCGAAGGCCAGAAACTCCTCGTCGATCGTGCTGGCCTTTCCGCCGGAGTAGGGAACGTCTATTTCCAGCCCGGGCAAGAGTTCCTGCTGTCGGGCGCCTGCTATGGGAGTGAGCATTAGGTTCCTCTCCAAGGTCCGGGCTACGGGGGGTAGGCAGAAGTCGCAGCGCATAGCGGGCGCAACGGGCCTCAGGCCATGAGACGGCCCGACAGGCCCACGAGTCCGGGCTAGTTGGCGAGCCCTGTGCGCCGCAGGTCACCACGATGAGCATGTGGCGATCATGCGCGGGGGCCCCTGTGGATAGGGCGTGACTGCTCGATGCCTCAGGACTGAAGGCAAGCCCGAATCTGCGACACTTAAGATTTTACTTCACGCGGTGTGGGTGTGCAACTCTCACCTGGCGCAGGTTCTCAGCGATGTGCCCAGAACAGGAATGCACAGCGAAAGCCGGGTTGCCGCTATTCGTTACCGAGATCGGCGCCGTGCTGTGTGGCACGGACTTCGTGTGCAACAACCAGCGGCACTGACCCCGGTTATCGCAGTGGAACGGAGATCGCGGTTCTAGATGCACTGTCAGACGTCGGCCCCGCGGCGCAGTCCGAGCCTGGCCCCAGGCCCCCGGAAAGACTGTCTGGGCCCGGTGATCAGATCGTGGCATTTCACTGGCGCGCTACCGGCAATTCAACACTCGAACCTTCAAACCTGTTTCAGGCAGGGTTTGAGCCTCAGTCATCGACAATGCCCACTGAATTCCGAAGCCCTGTGAGGCATGGATCATTTTCAGATAGCAGCGGTAAGGACACCTAGCAGCCCTTGACGCGGCTTGAGCGCTGCGGACGAGGGCCCCTTGTGGCAGTCGCTCCAGGGTCGCGAGGCCCTGCTGGGTCCTGCCTACCAGCAGCTCGCCCAGGCAGCTTTCCAGAATGAGTCAGACGCTCGGGAGACGAGTCATAGACGTACGCCACCTGATCCCGAGGAGCGGCTTGCGTACCTGTCGGCCTGGGGAGACCTCCCGGCGTTGACCACGTCTCGCCCCGTGTCCGTGTGCGGCCTGGTGAGGTGCCGCCCCGCGCACCGAGCGGCCGCGGGTCGAGTTCGACATGCCTAGCAGTGGCCTTGAGGCCGGATGCCGGCACTGCAAGCCGTCTTTGGAGGTCGCACCCTAAGCTCCGCTCGGTACCTGCGCAGGTGTGCGAGGCGGTCATTTCCGGCGTGGCAGGTGATCGGCGAGAGCGATCTCCCTCAGTCCTGCGGGCCAACATCAGGAGATCCGCAACCTGCGCTCCGAATCACGGTGGGTGCATCGCACTGGGATGTTTCATCCAGCCGCGGGCCCTCCCGCGTGGACTCCGCTCGAGTCCGCGCGGGAGGGGCTAGCTCCGTGCTGCTTCAGAGGACGGTGGTGTCAGCTGACGCCGTCCGGAAGGCGGAGCGTTCATGGAAGGCCGGCTATGGCGTGTGCTGCCTATTGGTCTTCCGCCTTTGCCGATTCATCGGCGGCGGTGGCAGTGGGGCGCTTGCCGGCCTGTACTTGCTGCAGGCGCTTCAGGGTGGCGGCAAGCATGTCGTGGGAGTCGGTGCCATCTCCTCCGGAGTCCTCAATCTTGACTTCGATGTTGACGCTGCCCGAGCGCGTGTAGGCGTATGCGCTCCCGGTCTTGTTGTGGACGAGGTAGGTAGATTCCTCGCCGACCTTTTCCTTCACGCCTTGCTTTGTCAGGTCCGGTCGATGGGCCCATGACTGGTAGGCATTCTTCGCGTTTTCGGGGGTGTCGAACTGACAGATGTTGAGGTCCATCATCCGTGATGCGGACGACCCGTTGTAGTAGTAGCTGGTGTCGCCCCCTCTCTTCCACCCTCGTGGGGATTCGCCTTCGGTTCGGCTGCAGTCATCGGCGGTGCCCGGCGAGCCCTTCCCCAGGTCACTGAGTTGGTAGCCGGCCGGGGCGTCCCCACCGGCGGGGATGGCTTGGGTGATCTCCCCCTGACTGAATGACTTTGTCAGGGGTTTATCCCCTTCACCTTGTTCTGCGCTGCCTCCCCCGCTTGTGGAGCAGGAGCTGAGTGCGAGGGCGGCCAACAGGGCTGCTGGGATCGCGATACGACGGTGTGACATGTGAAACAGGCTAACCTTCCGGATCTCAGTAGGAGGGACAGAAGTGACCAAAATTGGGGGTTAGTTGGTGGAACTCCTCAGGCCCCCTTCGGCAGCACTCTGCTGTAGAAGGGGGCCTGCATGGGGCTGGGCCGTCTGCGGGGGCTGGTTTTGCAACCACAGCGAGCCAGATTCGCGCAGTCTGAGTTCGGCCGATGCGCGACCGGAACAGAGGTGGGGTGAGGTGGGCCGGACGGACGGGACGCTATGCCAGGGCGTTGAGGAGATCGGAAGCAGCAAGGAGGTTGACCCGGCCGGCGTCCAGAGCGCCCGGGTAGAGGGCGAAAGCCTCGCTACCGCTGGGCAGGCTGAGGTCTCCACGCAGGACGTATGCCAGCTGGGCCTCGTTGATGTCCACGTCCGTGTCGCGGTCGACCTCGGGGGTGCCGATTCGTGCCGCGAAGGCTGCCACGGCTTCATCCGTGCGCCGCTGGTACACACTCACGGAATCATCGATGTGCCGGATGGCGACGGTGTTCGCGCGGCCCGACGCCTGCCAGGTGGCGAGCTCGCCGAGGCTGACGCGGGCACCGGAGGCGAATAGCCCCGTGAGTCCGGCCCCGAGGGTCGCCAGGGTGTTGGCGTGGCGGTGCACGGCATGGTTGGTTCCGGTGACGGCCTGGACAACGTCGAGCCACCGCATGGTGCGACCTACGACGTCGATGACCATCGGCACGCTGGCTCGGGCTCGCCCAGTAAGGTCGAAGCGCTGTTCGACCTGGCGCGGATCGAAAGCGTCTTCGTCCTCGGCGGTGTCGTCTCGAACCATGAGTCCGGCGAATGCCTCGTCGAGGTCGTCGAACGCGACGTTGTTGTACGAGAAGACGCTGGCAATCACATACCGGACTCCTGCGGCGGCCAGCTTGCCCAAGTCGAGATCGACGAATTCGCTGGCACCGCGAGGCGCCGGGGCGCTCGTCAGGTCGCCCGAGTGGACGGCCGCATTGCGCTCATATCGCAGGTTGGTCCAGTCGCAGGTCCCGACATGGCTCCAGTCCGAGCTGAACAGGGCGGTCGACAGGTCCAGGTCCGTGCGGCCGGAGGTGTCGCTCTCCATCCAGTGGAGGAAGAGGCGCACTGTCTGCCCCGCGGGCACGGCCAGCTCGCTGCCGCGCGGCAGGGTCATCAGGGCCCGGGAGAACGAACGCTCCGCGAACGGTGCGATCACCCCGTCGAGCGCCGCGTCGATGACCGCCGTATCGACCGGCGGGAGTTGGGACGTACGGCGCAGCACTTCGTCCGTCATGATGCGGACCGCGCGGTCGACCAGGTGAGCCGACAGTGGCGGTCGCTCGTCGTCGACGATGTGGGCCTTTGCTCCGCCCTTGGGGAAGTAGACACGGTCGGCGCCCTTGCGCGCCCGGGTGCGGATCTCTCCGAGGGCCGACAGCAGGACGGCCGGAGATACATGACCAAGGGCCTTCTCCACGGCGGACAAGACGTCGTTGGCGCCGTCTTCGTGCGTCTGCGTCAGGCGCAGCAGGTGGTCGAGTCGGCGCAGCAGTTCGCCGGGACGCTGAGCGAGAAGGGGTACGGCCGCGGCGATGTCGTTGTTGGCCAGCGCGGTCTCCACCTTTGAGGCCCACAGCGGAAGGGTGATCTTCGTGGTTGCGGTGACGGCTGGCAGGTTCTGTGCGGTGTTGCGAAGTTGCTGGGAGAAGCTGTCCGAGGTGAGGCGGAATTCGCGCAGCGCGGCGATGATGAGCGCCGCGTTGGGATAGCGGGTTGCGTACTCGAAGGGGTGCAGTCGTTCGGCAGCGCGCTTCCAAGCTACCGGGTGGCGGTGCATGTCCTCGGCGGCAAGGGCCGGGGAGAGGTTGTCAAGGACGGAGAGGAGAGCGCGACGAAGGGGCCGCGGCACCGCGGTCAGGCGCGGCATGTCGACCAGGCCGGCGTCGCCGCCGGAGCGGACGGCGAGCAGGCGCAGGATGTCGGTCGCCGTGGTGAGCCGGCTGGAGAGCGCCGGCAGCGTCACCTCGTAGACGGTGGAGTCGGCAAGGAGCCAGGACAACACGATGGCCTTGATCTCGCGGCCGGGTATTTCCGAGGGCAGCCAGGCCAGGTCGGTTTGGTCGCGGGTTTCCAGAAGAACTGCCAGATCGTCGGCGTCCTGCGGGCTCAGCGCGCCATTGCGCGAGAGGAGAGCATCCAGCTCGTGGCCGGCGTCGCCCGAGCGGGCTGTGTAGTCGCCGCCGTGGGACAGGACTCGCAGCCGGGTCGGCAGGGCACGGCCGGCACGGGACGAAGGCTGCGCCCGCTGGGGGCGCAGGAACGGCTCGTCGGCGTCGAGCTTGCGGTGGCAGATCGGGCACGCGGAGAAGTCCGTGCCGTCGAAGCAAGTGTGGCAAATCAGGTGTGCGCACGGGGAAACGGCCTGCACAGAGTTCTCCGTGCCGCACAGGACGCACGGCTGATTCGGTGCCTGGAGGAGCACCGTCAGGACACGCTCTGCGTAGAACGCGAGGGTGTCGTTCGGGGTGGTCTCCGGGAAACCTCGGAACAGGGGAGTATGGTCTCGGTCAGCGCCCAGTGCATTGTCGATGTCCGCAAGCAGAGCACGGCCCTGGGCGGTGAGCGTGTCGGCGTCCAGTTCAGTCAGGACCTGGCGGAGCCCGGCCGAGAGCAAGTAGCCGCGCTCCAGCAGCTCGGCCTCCAGCAGTGCGACGCCAGCCTGGGTTTCCAGGGTGGGCCGGCCGGTTGAGGAGGGCAAGTAGACGGAGCCGCGACGGGCCAGGAGCACCGCGGGGAGGGTGCAGTGGCTGCGCGTGGTGTCCGAGACGGTCTTGGTCGTCATTGCCGTTCCTCTCTGCCCAGTGATGCAGGACAGCATGTTGCTGGCTGGGGGGAAGTTGTTACGCGGCTAGCGGCGGAGACGGGAGTGCCTTCGCGCCTGTTCCGAGGAAAAGCGGAGGCGGCTTCTCGTTGTTGCCGTGCGCGCCGCGGAGAACCTCTGTCCCAGCCAACTCGCCGCTGTTGGGGCGCGGGCGGAGCGTCTGCACGGTGCGCGTCCGGATCTGCTCGGCTGAGATCCGCAGGCTGTCTGGCTTTCAGGTGCGGGGCGGAAAGTGAGCGCGCTCGATTCTTTTACCAGAGAGTTTGAGAAGGAAGCACGCTTCGGAGCCGCCCCGCGATCCGAGAGTACAAGCTGCGGTTCGCAACCGCATCGGAATTGCGGCCCGTGGCATCGCCACTGTTGAACCCCAGTGGCGCTGTGGATCTGCCAACAGCCGCTCCAACAGGAATGAATTTACTGCCTCTTCAGCGGCATGTCAACTTTTCAGTGTCGTCTAGTAGAGTCCCTGTTGGGTCCGCAGAGAACTGCCGGATGCCCCCAGCGGCAGCGCCCCGAGCATCTCTCTTTGCAGTTTTCCCTCGCCTCGCAAGGCCACGGCCGCTGGCCCCCTTGACTCGGGAGCGAGTGGCCTTTCCGACAGGAGGGGCGGATCCTCGAGAAGTGCCGGCCGGCCGTTGCGCACGTGCGGCCTGACTCGCTGCTCTGTCCGCAGCGGCGTTGTACGGATCGCCGTCGACTTGGTGAGCTCGCACGTGGACAAACGTGACGTCCCGGCCGCTGAGCAGCTGGTCGATGCGCATCACGAGGTCACGGTTGGCCACCGGGGATCCTGCGGAAGTCGTCCAACCTCTTCGGCGCCATCCGGGCAGCCAGACGGTGGCCGCGTTTATCGCATACTGGGAGTCCATCCGGACCTCGATCGGGGTCGCTGGGTCGACGGATTCCAACAAGTGCAGAAGGGCGCTCAGTTCGGCCACATTGTTCGTTGCAGCCCCAAGCGGTCCTGCCTCCCAGCGGTTGATGGACCCGTCGGAGCTTGCGGTGACCCAAGCCCAGGCAGCCGGGCCCGGGTTGCCTTTCGATGCGCCGTCGCAAGCAGCGATCATTCGTTGCGTCATGGCCCGTTCCTTCTGGAGATCAGTTCAGGTGGATGCCGTCGCGGCTCACTCGATACGGGCCGAGCGTGGAATGTGCGTAGTGGAGGTGAAGTTCTGTCCGGTTGCCTTCCGAGCGAACTGAGTCGCCGATGGGCGCCACCGGCCGGCGGATGCGTAGCCCGCGCAGAGCCGCAGCCGAGCAGACTGCAAAGCCCAGCAAGGTGACACCGGCTGCAACTGTCCGGCCCGCGGCAGGTGCCCCCGCCCAGACCATGGCGACGGTGAGCGCTCCCCAGAGAAGCCAGACCACACGGGCTGCGTTGCTGCGGTAGACAGCCAGCGGGAAGGAGGCCATGCCCAGAATCTGCCAGAGGGCATAGGCAGCTCCCGCAGTGAGTGGCAGGCCGGCCGCGCCTGTGTGGTCCAGCAAGTAGTGGCCGACCGGAGTCGTGACGGTGGCCAGCAAGCCAGTGTGGGTACTTCCGGTTGCCGCCTTGACGCAACCGACGGTCAAGGTGAGGCACGTGTAGAGGAACACGAAAGGAGCGACCGCGCCCATAGCCTTGATCGCGAATCCGCCAGCTCCCGGGGCCGCGTGCCATAGGCTCCTCACCGCGTCGGCAGGCCAGCTTTCGTGCAGGCGTTCGCGGCTGCTTTCAAATGCCCGACGCAGTGACGGGGATGTTGGCATGGATGTCATCAGGCTCCTTTGTCCATTGGTGGCCCGGCCAGCCTCTGCACCGAGCGTTTGAGGAGCGTAGGGAGCCGTCCCTGTGGACAGCAGGCAGGCTCCCGAATCCCGCCCCGCCGCCTCGCATGGAGTGGGAATGCAGGTTCGACGCAGCCCTGCACATCCATTTCTGCGGCACTGTTTGCCGTCTCACGCCCCTCATCCTTCGTCAATCGCGACACAGGAGCTACGACCCTTAACATTTGCCTTCGAGTCAATTTAGGAGTAAAGTTGACCTTGTTACATAAACGAAGGAGGGCGCTTGCAGAACGCTGAGAAACAACCTGTCAAGCAGGAGCACTACGCAGGACACGAGATCACCATCACCCGCATCCCCGGTGACGCGGCGTCATCGACTTCAGCAGAGCACCCGGCCTACAGACTCTTCATCGACGGCAAGGTAGTGCCCCGGAAGGGCAGCCCCTCAGCTCTCGTGCATAAAGCACGCAGCCTGATCGACCAGCGTGCAGAAGACCTTCAGATCCTGCCCCGACTGGTTGAACTGATCGACGGCCGACGTAGCCCATCCGGCCTCTCCGAGATCGGCCAGGTAACGGAGGGCGACATCGTGTGGGTCCTTGCCCGCGGCCATTGGCGCTGTGGCCTGGTCACCAAGATCGCCCGAGTCAGGGTGACCGTCTCTTACACCACTTACCGGTCGATGAGTCGGGTATTCCACAAGGTGTGCCTGCCCCGGGATCTGCGCCGCGATGTGGGGAGGCTAGCCACTTCCGCTGGCAGTTCCCGTCCGCCGGCTCAGCCTGCTGACCATGTCGCTGCGGGCACCACGGCCAGCCATGGCCCATCACAGCACCCCGAGGACACTGAGCAGGTCGCCTTCGAAGACCTGAAGGTCAACGACGTCCTGGTGCGAGGCTGTGGCGACGGGCGTCGCGCCCGGGTTCTACGCCCCGCCGAGGACTTCACAGACCCTTTCGGCCGAGCCATGCGACAGTACTGGTGCGGCGCCATGGATGGCACCGCAAAGGAGGGCTGGGTGCCATATGGCCCCGGCGGCACCACCCTGCGGCTCCAACGCGACGCGGTCGAGGCGGACTTCCGATCTGCTATGGACGATCTTGGGAAGACTCAGGAGTCCGTTGAAGCCCTCGCGCCGCTCGTGCGCCGAGCCGCGCAGTACTTCGTCGCCGCACGCGCCCACGGTCGGTTTGAGGACGCGTCGGAACACCTCGTTGTGGCCATGGAGGCAGCAGCCGTCGCGGCCACATGCACAAGCACACTCGCCTCCTTGGCCCTGCGCGTCCGGCAGCTCTGGTCCCACCCCCTCGGCAGTCACCAGGGCGCAGCCGTCGGTTGTCTGCCGCGGGATGCCGCTGACCCTATGGTCCTAGCGGCGCTGCGCGTCGTGCGCGAGGCCGGAATCACTATGGCTGTCCTCCCCGACAAGATCCGTCCGCTTTGGAGTTGGGACGCCGAGTTCGGGTCGGACGGCTCACAGGGAGCACTGGTCTGGAGCAGCGGCAGCTCCCTGACCGTTGAGTGGATCATGGGTGGGCGGTCAGGTGAGAGGTGCCTGACGCGCTCCCAGGTTCCCGCGGTTCGTGAGGTCCGCAATCTGGCCTTCGCGCAGTTGGAGGAGGTCTTTCGCGATGCCGGCTGGAACGTGGCCACATGCGGAAGCACCAACACTCGGACACGGCGCGTGGTCAGCCTCCAGGTGGGGTGCACGGCTGCCGAGCCAAGCTGACGATCGTCCTAGCGCGGATCACGCTCGGCAACCACCATCCGCTCGGCGTCGCCGTCGACCTGACCGTGGCGGCCACTGCCGTCCTCACGAGCTCCGGTCCTCGCGCTGATCTGAGTTCTATCAGGGCCCGTTGCAGCTAGGTCGCTACCCTACTCGCTACCTGGTGCTCGCCCGCCGAGGTCTCGGGCACCACCGATAGGAGGTTGATGATGAAGACGCTCGATGTGAACGAGGCACTGGCCAACATCCGCGTGCTGGCCGCGAAGGTCGTCGAATCGCACCAGCCGGGGCAGCACGTGACCGTCTGGGAGACGGTCAAGGCGATGGAGGAGGGCCAGATCCCGGCCCTCGAATTGGCCAGGGCCGTTCAGGGGCTGGACAGGTACGCCACCGAGCGCCAAAGGGCGCCGCAGGAATGGCAGCTGGGCCGCGAGCTCACGCCCGAAGAGGCCCGCGGACTGGCCGAGCGGCACCCTGAAATCGCACCGCTCGGCGAAGCCATGGTGATCAGCTTGGCCCGGCACGGCTTTCGCTGGATGCAGATGGCGGGCATCGTCCGTCAGGTCCAGGCTGGCACCTCTGTCCAGCCGTGAACGCCCGATGGGACGCTTCGTGCACACCCGTGCTGGTCTCTGGAGGCGGAGCCGGATGCGGCCGTCGTTCGTGACGAGATGGACCCGTTCCAGCATGACCGCGTGGTCCGGGCCGTAGGCCCGGGCGTCCCACCCGGCCGCGTTCGCGGCAGCCGCTGAAGGCCACGGCGGCCTGGTGGGCGAGTCGGTCGTGCGCCGGGGCCTGAGCACCGACGAACTCCTGACGGAACTCGTCCGCCAAGGCCCTCAGACGGGACAACCCACTGGGGTCCGAGTCCCGTTCCTGCGCGACCGGCTCAGCGACTTCGGCTAGCCGCCCCCGCGGGCCGCCGTGCCGCCCGCGCTGCCGGTTCGTTCCTGATGGCCCGTCTCCCACCCCGGAGCGGGCCGTCGGCATGGCATGCTCGCATGGGCAAATTCCTGTAGTCCCACTCCCCCCTCCCGGCAGCTCCACTGGGATGCCGCGACGAGCCCCGTACGACAGGGATTGCGTCACACGCTGTGGTATCCAATGCCAGCCGGGTACAGAGCGGTTGGTCACTTCAAGCGGAAGTCCGCCGGATCGAAGTCGAAGTCGTTCCAAGCGAAGCCGGCGTAGCCCCCACCCCCGTTGAAGTAGTGCGCGATCGCCGTTCCGATGATCTCCCGTGCCTCGTTTTCTGATTCGCTGCGGATGAGCTTGGCGACTTCGTCGGCGGTCAGACGGAGGGGCACGTAGCTGGAGCGAACAGCGTTGGATCCCCGGATGTCGAAGCTCGTGGTGCGGCTTACCTCGGCGTTGGTTCCGATTTCGCTTGTCTTTACCTGTCTGGCGCGCCGCTCGCGGCCGCGCTGCGTTGTCTGGACTTCAGCGGCTTCTCGCCGAAGTTGTTCGGCGTGTTCGCCGCGGGGGGTGCGAGTGCCCTTGAGCCATCGGCCGACGGTCGTCGGCGTGACTCCGTAGACGGCGGCTATCGCCTGGCGGTTGCCGCCGTATTTGCGCTCCAGTACGTGAGCTGTCTGCGTGGTGGTTCGTACAGGAGCTTGTCGGCGGAAGAAGCTCTCCCGGACTCGTGCGACGAATCCCTGGGCGTCCTCACTGGTCATGGCTGCGGCTTCTCCTTGGTTGTCAGGCTGCCTGTTCCACAGGCTTGCCGTCTGTGCCGTAGTCGTGGGTGAGGCGGGATGGGTGTTCGCGGTTGTTCATCGCCTCGATGACAGCGCCCATGGGGATGCTCGATTCGTGCTTGGCGGACCCTGGTGCGATCCCCAAGCGCAGGGTTCCTGGTACAGGCTTGTCGTTGTCACCGAAAGCCAGTAGCTCCAGAGGCGAGGGCGCTTCCGTCGCGTAGAACCAGGCGTCGACATTCACCGCGAATGGGGCTCGGCCGGTGAGCTTCAGCGTCTTGCGCATGCGCCGGTGTGCCGCGATGCGGGCCGCTGCGACGATGATGAAGCGTAGTTCGGGCCGGTAGTGCCAGGTGGCGACGACCTTCTCCAGCCATTCCTCGTCATCTGCGATAGCACGTGCGCGGTCCGTCCACTTTCCGATGCCGCCCTTGTAGACCTGCTTGTAGAGGGTGGCAAGGAGCAGAGCATCGGCCTTCTCCAGGTCATCACCGGTTTGCTTGTGGACGGCGTATGCGTCAAGGAACTCTTGCGGGTCCTGTCCGTCGTAGAGGCCCAGGTCTGCGTAGGCCCGTTTGTAGGCCGCGCGCAGCCGCCCGGTCCATTCTTTGAGGAGCGGCACGGTGTGGGTGGACAGGTACGCATCGGTGATGCCGGATGGGTCGTATCCGTATTCGGTGACCATGTAGTTGACGGTGCCCGTCGCATACCAGTCCGGCCCTAGAGGGGCTTCGCCGTGAAATGTGGCCGGGTGTGGGAGCAGTTCGTCGACTTCCAGGCCCGTGAAGTCGGCCCACCACAGCCCGGCGGTCTTCGGATCCCAGGCAGGGTTGCTGCAGTACTCCAGCGGGCCGGCGGGGAGCCTCAGAGTTTCGGTGACCGACAGGTAGGAGGCACAGGTGTCGACGACAGCGGTGTACGGCAGCGCCGCCTCGGCTTCGGTCGGGAAGCGGGCCCAGAACTTGTAGTCCTCTTCCTGGCACACCCCTTCGCCTTTGTCCGCCAGGGCGCGGGTGAGGGGGTGGCGTACGCCGGCGGCCGGGGGGATGGTGGTGTCGCCGGAAGGGAGTGCGCCTTCGCGTTTCTGGGGCTCCCATTCACCGGTCTCGTCGTCTTTGACCCACTGGACTCGGGGGCGAACCGCGTCGAGGAGCAGCATCCCGGTGGTTGCTGGCGTTGAGCCCGGTGCGATCCCGAGGTCGGACACGAAGACGCGGGTCCGCCGTGCGAGGGTGAAGGCGTCGGGCTCTCCGGAGGGGTGGCGGGCCATGCGGGCGGCTTGCTCGTTGGTGACCTTCTGCTTCTCTGTGCCTTGGCCCAGCCAGGGGGTGATCACGATGCGGAGGGAGGTTCTCGGGCCGCCCGCGGCGCCCTTTCGGCGGAAGACATGGACGGTGGGGCCGAGTTCTTCGGACAGTTCCATGCCGACGCTGGCTGCCGCGGCGAGGAGTTTCTTGTGGAGCTGCGCGCGGGCCTTGTCGGTCTTGGGCAGCTCGGCTGGCAGTCCGAGTTTCTTCACTGCGGCTGCCGACAGGCACACGATGCCGTCGCCGTTCCGGCCGGCGTCGTGCACGCGCTCGACGCGGAGAGGCAGCCCGGTGCCCAGCCAGGAGAACCAGTCGCTGAGCTTTCCTCCTGCGGGGGGCGGCACCTGGTCGATGTCCAGTGTCCAGCCGTCATCGGTGATGTCGAGGCCGACCGCCGGCCAGCGGCTGGGCTTGGCGGCCGCAGTGGTCGACTTCGAGGTACCGGTGGAGCGCGAAGGGACAGCGGTGCGGGGCGTGGCAGGTGTACGTCCGCGGTACGGGGCCACGGGCCGGGCTGCAGCGGGGTGGCGTGGCGGTTCAGGGCGGGCAGGTACAGGGGTGGCCGCTGGGGGTTCGGTTGCAGTGTTTTGCTGTTCGCGTTCGAGCTCCTGCCTACGGATCTCCTCCGCTCGCGACTGTGGTGTGCACATGTGGCGACAGCGTTTCCAGTGGGCCGCCCATGTGCCGTCACTCTGCTCTTCCCGGACGAGGTTGTAGCCGGGCCGGACGCTGCCAGTGCAGCCGGCGCAGCCTCCCAGACGTACTTCCGACATCGTTTCGCTTTTCCTTTCTGGTCAGCTCAACTCGGTGTGTGGGAGGTCGGTTGCGGGCGTACTCCGAAAATCTGTTGGAACGGGGCGAGTTCCTGGCGGGCTGTGCGGGCAGCAACCGTCCGCTCCGCTTGGTCGTTCGGTGCCACCGTGCGCAGTTCGTGCTCGGCAAGCTGGATGAGTGCGGGGCCGATGGGTCGGCGGCTGTTTGGAAGGGCTCCTGGGATTTCACGTGCCATGTGCCGCAGGAACTCCTGGACAGATGGTGTGTCGCTTCGCTGGTCTGAAGCGATCCGGGTGGCCATGGTGAGGAAGTCTCTTCGCTCCGAGTGCGGAGCGAGGAGGCGCTGTTCGAGAGGCCAGTCGCTGAGTGCGTAGAAGCCTCGCACAGGTGTGAAGGACTTCGCGTGCAAGGCCGGGCAGATGTAGCTCTGGGCGCCTGACGCGGTGGTGTATCTCCGCTCCTCGTCCCGGCGCAGGCTGGCGAGGCGCGGCCAGGGCAGATCCGATTCAAAGAATGCGCGGTTCACGGGTCGGATCGTCCTCAGCACTGCTGGGACGCCGATCAGTTGCAGAACTCGGCGCAGTTGCTCCTTGGCGGTCAGGAGCGACGGCAACTCGGTCGGGGCCGGCTTCTGGCTGGGCGGCTGTCCAAGTCTCTTGTGCCAGGCATCCTCGGCGAGGCGTAGTTGCTCACATGTGTCCCTTACGAGTGGGATGTTCCGGTTGGCATTCGCTGTGCGCGCCAAGGCTCTCAGTTGCGTCATCTCCCGCTCGAGGGCATCGAGGGCTTCGTTCATGACACCTCCACGTCGCACCAGATATTACCAGGTGTCACCAGATATGTCCTTACGTTTTGAAGTCAAGGCACCTACGTGGACCTGAACCTGAAAACGCGGTTGGGGCGGCCCTCGGGCCGCCCCAACACGTCATCTCACATCAAATGCGGCTACTTGCCCTTGGCGGCCGCCTTGAGCTTGGAGCCCGCGGAGACCTTCACGCCGTAGCCGGCCGGGATCTGGATGGGCTCACCGGTCTGCGGGTTGCGCGCGGTTCGGGCGGAACGACTGGTCCGCTCAAAGCCCAGGAAGCCGGGGATGGAGATCTTCTCGTCACCCTTGGCGACGACCTCACCGGCCACGAGGGCGAAGGCCGACAGCACCGCGTCGACGTCCTTTCGCGACACCTCCGCGCGGCTCGCGAGAGCGGCCACCAGTTCACTTCGGTTCATGCTTATCTCCTTTTCGCTCACGCCATGGCGATTCATCGGGAATTAGGAAATGCTTCCAGAGGGGCTGTCACGTGCCGTAATCCAGAGGCGCCCACAGGTTCCAGTGGGTAGTCCCTGAAGTAATGCCCGCAGTCGCGCCTGCCGGCTGCTTGGAGCACCAGCGCAAGGGCGCCCCCGCAGCGCGGAGGAGGGTGTCCACCCCCACCCGGCCAGCAGGCGTTTGAGCATCGACTGCGCAACCTGCCTCAAAGCGGTGGAAGTAGCTATCGTCCCGCTCGACTACGGACGCGCCAGCCTTCATAGGCCAGCCATCCGGTGGCGCAGAGCGTCACCGTCACACCGAGAACGAAGGTGACCACAGAGCCCGAACGCCACCCCAGAGCCGCCACCACGAACGCGACAGCGCCTACAAGGGGAAGCACCTGGGCGATCCTGGCGTTGCGCGGCTTACTGCGATGCAAAGTTTCACGCCCCTCAGGCCAACTTCCAACAGGCAACGGAATATACCTCCGTCACCCATGACAGCAGGAATGGCCTCACTCCCGTGAGGCCGCCCTGCTCAACACATCAATCTTATCGCGGACTGGCGCGATGTAAAATCATAGTGGTCACACACTTCGTCGCCACCACCCCTACCCCGCCGCGAAACCGTCAACCGGCGAGCAACCTTGACGCACACCAACCCTCTATGTAATATCTTAGGTGTCTACGTTGTTTGCGAGGAGTGGAGGGTTCTCATGCTTCGCTCCGTGTCTCCCTTCTCCACCTGTCGTTGCGCGGGTCACTCCCCCCGATGCTGACCTTGCCGCGGGATGCGAGGGGCCAGCGCAAACCTCAACACTGGCTCCTTGGGCAGAGTCCCTGCCCACACCACATCTTCGAAACGTAGGGCTCGGAGATTCTTCAGGCGCTCAGGCGGCTGTGGTTTCCAGCTGCCCGCCGGCCCTGGCCCGAACGCCCCCTCGGGCCGGGGCCGCGGCCCCGTAGCGAGTCCTGTGGGGTGCGAACGGCTCTGTCGCCGCAACGCAACAGAGTGCACACGCGTGATGGGGATGATGCGCCTCACCCCGGACACGTTGGCGAGCCGCGGGAGCCCGTCTGGCCACAAGAGTTCGAGCTCCTCCCACTCCGGAAGGGAGATCCATGTCCGTGAAGTACAGCGATGGGACGTCTAAGTTGCCGTTGCATGGTTTCGGCACCTTGACCATTGAGGTCGCCTTCCTCGACCACGGTCGCACCCGGTACAGGTTTCGTGCTCCGTATGCCAGGGGGTCCCTTGTAGTCATACCCGAAACCCCCTACGGAGGGCCGACGACCCCCAAAACCGTACGCGTCCAGTTCGGCGACGGTGTCGAGAACGTCGGCTTCTACATTCCCCGCACCGACGAGCCGGTCATCCGCAATGCGCGTATCCACGGGTTCACCGACTCGATCACGCCGCGCAGTGTCTCCCGGGGCAGCTACTTCCTCTCGTCCGACGCCAGGGTCCTGCGCGAGAACGGGATCACTCGTCGCATCCCCGACGGCGCCCGCGCCCTGGCCGCAGCCATCGTCGTAGCCGTCGTGAAGCACTGGAGTCGTCTCAGAAACAAGACCGACTTGCTTCTGGCCGCCGCTCGATACGCAGCCAGCAATAACGTGGCCCATGAGCGGAGCCAGATCAAGAGGCTGGAGGGCGAGCTGGAAGCCGTCCGCGAAGATCGGGCAGCAGCCCGCCGCCGCATCAATCAGGTGACTGGCTTGATGCGGCGGCGCCAGCCCCCCGTCCAGGCGGCCACGCCGGACATGGTCCGGCTTAGCTTCGTGGGCCGGGACGGCTCGCCATTGGGCGTGTTGAGCGTTCGTGAAGTGGAGGTCAACACCCTTCCCGGCCGCGTCGTTTACTCGGTCGAAGGCGGCAGGGTGAGGGGTACGTTCACCGTTGGCCCCGACATCTACGGCTCGGAGCCGATCCCGCGTGGCATCTACATCTCCTACGGCCGACCGACGGACTCCCGCTGGTTCCGCGACTGTACCCAAGAGCCCGTGGTGAACGGCGTCCGGTTGAGCGGAGGGTGGATCCACAGAAGTTTGAGCACAAGGAACATCACTGCCACCTCCCCCGGCTCACTGCCCGCCCTTGTTCGTCTTGGTCCAAGCCGCCACACCTCTGCACCGGCAGCGACCGCCCGCCGCGCCTCCGCCGTGCTTCGAGCACTAGCTCTGCACTATCTCGCGCGCCGTGATCAGGAGGCTCTACGTATCGCTGCGGGGAAGCAGACCGCCGCATCGAGGCTCGCGGCCGCGCGTGAGGAGCTGGACCGCCTCCGCCACCGTGAGGCAACGCTCTCCTCCGCCCTCCGGCGGCACCGAATGCGCGAGCGTCGCTACGTCGATCTTCTTGCTGCACCCAGCGACGAGCTATTGGCGCCGGTTATCGAGCTTCGGCCCCCTGTCGAAGCGCTGCGCAGGGCGGCCTGAGACGGGGCTTCTGGCTGGCGGGCGGAATAACAGACGGATGTCCTTCGCCGTTTCCGACGTCGCAGCGCTGACTACGCGTCCTGCTTCACTGAGGATGGTCGCCCGGGAAGCAGCCACCGGTCGCTCCGGTCACTCCCGCTCTGCGGGGGTGACCGGAGCCGTTGCCCGGGCGAGGTGCACCGGCGGTTGCCCACGTTGGCTGGGTGGAGCCACGTCGTCAGGGTCGCTAGGTCACTCGATGGCTGCGCCATTTCTCTGCCGGTGCTGGCTGGTCGTGGTCAGGTAGGTCGAAGTGTTGGATCCGGACTGCTTCCACGCCGGCATCAGCCAAGTGCCCTGCCTCTGAAGCGTTGCGCACATAGATCCTCCTGGTCCCGGATCTCAGCTGCGGTGTGTCGGCGACGAGGTCCGGGCAGGGGCGGACGATGCCGTGCAGGTGGGGGTAGCGTCCGAGGGCGAAGACCGGGATCCCGTAGCCGAGTTCGGGGTGGTCGTGCATCTCGCGAGTAGGAATGTGAGGTCGTACGCCCCTCTGATCGAGATGGTGCGCGACAGCGTTCATGAAGTCGTGCAGCTGGCGATCGGTCAGTACGCGCCACCAGCGCCGACCGCGCTGCTTGTTCTCGAGTTGCTGGACGCGGCGTTGTTCAGCAGCGAGTCGCTGCTGACGCTGTCGCCCTGCCCTCTCCTCTTCTCGTTGCCGCGCTTGTGCTTCCTGTGCGGTTCGCCAGCGTTCGGCTTCGGCTTCACGAGACGCACGGGCCGTCACCCTGCCGGCGTCTCTGTTTCTACGCATTTCGGCTTCGAGCGCATGGCGCTGCCCTTCCTTTTCCTTTGCCTGCTTTTCCTCAGCGCGGCGCGATGCTTCATGCCGGTCCTGGTTGCGGATGGCGTCCGCCGATGTCCAGAGCCGGTGGCGTCGCACCTGCTGGTTGTCACTGGTACGACGGACGAGGCCGTAGTGATCGAGGATCGGCTGGGAGGTGAGCATTCGGCGGTTGACCTGGTCCACAAATCGCTCCAGCGTGAGTGGGGCGGTGGTCCAGCGTGCATGTGTGTAGGAGAAGTCGGCGGGGCCGTCATCGACTGTCCAAGGCTCGTGGTGGTCTCCTGGACGCAGGCGGGCTGAGGGAAGGGCCCCCATCCACGGCGCGGTGTCGCGATCGGTCACCCAGCAGACAACGATGCCTGCATCGTTGTATTGGCGCGTGCGGGCCCAGAGCTGTTCTTGCGTGCTGTGTGAGAGCTGGGCTTCCCATGCCGTGCGGCTTGAGCCGTCCGGGGAGGTGGCCAGAACGTCTGCTCGCCAGGAGCCGTCGGGGGCACGTACTTCGAGTTCGGCGTGCCAGCCGGCGGTACGGACCGCGCTGGCGACCACCAGCTTGATGAGATGGTGCGCGAGCGATTCTCCGGTCAATGCGCAGTTCCCGGGCCGGCCGGGGTCGTGGGCAAAGTAGCGCAGTTTGCGCGGTGACAGACGCGCGTGCATCGTCCACGCGCAGTCAGGGCAGGTCAGGGGTACCCGCGGGCGGGTTCGGTGAAGCTGTGCCCAGGTGAGGCCGTCGGCCCGGGCAGGGAGGGTCGCGTCTATTCGTCCGACGTTGGGGTGGAGGGCGGTGAATGCCATGGCTGGTCCTCTCGGTCAGGCTGCGGGGCGCAGCTGCTGGTCGGCGAGGAGGGCTGTTTTGCGGATCCGGCTCCGGTTCCAGCCAGGCTCCTTCGGTAGGGAGCGGAGGTGGCGTCGTAGTTCGGTGCCCTGCACGATGGTGACGCCGGCGCTGACGAGTCCGCCGGGCGGTATATCGGCGTAGTGAACGGCGACCACGCGCTGCACGGGGTGGCCGAGTGCCTGTGCGGCTCGTTCTGCTTCCCAGTTGACGGTGTCGAGGGTGCCTTGCTGGGAGTATCGTCCGTACCAAAGGCGGCCACGGTCGTCGAGACGCACCTTGGATGTTCTCGATTTCCAAGTTTTCGTATCTACGTAAACCGGGCCACATTGTCCGAAGATCAAGTGGTCGAGGTTTGCTCTGGACCGGGGTATCTGACGGTCATGGAGCACGACCCATCGCCCGAAGCTGGTCCAGACGAGTGGAATGAGGATTCGGCGAGTACGGCGCTCACCGGCCGCACCGGTGGCCCAGGAACTCCCCTTGCTGCGGTAGATGCGGCGCAGCACCAGTGCAGCGAGAACAGCGATGACCGCGGCGCCGGCGTACCAGTCGGTGACCGCAGCCGTGAGCCATCCCGCGCCTACCGAGGGGATCGTGGCGGATGGCAAGACCCATATCGCAGTTCGGTGTTGTCTGCGACGCTCGGCGGAGCGGATGGTGTCCGCCATCGCCTGAGCGCTTGCGCCGGCGCCGCTGCGGCGCTTCGAGGCCCTCTTGGGCATCGCGATTCTCCCTCTGGTTGTTCGAGGAGTTGAGATCGCGATGTTCCGCGGAGGGGGCTGTGGACAGAAGCCGTTGCGACTGGCGGGGATGTGCACTCAACTGATCTGATTGGACAGCGCAGTTTTCGAACAGACACCGAAGCCTGCGGCTCCCCGGCTATACGCGCTGGCCCCCGGTGAGCTGCGGATTCGCACCGTCGCTGACACCCAACGAGCACATCGTTCGCGAACTATGCTGACCAGCAACTCGCGAACTGCGGTAGCCAGAAGCGCCGCCACCTGCACATTCCGCACGGTGGGCTCGCAATCTACGGCGTCCGGCCACAACTGAGCAGCGTGTCTGCCCAAGTTGGTGTGCGCGGCAGAGGGCATTGAGGAGACGATGTTGGAAGGCGCTCGGGTTGCCGAAATTCCGCTCGTAAGCGTCATGCCTGGGGGCAGACGGTGACTGTCGCGGGGAAAGGGCGTACGGTCACTGATCACCTACTTTCGTATGGGAATGGAGCCTCCCCATGGTCGACACCGCTCATGCCCCTGTGCTCAGTGAGTCCATCGCACATCTAGAGAGCGCGGTGCCACGACTCGAAGAGTGTGAGAAGCAGTTGAAGTCAGATCTGCACGCGGTGAGTCAAGAACTCGAATCGGCTCGCGAGGCGCTCAGGCATCTTCGGGCTCTTACCGGAGTGGGCGTTCTCAGTGCTGGTGAGGAGGGTGTGCACATCTCGCCGACTGCCTCCGCCGTAGCGGAACTGGTTTCAGAGCAGGCGGGCAGCGTCGCCACCGAGCCAGAGCCCGACAGCACCCCGGATCAGGGTGTGCTGGGCACCGAGGGTGCAGTGGCGTCCTTGCCCGGTCCGCGGGATGAGTCGCCGGCCAGTGAGCCAGCTGACAGCGGGAAGCCCACTGTGGTGGCACCTGAGAAGCCCGCTGGTGAGAGGGCAGCGGCCGAACGGGCGCCGCGGAAGAAGACTGGGGCGCGCAGCACGGCTACCAAGAAGTCGGCGGCGAACAAGAGCCTTCCTGCCAAGTCTTCCGCGAAGAAGAAGGCTCCGGCTAAGGCTGCGGCAAAGAAGACCACCGTAGCCAAGACTGCGGCAAAGAAGACCACCGTGGCCAAGACTGCGGGTAGGCGGTCACAGGCCGATCAGAAGCCTGGCACTCTGCTGGACAAGGCACTTGAAGTTCTGAGGAACTCCGAGTCGCCACTGCCAGTGGCTGAGATTAATGAGGCCCTGGGCCGTGGGGCCACGAAGGGGCAAATCGAGTCTCTCCGCAATACGCTCGACCGAGCTGCACGGAGCACGGCGGCAACCCGACCCACCCGGCCCGGCAGGGGCCTTTATGCTGTGGTGTAGAGCTACCGGCAGCGCCGGCGGCGGCATCCTGGCGGGTGCCGCCGCCCCTCCACGCCACGCCCTACAGGCGGAAGGCACCGCCCTCAATCAGGATGAACAGCCGATGCCGATCAGCACAACAGACAGCAGGACGGGACAGTCCCGGGCCGGTGGACTTCCGGGCGCTGATCACCGCGTTGGCCACGCAGGGGCCGGGGCTGAGCAGCGACGTACTGGAGCAACGCCCTCGTGCTGCGGCTGCGGTTCAAGGACGCCGTGGCGGCCGGGCCGCCCGTCGCCCCGACCGGCAGATCACGGGGAATGGTAGAAGCAGCGGACCAGCGACGTCCACGTCCGCCAGGTCCTGGCCGCGGTCGTCTGACGGGCGCCCAGGGGTGTCGGAGGCGGCGCGGGTGTTCCTGGAGACGCCGCGGCGCCGCCCGCCGGCCCGCTCCCTGACGAGGACCCTGAGGCCGACTGGTCGGCTCCGCTTCGTAGGCGGCACCGATCGCCGCCGGCGGGTAGAGGCACCCGCCATGATCGGCGTACCACACGCGGGCCTCGAAGCCCGGCGTCCAGGTCACACCGCCATCGGAACTGGACATCGTCGGACCGACGTAGGTGGCAGGCCGGCCGACTGGGTCCGCCACGGTCTCGCCGGGACGGATCTCCTCGTCGCCGGACGGGACACGCAGGATCCGGACCGGCTCGGACGGGTCGTGCAGTTCGCCACGCAGCGGATTGCGGATCAGCGTCACAGACAGCTCACGTTCAGCAGCGACACGTCGGTTGTATTCCGCCAGCACCTCACGGCCGGCGGCCGTGAGCTCCAGGTGTACGCCGTCCTCGTGAAAAGCGAGCCAGCCGTCGTTGAGCAGCCCGCAGGGCGGCGGATCGAGGTAGGCCGGAAGCGCGCTCGTGGCGCATGCCCGGCAGGCCCCACAGGCTGGGGCCTGCGAGGTCGGACCAGCAGACCCGGCGAGAATCGCTGTCCACGGCGAAGAACACGCCGTCGAGATCCAGATGAATCCACCCGCCCCGGTCATCGAGTACACGCGGGAGACGCGTCATGGCGAAGCCTCCTTCTTGAACTTCGCGCTGCCTCACCCGGCCGACGGCCGAGTGAGGCAGCGGTGTTCAGGCGGACGGGGACAGCTGAACGGCGGGAATGCTGTTGTCGGGTCGGGGTTCGTCGGACCACTCCGGGTGCCAGAACTTGCCGTAGTTGCCACGGTCGCTCATCGCTGGTACATACGCGCCCGCCTCGAGACCCGGCATTGCAGGGGAGTGGTCGCCCTCGGAGTGATGGTCTGCGGGGCTGATCACGACGAGGGCGTCGTCCGGCAAGTCCGTGTGCTGAGCCAGAAACTCGCGCACGTCGCGCAGGCGCATACCCTCCACGGCGACGGCGAAGGGGTGGGGCCAGCCCGGGGCGGCAGTTGCCGTGTAGAGCGTCGCCCCCTCCGCCTCGATGGACGCTGCCTCGGCCTCCGTGACGGGGTACAAGCTGCGTTCACCGCTGTCGCTGCTGCCCTGGTAGTAGCCGGCCTGGTAGTGGCCGACGGCCAGCCCCAGGGTGTCCTGCTCCAGCAGCATGAGGTGGCCGGTCGGGATGGCGGCGAGTCCGCCGGGTGCGCCCTCGACGGCGAAGGCGCGAGTGCATACTCCGAAGCTGTCTCTTCCGTAGCGGATGGTGATGGCGCTCAGGGCTTACTCCTTCAGTTCAAGGGGGGTGAAGCGGGTCGTGGTTATGTCGCGACCCCGGCGGTCGGTGTAGGAGAAGTACGGTGACTCGCCCTCAGGCGAGGTGACCTTGCCGTCGTAGATCCACCGGCCGACCCGGGCCCGGGCGTAGCGGATGTGAATGCTGACGATCTTGAGTTTCGCGGTGTCGAGCTCGGCAGGGCTGCTGGAACGGAAGGATTCGGGCAAGTGGTCCTTCACCGGTGTGAGGGGTCAGCCGTCGCACTCGACGTGCGCGCAGTACTGGCTGTCGTGGTAGCTCTCAGCGAGCAGGGCGTTCTCTGATCGGACCGCGACGAGGACGGAACCGTCGTGCTGGAGGTGGCCGGTGAACCATTCGTGATCGGCTTCAGCGCGACCGGGGTCGAGGACATGGACCTGCACGTCTGGGCCGGTGACCCGGGCACCGTTTCACAATCGGCGAACGAGACGACCCCGCACAACCAGGCGGCGCCGGCTCCGAGGTCGAACAGGCCGAAGCGGAACCGTGTGGGAAGGGCCTGGAGTAGTAGTGCCTCACCAGCAACCCCTGCGGTAGCCGCCTTCCGACGCGTGCCACCACCTCGGCACACCGCCCCTGGGCTCGCCAGCCGCGGTCTCCCACAGTTCCCCGACGCTCGGCACGACCGGCATCCTGTTCACGTCCCCTCCCGGTCATCAGCCAGGTGGCCCAGCAGGTCTTCGCGCCAGCGCAACGCGTAGGGAAGGCAGTTGGCCTCGCTCTTGTGTGTGCCGCAGGTGCGTTCGTAGCGCCCGCCCTTTGACCACGCCATACTGTCGGCGGATGCGACGTGACGCCACGAGACGGCGAGTCCGGTCCGCTTGTAGCCGAAGGCGTGCAGTCTCAAGCCCATGGAGTGCAGGTCTTCTAAGATCCAGCTCGACACCATGGTGCTGGGACGGCGGCAGATGCTGCCCACACCGACGAGGGGCTCCTCGGCCAGGTCGATGCCGGCCGCAGCGAACTTCTCCACACATCGGGCGTAGTGGGGGCGGAGCCATCCCTGGACGACCGGGATGATCGGAAGATCGGGTGCGAGCTCGCGCAGCGTCACCAGGTTCGCGACAGTGAGGTCCTGGTGCTGCTCGATCGAGAGGCCGGTCATGCGCAGCGCCTGCTCCTCGCACATGAGATCTTGCTGACTGGCCCAGGCCAGTCGGCCGACCTCGTCCTTGTACCGGCGGATCTGCTGTACGTACTGCTGGGGGCTGGTGCGCCATTCGCCGAACTTGGTGATCTCGGTGAAGCCGCCGCTGTCGAGTGCCCATGGGCCAAGGGCTCTCGGCAAGGTCTTGACGCGGGAAAGCTGGCGGTTCGACACGAACATCGGCACGCGGCTCTCCTTGAGCCAGTGCGGACGGTGGATGCCTAGCCAGAACGTCGGCAGAGGTGGTGCCGCCGGGGTGGGCTGCGCTGGTGCGATGACGGAAATAGTCTCTCCAGGAAGGATTGGAAAACAGGGGTGTTGGTTCGGCCGCGCGGGGCTTCGGCGTGGCCGCGGCCGCTCGCTGGCGGTGGCCGCAGACAGGCTGCGATTCAGCCGGCGTCGCGCGGCGCGTAGCCGCTCCGCTCGAACATGGCTCGGGCTGTGAGGTCTCTTTGCGCGGCACCGAGTTTGGTGAGCCCGCTTACCGCGACGGGACGCGCCGTGTCGATGACCGCTGCGAGTCGTGCAGCGTGGACGCGTGAGTGCATGAGAGTCGTGCCCGGCGCGCCGACTTCAGGGCGCAACACCTTGGCCGTCGCGAGTCACGTCCGACGAGCCCTGGTGAGAACCGGGGCCAAGTCCTGCCGCGGTCGGGGTGCGGGTTCAATGTCGGCGGCCGGGAGGGGGCGCCCACGGTGAATGGTGCGTCGTGAAGAGCCTGTGGACGAGGTGGTTGCACTGTGTCCGGTGCGGGGCTATCTCAGCGTGTGCATCTGCGGGTCAGAGGCAGACGCAGCGGAGGAAGGAGTCGGCCTTCAGCGGTTGGTGTCGAAGGGCCGGGCGGCCGTCAAGGCTGGTGATCGCTCGCCCGCGCCTGCGGGCAATGTGGCGCTCGGTCGAGTTTGAAGAAGCACCGTCCGAGCTCGTGTGCGGGCCACGTGAACGGGTGCCAGCCCTTCTCGCGGACGGTGACGATGATTCCGGTCGGGGATTCCTCGACCGCTTCGACCCGGACGATGGGAAAGTGCCCGCTGGCCACACCGTCGCTCATGAGGCGGTCGCCGGGGCCGGCCGGAGCCTGGACCGTGCCGCCGGTGTACCGCGTGTAGGGCACCAGGACCTGCGGGACTCCTTCTGGCACGGCCAGGGCACGTTCGGTCAGCATGTCGGTCAGGTGCTCCCTGATCAGCGGGTAGAGGCGTCGGGAGGGCGGTACCTTCTCCCCGAGTGCTACGAAGGCCAGCCGCAGCCCCTCGTCGTCCCCTGCGGGCGGGTATCCGCGGCTGTCTGCAAGGGCGAGTACGTCCTCGGCGTACTGGTGGGCCAGGTGCCCGCGGTGTAGTGGTCCGGCGGCGGGTGCGTTCGCGGCGGCGCATGCGGGGCAGGACAGTGGGGTCTCGGTGACGCGGGCCGGATCGAGCTTCTCGTACGGGTGGACGACCGCGAACCGACCCGCGTCGCAGGTCACGTCAACCAGGAACCCGGTGTGGCCGTTGAGCAGACCCTCGTGGACGACTCCGTCGTGGCCGATGAGGTTCTTGTGTTCCATCTCTTCTCGACTGCCTCAGGGGCAGCATCCTCGCCTTCGGTGTGTTCGGTCGGGTGGGTGGCGGCGAATGCGCATCATCTGCGCCCGGGGTGCCAAATGGGCGTTCAGGGAATGCAGAGACCGGTGTGGTCGGCAGGCCGCGGGCAACCATCGAGGCACTGGTGGCCGTCTCGGGCCTGCTGGGTGTCCAGCGCCTCGTGACAGTCGGTGCAGAGCGCGGGGGCGTTGGCCCACTCGGTGGCCAGGGCGAGGAAGCCGGTCCCACCGCAGCGCTGGCAGGCGTCGCTGATCAGCGACGGACGGGCGGGGCTGTCCTGCGGGGCGAAGACGGTGCCGTCCCGTCCGGCTATCTCCGTCTCGTACAGCTCGTACCCCTCATCCTCCATGAGGTCGCGGTCCGGGCCGTAGTAGAGCAGGACGGCTTCGCGAGCGTCGGTAGGCGGTGCGCTCGAACCGCCATCCATGCCAGCGGCGTTGTTCCAGGCCAGATCCACATACGCGGCGAGATCAGCCAGAGCGGACTCCTCAGTGAAATGAGGCGTCACTACGTCGTCGTGACGATCCCAGCGGCGCAGCATCCAGATCTTCTCCGCGATTGCCGCGTTGCGCAGAGCCACCTGTGCTGGGGCTGGGAGCGGCTGGCCTGCGCGTTCGACGAGCCTGGCCTGGCGGAGTCGCGTGAGAATGTCCTGCGGCCGCTCGTCGAGCGGTTCAAAGGGTTCGGCGATCACAGGTAGTCCCTCCTAGGTTCGTGGCGTTCTGCATGGCACCACGGACAGGCTTGGGAGCGCTTGGTCGGACACGATGTCCAAGTGGGCACGCTTGCCGGTCGGCGTGGTACCGCTCTGGGCATTCTGAGAGGGTGCGGGGCGCTGTTGCCAGCGCCCCGCTTCGCCGCTACTCGGCCCGCACCGGCACCAGGACGACCGGGGTCCCCCGGGACAGCAGGGCGGTGATCTGGTCGAGGTCGAGGCCGCTCGAGGGATGGGCGATGGCGCCGCCCTCGGCGTGCAGACGCTGGTCTGTCTTCGCCGGCAGGCCGCCGAGCCTGCGCAGCTCCTCGCGGATCATGTTCCGCGTCTCGGGGCCTCCGGGCACGTGCTCTCCGGCACTCTCCGCCGCGAGGTCCATCTGCACGTGGCGCATGTTCTGGATCTCTCCCTCGGAGATCCGGCCACCGTGCTCACGGAAGAGTTCCGTGGCGATGATGAAGGACTTGCGGCGGCGGTTGTAGTCCTCACAGCGGTATCCGGGGGTGCCGGAGGGGAAGATGTCTCGGGCGGTGGGCATCGTGGTCATGGAACTCCCGTTGAGTTGGCACCTGCTGGCGTGTCATGCGCTGGTGGTTGCGCCGAGGGCAGAGGCTCGGCTGCGCACCCCGCCCCTCGAACACACCTATCCAGCGACACTTAAGATATTACCCTGAGGCGGCCGCGATTGGCAACTTTGTCGCTGCCAGTACCTCGCCGACGTGCCGCGATGCGGCCGTGACGAATACTTGCCCGCTACAGCGGCCCGTCAGGGTGCGGACTGCGCCTCGGACTCCGCGGTGGATCGCGGTCCGAGGCGCTGGCGTCAGTCCGCCTTCGGCCGCCGCGGGGCTGGACCGCGCCGCTGCGCCCTACGCGCACTCCGCTGTTCGTTCGCTGCACGCTGGAGCGCGCGGAAGGTCTGGGCGCCTTGCCGCTTCCTTTGCGCCGGCAGGTTATTCGCAGGTATTCCGAGCGTCTCGGGGCCGTAAGCGCCGCGCAGATCTGACGGCGCCTGAGAGGTGTATCCAGCTTCGGCCAACGACTCCTCATCGGGGAATACGTCGACATGGAGATCCCCAGGGGCGATCAGCTCATCCTGAGTACCCCCATAGGAAAAGCGCCAGAAGAAATTCCCCGGCGGATCCTCACGGACTCGCTCGTTGAACAATGCAACTTCCTTGGTGTATGAGTAGAACACCACTTCTGGGGCGCTGCGGATTATGCGCAGCCAAGCATCCAGGTATTCCGCCGAAAAATAATCGCCACTGTCATGGATGCGAACGTGTGTTCGACTGCCTTGCGAGCGGTACCGCCGATGGGTGAGTTCCGCGGTCATCTGCCGCTCCCATGCCTCCGGCTCGTCGAGTACGTACTGCAAGTTGCTCTGGTGCAAACGGAGCACGTTGGAGAAGCGGAACGTACCTGCCCTGGCATAGCACAAATCGCGACAAATGCCAGCAGATGGACAGGTATTGTAGGTTCGGCCATCCGGGAGGCGGCCGGCGCTGGCCGGCAAACTCCACTTCCAGATCCGTTGCGTGGCGCAACTCGATCGCATCTCGCGAAGGAGGAATCGGGGGCGTTTTGGCGCTTCGGCTGACACTGGTTCAGTGCCCACCTCGGATATTGACGTTTCGCTCATCGTTCTCCTCCCATCGTTTGCTATTCATGAACCGACGGCTTTGATGTGTCGGCGGCGTGTGTGCCACTTCCTCTGAGTCGTGGCCTTAGAGGGTTCGAGGGCGGTTTGGGACGGGGCACCTCCTAGCCGGTCAAGGCTGGTTTCCGTCGAAGCTGGTGGAGGGCTTGGCCTTGGTTCCATGCAAACTGCCGGGCGTCGAATTCGGCTTGGTCCCTGTAATGCGACTGTTTCGTCCACTGCCCGGGGTGGTGTCGGTAGTGGTAGGTGATGTCAGAAAGGAGTTCACCAGCGGCGTTGCCGGTGACGCTCATGACGTAGACGTAGTCCTCCCCCTTGGTGAGGCCGCCGTGGCCTGCATAGGCCCTTGCGATAGCCGTTCGGGTCAGGAGCATGGTGTGGCCTATGGGAGGCTTGCCGCTCTGCGGCGAGGGCCAGTAGGTCCATACGTCGCCGGGCTCGTGCAGACCCGGTGGTGTGGCACATTCCCAGATCGTGGTTTCGCCGCTCTTATGGAGGTCGGCTGACATGCCCGCCACCCAGCCCAGTCCGGTTTCTTCCGCACGGTGGTAGCGCACGGCGAGAGAGTTCAGCGGCAGTACGTCGTCGTCGTCGACGTAGCAAACGTAGGGTGCGCGCACGAGGTTGAGCGATGTGTTTCGTGCTGCGGCTGCGCCCGGGGCGGGACGTGCGCAGATCCTCACCCGTGGGTCTGCGGCAATGACTGCGGGGATCGTGTGGGGATCGGCCTGACGGCCGTTGGGGGCGATGATCCATTCCCAGTGGATGTCTTGGGCGAGGAGGCTGTCGTAGAGGTCGATCAAGTAGCTGAGTCGTTCGGGGCGTAGTCCGGTTGGGGTGATGACGGCAATGCGTGGCTGCTTCATAGGGGCCTTTCGGCGGGGTTGGGCTTATGTGGGCAGGGTGGTGCGGCCTGGACGGCTGTGCCAGGGGCCGATGACGGCGGAAGGGCGCAGTGCTATGAGTCGGAGGCCGTCGGGGAGTCCGGGTGCGTAGTCGGATAGTTCGGTGCCCGCTGCCAAGGCTGCTTGGATCTCTGTCGCTGCCTGGTGCAGCGAGTCGAGAACGCAGCTTGTCGCCGCGAGGGGCCCGCACCAACGCAGGACCAAGAGGTCTTCGCCACCGACATCGCGTACGGGGACGGCGTCGGGCGCGGTTTGGTGCCAGGCGAGTTGCTCGTCGAGGACCACGATGGGGAAGATCGTCCCGCGTCCGTAGCAGGCAGCCTTCGGATAGGGCGTCATGTTGCGATTGATTCCTTTCCGGGGAGGTTGAGCAGCTCGTCGTCGGGGGCCCGCCCGGGTGTGCGGAGGTTGAAGTGCGTGATGGTGAAGCGGAACAAGCCGTAGTAGAGAACGCCGTAGATCATGCCGATGGGCAGTAGCAGCAACGGGCGTGTGGCGAGGGGGTAGTTGAAGACGTAGTCGATCGCGCCGGCCGAGAAGAAGAAGCCGGCGTGGATGCCGAGGAAGTTGACCAGGGCCAGGCTCAAGCCGGTGAGCGTCGCGTGTGCCAGGTACAGGGCGGGGGCGGTGTAGGCGAAGGCGAGCTCGATGGGCTCGGTGATGCCGGTGAGTGCGGACATCGCTGCGGCCGGCAGCATCAGGGCTGCGACGCGGCGGCGGTGGAGAGGTGGAGCGCTGCGCCAGATGGCCAGGGCGGCCGCGGGCAAGGCGAACATGGCGATGGGGAAGAACCCCCCCATAAAGATGCCGGCGTGCGGGTCATGCTGTGTGAGGTAGCAGGCAACGTCGCCCTTGACGCCGTTCCCGCAGTCTCCGGTGACGTACCAAACGATGGCTGCCGGCACTTGATGGAGGCCGAGCGGGAGCAGGATGCGGTTGAGGAATCCGAAGGCTCCTCCCCCCAGTACGGCGTGGTCGGCAACTGCTTCGGAGACCGCGGTCAGCGTCCGGTCGACGGCGGGGTAGGCCATTCCCAGCAGGGTCCCTGCGACGAGGGCCGTCAGGGCCACCAGTGCGTGCACCGCGAAGGGTGGCATCCCTCGCTTGCGCCGCTCTGCCAGTTTCCAGACGGCCAAGGCCAGCAAGGGGCCGATGATGCCGAGCAGCGCGCCGTAGGGCCAGCGGGCTGGTGGTGTGTCGAGCTTTCCGGGGGGCAGCGGGTTGAGAACGAGGACGACGCGGGTCAAGATCAGGTAGGAGACGGTGCTGGCGAGGAGGCGGCCGGCGGCGTCGGCTGAGCGGCTGAGTCCCAGTGCTAGTCCGAGGGCGAACAGCAGAGGCAGGTAGTCCAGAACTGCGGCACCTGCGCCTGAGACTACTGCGGCGAACTGCCGCAGGCCGGCTACGTGTCCGAGCATGTCCGGCTGCCCGAGGCGCAAGAGCAGCCCAGCTGCTGGCATCGCCGCGATGGGCAGCGACAGCCCTTGGCCCATCCGCCGAAGGTAGTGCAGCGCTGCGGGGCTTTCCGGATGGTGCCTCTGGTCGGGCCGGTTGGTCTGCTGCGTCGTGGTCAGCCTGCTCATGCTGTTCTTCCCAACCTGGTGTGCGTGTCCGGTTGGGGCTGCGGGGCGGGGGGCATCGAGGCTCCGAGGCTTCATTGGGCGGTGGCGCAGGTGGTGGACGATCGGCGGATGACGTGGGTCAGTGGCCAGCACAAGAAGGCTCCGAGCGCGCCCGTACTGAAGGTGGTTGCCGCGGCGAGAGCGGGGCCGCCGTGTTCGAGGGACCACGAGGCCAGGATGGGTGCGGCAGTGACGGCCCCGGCCATGGTCGCGCCCCAGATGCCGGCGTATAGGCCGTATGCGTCCGGAGGGGAGATCCGGGTCAGGACATCGCCGGCGGCAATGAACGCGATGACCTCGCCGGGGACAGCGAGTGCGGCAGGAAGGCTGAATGCGAAGACGTTGGTAGCCAGGGCTGCAGCGCCCATGCTGGTGCCGAGGATGAGTCCGCTCGCCGCAAGGAGGCCGGTCATCGGCTTGCCGCGTTGTGCCCGTCGACTCAGCCATCGGTTCAGGAGGGATGAGAGCAGTAGCACGGTGGCAGCGTTTGCCGTCTGGGTCCAGCCGTAGTCGGCGGCGGGCAATCCTGCCCTGGCCATGAGGAGTGGGAGGCCCGAGAAGAGGCTCGCGGCCGCGGTCAGCGTCGCCAGGCTGGCCAGGAGAAGCAGCCAGAGGCTCTGGTCGTGCAGCGCGGCGTGCCGTGCGGGAGGCGTCGTGCAGTTGCTGGCGAGGATGGTGCGATCGTTAAGGAAGTGCCACGCGGTCAGGCTGGCGACGGCGCAGGCGGCAGCGTTGGTCCACAGCAGTGCTGGGATGCCGACCTCGTCGGCGAGCAGACCGCCGACAGTGCCGGCGAGGGCGGAGGCGGCGTTGACTGCGAAGTTCCGTTTGGCGTTCAGGGCAGCACGGTCCTGGTCGCCCTCGTAGTGCTCGGCGATGGCGGCCGAGAAGACTGGGCGGGTGGCGTCGTAGACGATGCCCGCAACGAAGGTCGCCCCAGCCAGAGTGGTGACCGTGTGGGCTTGGGCCATCAGCGGTAGGGTGAGTGCGGCCAGGGCCATCGCTATGGTCAAGGCGGCGCGGCGGCCGGTCCTGTCGGCCAGCCAGCCCCAGAGGACCGAGCCGACGAGCCACCCGATGCCGAAGACTGCCAGTAGGCGGCCGATGGTCTGGGTGGGCAGTTGGAGGGCGTCGAGGTGGTAGGGGAGAAACGGGTAGCAGAATCCGGCAGCGCGCACGGCGAAGGTGCTGGCCATCAAGGCGCTGATCTCCGCGGGCCGGCGGCGTGGTGAGCGGCCTGCCGGGTGTCCGCCAGCCTCGACAGTTGTGGTCACATCTCTCCAGCACGCAGCGTAGTCCGGGCCCGTGGGGGCGCCGCTCGGAGGGGGAAGGGGCGGCGCCCCCGCAGTGCCGGCCGAGTCGGTATCCGCTGGGGGGAGCGGAGACCGAGCTGCGGCCGCGGTCCGGCCGAAGGACCGGGGGGTGTTCCTCCGGCCGGAGGCTTAGGGAGTTGGTTGAAGGCCGGGGTGCGTCGCGGCGAGGGGTGGCCGTGGCGGTCGGCTTGCGGTGCCGCGGTTGCTTGTCACGTTGGTCCTCTCCGTGAGTGGGCGGGCTGCCTGTGGTGTGTGCTTCTGCCGGGCGAGCTGGTGTACTGATCGGCGGGAGCGCACGTCAAAGACGCTACGAGTACAAGCCTGTGGATAATTTCCGTCGTCGCGTGCAGGTGGGGACACGGCGACGAGGTGATTGGACAGCGCAGTGGCGAGTGGATACCGAAGTCTGCGACTCCCCCGGCTATCCGCGACCGGCCGGTGAGCTGGGATTTCGCACCGTCAACACCCCAAAGTGGGAGGCGGCTTGCAAAGCCGTGTCCAACGGTTCGAAGCGCGACTGACCAGCGGTGCTGAGGGATTGCGGGATTGCGGGATTGCGGGATTGCGGCGGGAGACTCGCGAACTACCGGGGCCAGCAGCAAGGAAGCAGCGATACGGTTTAAGTAGATCGCCCTTAAAGTCCGTTTGGATGCTGCGCGGGGCACGTAGTCGGGCGCCCGCCTGAACAGAGCGCGGTCAGCGGAGCCGGGTGTCGTCGTGCAGGGAGATGCGGCCGAGTTCGACTGCGCCCTCGGAGAGCTTCCACCATGTCATCCGGGGTGCTGCCGGGCTGTTGTTCTTGATGTTGCACCTCCAGGCCGTGGCTCCGTCCCCTCGTACGAGCTGGGGGGCTCCGCCGGATGCGTACGTCTTATGCGGTCGGACCTGCCGCCCCGTCAGGCTCGCGGCTCGGCCGGTGAGTACGTCGGTGACGACGTCGACGATATCGCGGCGATGGACGGGAAGGTCGTCGCCGAGCGAAGCAAGCCAGTCGGGTCCGAAGGAGTAGGGACGCAACGGCCAGTCTTGGCGCTCGTTTTCGGTGTATCGCCAGAGCCATACCTGCTCGACTTCGTAGCGGAACTGCTTCTCGGGGTCGCTGTAGCTCGTCGGCGGTAGGGAACGTGACTGATCGCTCCGGAGTGCGCCCTTGAGGTCTCGGAGCTTCACCTGGAGCTCTCGCCTGTCGCGACGCGCCGCATTCAACCCCTCCTTGACCGATTGGAGTTGATGGCGCAGTTGGCGGTTCTCTTCGGCAAGCCGATCGTCGGCACCTCGGTCAGGCCCGTTGGACGGCTGGGCGGCCCATACGGAGTCGATGCTGTGAACGCGGGTCATGATGTACCGAATCGCTTCGGCGGCACGCCCGGGGGTGACGTAGATCAGCGGGTGTCGCTCGGCTGGATCCTGCTCACTGGCGTCCGCGAGGAAGAGGCGCACATATCCGCCGTAGGTGTGCCACTTCTGCGGCAGGGATGCGTCCAGAGCCCAGGCCGCATCCTGATCCGCCAGGACCGACACGTCTGCGCGACCCACGAGGCGTTTGCCGAGTTCGACCGGGTCGATCAGCGGCTTGTCGCCATGGCGTGGCGAGGTTGTCACGATGATCAGCGGGCGGATTCGGGAGGGGGCGAAGAGTTCTGCCACAAGCTCGGGGACACGCTCGGCGGCCACATGCCGCACACCGTCATGGAGTGCTGCCGCCAGGGGTGCCAGCTCGGAGGGTTGCGATGGGCGAGAGCGCTTGCTCGGTCGGGCAGCACGGGGCACAGTTTCTCCTCATCTCGATAGTGTGACCCTTAAGATATTACGTTCGAGGGGAGGCTTGGTCAACTCAGAAGGTCCCCGTGGGCGTGACGGCGTTTCGCCACTCCCTGGAGCACGCTGACAACAGCCCCGGCAGACTGCTGAGCAGCAAAGATCCTTGGCAAGGGCGCAGAGAAGTCACGAGAGCAGCACCAAGACGCCGGCCTTCTTTGAAGGTCAGCTCCAGCGTCGAATCGCGCCCTATGCGAGTGGCGTCAAGGCGGCGGCCGCGTCGCATCGCTGGCAGGCGGATGCTCCAGGGCGACGCAGGGCAGTCAACGCGTCGTCGAGGTCCAGCTCCTCGCCACCCTGCGGGGCGTTCGGGCAGTCGTGGTCATGCACCAGGATCCCGCCCGTGCGGTGAGGAAGCCGCTGAACGCGCCACCCCCACCGCGCCGGCGGCGGGGTGGGCGCGGGCAGCGGCACCGTGGGGACAGAAGAGTACGAGACGCCTGTCACCGGGCGCACGTGTTCTGTCTCCAGCCACACCACGTACTCGACTGGCTTCGCTCCGTGCTCTGTCGCTGACCACATCGGAAGTCCGACCTTGTGCAACCACGTCGATCGGGTCTGGCGCCGCTCATGCAGGCGTCCCCGGATTTTCTGCTCCTCATCAGGGAGGATCACCCAGATCGGCGGCGGTGGTACACAGGACGACATGCCTCCACGGTAGACACTGCCCGTCGGCTCGGCTGCTGGCGCTCCCACGGCCTCCCTGGCGGCAGTAGGGGTTTGGTCAGCGGGGCTTCCGCGCCGCCTGGACGGACTCCTCCAGCGCAGCGAGCAAGTTGCTGGTCGGCTGTGGCTGCGTTGGGGCCTCGACCTGCCGATCCGTGACCTTGGCGTCGACCAGAGCTTCCAGTGCCTCGCGGTATCGGTCGTGCAAGTCGTCGCTGGCGACTCCGGTAAATTCGCTCATCAGCAGTTCGGCGAGCTCCACCTCCCGTTCAGTCACGGGAGTCGACGGAGCCAGTGCGCCTGGATCACGCACTTCGTCTGGCCAGAGCAGCAGGTGAAGGGTCAAGACTCCGTGGCGAGGTTGGAGCACCGCCAGGCGCTCGCGGGTCCGGATCGCCACCCGGCAGACCGCCAGGGCATCGGAGCGGGACAGCACGGTGGTGAGCAGTGTGTACGGCCTCCCCGCGGCCTGGCCATCTGGGCCTGCGTAGTACGCCGTGGTGAACCTGATCGGGTCGATCTCATGGGCCGGCACGAATCCGAGCACCTGGACCTGGTGCCGTGTAGGCAGGGGAAGACGGTCCAGCTCCTCTTGCGACAGCGGCACGATCGTGTCGGCCAGCTCGTATCCACGTCCCACTTGGTCGTAGGGGATCTCCAAACCGTCCTTCTCGCAAAATCGTCGGTGTTGGAGCTTCCCGGAATCGGCCTTGTGGATCTCCCTGAGTCGCACCGAGCGCTCTTCAGTAGCCCGGTAGAGGCGGATGGGGACGATGATCAGGGAGAACGCGATCACCCCGGTCCATGCCGCCTTCGGTGGAGAAGGTGGAGTGACGTTCATACCTCCAGCGTCCGCCGTGTGCCTCTCCTCCGCACAGTGAGGCGGCGGGCGGAAGGTCGTGGTTACTGCCGTCGCCTGTCATGCCGCCAGGCCCGCTGACTTGCCCAGATGCTGGGCGGCGGTGCGCCAGGAGCGGGTGACTGCCTGGTGAGCTGCAGCGGTCGCGTCTGCGACGTCGGCGGGCAGCTGCATCGGGGCTCCGAGGTGCACGTGTATCCGCGGCCGTCGGCCCGGGGCTGTGAGAACACCAGCGATCTGCTTTGAGCGGCTCCCGGAGCTGATGCGGCGGGCGCCGGCCTGGCCGAGGGGCACGATCGGCGCTCCTGTGGCACGGGCGAGACGTGAGAGCCGTGCGAGGCCGGTGTGGAAGGTCTCAGGTTCGGCTTCGGCAGCGTCCTTGCGGCGGGGCAGCCGCCCTTCACCGTAGATCAGAACGCAACGACCGGCGCGGAGGGCGTCCGCGGCCAAGGTCAGGGCACCACTTGCGTGGGCAGTGTTGCGGTGTACGGGGATGTGGCCCTCACGGATCAGCAGGCGGCCGAGGAGGGGAATGCGCCACAGGCCGGCGGCGGCGAGGACGACGGGTTCCACATTCCAGCTGCGGCGTAGCGCGGCGAGGACGACGCCGGGGTCGATGAGGGACGTGTGGTTGGCAGCGATGATGGTGCCGGGCTCCGGGGCGGTCTCCCGATCGGATGTGATCGTCAGTCGTCCGAGGGTGGGGATGACGGCGGAGGCGAGACGGCTGAGCACAAGACTCCTGCGGGTTCAGGGGACGGGTCTCCATCTTCGATCGGAAGCGGCCCGTGTGCCTGAGCCCGCGTACTCAACTCTCCTAGTGCTTTGACCGTGTGAACGCCTGGGCGGTCAGGTTGTCCACGCTTTGAAGTGCCCGGCGATCTGACGAACGTCGACGGCGCCGGCCAGGGTCTGCTCGACAAGGTCGCCGGCTGTGTCGGTGGAGACCTTGACGGTCAGCCCGCAGACGTTGAGGAAGCCCAGCGCCACACTCAGCGCGAAGATCTCGTTTGAATGTGCCAGAGCGGGAATGCGGAGGAGGCTTTGAAACAGCGCTGCGGCTCGGTGGTGCGGCCCGTGGTAAACGGGCTGGTCCAGGATCTGGTCCCTGTGTCGGGCTACGGCTGCGGCAGTGGCGCCCCAGTCCGCCAGATCCGGCTTGTCGTGTAGCTGGTGTTCGATGATCTCAAGGAGCCAGGCGCGGTCGATCGTGAGTTGCACGGCTGGTGTCTCTGCTCAGGCAGCCTGGTCGGCGGCCGGCGGCGGCCCGAAGCGGCGGGCGAACGCGTCACCGTGTTCGTCGATGGCCGCCTGGGCGCCGTTGAGGAACAGAAGCCTGGGCACGCTGGCCTCGAGGAACCTGCCGACGAACGCGATGGGGTCGACGTGTTCGGCCTCTGCCGCCCGCTGGAACGCGGCTGCCGTCTCGTCGCTCACCTGAACCTGGAATTCCTTCGCCATGCTGCCACGGTAGCGGTCAGCGGGCCGGCGCGAGAAGGAGATGCCCACTTTTCCGGTCGCGCCTCGCCGGTGACGGCGGGAACGGCCACGGGCTCAGGGGGCGCGGCCTGGACGGCTCGCGCACGGTCGGGAGCGGGAGCCTGCCCAGGCGTCAGCGGCGTGCGGGCTGGGCTGGGCGTGGGCCCTCCTCATGGCAGGGAGGAGGTGGTGCGTGGCCCTCACGGTGCTGGGATGCTGAGCACCCTGCTTTCGTGCAGTTTTTGGAGAATCATCCGGTATTGCGTGTGTGGCGGGCGCCGTGCAGGGGCGGGGGCAGGGGGTGGTGTCGCGGCGCCGATGTTGTCACGGGCTTCGCGGTATCCGGGGTGTTTGCATTTGTCCGTACGAGGCGGTTCATTCGATCCCTGTGGCTCTTGAGGCGCGGTCGGGCGGATGGCGGCGAGGGCATGGTGGAAGCCGGCGCCTGCGTCTTCGCGTGTACGGGCCTTCGCGGGCACTTCCTCACGTACATGCCCGCGCATGGTTGCACGGGCCTTGCGGTACTCGTCCGGGACGTGATTCGCGGCGAGGGGCTCAGGTGAGGCTGAAGCGGAGTCGAGGTGTGCTGTTGATGCGGGCTCGGGACGCTTTCGGGGGCGGTGGTCCGGCGAGAGGACGTGGATCTTGCGGACGGCGCCCTCCCCCAGTGCGGCGTTGATCTGGCGCAGGAGATCCGTGGCGATCAGCTGCCCTTGGACGAGCCAGGCGCGGGATTCGGGCAGGAGATCGAGCTGGCGGGTGTCGTCGTGGAACGCCTCGGCGCGCAGTCGCTGGACGATCTGGGGGCCGACGATGGCTTCCCAGCGTTCCTTGATCGCGCCACCGGTAACTGGCTCTTCCCAGCCGCGCTCGGTGACCAAGCGTTCGACCGCCCCGCCCAGGCGCATGGGTTCACGTCCGTCACCTCGTGCGGACAGGCGGCGCGCGGGCTTGCGCTGAGCGCGGCCGCGCTCGCCGCGCTCAGCGGCGGCCTTCCTGGCGGCGAGCAGGGCACTGCGGGCAAGGTCGGCGCCCTGGGGCTCGTCGGTGCTCATGCCAGCCCCCCGTAGGTGTGGAGGACCAGGCGTCCGGTGCCGGCTATGCGCTTGACCTGGTCGACCAGGCGGTTTGTGAAGAGGCGGCGTGCGTAGGGCTCGCCGCACCTGGCGATGGTGGTGCGGATGATAAGCGGGTCCTTCTGTGCGGCGGTGCGGAGGTCGATGATGTCGCTGGGGTCCAGTTGTTCAAGGGCGATGAGTCCGTCGTCACCGACGTCGTAGGTCGGTGCATCGCCATCGGGCTCGGCGCGCTGGCCGAGTTGGGCGAGGGCGGTGTTGACCTGGCGTGTCACGGCCTGGCTGGTGGGTGCCTGCCACTGGCCCTCCCACTCGGTGTGGCGGGCCTTCTCGGCCTGGCGGGAGTCCTGCCACCAGGCGACGATGGCAGCTCGGCGCTCAGGGGTGTTGTAGAAGTCGACGGCGCCGCGCAGCCGGGCGGCGAGGAATCCTGAGGGGCGGTGGACGCGCCGGGTGGGGTTCTCCTGGCTGATGACGGCGATGACTTCGGCGGTGGTCCACCCGGCGTCCGCGACGTGGCGCACGATCCAGGCGATGCGAGGGGTGCTGGCGTGGGTCAGCCAGGGGACCTGGGTGATGAGTTCGTGGGCGAGCTGGTAGCGGCGGCCAACGGCGTTGAGTGAACGCTTCCGGCGTTCGGGCGTCTGGTTCTGCTTGCGGGTGGATGAGGTGGGTTTCCCGCTGGCGAGCTTGCTCTCAGAGGGAAGAGGAGTATCACCTGCAGTCGGAAGAGCTGAGGTAGTAACCACCAATGGGGTGCAAGGAGCTGTGTCTGAAGTCGGCGTGGCGGCAGCCTGGTTAGCGGCCTTTGTCCGCTTCCAGGGGAGAGGGCGCCGGGCCTTCGCGTGGAGCTCCTTCATGAGCGGGATTCGGTCCTTGGAGAATCCGCGCACGGAACGTATGAGGGTCTCCGACGGTCGGGTGCGCAGGCCGAGAGCCTCGTCGTAGATCGGGGGGATGGTGCGGGCGAATTCGCTGGCGCGGCCGCCGATGCCTGCGACGCGTGTTCCCTTGGAGTGGTAGGTGAGCAGGCCGGCCTCCCGCAGAATGCCCAGGTGGTACTTGACGGTGCGGGCGGCGATCTGAAGCCAGTCGACCAGGACGCGGACGCTGGGGCGGCACTCCCTGAGGTGTGCGAGCGCTCGCGCGATGCGCAGCGTTGTCCGGCCGACCTTCGTGGGGCCGTGAGAGCGGTCAGCGGCGTGGGGGCCGTAGTCGGCGAACCAGTGGACGGCCTCGAGCCACGACAGGCCGTTGGGTGCGATACGGCCCTCGGTCTCGGTGATCCACTGGTTCGCCGACCGCACAGGGCCGGCTGTGTGCCGGTCCGGCTGGGAGCCAGGTGGGGTGAGCGTGGGCACAGGATTTCCAGATGGGGGTAGGCGAAAGTGACCCTTGGCCGCATGAGGCGTCGGGTCTGCGTGAGGCCGGCCTGCTCCAGGGCTCAGTCGAGCGAGAACGTCATCTGCTCGGGCTCGGCGGGTGCCTGGGCTGAGGGCGGGAGCGAGCGGCCCGAGGTGGAGCGGTCGGCGGTGGAGCGGCCCGGCGGGTGGGTTGTGGCCTTGCGGGCCGGCGCGCGGTCGGGGAGCCTTGCTGGCCTGCCGGTGGTCTTGCGGACCGGGCTGCGGCCGGCAAGACGCGGAGCCGGCGGGTTTTGGGCGTCCTCGGCGACAATTCCGGCCAAGCGCCGGACATTCTTGACGCTGAGCTTGGTCATGATGCGAACGCGGTACTGCGACACGCCCTGGGTCAACAGTTCCATGGCGATCAGTTCCGCTTTCGCCCGGCAGACGTTGTAGACGGGCCAGGGCCTGGCGGGCTGGATGACGGTCTTGTTGTCTGCCGGGCTCTCGTCGGTCTCGGCGGCTTCGTCGGACACTAGACGCCTCCCTTGGACGAGGTGAGGTCGGCTTCGACGATGACGCGCTTGGAGTGGCCGGTGGCTGGCCAGCACGTCACGAGGGTCAACTTGGCCTTGGTCGGGACGGTGTTGGGATTGCCGGGGACAGGGAGCAGCACGTTGACGTTGCTGGGCTCTACGACGCGTATCCGAGTGACGGCGTAGGTGTAGGTCTTCCGGTCAGCGGCGGTGACCTTGATGCTCGAGCCAAGCTTGAGGCGATCGACGTCGCGGAACGGCGGATCGGCGACGCCACTGCGGTGGCCGGCCAGACCGAAGTTGCCGATCTGTCCAGGTTCCGCCGTTCCGTCGAAATGCCCCACGCCAGCGCGCAGTTGCTGGCTTCCGACGCCTTCGTACACTGGCTGGGCCCAGGACGCGCCGAGGGCCGGGATCCGCAGCACTTCGTGGATGCGTCCGCCGACGCCGACGTCGGGGTCGCTGCTCACGGTGTGCTTGTTGCCGCGGGTAGCGGGATTGCTCTTGCTCCAGCTGTGGAGGGTCTTGTGGGCCTGGTCGCTCGCCTTGCCGGTGTGGTCTGCGGCAGCCTTCTGCGGGGAGCGGGTGGTGAGCGGGTCCTGCATCGGCGTGGAGCGCTGCGCGGCCGCGGTCGCCTTGGCTTCGGCGACATGTCCGGTGCTGGCGTGGCCCCAACGCACTGCGGTCAGGCCGACGGCCACCGCGGTGGCGACAGCCGCGCCGATCAGGACGTTGCGCCGTGCGCGGGAGCGGCGAGCGGCATCACCGCGGAGGTCAGACTCGGCAGCCTCGGGGGCCTGGGGGTGGTTTTCGGGCATGGTGCATCAATCCGTCCAGCAAAGAATGGAAGGCCGAGCGGTCCGGCTGCGGGACGGCGGCGGGGCAGGAGGTGCTGGGGGCACCGGTTCGGCCCCGCCGCCGCTACTCCCGGCGGTAGGCCCGGCGGGTGAGGGTGGCGCTCAGGCGCCGGTCTGCGGCAGCACGTTGCCGGGCAGGCGCACCGGGCCGTGATGGGGCGCGGGCTTCTTCTGGATCTTGGTGTCAGTGACCGCGACGGTCGAGGCGACGAGGTCGCCGACGCTCACGCGACGGTCGGGGGCCAGCTGGTAGCCCTCCGCGGCGCGAACCTCGTGCAGCGTGTAGGTGCCGGGTGCGAGATCCTTGGCCTGCCAGACGCCGTGGGCGTCGGTCGAGCCCTTGGCGACCGTCTTTCCACTGCGGTCCTTGACTGCGAATTCCACGCCGGCCATGAGCTTGTGGGTGTCCGCGGCAGTCTTGATGACCTTCAGGCCGCCGTGGCCGGCGGCGACCTTCAGGTGCGCCGTGGCCGTGGCGGTGGAGTGGCCGCCTGCGGTGACGATGCGCTGCGCGTTGGCGTTGCTGGGCGTCTGCGCGTGGAGGGTGGTGCTGGGCAGCTTGGCTGCGGTGGCCTGAAGGTTGAGGGCGCCGGCCTTCGACGTGGTGATGGTCGTGCGGGCCGTGCCGGCAGCGTTGGTGGTGACCGAGGTTGTGCCGGAGGCCGCGCCGGAGATCTTCAGGTTCAGCTGGGTGTTGGGCAGCTTGTGCCCGGTGGCCGAGGTGACGTCCAGGGTGACAGGCACCTTCGTGCCCCGGGTGGCCTTGGTCCCGGCGTGGATGTTGACCTTGTACGGGCCGGCGAACCGCTCGGCTTCCGCCATGTACGTGGCGGCCAGCTTCTTCACCGAAGCGGGGACGTTCTTGTACGAGAGGCGCTGGAGGGCGCGCTTGCCGTTGGGCAGGGCGTAGTCGCTGCCGCGGTTGAGGGTGGTGTAGACGACCGCGTCGACTGCGGCTGCCTGCGCGTCGGTGGGCTGCCGGGTGTCCGACAGGATGAAGGCCGCGCGGTTGAAGTCGCTGTCCGAGACCTTCTGGCCGGTGGCCTTCGAGGTCCAGGACTTGAAGGGTGTGATGGCGCTGTACTTCCCGCCCGCGGCGGGGCCGGGGAGGGTGGGGTCAGCGCAGTAGCCGTGCGTGATCGCGTGCGGGAAGAGGCTGCCCGGCTTGCCGAAAGCTCCGAGGTGGCTGGCACCGGCGTGACCGGCCGAGTCGGGGATCGTGAATCCGGGTCCGAACTTGTCATAGGCGAACGCGTTGGAGGGCAGTAGAATACCGGTGCCCAATGCCACTGCCGTGCCAAGCACGATGAGCCGAGTTCGGCGGTGTGCCTGCGGGCGGGCTGTGGGTGATGCCACACTCATCCATGTCTCCCTTGGGGGATGTCAGCCGGGCCCGGCCATTCAGGTTCCTAGGCCAGTTTCATGGCCGAGCCCGGCGGCCCCGTCTCCTTTGCGAGACGGGCGCTCGTGGGTGAACGTGGTGGGTACGTGCACGGGGCAGCCCCCCACGATCATGAGAAGAAAGTTACCGTCTTCTCGTTATTTGATCAAGTGGCTAGAGTGGCCCCCACCACCCCCCGTGCAACCCAGGAGCACTTCAATGCCCGAACGTACATTCGATCGCCATGAGTTCAGAAAGGCACGCCGGGCGGCGAACAAGTCTCAGGCAGCGGTGGCCGCCGAGCTGGGGGTCAAGGAGCCGGCGGTCGCGAAGTGGGAGAGCGGTCGCACGAAGCAGCCGCCGCCGGAGAAGCTTCCGCAGATGGCGGTGATCGTCAACCTTCCCCTGGATGTCCTCGCCCCGAGAGCAGGCCGGCGCAACTTGGCCGACCTGCGGTGCGACGCCGGCCTCACCCTGACCGACACCTTGGAGGAGCTGAGGAAGACCTTCCCGAAGCTGCGGACGTCCGTCGTTGTACGCAACGCCGAGACCAAGGTGCGTCAGCTGGCCGAGCACTACGTGGAGCCCCTCGCCGACGCCTATGGCGTAGAGGTCGAGGTGCTCCTCGCGGCGCAGGAGAGGACGTGGGGCAACGACGTCCCCGAGCCGACGGTCGCGGACGAAGACCTGCCACGGACGCTGTCCGGGAAGATGCAACTTCTGATTGATCAAACCTACGGAGGCGAATTGAACCCGCCGTCCGACGGGGATATCGCCCGGACCATCAACACGATGGCCGGCAAGGTAGTGATCTCAGAGTCCGGGGTGGGCATCCTCAGGTCGGGTGGCGCTGACAATAGCCCCGTCTCGACGGAGATTCTTGATGGCCTGGCAGCGGCATACCACGCGCCCACAGGTTTCTTCTACCCTGGCGAGGAAGCCATTGCTCGAGATTTCACCAGTACTGTCAAGAGGGCTGCGAGATTGCGCGGCGTGACTCTCGCTGCCCGCGGTGGCGAGGCCGCACTGAACAGCGCTCTTCTCAAAACGGTCGACGACTTGCTCGACAGCATCGAGAAAGGCGAGCTTCCCGGAATCTCCGCCGAAGAGCTCGACTAGATACGCTCACGCTCCCGAGGACCTTTCTCGGCCAGCCCAAGTCGCGCCGGCATGACCTGAGCTCGCATACCGATACAGGTCGCCGACGCCAGCGTCCCGGCCGGCGACACGGTGATGCTCTGCCTAGCGTCGGCCCGTCGCGAGCCGGATCGGCGCCCGGATCCGGCAATCGCCGCCAGGAAGAGTCACCTGTGGCGCTCGGCTTGGAACTCACTACTGTCTCGATGCACCGTTGACGCGATTGGAATTCGTATCAGGCGTTCCGGAACTGCGCAAAGGCGTTTGCAGGCCCTCAAACGCAGTGACCTGGCCTTGGGAGCCTCAATTTCGCTTCAAGGTCAGTGAGTTGCTCAGTCGGTACCGGGACTTTCAGCGGGGCCGGAGCGGAGCAGGCTGCTGATGGCTTCCGGTGTGGAGCGGTCGAGGACCCGGCACACGTTCAGCAGCCGACTAACGTATTCGTCATAGTCGTCCCCGATGCGCGAAGGCGTTTCCAATGGCGTTCGACGGAGGCATCGTCCTCCCTCTTTCACGGTCAGAGCGGCCCGGATCCAGTACGCGCCGGCCAGGGCGCGGGCCTCGTCTCCGTGGTGCCCTTGCTCCTTGGCGAGTTCGGTGGCCCGCGAGTAGAGCTTGTCCGGTGCGTAGTAGCCGAGGGTGCGAATGACGTCGCTGATCTCAGTGACGTAGCGCTCCAGCCGAAGGTCGGCAGGCTGAAGCCGCATATGGTCCAGGGTCCAGTTCAACCAGTTGCTGCCGCGGCGGCCGGCGAGCCGGTTGCTGGGGGCTCTCACGGAGTGGCCGGGTACAGCCAGAGTCAGCTCGCGCCAGAGCGGGTACAGCGTGGCCAGTGTCCTGTGGGCCCGCCAGCCGTGGGTGAGATGCTGTCCAACCGGGAGCATGGTGCCGATGAGAAAGAGCCCGTAGAAGGCGTACAGGAGCTCGTCGCTTGTCCGCTGCTGGGCCTCGGCCAAGCGCGCGTAGCTGGGGTGGAATGAGATCGCCACAAAGTACACGATGCCGGCGATGGCGTACGCGACTCCCAGGACGAACGCGAAGGACATGACGCGAAGTCCCCAGCGTAGAGGCCAATGAGGTGCTCGCCGGGCGCTGCTGGCCCACAGATAGGAGCAGCTGACGGCGGTGGCTGCGAAGTACACGTAGAAGGTCCCCATGTAGCCGGCCAGCCAGGGCTGGCCGGCGTGGTCGGTCAAGAAGCTTCCGCCGCGGTCGATGTGGTCCAGCCCGAAGATGAAGATGACGGTCATCAGGGCGATCGAGACGGCAGAGCTCTTCGTGGCCAAGCGGTGGACTTGCGTGACGAGTCGTCGATCCTGCGAGGAATCCTGGCCACCGTCGCCTCCCTGGAGGTATACGGCAGCCTGGTAGCGCAGAAGGAGGCACAAGCACACAATGCTCAGGCTGTGCCGGATGAGTGTTGGCAGGTCGTTGACGCCGGCCAGCTGTGCCAATTCCGGATGGATGCGCATCATCCAGACGCCGACGCTGGCTGCGAAGAAGGCGGATAGATGACGCTCAGGGGCATTGCCTTCCACCGCTGAGGAGATTCGGCGCACGGCTTGGAAGACCAACAGGCCGAGAATGAAGTACGTGGCACACTCAAACATGCCAACCGTTCCGTGTACGTGGGGAGTTGCCAAGGAGCGGCCCGGACAGGCTCTCCTGCAGCGTGCTGAGGGTGATGTCATCACTGATGCCGCCTTGCCGCCGACTGGCGACATGAAGATGGTCGGCCAGGGTTTCGGCTCGTACTTCCTCATATGTCCCATAGCCGCTTCGAGCCATGACGGCACCTATGGAGAAGATCCTGTCTCGCATCTGCCGCGGCATTCCGGGAAACAGAGCGTCGAACTGGCTACGCTCCATGTCCGATCCGTCCTCGAGCCACAAGTGCCACAACTCATGAAAAATGATCTTGTTTCTGTGGAACTTGGATGTTCCGGCGACATGGAGGACCAGGTCGAGGGGGCGCGTGCTGTGGCGTACCCACAGGCCGCAGGCTCCCCTGTCACCTGGAACGTGATCATCGAGTTGGACCAGCCGGATCTCGCGTCTGCGAGCCTCTTCGATGTTTTTGATGAGCCGGGGCAGCGTGAAGGGCTCCGGTATGGGCATCTCGCGCATGATGCGCCGGCACTCGCGTCGCAGGGCGCGCTCCGAGTGAAGGTCACGGAGAGGCCACCACATGACCAGCACTCCTAAGTCTCAGGGCCCCAAACGTGGGGCTCGGTTGATAAGGCGACGGGGTCGCGGAAGCGGCATCAGGCAGAGGTGGGGGCGCCACGCGAAGGCCACGCACCTGTCGCGACGAAGGCGTGGGGCACGGGGCGGCTCATGGTGGCCGAGCGGCAGTTCTCTGCTCGGCGAGTGAGCGCGACTGGGGAAGCCGCCGGGCGGGCGCTGGTTCTACCGTAAAGAACCGGCGCGAACGTTACTACCCGTCACCTTTGGTTCGATATTTGACTTTTGGTGCGGACGGCTCGCCATCTCGCACGCTCGATCCGGGGTGGTTGACAGAGACATGATGGCGCGACGATACAGTGACCCGCCAGGCAAGAAACACGAGGTCAGCCCCATTTCCGCGATAGAGCTTCCCCCCCGAACCCCCCACGCACGGGCCCCGCGGGCAGTTGCCCCTCGGCGCGTCGGGGCGGCAGCGTTCACACTTCGGGCGCCCCGCTTCGACTCTTGCGCGTCGAGCACGTCACACAACGTAATCCCCAGTTCCCCGTTCGGTTCCGCCGCGGCGCCAACGACCGGTCGCAGCTCGGCGATCCAATTGTCATATGCCGCCCTCCTCGATTTATAGAGAACCCGTTCTCACATGATTTAAAACCTAACAAACCGTTGGGTCGGTTTGTTTTAGCGAGGAGAGCGACGTGCCGAACCACGCCGTAGACCTGAACCGCGTCAGCAAGATCCTTAGCGGCGCCCGCATGCGCACCGTCGCGACGGACTTCCCCGAACTCGGCGCACTGCGCATGCGAGCCGGGCTGCCCGAGGATCGCATGCAGGGCCGCGGGCGATCCACGCCCTACCTCACCCAGCAGGAGGTGAGCCTCCTTCTAGGCTTCATTGACGAGCGTCAGGACTGGTACAAGCGGCTGGAGTTGGGTCAAATCCGACAACCTGCGGCGACAGATCTCCGCAAGGTGAGCAGACTCCTACGCCTCACCCCAGCGGAGTGGGACCAACTGCACATCGCCCTGTTCGGCCGCCGGACACTATCAACCAACAACCCCAAGGCAGGCTTGACCGTGGACCCGATCTGGCACCGCATCATCCGCAGCAGCAACATAGCCGCCTACATCTCCAACCGAAGCTTCGATGTCCTCGACTTCAACCCCGAAGCCGACGCGCTGTTCGGCGGCATGCCAGACAACGTTCTCCGGCACTTTCTGGGTCGGCCTCACGGCCGCCACCCACGCTCGTCTCAGCCCCAGACCCCCCGGCCCTGGGGCGACAAGGCGATGTGGCAGCTGAAGATGCTCGACTTGCCGCCCCAGCCTCCCAATCGCTGTCACATGGTTGACTATCAAATCTGGGGCCTGGCTGCGACCGCCGGCCTGCGTCAGGGGCTCGCCGACCACCCAGGGGACCCGACTCTCCGCGAGATCGAAGCCGAAGTACGGGAGGACCGGGAGCTGCTCGCCATGTACGAGGGACCTGTGCACGGAGACAGGACACCCAGCGAGAATGAGCACCCTGACGGAACCCGGCGCCTGATGTACCACCCAGTGGTCGACGAGATAGGCATCATGCTGGGCGGTGTCGGCGGCCCAGGGGGCGCGCCCGGGGCCCGGGTGGTCTGGATGGAATGGTCTCCTCTTGAGTCGGCAACCGGCGTCTGTCCGCCCTCTTGTGCGATTTACCATATCCATGGACGCTGATGAGCGCAGACAATGCCTTCATGATCTCTGCACAACGCGCTACGCCAGGCGATGCCCCCAGCAGGCAGTTCAGCACCCGCCGCTACCTTCGTAGGGTCTCCAGTCCCTGGGCATCGTCCGTTCCCGCCGGCAGACGAGCCACGCTCCCGCTTGCTACCGCACAACCGCCCCTGGCAACGTCACGCCACGAATTGGACCGGGCTCCCGGCCCGTTGAGGGTTGGCTGACGTGCCTCAGCGTGCATCGGATGTTCGCTGCCGCCGTGCGGGGCCGGCAGCGGGTGCAGCGCCAGCTGTCGGTGCCAGGAGTAGCACTCGACATCGTCTCCGGTAGCCAGTAGAGCCGCGAACGAGTCGTCTCATAGTCAACGCCTTCACCACAAGTCCACACCATCTTCCTCCAGTTCACGCCGGGGCCCCTGACACCCTCAGCTGAGTGTGGGCACCCACCGGTGTCCACACGGCCGGCGCGATCACCTCGCGAGAAAGGACCCCCGTGCCAGGGGCGACGCGGGACCACACTCGCAGCGTGCAGATCGGAGCCCTCGTGGCATACGTGAGCAAACCATCGTTTTTCTACCCTAAAGAGAACCGCGTATCCACTCTGGATATTCACCGTGAAATGAAGGTGTCTGCCTCGAAGAGCCCGTATCTCGAACGTGTTTTGGGTATGGATGTCGGGGTCGAGGAACGCTACTTCGTAGCCCCGCTTGATGTGATGGCAACGCCGGGCACTCTGGAGAACCGGAACGTTATCGCGCTTCCGGTGATCAAGAGGCTTGGCGTTCGTGCTTGCCTGGATGCCATGGAGCGGGCTGGGCTGCGGCCCGCGGACATCGACTGCATCATTGTCAGCAATAGCACGCTGCATGCCTTGCCCGGACTGGACGTCTACTTCCAGAACGAACTCAATCTGCGGCCGGATATAAAGCGGATGCCTTTCACGCAGCTCGGGTGCGTCGGCGGCGCACACACTCTGGACTGGGCAAGCACACTTGCCGATGCCTATCCGGGCATGCGGATCCTGGTCGTCATACCTGAGGCGCTCAGCACGGTCTATCAGGTCGAGGACTTGGAGCTCGACGATCTGCTGTGGCGGCTCCTCTTCGGAGACTCCGCGGCCGCCTGCATCGTCTCCAGCCCGCGAACCCCTAACGCTCCCCCACCCCGGAATTCCTGCCTGCAGACACATGGCAGCTGGCAATACCTTGTCCGCGGCTCCATGGGCACCTACGAGCTCAAGACCCGGTCGGACGGCGACCACTTCCTGTCGAAGCGCGGAGCGCAAAAGGCAGTCCGCGAACTCGAGAAGCCGCTGTGGAACTGGTTGCGCACGGCCGGCCCCGATTGGAGGCCGGAGACAGTCATCGCTCATACCGGCGGGCCAGCCGTACTCAGGAATCTCGCAAAGGTGTTGGGCTTCCCGGAGGAACCAGACCACCCCCTGAACCCGCTTGCTCAAGCGTGGGAGACGCTCCGGAGATTCGGCAATTTGGGGGGCGTATCTGTCCTGCGCACCCTCCTCGAAACGGCCGAGCTTTCCCCTCGGCCTGGCAGCGAAACCCTGCTGTTCGCGATCGGTCCTGGTGTCACCAGCGCAGCTGTACGGGGCATCATGCTCGACCCCAACGACTTCGCAGCCGTCGCGTAGCGGGAGAATCCCACGCCGACCGGCCCCGTAGCCGACTGAGCGTTCCCAGCGGGCCGGGCCGTTGCACGATGGAATGCAACGGCCCGCGGCTCATCGGTCAGGCACAGGCAGGATCACGAGGTCGATATGTCACTGCTGGCCACGTGCCCGGGCGCCTGGTGCCGGCTGGACAGGAACAGCCACCGCCCCGGAGCGGGGTCCGGGACCATGTGTAGGGGCATGACCCGGGGATCGGAGACCGGGATGACCGGCCCATCGGACCAGCCTTTGAGCTCCTCGCCCGAGTAGAGTCCATAGACGTAGCGGACGTTGGTTCCCCTCGCATTTGCCGCTGCCAGTCTGCTGGCCAAGCTGGTGAGGAGCTCTCCGCCCCGTTCCGCCTGGTCCACGTTGGCCACCTCCGCAGCCTTGTCCAGTTTCATGCCCATGAGTGCCATGATTCGTGCGGGCTGGCCTGCTACGGCCTCGGACCTGCCGCCGCCGTGCACGGGCGGGCCCCACAGATCGAAGCCCGTGATCAGGTCAGTTCGGATCAGGCGGTCACCGGTCACACGCAACCAAGTTGTGGTGGTCATCCCGAATTTCCTCTCACTCGAATACCCGACCGTAGAGAGGCTTTCCTGTGGACAGCGATCACCTCTAGCGCTCGGCGTCTTGTGAAGAGCAAGCCGCATCTGACAGAGAATTACGATCCGAATCGGCGCGAGCACTTACGGGCACACAGGACCCTGGGCTTGTGGATGACGAATCGACCGAACGCACCGGCATTCTGGGCTAATCATCCAGGGCTGGCGAAAACGTCCACCGAAGGAAATGACCGGAACGGCGGTTCTTAAAGTGGATGCCGGAGGTGGACGTGCGAATGCCAGAGCAGGCGTCCGGCAAGTCACACTTGAATGATAAGATGCCTACCGTTCGGTTTTCGGAAACTGGTTTTGAGGCAGGGCACTATCCGTGGCATCCCGCCTGCACAACGTGAATGGACGGAGAAGCTCTGTGGTGGCGAAGCGCGCTCCTCAGCAGGACCGAGCGATACGAACCCGACGTCGGATTCTGCTCGCCGCTGCCTCCTCCTTCGCCGATCTGGGGTACGACAAGGCAACGATCGAAGACATCACCCGGCGAGCGGGGGTCACCAAGGGGTCCCTGTATTTTCACTTTAAGAACAAGGACGAACTCGCGTGCGCCGTGCTGGACGCGCAGCTCGAGGACATCTCCGTTCCACCGCAAGATCTCAAGCTGCAAGAGCTTGTTGATTCCGGGTATCTCCTTGCGATGGCCCTGCTATCGGACCCCATTCAACGTGGTGCGACTCGCCTTGCCCTGGATCAAGGGACCTCCCACCTCGACCGGGCGAAATCGATGAACCTCTGGGGAGAGTTCGTCGAGTCCATGTTGACGGAGGCTCGTAAGCGCGGGGAGATCTTTGGCTCGGTCCATATCCCGCACATCGCCGAGCTCTTCGTGGCGTGTTTTGCAGGTATCCAGAACCAGTCAAACGCGAAGACAAATCGGCAGGATCTATCCCTCCGTCTGACCGTATTCTGGGATACTGTCCTTCGGGCTATCACCAGGGACGATATCTTCAAGCAACTCAGCATTTATGAGTCACGAGCCAATGAAGTGGCAGATCAGATCGCCATCCTGGCGAGCAGTCAGCCGTGCGATTCCAGCGTTGACGCGTCCCATTGATCGGAAACTGACGCTGCTTCAAGGGCGAACGCCCCATGGCGTCACTCAACTCGTCGCGGGGCATCTCGGGCGTCAGGCGCCAAGTTGACGCCATGCGTATCCCTGTCGGTGAGAGTGAGCTGCACGGCAGCGGCCGAGGAATGCCGGGCAGGCCGGGAGCAGCCATACTTGACGGCACGGTTCCCAGCCTGCTCGCCGTGCTACTTTGGCTTTCTCTTCATCCTTCGACGGTCGGCCCAGGCGCGGACCTCCGCGACGTTCCTGGACTTGTGCTCGTCCGTCGCAGGGAATGGGTCTTCTCCAGCGGCGAATGTCTTCGCCCAGAACTTCAGCGTTTCAAGGGGGATGCCGAGCTCTCGCGCGAGCGACGCGATGCGAAGCCGCCCGGCCGGCCCCGCCTGAGCTGGAATCTGCTCCAGCAGCATCTCGACCTCGTCTGTATCTTCTAGGACCAGCACTTCAGCGATCCATAGCGCCGGGATCGCCTCACCCGCACGGTTGGCAATGAGAACTCGCTCGAGGACGTCGCGCTGGCCGAGGGGGAGGCCGTGCTCGTCTCGATCCGCCTCGGCCGGAGCCTTTCGGCGGATGGTGCCGGCGTGGCGCAGCAGCCAGGAACGCATAACCTGCCAGTCACGCCTTCCGTCGGTCCCTGGTCCGGGGAAAGGGTCGTTGCGGCGCAGGAGCCATGATCGTACGGCCGCCCACTCGCGCCGGCCGTCGCCGTCAGAGGCGGGGAAGGGATCAGGCGATTCTGCCCCATGGGCAGATGCGTAGTTGTAGATGGTTCGGGAAGAGATACCCAGCAACTCTCCCAGGCCGAGCGCGGTGACTCGCAGGCTCTCCGGCCGTGCGCTAAGGGCCCGTTGGGCGAGGTCTCCTGCCGTCTCGGCTTCGTTGGTGGTCATTCGGTTTCTCCCGACGGTCAAGGACGTATAAGGAAGCTGCTCCGTAGCCAGTTCGGCACCTGGTCCGCCAAGCGCGCAGCATGAAGACCTTTTCGCAGATGGGGGAGCTGCGTCAAACCCACTCGGGTCGGCGAAGGGGCGGAGCGCGGGAACGTTGTCACCAGTTGCCTCAGACTTTGAAGCGCTGTTCCCGCAAGTAGAGAGCCGGTTGGCGCTTCGTAGGCAGCGCCGCGAATGCGCACCGAGTGTGCAGGATCCGCGCTTCCGGGCGAATTACGGACCAGGAAGCAGGGGCTAAAACTTTCACAAACAGGGGAGGTGTGGTGCGTGATCAGCGCGATCGCGTGGCGTATCGGTCTCCGCGCGCGGACCGAGCGCCGAGGTGGGTTCGGTTCGCCACCACGGTCATCTCCCAGCGCTGGCCAGCCCTGTGCGCGGCCAGGAGGTAGGGCCAGCCGGCCTCGGCGAGGACCAGCCCGAGGTTGTGTCCGGGGTGTAGGGGCGCGAGGAGTTGCGGAACGGCTTGAGACAGGATCGAGGGGCCCCGCGCCTCTGGGTCAGGTGCGGGGCCGCTCGACGACCAGCGCGGCCAGATTCCTTTTCCAGTCCGGGCCGGTCACGGTTCGCCCTGTGTTCAGGCTGTGTGGCGGCCGAGCACCATGTGCGGGTAGCCAGCGTTGATGCGTTCGCCGAGGTCGGCACCGAGGCTGGCGATGAACTCGTCGAGGCGGGCTGTTGCCGCCTCGATGCTGTCGGCCTCGCCCTTGAATTCGAACTCGACGAAGGTGCCGAGGTCTGCTACCTCGTCGAAAGCGACCGCGATGTCGCCGTCGCTGGTGGTCCATTCCTCGCGCAGCTTGTCGACGACGGCGATCTTCTTGCAGTCGAGTGCATCGAGAACATGGGTGACGGCCTTCGGGTCGGAGACGACCGACTCGTACTCGTCGCAGTGGGTCTTGATCTCAGCGTCGATCGGGTGCCACCGCTTAAAGTTCAGCGACGCGGTGTTGTCTTCGACGCGGACCCGCAACCACTCGGAGATGGAGGCGGGGGCGAGGAAGTCGCGGTGCGGGGCATTGTAGTACGTGTCGATCTGACGGGATGCCTCACCCGGCTTGGCCTCCATGCCGGTCAAGGTGCCCTTCAGGGCGTGCGCCGGGCTGTGGAGGCGGAACTTCTGCTCGACTTCGGTGTACAGCACTTTCGCATCCTTCTAATAGGGGTGGTGTGTCAACTCGACTAACGAGTCGAGGTGTTGAACTGCAACGCCTTCATCCTCTCGTGCACGGGAGCCATGACGGCCCGCAGAGCGTCCACGTCCTGGTCGCTGAGCGGGTCCGTGGCGTTGGCCAGAGTGGTACTGATCTGGGAGGCGTTGCGGAAGCCGACCAGCGCCACCGCGTCGGGGCTGGCGTGCACGGCGTACTGGATGGCCACGCGGGCGAGGTCCCTGCGCCGGGGCCCGAACCGCTCTCGCATCTGTTCCACGGCTTCCTTGACCAGGACAAGGAGGCCAGGGTCGAGCGGCTTGCGGGAACGGTGATCGCCGGGTCCGAAGCCGTCGGACCGGTAGGTGCCCAGAAGCAGGCCCTGTGCGAGGACCTGCTTCACCAGGACACCGACCCCCTCGGCCGCCGCGAAAGAGAACACGTCGGTCTCGCCCAGCGCATACGGCGCCATCATCAGGCTGTGCCGTAGCGTCAGCACGTTCGGGCGAACCGCGCGAAACAGCTCGAGGAACCGCCGCGCCTCGGCGTGGTGCGGGTGGTCGGGCTGCTCGGCCCACTCGGCTGCGAACCGGTGCGGGGCGCGCATGGCGACGGCGCGGATGAGCCCCTGTTCGCGGAGCCGCTGGACGGTGACAATCGCCGGCCGCAGGTAGGCATCCCGCTTGCCGAAGTCGCCGCTGTGCAGGTGGTACAGGTCGACGTAGTCCGTGCCGAGGTTGTCCAGGCTGGTCGCGAACTGGTGGTCAATCTGCCGGGGCAGGTACGGGTGCCGCGACGTGCCGGCGAAGTACCCAACCTTGGTGGAGATGACGATGTCCTCGCGGCCGCCGGTGGCGCGCAGCATCCGTCCCACGAGCCGCTCGGAGCGGCCCATTCCGTACACGTCGGCGGTATCAAAGAGGGTCACGCCCCTCTCGCGGGCGCGCAGCAGTCCCTCAAAGGCCATGTCCGGGTCGACGTCGCCCCAGCCGACGGGTTTGCCGTCGTTGACGGCCGGGCCCCCGATGGTCCAGCAGCCCGCGCCGACGAGCGACACCTTCCGGTCGAGCCCTGGAAGTGTTCGGTAGTCCATCACTGCTCCTAGGAATCAGGTCCCGCAGGGGTCTGAGGCGTTGATCAACTGCCAGCTCGTGGCTTTCTCCCACCGGCCGTGCTCAGCGGTGAGGGTCGTGGCGTGCTCGCTGCGCAGACGAGGGCCCAGCAGGTCGACGGTGGTGGACATGCGCTCGCGCAGGCGGCCGATGTGCTCCTCCAGCAGGCCGCCGATGTGTTCGGTCAGCTCCCGCTCGGGGTTGGCGCCGGCACCGTCTAGGGGTCGGGTTTCGATTGCGGCGATCATGTCGCCGAGGACCGTGTAGGCAGCGTCCTTGAGGACGATGCGGGCGCCGCGTACCGCGTCGCGCTGAGCGCCGTCGAGCACCTTCTCCAGCGATTTCAGCGTGTAGTCCAATGCGAAGTTGCGGTCGACCCACAGCTGAGCCCAGGTGCTGGCGACCCCGATCCGCCAGTCCGCGAACCGGGCGTCGACTCGGCCCATCGACGGCCGGACCTCGCCGGTCAGCCCCGCCTCCTTCGCCTTGCGTGTGTAGGCGGCTCCGATCAGGCACTCCATGCTGACGAGCGAGTACGAGATGCCGGAGTGCAGCGGCCGGCCGGTGGTCGCCTCGGTCACGAATGACTCGTCGCGAACAGCAGCGACGATGTCGGCCGGGGACATGCCGGGCTGGGGGCGTAACAGCAGGTCGGTGCGGCCCTGGAAGGCGTACGTTGCCCGCAGCTCGTCCAGTGTCATCAGGTGGTCGAAGGTGATGTACGTGAAGCGGGTCGGTACGCCGAGCGCGGAGAGGGTCCGGATCGCGGTCGCGTTCTGGGCTCCGGTGGTCTCCTTGTTGAAGCGCGTCAGGATCGAGTCGACGCCGGACTCCACGCCGAACAACATCCGGCGCAGACCGTGCTGGTTGACGAGCGCGCGCCACATCGCGGCCCGCTCGACGTGCCATGCGATGTCGCGGCCGGGGTCAACGACCTGGTCGATACGGCAACTCGATTCCCACGCGTATCCGGCCTCGTGAAGCCTGCTGGCGATGTCAAGCGCTCGGGGCCCGGCGTCATCGCCGCGGCCGATGAACTCCTCATCGACCAGGTACAGGGTGCGGCTGATCTGGGGGTAGCGGTCGAAGACCTTCCGCAGCTCGCTCAGCATCCACGGCAAGCCCTCTGGGGCCGCGCCGGACCAGGTGCCCTTGTGCCCGCGGGGGCAGAAGGAGCAGTAGTTCGTGCAGCCACGGCTCGTCTCCAACTGGGCCACGCCGTGATGCTCGAACGTGTCCGGCAGCAGGTCGAGTTCGGGGAAGATGTCGGCCGTCGCATCGCGAGCGACCGGCTTCGCGGTGCGGCGTCGTTGGAGGGGGATGCCGCCCCCTAGGACGGCTCCGTTGTAGCCAAGCGCCGGGATCTGCTCGCGCTCGATATCGCCGTGCCAATGGGCTAGGAGTCCTTCGATCGTCGCCTCTCCGCCGGCGCGGGCGACGAGCAGGTCCGGGTAGCGCTTCAGCAGCAGACCTTCGTTCCGCGCGACCAGACTGCCCCCGACCACGATCGTCGGCGGCTCCGGCAGGGCGAAGGCGATGTCCAGCAGCTCGGTCAGCAGATCGTGCTGGCCGAAGGTCGCTGACAGGCCGAGGATGTCCGGGGTCTCCATCCGCACCCGATTGATCAACTCCTCCAGTTTCACGCCGAGCTGCATGTCCACCAACGAGACGGTGCCGAGCAAAGTCGAGCGGGCGGCTCGGGCCACATCAGAGATGCCGAGCGGGAAGCGGGGCAGGGGGAAGAACTCCGGGTGGTACAGGGCCGCCAGGAGCACTTTCGGCCGGGCGAAGCGGTCGACTGCCGCGTCGGTGAGCGCGGTGGTCGACAGCCACGAGGCGGGGTCGTCGAGGTGCACCTGGCCGTGCGTCCATGCCGGCCAGCTGCGGGACTGATGTGGCTGTCCCGACAGGTCAGCTGCCACCCACGTGTGGTCGGGCCGTTCAACAAGGACCAGTCGGCGATCGAGCGTTCCGGTCACCCGGACGCGTACGAGGTCGTTTTGCAGGTATCGCTCAAGCCACTTCGCCAGACGCCCGGGGGCCAGGAGCAAGCGCTCCAACTCGGCATTCTCGCAGTCTGTGAGTTCAGGGCCGGCCGGGCAGGCGGTCTGGAGAGTGAGGATGAGCCGAGCTAACGAGTTCTTCGTGTGCTGATCACCCATGCGGATGTCCTTCGTGAGGGCCCGCCGTACAAAGGCGGGCAACGGGATGTCTCTGGGCGAGCCGGTCAGAGGCCGGGTGCCGCGGGAGGGAGGTCGGCGTGCCGGAGCGGTATGTCCGCTTGCCGGGCGGGTTGCGTGGCGCAGTGGCGATTTGCGGACGGCCTGACCGCGCCGGTCTCCGGCAAGTGCTGGAGCCGGGCCTGGCACCACGCGGCGAGGTCGGCCGGGGTGGTGAGCAGGTAGTCGGGGGCGGCCGTCGTCAGGTCGTCGAGATCGGCGTAGCCGTAGGTGACGGCTACGGCTCGCAGGCCAGCTTTGCGGGCGTGCAGGACATCGCTGCCCGTATCGCCGACATAAGTGGTCGCCCCGTGCTGGGCACGCAGCGTGGACAGCTTGTCTGCCTTGCTGCCGGGCGTCTCGCGGCAGATCAGCACGCGCGGCATCGCGGCGGGGTCGATGTCGCGGTGAAGCAGGGTCTCCACCGTGGAGCGGTGGCTGCCAGTGAGGATTCCGTAGCCCTGGACCCTCGCCAGGTCGGTGAGGAGCCCGATCAGTTCGGGGATGACGCCGTATGGATCTGATGCGGCTGTCCGCGCGGTCAGCTGAGCGTGGCGCTGCCAGAACTCCTCGGCAACCCGGTAGGGGATCCAGCGGGTCAGCGAGGCACTGAGCACGCCCTGATACACGACGGGCAGATCATCGGGGCCCGCGAGGTCGGGGAGGTCCCACAGCCCCATCTCTCTGCGGGCGTCCTGGTAGCAGCGCCAGGCCCGATGGCGGGAATCGTGCAGCACCCCGTCGAAGTCGAAGACCAGCATCAGCGCGCCTCCTTCAAGGACACGAAGGGCAGGCCGCACCAGGAGACCAGGCCGGTGCGGGGCAGTAGCCGCGCGAGCTCCCCCAGCCCGTGCCGCTCCCGGGGCCAGGCCGATGCCCCGGCCAGCGGGGCGAGCAGCAGCGCGTTGCCCTCCCGTACTGGGAGGAAGCGCTCGCCGGCCCACTGCGCGACAGCCTTCTCCGTCGTCTCCGTCTCCTCGGCCATAAGGTCGGGCCCTTCTGCGGCGGGGGCGCCGCCGAAGGGCAGCCGGGGCTGCACGAGCGCGCCCGGGGCCTCCTGCCACCGCTGCACAATGGGCGCCGCCGCCCAGCCGGGTGGCGCGTCGACGCCCAGGACGTGCTGCACGAGACGGGCCGCGTCGCTCATGCTGCGTTGGAGCCGGTACGCCTCGACGGCGGTCTCGGCCGCGCGTTGGGGGTTGTAGGTGCGCGGCAGCTGCTCGCCGCGGGCCGGCCCGTAGCACAGCAGGGCGACGGCGAGCGCTGCGTGCCAGGACCGGCCGCCCGGCAGATGCCGCGCGACGCTCTCCGCGACGACTTCCAGGCTGCTGCCGAACGCCACGGTGAGCGCGGCGAGGTCGAGCAGCGGGGTGAGCAGCTCGTTGTCGCGGCGGTAGGCGTGGGCGAGGTGCCCGGTCTTGCGAAGACGTCCGGCGTCGTCGAGGAACCATTTCTCCGCCTCGCACCGGTTGTCGGGCAGCGCCGGGGCGAGGGCGGCCAGCAAAAGGTGCAGTCGCGCGGCGGCCATCGCGTTGTCCGCACCGGTCAGAGCCCGGGCGACCGTGTGCAGGACCGCGGGCATCGGCCCGCCGGTCGCGGCTGCCTCCACTGGGAGGTGCCGGGCGCGGGCGAGGACGTAACTCACTGCCTCCTCCAGCCGGTCGGGCCCCGGCTTCTGGCCGAGCGGCCTGGTGGGGGTGAGGTCCTCGCTGACCACGAGCGCGGGTGCCACGGCGAGGGTCGCCGGGGGAAGGGGGCTGCGCAGGCCGGTGGCCACGGCGCGGGCGGCGTCGCCGAAGATGCCCGGCGGCGCCCACCCTGCGACCGCCGGCCGGATGCCGCAGGGCGTGCGCAGGCGGACGGCGGCCCTGGCCGGGGAGCGGCGTCGCACTCCCGGCCACGGCGTCAGGGCGGAGTTCTCCCGCCCGGGCACGAGACCGTCCAAGACCGGCGGCCGGTCGGTGCCCAGCCAGTCGGCGTCGCCTGTCAGGTAGGCGGACAGGGCATCCGGCTCCAGGCGGCGGGTTGACTGCCACTGCTCGCGCGGCAGGACGGTGACCGCGATACCCGCCTGGCGCAGCCCCCGCACGTCGGCGACGTCGAATACCGGCACCAGCACCTCGACCCCGGCCGACCCAGGCTCCTCCTGGGCGAGAGCCAGCAGTGTGTGGCCGGTCAGCGGCGGATCGTCCACCAGCAGCACCCGCCGATTGCCGGCCTGGAGCTTCTCGCCGGGCCGGACGCTCGTCACCCGCACATCGACGCCCGCGGCCTGCAGGTGGGTGGCGACCAGCGGGGCCAGGTACGCCCCGCCGGTGCGCACACCCGCCACGAGGACCGGCCCAGTCCAGCGCCGGGCCTCCTGCCACGTCTGGGCCAGCCTGATCGCATCCGGCCACTCCACTCCCTGGACGGCAAGGGACGCCGGCATGCGTACGAGCGAATCGTCCCTCGTCAGCCGGTTGGGGATGCGGTCGTACTCGGGCGCGATGAGGATGTCCTCGCCGGCCGCGAGCCGCCGGGCCGCGCGGCAGGTCTTGTCCTTCAGAACCCGCGCTCCTGGCAGGCCGGTGTCGCAGCAGCGGATCCACAGGGCGGCGAGCGACTCGTAGCAGCGCAGCGTCGGCATCGGCTGCCCCGCCTGGGCCGCGAGGTCCCGGGCGAGGTGGCCGATGGTGAGCGGCCTGATGGCCGTTCGCCTGGTCATGCGGTGGCCCCGCGGCGAGCCAGGGCGTGCACCAGGCGGCCCAGCTCGCGGTACGGGCTGCGGGTGGAGGCGGCCCACTCCACCGCGAGCGCTGCCTGGTACTCCTCCTCCTTGGGCGCCCAGTCGTCGCGGTGGTCGTGGAAGATCCGCACGCCCTGCCACAGCAGCGGGGTGAGCCCGTTGGCGCGGGCGACGTCGTCCAGGTGGGCGGGCGTGTCGCCGCGGGTGGTGATGCCGAGGTTGCCCAGGCTCGCGGCCTGCCCGCTCTCGATCTGCGTCTGCGCCGAGTCGTACTGGCCGCGCAGGGCTTCGCGCACGCCGACGGCGAGCAGGTTCTTCGTCAGGACGCTGAGGAGGCCGCCGCCGGCGACGAGCCGGGCGAGGTGAGCGATGGGGGCTACGGAGTCGGGCAGGTACATCACGACGCCGTGGCAGCACACCGCGTCGAACACCCCGTCGTCGAAGGACAGGGTGTAGATGTCGCCCTCGGCCAGTGTCACCCGTTCGGCGAGCTCCGGGGCGGCGGCGACGCGCTCCGCCGCGGTGGTGAGCATGTCGGCGGACTTCTCCACGCCGGTCACCTCGTGTCCAGCGGCCGCCAGGCGCAGCACCATCTCACCGTCGCCGCATCCGACGTCCAGGACCCTTGCTCGTCGGTCGCCGAGCTCGGCGAGGACACGGCGGGCGGTGATGTCGTGCCGCAGGCGGCCGCGGCCGCCGTTGGAGTAGGCGGCATACGCTTTGCCGACGGTGGCGAAGTCGGAGGATGCAGCGGTCATGATGTGAACTCCTTCTCAAGATCGGGCCAGTGCTCGACGAGGAAGCGGAACGAGGGGTAACGGCCTGAGGCCAGAGCGGCGCCCGCCTTCCCTGCGGGGAGGAACGCGCCTGCGCGTACGGCTTGGCGGATGCGGACCAGGCGCGGTATTCGCGCGGCCAGCTGTGGCACCCGCTCCCGCGCCTGGGCGGGCGGGAGCCAGGCGGCCAGTTGCTCAGGGCGCATCTCCTCCCACACCACGACGTCCACGAGCTGCCCATCCAGGTGCATGGCAAGGAAGTGCGGCACCGCTGTCGCCCCGGGCGCGGCGCCGCGGTGGCCCAGCACGGTGACCGTGCCGGGATAGCCGGTACGCAAGGTGATCAGGTGGTCGGCGAACACAGCACCGAGCCGACAGGACAGGCAACCGCACACCGACTGCACGCCGGTGACGTCGTTGAGCGTGAAGATCCGCTCACCCACAACTGCTCCCCGCGGCGGGGCCGTAGAGGCGGTAGTAGTCGTCGACGATGTTCGACTCGGCGAGGATCTCGTTGGTGGCGGCCAGGTTGTGGCCGGGCTGCAGCCTCGTATCCCCGCCGGCCAGGGCCACCGCGCCGACCGCGAGGCCGGCCAGGACCAGGTCGACGTAGCGGTTGGACAGGGACTCGGCGTAGTGGAAATTGATCGGCATCCCGTGCCCGAGGACGAGAATCTCCGGGCCGTCGGCCAGCTGGTAGCTGGTGCCCAGCACACCCCTGTCCGTGAGAGCGGAGCTGCCCTCGCGCAGCTCGTCGAGGGCGAATTCGAAGTTCCTGCTGGTGGTGCTGACCAGAAATGAGCGTGGTGGCAGGAGCCTGGCCTGGTCCAGACCGAAGCTGCGGCTGCCGGCGCAGCCGATGACCAGGCGGGGCCGGTGGGCTGTCACCAGGACGTTGAGGGAGCGGCCGGTGAGGAATCCTTCTTCGTGGGCGGCGACCAGACGGGTGATGTCGGCGTCGAACACCGCGACTCGCATGCGCCGGCCGTCCAGGACGCGGGCCACTTCGTGGCCGATCCGTCCGAAGCCGAGCACGAGGGCGGCCTGGCCCTCGAACTTCTCGTCCGGCAGCAGTCGCAACGTGTTGCGGACGGCCGCGTCGGCGATGCCGTAGGACTCGATCATGCCCTTCATGTCGCTCTCGGCCACGCTGAACAGCGGCAGCGGCAACTCAAGGCCCTCCACCTTGCGGATGCCGGAGGTGGTCTGCTCCACCAGCCCGATGAAGTGCCCGGCCCGTTCAGGGAGATCCCGCAGGACGGCGGGCAGGACGTAGCCGCCGTCATCCATGACGACGCTGCGCTTGCCCGCCGTGGACACGCGGCCGATGTGGTCCTTGATGCCCTCACCCAGGTCCCGGTAGCGCCACACCGCGATGCCGTGCCGCTGCACCAGATGCGCGTCCACGCGGTGGGTGTGGGCGTAGGGGTACTCCTTGTCGATCACGGTCATGTGCGCTGGGTCCACCCCAAGAGCGAGCAGGCTGTCGACGAGCACGAGGAAGTCGCGCATGTGGTGGATCGTCAGCAGTACTCCGACGCCGGCCAGTGGCTTGTGTGGCCAGCGGTCGGCCAACTGGCTCGTTAGCGGCAGCTCAAGGACGGCCGCGGCGATCTCGGTTGCGGTGAATGGCAAGCACCGTACGGCCGAGAAAAAGTCTTCGGCCTCGGTCGGTGTGCCCCGCTCGAAGGTCGCGACGAGGCGATGGGTGTGCTCGGCGGCCGCCGCCGGTTCCGCAGGGGTGGCCAGGGCCAGCCGTCCGTGGCCGCCGTCGGTGAGCGTGCACATCCACGACGCCGACACCTCATCCCACCGCATGCCCAGCACGCCGGGGCTGACAGCGAGGCGGGCGGCCAGCTCACTGGCCAGGTGGCGGGCCTCGCTCGCGCTGGCTACGACGTCGACCGCATGGATGAGCGGCGGTTTCACGAATGTGGGCATGGGGCCCTCCTGTCGAGAAAAGGGTCGAAGAAGCACGGAGGTCAGCGCTTGCCGGGAAGGGTGAAGGTGCGGCAGCGGCCGATAATGTGCATGCCGCACGCGACGAAGTCGGCGGGGTCCTGTCGGGTCACCGCGCGGACGGTCGCCAGTTGCTGACGGGCGGCCACGGTGTGCGCCGCGGTGATCAGCCGTCGGCGGACACCTGCCTCGGCGGCCCACACCTCGGCGAGCAGCAGTTCGCTGCCCGTCGCATTGCGCTGGGCCAGCGCCAGTAGCAGCGACCCGGTTTCGGTGTCGAGCAGCAGATTCCCGGGCTGGAATCGGGCGTCGTCCCGCCACCTTCGTAACGTGGCCTTCGCGAATACCTTGTCGTGGTGGGCATACCGGTGGGCAGCGGCCGCAACATATGCCTCTAGCTCCGGGACGCTGGCGGCGGTGACGGCTTCGTGGCTGGCTGCGGCCGGCGGACCGTACAGCACGGTGATGGTGTCCTGCGCCTGCCAGCCGGCCCGGGTGAAGAAGTCGGCGGCGCCATCCCGATCGTCGGGCACGTCGGTGGTCACCAGCGGCCACTCGGTCGCGTCAACCACCCTTCTCAGCAGCAGCGATCCCAGCCTGGACCGGCGGGCCGCTGGTGCGACGACCGGGCCCCACAGGCGTGCCTTTGCCTCACCGGGCTCGGGGCGGCGCACGGCGCACCAGCCGGTCACCTTCTGTCCGTCCCGGGCCACTGCGAGCATGGGGGGCGCGCTGGTGAGCGCGTTTGTCAGCCTGGAGCGCACCAGCGGAACGCTGACCGGCCGGTCGTCGCTGAACCCTGCGATACACCGCTGGGCGAGGCCCGCGATTTCCTCGCACAGGCCGTCCTCCAGCACGTCGAGGAGGTCGATGCGGCCAGGCATTCTTGCATTTTTATCCATGAAAGTGCCCTTCGAAGTGGATGACGGAGAAGGGGGATGCGACTCAGCTGCCGCACACTCATGTAGTGGTTGACGGGCCAGGGGCCGGGCCGGGAGGTCGGTCGGCGGACCGGTGCGAGTCAGCGGCGGCTCTTGCCCAGGGCGCGGACGGCGCACCGAGTCCGGGCCTCCCGCTGGTGGCGACCACGGCGCAGCCGAGTTCCGTAAGGCATAGGGGCAGCGCGTCGCAACGACTTGCGTGGGCCGTTGCCGCCGTGCCGGCCATCACACCACCGGTCCGTCCAACGAATCGGCCTGTTCCGGACTGGCCGATGGGGTCACTTCGTGACTCCTTTCGGTGCAGCTGCTAGTCCTCGTGTACGAGTGCACTACCGGTCGAGGTGGCGGTAGGCCCTGGGGAGGTTGCAGCGCATGCTCCAGCTGCCGCAAGCGTTCGGCATCGTCCGGGCGGATCACTGCATACAGGTCGGCCGCCTCGCGGTAGCACGCGTGTGCTGCTTCACGCGAGCCGCGGTCGCGGTGTGCGGCGCCCAGCATCTCCAGGGCGCGTGCGCGCCACCGGGTACTGCTCGCGGCGACGAACACTTCCAGGGCCTTCTCCAGCTCGACGACGCCGACGTCGGCCCGGCCGAGCTGGACCCAGGCGTGGCCATGCAATGCGAGCGCCCGGGCCGCGTCGTACGCGTCGTCGACGTCCATTAGCGTGGTGTGTGCCTCGGCGAACTGCGTGCGTGCGCGACGCAGCTGGCCGGCGACGAGGGAGAGTTCGCCGAGCAGGATGGTCGCCAGGGCGACGCCGCGTCGGTAGCCACACCCTGTCCACAAGGTCACCGCTCGGGTGAGGTGCTGTTCGGCGGGACCGGGTTGGCCAGCATCGTGGTGGACGGTGCCCAGCCCGAGCAGGGCTTGCCCCTCATCCCGCGCATCGCCCTCTGCTTGAGCGTCGTTGAGGGCCTGGGTATACCAGTCGATGGCGTCGGTGAGGTGGCCCGCCGAGCTGAGGCCGATGGCGCCGGATAGCAGCATCTGCCGCACAGCGGCCGCGTTGCCGACACGGCGGGCGGCGGCGACGCCAATCTCATGGGCCTGGGCCCACAGGGTGTATGGGTGTCGCCGGAGGAAGAGCGGCCAGAAGGCATCTACGAGCTGCCAGGCGACCTCGTCCGATCCGATAGCTACCGCTGCTCGTAGCACGCCCAGCAGGTCATGCTCATGTGCTTCCAGCCAGGCCATCGCTCCGGGATCGTCGTCGAAGACCGCCGGCGCGTGGGTAGGAAGGGGCAGTGCGTGGCGGAGCGCGCCCTGGGCCGGGGTGAGCCGCCGCTGCGCCTGGGTGGCGACCGCCAGCATCCAGGAGCACAGCCGCCGTACCGTGCCCTCCTGCTCGGTAGGACCGTCGTGCTGGGTGGCGAGGGTATGGGCGTGCTCACGTACGACCGCGCCCATGTGGTAGCGCGCCACCTGCTGGTGTGTGGGATCGCGCGGTTCCAGAAGCTGCTCGTCGGCGAGGTCCTCCAGAACCCTGTCGGCCTCCCCCCGCCTGAGGCGGCAGACGGCGGACAGCATGTGGGCATCGACGCAGTTCACCGGCAGGAGTCCCATCGACCGGTAGACACCTTGAGCAGTTGCCTCCAAGCCGGCGTAGCTCTGGGTCAGTCCCGAGGTGATCGCCATCAGAGCGGCTTCCTTATGGTGGGGGTGAGCAAGTGCGTCGGCGGCCGCCGCGAGTGAGCGCGAGGGGCGGGCCTTCAAGCGGGCGCCGGCCAAGACCAGTGGCAGAGGCAAGTGAGCGCAGGCGTCGACCAGCTGCGCAGCGGCTTGCGGCTCCGCGGCGATCCGCTCGGCACCGACGAATCGGCCGAGCAGTTCCAGGGCGGCGGCCGTTGAAAGTGGGCCGAGCGAGTAGTGGCGGGCTCCGGCGGCAGCCAGAGTCCACAGCGCGGTGCGGCTGGTGACCAGGGTCACGCAGCCGGGTCCGGCTGGCAGCAGCAGCTGGACCTGCTCGGCGGTGGTGGCGTTGTCCAGGAGCACTGCGAGACGGCGGTCGCAGGTGACCGAACGCCACAGCCCCTCCAACTCCACCTGGTCAGCGGGTAGGGGCTCCAGCCCGAGTGCCCGTAACCACTGCCGTAGGACCGTCTCCGCCCCAGGTGGTCCTGGGGAACTGTTGAGGTCCGCATACAGCTCCCCGTCCGGCCATGCGTGCTGCCGCAGCCACTGGTTGGCCACACTGCTCTTTCCGACGCCCGCGATCCCGCTGATCACCGTCACGGTGCCGCCGTCGGCATAGTCGGCGTCCAGTGCCTTGGCCACCTCGGACCTGTCGGTGAAGTGGCGTGTAGCGGGCGGAAGTTGCCGTGGCCGTGGATGGAGTGGTGCTGGCTGGTGGTAGTGGATGCCTCCGGAAACCGTTCCCGCCTGCACGATGAGCCCGTTCAGCTGCGCTGATCCCTCGATCCGGTTCACTGTCATGTCATCGCCCCGCGCTGGGTGTGGAGGGGGCCGCGGTGGCGAGAGCTGCATAGGCGAAGGAGAAGTCGGCAGGGGCCATCTGGCGGAATCGTCTGTCGGGCTGGAGCGCTGAGGGAGCGCGCCATTGCGCCGTGGGGACGATGCCAGGCGGCACGAGACTCCATGAACCCAGCAGCGCTTGGATCTGCTCCAACGACCGCGGCTGATAGGCGATCCCGGATGCGGCGTAGCACTCACCGAGGGCCTGCATCGTCTGCGGGGCCATATCCGTCGTGGCGTGGGTGATGGAGATGGCGCTGCCGACGGGGAGCCGTCTGCGCAGCGTAGTCATCACGGCATCCGCCGCCTCGAGGCTCATCCAGGGGAGGAGGTCGTGCGCCAGAACCGCGATCGGCTGGTCACGGTCGAAATAGTCGAGCCCGGGGCCAGCGAGCAGGTCGTCCATGTTGCGGACATCTGCCTCGACCGACCGGACATTCGAATCTTCTTCCAGGACCATGCGCGCGTGGGAGCAGACCATGGGATCGTCATCGACGTAGATGACACGCGTGTCATCGTGAACGCTGCTGGCTGCCTCGTGCGTGCGGGCCGGCGTATACCTCCCCCTCTCGTCCCGGTCGTACGTTGGCAGCCCGCAGCCCAGGTCCAGGAATTGGCGGATGCCGAGGTCCTGCGCCATCGTGATGACGGCGCGGGGCCCGTACTCCTTGTTCTCCCTCACCATCTGCGGCAGCCACGGAGCCTCTTGGAGCAGGAGTTCTGTGGCCGCCCGGTCGCAGGCATAGTTGTCGGTCTCCCCCACCAGGTGGTTCTCGATGCGAGCGACGTTGGGGGAGGTAAACCAGCCTGCGGGCAAGCCTTCCCGCTCTCCATGCATGGTCATCGTCGAGGCTCCTCAGCGACGCGGGTGTGGGTGGAGGTCGTCTCCGCAGGCACGCGCGAGGTGCTCTTGCCATGCTGGGTGGGGGGAGTGCAGGAATGCTCTCGAGCCGATGACGAGGGGAGGAGCCGAGTGTCCCGGTAGCCGTTGTGAAGTTCCAGGGCTCCCGACCCCGACCTCGCTGCGTGTGTATTGAGGCACGCCTGGGCACGCCGCGCCTCCCGAGGAGCGAGGGTGGTGGCGATTTCACCGGGGTCGATGAACTCGGCCTGCAACGAGCCGTGCAGTGCAGATTGCGGGAGCGCGGATGAGCTGGCGCCGTAGAGGTAGTGGACTTGGGCGGCGGCGTGCGACGGGTGATGGCACCAGTCGATGCACAGGAGCTTGTCGAGTAAGAGTGGCTGGTCGATCGCCTGGTGTGCGAAGCGTTGAGCGGCTCTTTGCGGGCCTTCTCCGGTAGCGGTGTCGAGGGGGCCACCCGGCAGTCTCCACGTGTCTGTTGTGCCATTTCGCACGATGAGGAGGCGGCCGTGAGGGTCCGTGATCACGGCGCTGCAGGAGATGGCTGCGGTGGCGTGTGGAGTCGCGCCGAGATAGGCAACGGTCCCCGCAGTGAGGGCCCGCAGGCCGGCGGCAGCTCGGTGCCGTGATGGTGATGGAAGCAGGAAGCGGACCCTGGCTGTGGGCAGGATCCGGACAGTGCCGCGGGCGTGCCGTTCGGCAGAGCGTGCCTGGTCCTGGGTGAGCGGGCTGGTGGCGAAGATGTGGGTGATGACGGAGCCGGTGGCACGGCCTGCTCTGTCGATGCCCAGCAGTCGTCCTGTCGGCAGGGCCAGGCCCAGGGGGCCCAGGGTGTCGCGCAGGATCCGCTCAGCCGCAGCCTCCGGGGCCTCGTGGCTGCGTGCCAGGCCGCCAGGCAGTTCCAGGTGGCCACGGGCATTGGTATCGGTGAGAAGCACGTGGTCTTGGGGAGCGGCTACCAGGATCGTCGTTGCGACCATGGGCTGAGGGGTGCGGAGTGGTCGCTTCATGAGCGTGCCCTGCTGGCCGGGCGGGAGGTGCGGAATTGCTCACGGTAGGCCCTGATGCTGTCGAGAGTGACCTGTGCGTGGCTCTCTCCGAGTGCGGCCGTGAGGTATCCGTCGTGGATGAGGCTGGAGACCACTCGGGGCTCCATGCCGAGCATGGTGGCGGCCTGAGGGAGGGGAATGGTCAGGGTTTCAAGGGATGAATTTGGCAGTGTCATGGGATCCATAGCCGTAGTGGTGGACAGGCGACGGGCGGGGACTTCCACCGGCCCGGGGCGAGCTGGGTGTGTAGGGAACTGCAGGTGGCGTGCTCAGAGCGCCGCGACGGCGCTACCGCTGGGGCCGGTTGACCCGTCGGCTGGCTGTGCGGGCGGTGTAGGAAAGTGCTGCGGCGCGCGCGAGGTGCAGCGCGGTCCGCCCGTCTTGTGCCGGATCGCCGAGAGCACGTCGGCCGTGCTCCTCCAGCAGGGCGTCCAGGACGGTATCCGCATTGAGCTCCTGATGGGGTAGGAGCCTGCGGTAGGCGGTAAGTGCGTGCCGGCGATCTGCCCAGCCGTCTGTGACCGCATCGCCGGCCCGTGCGCGCAGCGCCGCCCAGTCGCCGTTCGGGTCCAGGAGGCGAAGCGCCTCGTCTCGGACGGCACGGGGCAACGCCGGCACCGGGATCTTCGGCCGTGTGGCGAGGTGGCGCAGCCCCTCGTCCACGCCACCGAAGCCGGTCGCGATATCGAGCAGGTGTGCGGCGGTGATCACCTGGGGATCGACCGTGTGAGTGTGGGTGAGGTGCCGGGCGACTGCGTTCGAATCGGCTGCCGCGCAGCTTTCTGCGGCCTGCAGCAGGTCGCCACTCCCCCACCGCCCGACGTGGGGCCGGTAAGGGAGCAGTTCGAGATCGGTCAGTGCCCCAGTTGAGGTGAGATGCCCGGCCCATCGGCCGAGACGCTCGATCACTGGTCCTGGCTCCAGACCGTTGGAGAGTTGGAGGTACAGCTTCAGGCCGGGGGAAGGGTTCTGCGTGGGCCGGAACCACCACCGGAGATGCCCGAGTTCGGCGAGGAGAGCCGGCAGGTGGCTGGTGATCAGTTCCTGGCGCTCTTGCGTCGGGCAGTGCAGCTGAGCGCAGACGTAGGGGGAGGTGCCTGGCAGGTGGGTGGTGCGGCGTGCCATGGTGGCGCCGGTCAGTCGCGGCGCGGGGCGTGGCGGGGCTGCCCTTCGCATCAGTGTGGCGACCTCGTTGGGCCGGCCGTCGCACCAGCCGAAGGCGTCTTCGTCGGGTGCCTCGGTCAGGGTGATCGGCCCGAATTTCGGCCGCAGCGTCTGGTCACGCAGCAGAGCCAGGTGACCTGGGTGGTCAAGGTCGAGCCGCAGGCGCATGTCGTAGTACGTGAACTGGGCCAACGATGGAATGTCCAGGCGGTGACGTAGCTGCGTGAAGGCGTCTTCCCACTGGGCAGTTGAGGCATCTCGGCCAGGAAGGCCAGCCGGGTCCAGGTGCCAGGTCGCCGGGCTCAAGATGGTGCTGCCGTGACGCAGGCGAGGCAGAGCGGGCAGGCGGTCGGCGAGGCCCCAGTCGAAGGGCTGAACCTTACCGGTGGGGGCAGTGATACGCGCCACCTGCCCGCGTACGAGTTCGTCGAGGAAACGCGCAGTCCAGGGGGTCTGGTACTCGATCTGTACTGGTTGAGGGCTCGCCGCTTCTACGACCTGCCCGCGCGAGAGGGAAACCAGGTGGAGGTGCTGCCCGTCACAGAGGACGGCGAGATCGGACAGCGCAATGATGCCCGGCGCCGGGGCTCGGTGTTCCGACAGACTGATCAGGTTCGATGACAGCTGGGGACAGCGGGCGATATTGCTCGCCCTAGCCCGTAGAGCGGGAAAGCTCAGTTGGGCCGGCGCAGCACCTTCTACGCTGGTGGGCCGGTGGGCGAGCGCGGTGAGTAGAGCACTGGGGCGAGGGCCGCAGGCAAGCAGGCCAGCGAACCTGCCGCCCGTGAAGTACCCCTCGCCGCGGCCGACACCACGCACCGCGAGTTCGAAGTCCCCGGCGTCAAGCGCCTGCTGGGAGGGAGAGTGGATCTCGAAGAGAAGCTCCGCGTGCGGTGGCGCCTCCATTGCCGCGGGGTCACCGACCGAGAGCTGGACGACCGTCTCCTCATCCAGCTCGAGGTCCCGCCGCTCGATGACAGCTTGGTGGGCAAGCGCCAGCAGCAAGGTGTCTCGTGAGGCCGTCGGTCGAGGCGCGGGACGGGTGCCATGGAACCCGTCAGGGAGGCCGATTCCGCGTCCGACGTCAAGCAATTCGGGGAGCGGCACCAGCGTGTTGGGCCCGTAGCGATCCAGGAACCGCCTGCGGTAGTTCTGCCAGGCGGGTGCTCCGTACGGTTCCGGGCTGAGCCGGGCCAGCAGCGTGGTGGCCCGCTCAGCCTGTTGTGCCACGGAACCAGGAAGCGTCACTTGCCCGTCGAGGGCCACGTCGACCGAAACGGGCACGGGCGCCGGGTCCAGGGCGGCCATTCGCTCACGCAGCGTCATCCGGTGGGAGTCCCCTGATGCGGCCGGCTGCTGGTTGTGCGCGGCCATCATCCGGTGGATCTCGCGCAGCTCGTCGACAAGCTTGACGCTCTCCGCCCCCTGCTGGATGCCGGCCCGGTCCAGTTCGGTGACCAGGTAGCCCAGCGGGTCTGCTTCAGTCGCAGGCGCATGGAGGCTGCTGATCAGGACCCGGCGAGCGATGAGCTCGTCCAGAAGGCCGCGCGCCGCTGCCTGGTCGCTGTCACCGCGGGCCACCAGCTTGCCCAGCAGGTCCCGGTAGGGGATCGGAGCCTCCGCCGTCTCCATGACGGCCATGACCTGGGGAGTACGCCGGATGGATACTTCGCGGACCGCGGACGTCTGCTCCGCCGTCGTGCGGGCCTGCCACGGCACCACAAGCCACGCCCCACGAACGACGGCGATGTTGTTCGCCATCAGCATCAGGTGCTCGCGGATCTCGGGGACCTTCTCTAGGCGCGAGACGACGCCGGCCATCCAGGCGCCGTCGGCTTGCGCCACCGCCCTGTGTCCCTCTCGCCAGGTGACATCGGTTCGTGCGCCGAAGGAGCCCTCCGCGACCCCCGCGAACAGTCCCAGTGGGGTGGGGCGTTGGAGGCGCAGGCAGTAGGACGCCAGCGATAGCGCGACCTTCCGGGCTGTCTGTGCGTCGGGCGTGTCCGTGCGGGCGGTGAGTACGTCGAGTTCCCGGCCAAACGCCTGACTGGCCTGGCAAACCGCGTCGGCGACTTCCCGGACCTGCCACGTCCGCCGGATCCATTGGCACACAGCCCGCACACCCTGCGGTGAGCCATCATCAAAGTTTGGCCAGGACGGGACGGCCACGTCGGGGTGGTGCACAGCGCGGACCAAGAGCTCAGGGGCGCTGCGGTAGCGCAGGCTTCGGGTGGGACGGTGGAGGGCGGGCGACGGGGCCTGGGAGCCGTCATCAAAGAACATGGTCGCGGCGTCAGCGGTGCCTGGAGCGTCGATCTCTCGGATGTCCAGCGGGCCAACGGTGGTCTGGGTGGGGAAGTGGGTCACGATGCAGCTCCGATATGCGGGTGCTCGGTGGAGGGGCATGGGTCGCGCGCCTGCGCTCGGCTGTGTTTCAGGCGGACGCGTTCCTGTGGCTCTGGGACCTTGAGATCCACAGGACGTCAGGTGCCGAAAGCCACAGAGGAAAGTTGGATCGCGCTATCCACGAGGGCGACGTGGGTGAATGCCTGCGGGAAGTTGCCGACCTGCCGCTGGGCCTTGGGGTCCCACTCCTCCGCGAGCAGGCCCAGGTCGTTGCGGAGCGAGAGCAGCTTCTCGAAGAGCTTGCGGGCCTCGTCCCCCCGGCCGATCATCGCGAGATCGTCCGCGAGCCAGAACGAGCACGCCAGGAAGGCACCTTCCTCACCCTCCAGGCCGTCCACGCCGAGATCGTCCGCGCCGGACGTCGGGTAGCGCAGCACGAAGCCGTCCTCGGTGGACAGCTCCCGCTGGATCGCCTCGATCGTGCCGATGACGCGCTTGTCGTCCGGCGGCAGGAAGCCCATCTGCGGGATCAGCAGCAGCGAGGCGTCCAGCTCCTGGGAGCCGTAGGACTGGGTGAAGGTGTTGCGTTCCTTGTCGTAGCCGTTCTCGCAGACGTCCCGGTGGATGGTCTCGCGCAGGTCCTTCCAGCGCTCCAGCGGCCCGTCGACGTCCCCGGACTCGATCAGCTTGACCGTGCGGTCGACCGCGACCCAGGTCATGACCTTGGAGTGCACGAAGTGCCGGCGCGGGCCGCGGACCTCCCAGATCCCCTCGTCCGGCTCGTCCCAGTGCTTCTCCACCCACTGGATCAGCTTGAGCTGGAGCAGCGAGGCGTAGTCGTTGCGGGCCAGGCCCGTCATGTGCGCCAGGTGCAGCGCCTCGGTGACCTCGCCGTACACATCGAGCTGGAGCTGTCCGGCGGCGCCGTTGCCGACCCGCACCGGACGGGAATTCTCGTATCCGGGGAGCCAGTTGAGCTCGTTCTCGCCCAGTTCCCGCTCCCCGGCGATGCCGTACATGATCTGCAGGTTCTCCGGATCGCCGGCCACCGCCCGCAGCAGCCACTCCCGCCACGCCCGCGCCTCTTCGCGGTAGCCGGTGCGCAGCAGGGAGGACAGCGTGATCGCGGCATCCCGCAGCCACGTGAAGCGGTAGTCCCAGTTGCGTACGCCGCCGAGACACTCCGGCAGGGAGGTCGTCGGTGCCGCGACGATCCCGCCGGTCGGCGCGTACGTCAGCGCCTTGAGCGTGATCAGCGAGCGCACCACCGCATCGCGGTAGGGGCCGTGGTACGTGCAGTGCTCGACCCACTCGCGCCAGAACTCCTCGGTCGCCTCCAGCGACCCCTCCGGGTCCGCCACGGCCGGCGGCGGCTTGTGGGACGGCTCCCAGCTGATCGTGAACGCGATCCGCTCACCCGGCGAGACGGTGAAGTCGGAGAACGTCGTCAGATCCTTGCCGTACGTCTCCGCCGCGGTGTCCAGCCACACCGAATCGGGCCCGGCCACCGCCACCGTACGGTCGTCCACCTTGTGCACCCACGGCACGACCCAGCCGTAGGAGAACCGCATCCGCAGCTCGGAGCGCATCGGGACGCGGCCGCTCACGCCCTCCACGATGCGGATCAGCTGCGGCGCGCCATCACGGGGCGGCATGAAGTCGATCACCCGGACGGTACCGCGCGGGGTGTCCCACTCCGATTCCAGGACGAGCGAATCGCCCCGGTAACGCCGGCGGTCGGCCGGTGCGGGCCGCCCCCCGGGACCGTTGACCGGCCCCATCCGCCAGAATCCGTGCTCCTCCGTGCCCAGCAGCCCCGCAAAGACCGCCGGCGAGTCGAAGCGGGGCAGGCACAGCCAGTCCACCGTGCCGTCCCGGCACACTAGAGCGGCGGTCTGCATATCGCCGATAAGTGCGTAGTCCTCGATGTGGCCAGCCATGTATGTCCATTCAGCGTTGGGTGATGGGGATGGTGGTGCGGTTTCAGGTCATTCAGTGATGCGGTAGCGGCCGCCGAGGTGGAGAGATAGCTGGCGGCGTTCGCTGATCTCGGCCTCCCCCGCTGACGGCGTTCCTGGATTCGGGCTCGTGCCCACAGGGCCCGGAGGTGCCCTGCTGGTTCGGTGGCTCATGCTGTGGCTGCCTGACCGAGCGGATCGAAGCGCCGGATGGCGTCTTCGACGGCTACGGCACTGTCCTGCCGTCCCATGGCGCACTGCTCGGCCTCATCAAGTGCCATCTCCCACGGCGTCCCGGCCAGAGGCCCGGTGCGATAGGTGACGCCGGAGGTCTCGCAGGCATACAGCAGCTGGCCGTGCACATGGATTGCCTGGAATGCGCCTACCTGTGTGGTGAAGACCGGCAGCGCGGCGGCGTCGCCGAGCACTCGTAGTCGGAGTGCGCCACGGGTACCGAGGCGTAGCAGATGGCGCAGTTGCTCGGCTGTCGCCGTTGGGCCCACGGTTGGCCGTTTCAGTACGGCGTTGTCCAGGATGAGGGTGGTGGGCTGCCCTCCGTTCTGGCGGCGGTCACGCTCGATCGTCGGCTCCCAGCCAGAGCTTGTGGGGCGCGGTGCAATCGCAGCGGCGTAGGCGGGCGTCTGGAAGGCTCTGGGGATGATCGTGCTGCTGACGTAGCGCAGCTGGGTGGCTGCGCGTTCACACCATGCCAGGCGGTCGGTCCAGCCCGGCCCCATGTCCTTGAGCTCTACGCGTCCGAGTTTCTCGGGGGCAAGAAGCTGCAGCAGCCCTCGTGCACGCTTCTCGTCTACCCTCCAGTCGGCCAGGCGGTCAGCCAGGTCGGACGTTGTCGGAAGATCTCCGTACGCAGCCTCGACGGACGAGGAGACAGGGCTGTGGGTGGGCGGCCCCTGGTTGGACAGGACGGCTAACGCGATAGCGCCCACCAGTCGGGCCGGCGTCGGTGCGCCTTCCAGCGGCGCAGGGCGTGCGGGCAGTGGTCCCCTGACAACATAGGTGCCACGTCGGCCGCGGGTGAGCAGGTTCGCCGAGGCAAGCATCGTCAAAGCGTCGCTGGCCGTGGGGATGGTGGCGCCGAACTCCTCAGCGACCTCATGCACCATGATCCAGCTGCCGCGCGGGTGCGTGCCGTCCTCAATGCGGTCGCGCAACGTCTGTGCCGTCGCGTCGGCGCTCACTTCTCTGCCTCCGGGGCCCGCAAGACCTCGATAAGGCGGCGAACGGCTCCCGCCGGCAGCTTCCCCAGATAGACAGCCGCATCGTGCCCGCGGCCGCAGTCCGCGAGGTAACCGGCGTTCAACGCATGGCCTGTGGCCTGCTCGAAGGCGTGGTCAAGAAGACTGGCGATGTGCTCGCCACACTCTTCCTCGTGAGGGACAAGGTCCTCAGTCTGTGCCCCCAAGCGGGCGGCGATCGCCAGAGACAAGGGCATCGAGAGCAGCGTTCCGGGACGGAGCTCGTGGTCCGTGAGACGAATGCTTGCACAATGCGAAGCGTTGAATCCCAGCTCTGCGAAGGTCGCGCGCAGAGCAGTTTCGACTTCGTGCAGACCCTCGGGGTCTGCTGCTGCGCGGATGATTCGCACACCGGTATGAGCAGCGAGTTCCGGGTCGTCGCCGGCGTGGGTCACAACTCTCCAATGGGGCAAATTGGGAACAGAGGGCGAAGCTTGAGGCAGGGGGTAGTCCGACAGGCGCAAACGTGGTGATGTCGAATGGCGGCCCAGACATGCTTGGCACTGGAGCCGAATGCTGACGGATCGGTGTGCGGTATTCCTGAGCTGAAGCTGGTCAGGCCGACAACGCCAGTGACGAGGGGTCTGGCTGGGCCTGGTGGAGCCTCCGTACGAGCTGCCGGGCAACAGTCCGGTCGATCGCCGGCTCCGTCAGCTTCACGACCCGTGCCTCCAGCGCCTGAGGGGGGTCCGTCGACGTGTAGACGGTGCCGTAGTAGCCAATGATCTCGGAGGTCCGAACTCGCAGGGCGATGAAGCCCCGTTGCAATGCATCGCAGGCACGAACTGCTCGGTGCGCACACCGGAGGCAAATCGGCGGGTTGGCTGTCTCCACATCCTTCGGCCATACGGCGTTTGTGAGATCGGGTCCGACCGGGAGGAGCCACAACATGCCGGGCGGGGTGAAGCCCGTAGCCGTGACGTGGGGGTCCTGGATGTCGGGGTCCTCCGCGCACCCGCAGCAGCGCAATTGGTCCATTGCGTAGACCTGCCGGTGTGTCTGGTGTGCGCCCCAGTCGAGGTCACCAGTGCACGTTCCTCCCCAGCGCTGGAGCAAGACGTTGTCAGGGTCGCGATCCTCCGGCATCTCGTGGGGGCCGTAGGTCACGGCGAGGTTCCGGTCGAGGTGTACAGGCAGTTCGACAGGGTGCTCATCGCAGCCCGGCGCGATGAAGAGCCCCGGCTTCCGGGAGCTGACGCCGGTGGGACCCGCAGCTGGTGAAAAGGGCTGGCGGTGGTTGATGACGGATGGCAGGAACACGATGGCGATCCCTCGATACAAGACGGGGCAGGTGGCTGCGTGGAGCTGTGGCTGGGGCGCCAGTGCGGGTAGTGGCCAGCGACAAGCACCACCGCTACGGCGACCACAAACACGCCGACCTTGGCGACGAGGAGGGTCCGCGCGAAGCGGCTGGCTGGGCCTGTCACAGTTCGGCGAGTCCGCCATGGGCGGGAGCGTCGAGCGCGGCTTCAACGAGTCTGGCTTGATGTGGTTCGCAGAGCCGTTCCAGCATGTGACGTGTGACCCAGGCGTACGCGAACCGGCCGTCGGCGCATGGGGGAAGTGGGGTGTGTACGTCGTCGGTCATGGAGCCGCAGTCGATGACGATGGTGAGCGCCGCGGGCTGGCCAGGTTCGGTGGGCGGGATCTGCTGCTCTACGAGGTGCTGTGTGGCCGCTGCTTGGAGCCCGGTCTCCTCCTGGAGGGCTCGCTTGGCTCCGTGGGCGGGCGACTCGTGGTCGCCGAGTGCAACGGCGGGCAGCCGGAACCGAGGGCGGCCCGTGTGGTCGGCCGGGAGGGTCATGAGGACCGCGTCGTCGCGGCGCCGGCGGACCAGGGCGTTTGCGGTGCGGACAGCGGGAGCGTGTGATGTGGGCATGATTGTCTCCCCTGCGGGTGTGGACGGGGTGGGGCACGAATAGCTGGTCACTGGTCCCCCGCACTCAGGGATGTCAGTGGTGGGCCGGGGCGCGTCTGAGGCGGGGGTGCCGGCCCGGCTGTCGCGATTCGGGTGGACCACTGCGTCTTCGTCTCGCCGAGGGCTGTTTCGCCCAGGCGCAGCAGCTGGATGTCGGAGGTGCCGGCCGGGGCGAAGATGTGGTGGGCGTCGCGCAGGAAGCGCTCGATGGGCCGGTCGGTGAACAGCCCGCACGCGGCGTGGATGTCCATCGCGTCACGCGCCGACTCCAGCGCCGATTCCACGTTGACCAGCTTGGCGTTCATCAGCTCCGCGTCGCACGGCAGCCCCTGGTCCAGCAGGTGCACCGCGTGGTACGCGGACAGCCGGGCCAGCAGCAGCCGTGACTGGATGCGGCCGAGCTTGAGTTTGATGTTGCCGAGGTCCGCCAGCGGCTTGCCGTAGCGCTGCCGCTCGGCGCAGAAGTCCGTGGTCTCGTCCAGCACCGCCTGGTGGATGCCCAGCGACACGGCGGTGAGGTTCGGCCGGCCGTACAGCACGCTGGAGGAGTAGGCGACCGACAGCCCGTCGCCCTCGCGGCCCAGCAGATTCGCGGCGGGGACGCGGCAGTCGTCGAAGAACAGCTCGCCGAAGCTGAAGCCGTGCAGCCCCATGGCGGGCTGCTGCGGCCCGACCCGGAAGCCGGGCCGGTCGGACTCGACGAGGAACGCCGACAAGCCCCTGGACCCCTCGCCGGTGCGGACGACCACGCCGTGCAGATCGCCGACGTGGCTGTTGCCGACGTAGATCTTGCGGCCGTTGAGGACGTAGTCGTCGCCGTCGCGGACCGCGGTGGACGTCATGCCCAGCACATGGCCGCCGGACTGCGGTTCGGTGACCGCGATGGTCGGCAGGCACTCCCCGGCGGCTATCGCCGGCAGCCAGGTCTTCTTCTGCTCCTCGCTGCCGAAGTGGACGATCTTCGCCACGCCCAGCTGCGACGCCTGCACCATGGCGCCCATCGCCGCGCTCACCCGGGAGAGTTCCTCGATGATCAGCGTCTTGGCGACATGGCCCGCGCCCATTCCGCCGTAAGCGCGGTCCACGGTCGCGCCTATCCACCCCTGCCGCGCGATCAGGCGCGAGAGGCCGTGTTCTGTAGCCCGGTACCTTTCCATGCGCGGGACGAGCGGAGCGATCTCGGTCTGAGCGAACGCCCGTAGTGTGCGCCTTAGTTGGTGATGCGCCTTGGTCATGAACAGCTCGGACATTCGGGTCACCTAGTCGAGCGGGGCTGCACGCTGGCAGCGCGGGACGGATCGCTTCCGAAGCACGCCGTGATCGGCGTGAGCCGACGAAGGGGCCAGGGGCGATGGGTCGGACGATTCCGGCGTTGTGGTGGCTGCTGTCCTCCCCGGCGCGCCGGTCCCAGCGGGGTGGGTTGCGGAGCGGAGCGCCGGGGAGGACAGTTCGGTCCTGCCCATTTCGGGGGATTGCGAGGGCAGGACCTGCGCTGCCCTCACGGGTGGGCAGCGCCTCGGTGCCGCGCGAAGCGGCTGGCTTTATGGGACCTACGGTTCCGGCGGTCTGGCGCCTGAGCCCGGTGGGTCCTTGCGTGGGCTGATTCTCCTTCGCGGCCCGAAGTGGATCAGGGCCGCGAAGGCCCCAATGAGCAGGGTGGTGACGATCGCCCGTGTCATGTGTTCAGCGCCTCCCCGAAAGTCACCTCGAGCGGGTCGTCGATCCGAAGAGCTCCGGTCTCGTGACCGCGCAGTACCGCGTGTTGCTCGTTCTTGGCGACCAGCCGTGTGAGGAGCAGGACGTTGAGCTCACGCGCGTCATTGACTGGCAGAGGTGCAATGCCGGCGTACATGTCCAACGACAGACCGCAGGCATAGGCGCGCAGCAGGTCCAACTGCCAGTATGGCAGGGCGATGTCGGCCGAACGGGTGACTGGGATGAGTCCCTGGGCGATGGCGAGGTGCACGGTCTGCGTCCATCGTGTTCCTGTACCGCCGTTGAGATCTCGGCCCAGAGCAGCGAGAGCTCGGCGGGCCTCCATCGAGGTGAGGTAGAGGCCACGGGCGGTCAGGGTGCGTTCATCTCCGCCGTGTGCCAGCTCCTGAACTGTTTCAAGGGCGTGCCTACTCACGGTCAGGCGTGGAAGCGCGGTCACTGCGCCCACCTCCACGGCTTCCCCTGGTCGTGCCGAGGGTGGCCGAGGCAGGCTCGTGGCTCGCGCGCAACCGGCGCTTCCAGCGCCGGTGCCTGGTCGAGCCGAACCGCGACAGCACCGCGGTGCAGGGTGCGTTCTACGGTCGTTCGCGCGCTGGAGACGGTAAGGCGGCGATCTTCGGTCAGCGTGGTGTTCACCGTTCGACTCCCACCAAATCCAGCAGGTCGGATGCCGTCAGGGCGCAGCGACGCAGGTAGCCGATCGCGGCAGCCGATTCCTGCGACGGGGGCTTCCGGCCCAGCTGCGCGACTCGGCGCAGCCGCCCCGCCGAGGGGGCTGCAACTGGCGAGGAGGGTTCGTCCAGGACCCGTTGGGCGTTGCGCAGGGCCTGCCTCATGTCGTCGCCGGGGAATTCCTCGGTGAGGAGTGCAGGGACGGCCGTCAGCTTCTCCAGAAGCTCAGTGCAGCGCTGGGTAAGCCGGTGTAGTTCGGTGACCTCGAGGGTGACGTGGCGTGCGGCGTGCAGGCCCAGGACTTCCTCGAGGAGGCCGTAGGTCTCCTCCGCCTGAGCGACCGTCTCGCAGATTTCCCATTGCACCAGGCGGTCCAGGACTCGTTGGACCACACCAAGGTCCGGGCCTGGTGTTGTGCGTCCCACCGCGGGCCTGGCAGAGGGCGTCCTGCGAGGCAGACCGGGCGGATTGGCTGGGACTGCGGGCTGGTCGAGCGCGGCGGTAGCGGTCACGGAGATCTCCATAGGGGCGGGGAGTTGACGGCGGTCGTTACGAACGGCCGTGCAACTGGAGCGCGCGTTCCAGGCCGGGACGCAGGTTCTGGGCGTCCGCCAGCTCGATGGGAGCGGGCGTCGTGGCGCACCAGGGGGGCGTGTCCCACCGCACGCCAGGCGTCGGCGGCAGCGTGATACGGCCGGCCGGGCCGGAGACGACCGATACGGCGTCGAGCCCTTGCAGGCGTAGCGCGGCTCCTGGCTGGACGAGGAAGGTCACGCTCTTCCCGTCCCGGAAGCTGGGGATGCGCGGCACCTGGGAGTAGTGGCGATCAAGCCAGATGAGCGCATCGCACCCCGCAGCGTACGGGAGGTTCACAGCGTCGAACGTATCCGCGCACAGCGTCTCAATGACGGTGTGCGGCTGTTCACTCAGCAGGTGCGCAGCATGGTCAGCGCTGAGGGATGCGCCTTCGGCCAGCAGAGGCCAACCGAGCAGATCCATGTAGGCGTGGACCAGAGCTGAGCCGTCCCTCGTTCGCGGAGGCCAGACGGATGTCGTCATCGTGTTCTCCAGGAGCTGTGTAGCGCCTCGTCGACGGCGCGAAGGGATCGAGCGGATTTGCCTCTCTGCGGGGGCCGTTGGGTAATACGGTGCACATTGAGCGAACCGCTTCACAGGGCTCGCGGGTACCCCGAGGGGAGCCCGGATGCGGATAACGCTGATAAAGATCGTTTCGGGGACAGGGGCGCAATCGTGGCGCGTGCACGCAACCTCCAGTTGGAGGCCGTCATCCGCGAGCTCGGCTGGTCGCAGGACCAAGTCGCCGCTCACTACCGGCGCACAGCCGCCGAGAACCCGACCAACCCAACGAGCACGGTGTCGCGTGTGCACATCAACGCTTGGGTCCGCGGTAGCCGCCCCAAGGAGCCCGTGCCGTCTACCTTGTGCGAGACGTTCTCCCGAGCGCTGAGGCGAGTCGTCACGCTGGCCGACATCGGGATGGCTCCCGATGGAACGGACGTGACGGCACCGCCAGGATGGGACGTCGACACAGTGACCGCGCTGGTGGACCTTGGGAGCAAGGACTTGGACATGGACCGACGGCAGATGCTGGTCAGCACGGCCTACTCCGCAGCAGGACTCGCGCTGCCTCCAGATCAGTGGTGGGAGCAGCGTCTGAAGCAGGCGCAGGCCCGCCGACCAGGAATGGAGCGCACCGTCACGTCCTACGACGTCGAGGGCATCCGCGAGATGACGACCTTTTTCAGTCAACGCGACCAACGCCGCGGCGGCCGAGCCGGCCGCATCGCCCTCATCGCCTACCGCACTGAGGTGGCTGAGTGCCTGCGTGGACGGGCAGTCTCCGAAGCTGTCCGCCGAGACCTTTACGCCGCCGCCGGCGAATTCGTCTACCTTGCTGGCTGGACCGCGTTCGATGCGAATGAACACCCGCTTGCGCAGCAGTACTTCCGGCTGGCGACACAGCTGGCCGCTGAGGCCAACGACGGCCCGCTTGCCGGCCACATCCTGCGGGCCATGGCTCATCAGGCGGTTGATCTCCACCAGCCGGCCCACGCCCTTGAATTCTCCGAAGCCTCCATGGCCCGGCGCCGATACACCGAAGCTACCCCTCGCGAGAGGGCGCTGCTTGGGGTCGTCCACGCGCGCAGCCTCGCCGCCGCCGGACGGAAAAGGGATGCGGGGCTCGCCCTGCGCCGCGCGGAGGACGACCTGCGCAATGCCGGCACCGGGACAGAGGAGCCGGACAGGGTCTTCTTCTTCGGCGAAGCCAGCCTTGCCCACGAGACGGCGTGCGCCCTGCGGGACATGGGCCATCTCGAACGCGCCGAGGAACAGTTCCACCGCAGCGTCCGCACACGGCTCGCCCAGCCCTTCGCCAGGACGCATGTGGTCACCTTGGGATACCTCGGAAGCGTCCAGGCCCGTCGCGGGCATCTCGACGAAGCGATCGCGACCTGGACCAAAGCCCTGGACTCGATGGACGGTGTGCAGTCGGGCCGGGCGCGGGAGGCCGTGGTGCAGATGCGTCGGTCGCTCTCCCCCGTCCGAGGGCGCGGCGGAAGCGCTGCGGCCGATTTGGACGAGCGGGCTCGTGACGTACTGCGGCGCGTAGGCTAACCGCGCCATGCCATGAAGGCTCCGGCGCAGGGCCCGACAGGGTGGCTGCGCCGGGTGAGATTGGGGATTGCGATGACGGACAGGGCTGAACCGCAGCGGATCGAGGTCGAGACGATCGCCACGGTAGTCGGAGGGCACCTCACTCCGGCCGACGACTACCAGGGTGGCGTCGAGTCGATCATCCGCCTGCACGAAAAGTACGGGCCACAAACTCTGGCAGGGCTGGAGGGCTTCTCCCACCTCGTGGCTACCTGGCATTTTCATCTTGCCTCGCCGTCCGACGTTGCCTGGCACCTGCGCAGCCCCCGCGGCAATCCCGCGTGGCCGCAGACGGGCATGCACGCCCATCGCAATCACCGCAGGACGAACCAACTGGCCATCTCGTACCCGAGGCTGCTGAAGATCGAGGGCCTCGACCTGCACGTCACAGACCTCGACGCTGTCGACGGCACCCCCTTGATCGACCTGGGACCGTGGTACCCGGCCATGGCCCCCCGCGGAGAGGTGTTCGCCCCGGAGTACGTCGCCGAGATGCTGGCAAACTACTGGAAGGACGCTGGGGAACGCGGCTAATGCCTCCCTCATGCTGAGTCCTCCCCCGATGGTTCCAAGTCGTCGTAAGAAGCCAGCCATCCAGCACTCTTAGGGTCGCCGTCTGCCTGACAGGGACGCACCCACGCTTTGTCCTTGTCATAGACACCGGGGCCAACCACCACCTGGACCTCACAGCCCCTGGTGGTGTCATGTGCGAATTGATTGGGCTTCGGCCGCCATCCCTCGCGGTTCGGCTCCCCAGCCATCACTGCACCCCTCGCCCCGTGCCAGGCGCGTTCACCGTCCGCCGGTGTAAGTGGCGCCTCCTCACGGGTGAATGCCGTTCCAGCCCAGCATGCTGCTTTCGAACAGGGAACTGGGTCTCGAACTGACCGAATTCAGATGCCAGGCCCACTTGGGGGTTCGAGGCGTGTCTCGTGAACTTCGAGGTTTGAGGCATTGCCGATCCTCGTCGTCGATGTGGGGCAGGAGTCACGCAGAGCAGTCACTCAGAGTGCAACTTCCGCATGTCTTCTGTAGCGACGTTGCGAGTATGGCAGGGGAATCTTCTCTGCGTAAAGCGCGTCTGAGAAATTTTCGCAAGAACCCTCTTCGCCGTACGGCCGGCCAAGGCGCAGCTATCGTCAACTCGACACGACGCGCGATGATGACCTCTTCACAGGCCGCCAGCTCGGCCGCAAGTCCCCTACGAAGGAGCACAGATGGCAGCCACAGACGAAAGATCGGTAGCCCTGTGCCGCATCCTGCTGGGTCTGCGACTTCGCCGACTCAGGGAAGAGCGGGGCCAGAAGGCGTCCGCAGTGGCGAAGCAGTTCGGTTGGTCGACAGCGCGAATGACCCGACTCGAGACGAAAATGACCGCCGTCGAAGTCGGTGACGTCCGCCTGCTCTGCGACCACTACGAGGCACCACGCGAACTACGTGACGAGCTTGAGAACTACGCCCTCATCACCAAGACCAAGAAGGGCTGGTGGGAGAGCAAGCCGTTCAAAGAGACCGTTCCTGCCTGGTTCTCGGCATGCCTCGGCCTGGAGGCTGCCGCGAAGCAAATTTGCATCTACCAGTCTGAGTTCGTGCCTGGCTTGGTCCAAGACCTTGGCTATGCGCTGGCGATCCTCGGCCTCTCTGACGCCGACGACGGGACGGTCGAACGTCACGCGGAGGTCAGGGCGAAACGACAGAGCATTTTGACGCAAGCACAGTTCGCTCCGCAGGTGACGATGATCCTCAACGAGGCGGTCATCCGACGGCCAGTGGGCGGGCCAGAGGCCATGCGGCAGCAACTCGATCGGCTGTTGGCACTGGCGGAACAACCCAACATCACCATTCTCATCTTGCCGTTCTCTGTCGGGGCTCACCCCGCAATGAACGGTCCCTTCACCATCTGGAACTTCGATGACGAGACGTTGGGAAGCCTGGCGTACTTGGAGAACCTCGTCGATGGAGGTGTTCTCTCGGACCCCGAACTCGTTGCCCCGTTCATCGACACGTTCGGAAAACTTGAGACGCTGGCGGCAACTGAGGAAGAGTCCCTAACCATGATCCGTTCTGCGGCGGCCATCCTATGAGGCGCGCCTGCCGAAGCTGTAGGACAAGGACCCGCCGGCTTGGCCGGCTGAGCGTACAGCGAGGGCACGCGCTTACCGCCAACGCTCCCGCTCCCCACCTAGGTCCTGCCGAAGCTCTGCGGGACACTTGAGAGCAACGCCCAACGCAAGCAGTGGCGTCCACCTTCCGGTGGGCCACCACCATGCGCATATCAGACAAGGAGATTCTTCGTTGAAGGAAGAGCGAAAGTGGCATAAGAGCAGCTATAGCGGGCAAAATGGGGGAGATTGCATTGAATGCGCCATTCCCTCTGAAGCGGTAGTGCTCGTACGAGACTCCAAAGACGCCCGCGGGCCGCGCCTTACCTTCCCCGCTCAGGAATGGTCGAACTTTGTGAACGCCGCCGTGGAAGGCTCGTTCACGCCCGTCACATGAGGCATTGACGCGGAGACGTCCACCTGGGGTCTCGCAACAGCCGAGAGCGTCCCTCCTCAACCACAGTGAGGAGGGACGCTTCGTCGTTCTACTCTCCCCTTCCACGACGCGCGTGGCAACCACTCATCTCTGCAGGCGTGTTCAGTGAGCTGCGACCTCACAGTGATTTGTGACCCTGAGGGCGCGAGCAGGCGAAGGGAGTTAGCCGGGAACGGCTGGCCTCTTACCTAGCCGCGCGGCTTCATACCGTGTATCCATATTTAAGCACGTATGAGGCAGTGTCCAGCATCGTCTCTTCGACGCCGATCGGGCCCCGATCGTCGTATGCAGTCCGGTACAGCCTGAGGACGAATCGGCCGACAGGGATCGACAGAAGGTCCACATCTTCACCCGTCGGCATCTGGCTTCGTGCTTCGACCTGGATGGCTGCGGGGTGCTGGTCCAGGTTCCTCAGCGTGACGACCATGTCGTTGGAAACGGCCTGATTGAGCTTCGCCCGCTGCGCGTCGGTCAGGAGCCTACGCGGCAAGAATGTGCGGACGTATCTGACTGGCCTGCCCTCCACGGAGAAGCGGGCCGCTAGGCGTACGACTTTGTCGGCTCCGGCTTCGAGCCTCAACACCCTGGCAACGCGCTGTGGCGGCTTCACCTCATCGACGGTTACACGGTCGATATCAAGCGACTGCGCATCATCTGTCTCCCAGATGCCGCCGCCTCCCCAGTGACCACCCATCTCCCCTGGGAGAACTGGGAACTGGAGGGAAGGCAGCTCTTGGCGATACACCCCGGATCCGCGACGCCCCTCCAGATAGCCCTCTACCTTGAGCAGTTCCACCGCACGGTTGATAGTGGCCGCGCTGGTCTTGTACTCAGCGGCTAGAACGTCCTCAGCCTCAAGGCGTTCGCCGGGTTGAAGGCCACCCGAGTCGATGGCCGTGCGGATTTGGTCAGCAATGCGCACGTGCTTGGGCTGCATAGGTGCCGGCGCGTCTGTCATGAATCTCCCTCTGATTCTCCTTAGCCACCCGATCGTACGGGTGGCCGTCCCTATGGGCCCTCTACTCCACGCTTCCCAGGGACGTCAGGGGCCTCAAGACTCAAAGTTCCCTAGGGAACTTGCGTAGTTCCCTAGGGAACTTGCAGAGTTCCCTAGGGAACTACTTGATCTCCCTAGGGAACTCTGCTTCACTTGATCCATACCAACAGGGCATCGCAGAGATCCTGTTCGGCGACAAGGCGCTGGCTCTGCCTCGTTTTCACGTACCTCCGTCACTCGATGACGGCTCGGGACGTGGCTACGAGGGACCGGCCAGGACCGAATCCCCACCTCGCGACCGCGCAATGGGCGCACATGCACCCGCCGCTTGCGCACTCAGGTGGACAAACCGCCCTGAAACCTCCCCCGAGGGGGCCGAGGGAAGCGGCCGCACTTTGAAATCTCCACAGCGTGATCCACTGCCGCACGACGACCGTGACCAACCGGTCGAGGCGGTGGAGAACAGCCGGCCGAGAAAGGGCTCCACGCCCACAACGCATCGCGCAACCGGCTCAAAAGAACGACGCGGCACACCTTTCACCGCCGTACCGCCCAAGGACTGGCCTCCCCGGCGTAGCGGTCCGCGTCTAGATGAGGTCAACGCGCGCTGGAAACGCGCATCCGGTTCACCAGTAACCGCGGTCGTGGACGCCCGCACACCGTGGCGAGCGCCCACGGCCGCGGCCACTGGCACCACCACCCCCGCCCGCTACCCGCACCTCCAGGTGACGAGGCAGCCGGGGGCTTATCCGAACTGCCCGCCGAGCCGGGCAGCAACCGAAGGAGGAACAGATGGACTGGCGCTACAGCGCAGTCTGCGCAGAGGAAGACCCCGAACTCTTCTTCCCCATCGGCAGTACGGGCCCCGCCCTGCTGCAGATCGAGGAAGCCAAGGCCGTCTGCCACCGCTGTTCCGTCATGGATCAGTGCTTGCAGTGGGCACTCAAGTCCGGCGAGGACTCCGGCGTCTGGGGCGGCCTGAGCGAGGACGAACGCCGCGCCGTGAAGCGGCACGCAGCCCGCAACCGCGCCCGCACCACCACCGCTTGAACCTCACGAGGAAAGGTCCACAAGAAGAAGTCGTTCCTCCGGTTCCTGCGCACCATGCAGGACCGCCTCGGCGGTTTCACACGGCTGACGTGCCCCGACTGCACGGCGCAGATCCGCTTCCGCGGGCTCTCGGAGACCGAGGCCGCCATGTACCGGGGACTCATGTCGCAGCATCTCTCCGAGCACGGACAGCGCAGCTGACCGGCTCAGCCCAGCGAGCAGTCGACAGTGACAGGCCGCAGGCGGGTCCTGCGAAGACAGTTAGAGCAGCTCTGGGCGCCCCCAGAGCTGTCTCACAGGTTCCTCGGCTGATCAGGAGATTCTGTGACCAGCAACATGATCACACTCACGCCATATCGCTCCGTCGATCTCGGGCACCTGGAAGTCGCCGCCCGATTCCCCGCGCGAGGTCCAGCTGCCAGCGACGAACAGGAAGCCTTCGGGAAGCTGCTGGCGTACCTGCGCCAGGACGGCGACGCCCGGGCCCGTCGCGGCGGACGAAGCGCCGCCCGCACTGCGCAGGAACGCAGGGAAAAGGTCAACGGCCGGCTGCTCGCGGTGGCCGAGCACCTCGGCTCCCGTTCGCCGGCAGAGCCGATGACGGACGCACTGCTGCGGCTCGTCGTCGAGCGCTTCTTCGGCCCGGCAGACGTCGAGATCCTCCTCCGACTTCTGCCGACCGCACGGGCAACCCCCCGCGGAATCTACGCCGCACGTCTGCGTGACCTCGCGACCACACCCACCCCGGTGTCGGCTACTGCCTGACCCACTGCGTCGAGGACGCATGACGTCCTGCTGATTCGACGCAAAAGCCCTGGCCCGGAGTACGCGCTCCGGGCCAGGGCCCTGTCCGCAACCTCACCGAACTGAGGAGCAGCAGTGACCCATCCTAGCGATGACACCGAGCCTTCCGCCTCCGACCCCGAGAAGACGCCGTCCACCCCGGCCGCCGCCGAAGGGCCCTCCTCCCCAGCCTCTTTGGCCACGATCTCTGACAGGGTGGCCGCCGTGCGGTACCGCAGCCGGCTCGGATCGCACTGAAGCCCGGGCTCAACTTCCGCTTCGCCGGCTCCGCTCCTCCAAGCACCGCAGCGACGACGGCCGTCCAAGAACGAGACCGCCAGAGCGCCCAGGCGCCGATCGGCGCGGCTTCAGCTCACGGACACCGGCCGTTCGCCGGTGCAGCCTCCCAGTCCCCAGGCCCGCAGCGAAGTGTTGCGAAGGAGACCTGAAGTGCAGACCCAGCCGGCGTCCACCGAGGCAGTTGCAGGATCGGACGCCCATCAGCACCCAGTCCTGTTCCACCGGGATCGTGAGAGTGGCAACCTCGTACCTCTCGACCCTGCCGCGGTCGAAGCCGCTGTGCTCGCCGCACGGGCACGACGCCGGCGTCTGTTCGCTCACCAGCAGCCGATCCGGTCTGAGTGCGGCAAGCCGTAGGACGCGGAACCTCCAGATAGCCCTCCGGACCGAGGGACGTCTGTGTGCCGGTGGCGACCGGCTTTCCCGTGCCTGCGGGCGCGGGAAGGCCGATGTCTGAACATCCCGCTCTTCACTCCCCATCCCCTCTGGCTCAAGGACCTCATGAACGCCACCAACATGACCATTCCCGACGCTTTGTCCAATTCGTTGACCACGGCGCTGGAGGCAGCCCGCGCCGCCGCTTCGAGCGCCGCGCACGTCGCCGCATCCGCACTCATCGCGGCCACGGACGGCGCAGGCCGCCTTCACCGGACCTGGCCGGGTGAGGGCCCCGATGCGTGGTTCCTCGTGGACGCGCCGGGGTTCAGCGCCCACCTGCTGCGCGACATGCCCGGCACCGCCCAGATCCACTTCACCGGCCTGTCGCAGCAGGCGTACGAGAGCGTCCGCGACCGTGTCCTGGAGGCCGACGAGTGCCTGCACGACGACGTGTGCGAGTGCCTGGAGAACCCTTGGCCGACGTGGCGTGAGCTGGAGGCAAACTCCGAGGAACGCGAGGTCACCGACCGGTCCGGCGAGGAGGTCGGGCTCGCCCGTGTCGCTTTCGGCCGCACCACGCTGACCCTCTTCGAGGAGCCGGTGGATCTGGTGTACGAACTGGTCCGCCTGACACGCGTAACAGACTGACCTGTCCCGACCGCACTCTCCAGTAGCCGCCCGCCCTCGAAGCTGAGGCCCGGGCAAGTGCCCTCGAGATGCCCACGTCGGACTGAACGGGCGGCCTCGTGCCCGACGTCTTGGACGCTCGTCGTCGGCCGTCTGCCGACGACGTAACGACCACCTCCCCCGATTCGCACACCTGGGCCCCGCCGACCGGCGGGGCCCTCTCGCATGAGGAGTCCCATGAACCGCACGGCACGCATAGCAATCGCCGCGACCATCACCAGCCTCGGGATGGCGCCCATCACTGCCCAGGCCGCCATCCCCGACCCGGGGCCCACCGGCACCCACACCGAGACTCGGATCGACCCGGCCACCGGCCGGTCCGCCCCGGCGGAAATCACCGAGTACCCCAGCGTCACCATCCGCCCTGGCCGCCCGACGGCCTCGGGCCCGATCACGCCGGCCGTCGGCACCGGAGGGCTCTTCCTGCGTGGTGCGAACGGCTCGGTCAAGGGCCTCATGGCCGAGGGCGACCGGGCACGATTCCTCGCCTGCCACCCGACGAACCCCAACTTGGCCCTGGTCGTCCAGACCACGCACGGAAACGGTGGGTGGGGCGCCTACACGGGGTACGTGACGATCGGCGCCACCACGGCGCCCAGCTCCATCCCCTGCGGCGGTTAGCCGATATCGCTGCGCCTGGCCTGAGGGCAGCAGGCGGGGAGCTTGCCCGCCTCGAAGTAGCGGGCGCTTGAACGAATTCGAATCGCGGGCCGGGCCTCTCTGGAGGCCCGGCCCGCGCTTTTTTGTGAACGGAGGCAGGTGTGTCCCGCCAGTCCAAGAGGAAGAGGAAACAGAATCAGCCGTCGACGCCGCGGCGGCGCACGGCCCCGGCCGCGCCGTCCAGCCCCGAACCGAGCGAGGCAGCGGTGGAGGGTGCCTGCGACAGCGCCGCGAAGGTCATGCTGCGTGCGCGCCTGGCCGCGGCCGTCCGCGGCCGGTGCTCTCAGCTGGCAGCCGAGGAGATAGCAGCCGAGGCCCGAGCCCGGGCCGACGCCGTGCTCGGGGACGCTGAGCAGAAGGCCCAGAAGGTCACTTCCGAGGCAGAGCAGACTGCCCAGGAGGTCCTGGAGCGGGCCGCGGGCGAGGAACGGCGGCGCATCGGTGAGGCTGAACAGCGGGCGGAGACGCTCCTGGCTGAAGCAGGCTTGCGCGCCGCAGCCCTGGCAGCGGAGGCCGAGGATGACCGCCGAGACGCTGAAGGCTGCAAGACAGAGGCCCAGAAGACGGCCAACGCCCTCACCGACGAGGCGCGGCGGGCCGCCGAGCAGGTTCGTCAGCAGGCGCACGCCGACGCCGAGGACATCATGGACGCGGCCCGGCGTGAAGGCGACGGAATCCAGGACAAGGCTGCTGCAGCGGCCAAGTCGGTGCGCGCCGAAGCCGAGAAGGCCGCTGATGATCTTCGGGAGGAGGCACGGGCAGAGGCGGCCCGGCTGCGCCGCGAAGCTGCGGAAGTACTTGCCGCAGCGCGTTCGAATGCCGAGGAAGATCGTGCCGCTGCGCAGCACGAGGCGGACAGGGTACGGCAGGAAGCCAATTGGGAAGCTGAGCGTCGGCGTACCAAGGCGGCTGACGAACTGCAGGACGCCGAGCGGCGGGCGCACGCCCTTGGGGCGGAGGCGGACCGCAAGGTCGAGCTCGCCTCCGCAGATGCTCAGCGTTCGGTTGCGGATGCCAAGGCCGAGGCCAAGCGACTGCTCGATGGGGCGGCGCGCGAACGGGCCACCGTGATGAAGGCGGCCACCGAGGCTCTGGCGCAGGCCAAGAGCCGGCAGGCGGAGGCGGAGGCCGACAGGCTCGCGGCGCAGGCCGATCGGGAACAGGCCCAGGTGCTGATGCGTAAGGCGACCGATCGCACCGAACGCCGTCTTGCGCGCAAGGCGCTCCGTAGCGAAGCCCGCGACCATCGTCGCGACAAGGCGGACGCGCGGAAGCGGGAGCGAGCCGAACGGCGCGCGGAGCGCACCCCCTTGGCCCGCCGGTATGCGCGGCAGGTGATGGTGGTCGGTCCGATCACCGCTCCGATGGCGGTCGCGTGGACGGGCCAGGCCGGCTTCGCCGAGGACATCCTCGGCTGGGTCATGCCGTTTACTCTCCTCTTCGCCGCTGCCTGGGAGTTGTCGACGACCTTCGTGGGCTGGATGTACCACGAGGCTCGGAAGGCCGGCGACGCCGGCACCATGTACCGCGTGGCCACTTGGGTGTTCGCGAGTGGCGCCGCGGTCATGAACTACTGGCATGCGTCGGGCGCGGTGACCGGCCGGACTTGGGATTGGTCGCGGCACCGGTACGTGGACCACATCACCTACTGGCACGCCACGCCGAAGGCGGTGAGTTTCGCTGCGATGAGCCTGGTCGGCATCATCCTCTGGGAGCTCTACGCATCGTTGCTCCACCGCAAGGAGCTTCGCGAGAAGGGGATGGCGGCCAGGGCCCGGCCGAAGATTCCCGTCATCCGGTGGGTGCGGTTCCCCCGCACCTCTTTCACTGCCTGGTCCCTCGCCATCACCGACGCCTCTCTCAAGACGTTGGATCGGGTCTGGGACGCTGCTGGGCAGGAACTCCATCGGCAGCGGGAGATGTCGGCCCGGCAGCGGGAGCTGGTGGCCGCACGAGCCGGACGTCCGCTTCCTCGGACGTACAGGGTCGTGCCGATCACCGCCAGTCTCACTCCGGTCGGCATTCCCGCCCTCGTCGGAGTCAAGACTGGTCTCACGACGAACGACGGCTTGCCGGTCCCCTCACAGAAGGGGACGCGAGCCTCGCTTGAGACGTCTCACGAGCCTCATCTCATGAAGGGTGAGACCAGCGTGCCCAGTGAGACTGAGACCACGGGCCGTGAGACTGAGACGGGACCTGAGACCGCCATTGAGACGGAAGTCCCGGTTGAGACCAGTGCACGTGAGACTGAGACGAAGCCGAAAGCCGGGACTGAGACAGAGGTCCCGGCTGAGACTGACGAGGAAGGCAACGTGGTCTCACTGGGCAGCGCGCAGGCTGAGATCGAGTTCCTGGCGCGTCTCATGTGGGAGCGCGGAGGAGCCAAGAAGGTCTCAGTCGCTGAAGCCGAACGAGCTGTCACAGGCGCCCGGGCGACCGCTGGCCGGCGCCGGACGGCTGCAGCTCGCCTCTATGACCGCTGGAAGGCCGCGGGGGCCAAGGGCACCAGCACAAGCTCTGAGACCGGTTGAGTCTCACTGGCCAGGTCTCAATCTCAACGCGAGACCTGGCCAGCGAGACGTACTTCGTGAGATGAAGCCGCTGATCTCACGTCTGTGAGACTGAGCGGATGAGACACGGTTTCGTGAGACTGAGACGACAATCTCAGGGCACATGAGACGGATTCAGTGAGACGACGCTCGCGCAATGAGATGAGACTCGCTCCGGTGCCCTGAGACAACTCACGGTGTGATGAGCGGCGCCGAGACGAGTGAGACGCACCGGCGTCTCACGGCCGAGCGAAGTCAGCGATGAGACTGTCTCATCCCACCTGAGATCGTCACGCGCCCGAACCGAAACGAGCCGGCACCGGCACGGGCACGGGCAATGAGACAACGCCGCCTGCCCAGCGCCCTCTCGGGCCCGCTCTACGGCCTGCGGTGCGCCTGCATGCCAACCGCAACTGCCATGGCCGCGTGTAAACGCCAAGACCGGAGGGCCTCGGCCCTCCGCCGGTGTGGAGTCTTCTCTGCGCCGCGCCGGCCCTGACTTCCCATCCCACCGGTAGTTCCTCGGCTATGAGCCCAGGTAGGCGCCGGTAGGCGGTGGTAGGGGCGATGGCCGCCCAACTACCGCGAGGGGAGCGGCTGCCCTGCAGCCACCGTGATCTGCCGTCCCGACCATGGAGTCCCCCATGCTTTGGCGTCCTCTTGCCAGCTTTCTGTCTCACCTCAAAACCTGGCACGCGCGCTGCTCTTGTCCACGTCACCGGGCGAAACAAGGCATCGGCGAGCAGCCTCTACCTGTAGGAGACGGCGACGTCACGAAGTCCGACCCGCTTCCTCCGGAGGACTTCGTGGCTCCCCTCCCGGATCGCCCGGCAGGACCAGTCGATCCGCGGCTGCCCGGGGCCGATGAAGTCGAACTCCGGGAGCGCATGATCCGGGCGATGCTCACATGCGGGTGGGAGCGCATGACGGACCACCACCAGAAATGAGCTTCAGGACATCCGGCTGAACCAGGGACTCCTGACGAGCCGCCCCGGCCACGGTGCCGCCCGCTTGGCACCGGCCGTGAAACACCCCACGAGCCGCTGCTCATGCCGGCGTGCTGCCCGCAGAGGCGCTGTCTATCGCCGCGACGCAGTGCACCCACAAGCGGCTGCACGACCGCCAGGAGGCGCTTTGAACATGATCCGGTGGTGGAGCTCCCACCGCCCAGCCGAAGGCCCTCAGGAGGGCACACAGGCCCCCGGAGCTGACAACAGCGACCGTGGGTCGTGGCTCACCCGTATTGGCGCCCTCACCACCCCGCGGGGCGCTCAGGCTCAGGCGCCTGCTTCCCGTCCCTCTCTCCCGCGAGTTGATCCGCAGAACGCCAAAGAGGCTCCGTCGATCTGGAAGGAGCCGCGTGAGCTCGCCCTCGCGGACGAACAGTCCCAGGCGACGACGGCCAGCGCTACGAGGGAAGCAATCGCCGTCAACGACGGACGCAACGTCGATGGTGCGGTGAAACGGCTCGGGGACTGGATCGCAGCAGCAACCGGCGGCTCGAGGCCGACGGTGATCCCGCCTGAGCACCCTGAACACAGCCGGACCGAGGAGGACCTGGAGCTCGAAGAGCGACTGGCCCGGATCCTCGGCCAGGCCGTCGAGCACCTGGGCGATCTCTACCACGACGAGCGGGCACGGGACTTCCCCGACCGGGTCCGCGGCCATTTCAGCGAGTGGTACTACGACACCCCGCTTGTACCGGAGACAGCGGAAGAGAAGAAAAAGGGCAGGTGGCGCCACACCGGCGGCATCGGGCGGCTCCTGTACACCGGAGTCATCGGATGGATCTCGTGGCGACTGCACATTCCGCACTTCACCAACCACCAGATCTGGGACTTCGCCGAACAGGGCGAGGGCGTCGGCGGCGGCATGGTCATCGGCTGTGCCGGCGTCCTGGTGTGCGTTCTGCCCGCTGTCTGGAGCATTCGTCGCGGCCGCCGCTTCGACGACGGTCTCGCTGATGTCCTACGGCACCGCGTGACGTTCTTCGCGCCCCTCCTCGGCGGCCTCGGCAGTGTCCCCCTGGCCGGCTCGATCCTCGGGCTCGCCCTCTACACGCCGGGCCTCGGCGTCCACCTGTAATCGGAGTATCCCCATGATCAATTACATCGACATAGCAGCCCCTGCAGCAGCCAGCGAGGGCCTGGGCAGCTTGTTCGGCACGATCGGAAGCGGCGGAATCGCGCTGATCCTGACCGCCGTTCTGTACTTCGGCATCAAGGAACCCAAGAGCAAGGGCGGCGGCGGCCCGAAGGGCAAGGGCGGCGGCGGTGGCGGTGGCGGGGCCAAGGTACGGCACCGGCTCGAATGCGACCCGGCATTCTGGGTCGGCTACAGCGCCGGAGTCTTCTACACCACTGCCGGGAACATCTGGGTGCACGCGGGTGAGGCCAGCGTCTCGGTGTCCAAGCTGCTCACCCACGACACCTTCGGTGACGCGGGCCTGGGCGTGGCTGCTGCTCTTCCCGTCGTCTACATGTACTACCGCAAGCCCCGGGTGGGCGTGGCCGCGCTCATGGGCATCTTCTGCGCTACCGCATGGGCTCGGGCCGGGGGCATCTGGAGTCTGCCGCAGACCCTGGTAGAAGCCGCCGCCCAGGCCATCGGGCTGGCCGGCTGATGAGAACCGCACCGGACGACACTCCCGTCGGCTCGCCACGGCGAGCCGACAGCTACCAGGCAGAGACAGAGGTACCCATCGACGACCTCACGCCCATCGCCGACGACCATCAAGCAGAACCCCGCTCTGACGCCGGTGACCTCGCCCCTGACACCCCCTCTGAACCGCCCGACCGCCTGCCCGCGGCTCCGTCGCCTTGCCGGCGGCTGCCAGAGCGGGCCCAGGCTATCGCGCAGCAGACACTCGCACGGATCCTTGTGCACGCGGACGATCCTCCCGGCAAAGGGGAACGCCCGCGCCTGTCACTGCGCGCGCTGTGCATCGAACTCGGCCGCCCGTTCAAGGGCGGCTTTTTCGTTGCGCGGGAGATCGTAGGCGGCTCCGTCACCCTCATCGGAATGGGCTTCAAATGGCTCTTTGAAGACGGCGTCTCCAGCGCTGGAGGCCGCGCTCTTCTCGTCGGTATCGGGGTCTACGTAGCCGGTCAGGAACTCAATGGGGACTCGGTGCTGTGGGGTTGGGGTGTGTGCGCCGGCTTCCTGGCCTGGCTGGCAGCGGCCTGGATCCACTCGCCCCACCGGCAGGACGGCGACGCCGCAACCGCGCGAAATTCTCCCGCCCCGCGCTCTGCCGGCAGCAACGATGCCGGGGCGGACGAGGTGAACGGCTCAGATATGGAGGAGTCGGAGGAAGTCACTCCGGAAATGGCAAAACAGGGGCTGATCGACGTTATCGCCTACACGGCAGAGCAAGTCGAGTTCCGCAAGAAGAAGAGGGGGGTGCACCTGTCTGAGATTCTCGAAAATCTCCATGCCCGACAGTCTCTCCTCCAATGGGATGTGATAGATCTGCGGGTCTACTGCGAGAAACAACTTGGAGTTGAGATCCAGGACGTCAACCGCAAGGAGGGAGGAAAGCAGAAAAACCGGCCGGGAATCCGCTACAAGCCCCTCTGCAAACTCCTGGAAAGTCCCATCGCCCCGGCCCGTGCACGGGAAGTGCCGGCGGAGCAGGTGCCGGACCTGACCCCCAAGACGCCCCTTCCGGGTGACGGGACACCACCCGCGAGCGGTGCCGCAGACCCGCCCGCCGGGTGAGCTCCTCGGCCGTTCCCGCCAGCTCCCCGGCCGCCGCTCCAACAGCGCGGCCGGGGGCCGCACCGCGCCGGCCCCGCCCCCACCCCCGCGGGTCACCGCGATCGCCTAGATAGCGCACCTACCGGACCTCTGACCTGCAACAACTACCAGCCAACTACCACGCCTACCGGTGACCTACCCCTCCACCTACCGGTATCGTCCGGCACCAACCACCCCCGTAGGCAAGGGAGCTGACGTGCCGCTGTTTCGCTACGCACACAGGTGTGGCCAGTGCCGCACCACGTCCCGAAGGCAATTTCGCTCCCTTGCCGCTGCGGAGGCCAAACAGCAACAGCACCGCGACGACTTCCACGGTGGAGACATCCCTGACCACGATTACATCGTCCGCCTTCCCTTCGACCAATCCCGGCACAGGGGAAGCGATACTCCTTACATTTCGTCGAAATTCATCCTGATCGTCTTGGTCGTTGTATTACTTGCCGCTCTAAATCAATGCAGGTAGCAGATCCTCAGCTATCGCATGCATGCTGATTGGCGGTCGACGTGCAAGGGGCGGATGACGACTCCCGAAGCGCCGTGCCGCTACCTCTGCACGGTCTAGCCTCCGAAAGGAAGTGCCCGTGACTGAGAACAACGCAGATTTGCCCAGGCTGACTTTGCCGAAGCTCGTGATGAACCCAGAGCTCCCGGAGCGGCTGCAAAAGGCAATCCGCATTTCCGAACACCGCGATCTGCTCGCCCCTGACCCTCATTCCGAACCCAGTCCGTGGCTCGGCCTTGTCGCACCGATCCGCGCCAAGACCGTGCTGTGTGTTGCGGCCTTGAGTCTGGCCCAGCCCTGGCGATTCGTCGAAGGGTTGAGCAGCGTGACCATCCTGTTGCAGGTACTGCTCGGTTTGGGATGCTGGTCGGCCATCGCTGTAGCGGAGCGTCGGGCAAGGCGCCGGCATCTGCTTCTACTGCGCGAGGCGCGCGACGCTTACGTCCTCCCCGAAGAACTGGATGAGGTCACTCGTGAGCTGCTGGTCCGGGCGTACTCGGCGGTTCGCCTCGTCCTGTATTCGAGTGTCCATCGTGAGGATCTCATCGACCGTCAGCGGAACGAGCAGATGCTCCCCGCCGAGGTGTGGGAAATCGCCGCGGGTCTCGCGTCCTACCGCCGGCTGATGGACAAACTGCCGAAGACGGGGAAAGGGGAACAGGCCGAGAAGCAGCTCCACGAGCAGCGCCGGAAGTTGGGGCTGAGCTTGGGTGCCATCGAATCCACAGTGATCGCGCTGGAAGCGTACGCCGTGGAGGTCATGAAGGCTGATGCGCGGTACGCAGAGCATCAGCAACTTCACGAACTGGCCGAGTGGGAAGAGGAGGTACTCGACCTCCTGGCGCGGTCAGCTCGCGCTGACCATGCCGTAGCCGAGACACGCCGTGTGGCTGGTGAAGCTGCTGCTGTCTCCGAGGCCCTCACCAGCGCGCTGCGTTCGGTCCAGGAGGCTGCTGTAGTTGCCCTACCGGCGCCCCGGGAAGTGCATTGATCTTGCCGACTAGCTCGTGGGCGCCGAAGAGCTGAGTTCGTCCTGCCGGTGAAGACTGGGTGGACATGAGGTGGGCCCGACCTGCGATGCAGGTCGGGCCTCTTTTCTATTTGCCCTGGTTCGCTCGACCGGGCCCACTGCCAAGAGTGGAGATGTGGCGTACGTGCCGTCGGCCTGTCATCGCGGGTCAGGCACGGTCCTGGTGCAGGGTGCCGGCGGCAGGCTGGGAAGGGCGCCGGCAGTCAGCGCGGCGACTGCCGCACTGGGCACGTCGACTATCGGCTCGATCAAGCGCATGGCGCGGCGGTAGGCAAGGTGGCGCTCGTGGGCATTTCCGCTGATGCCGAGGGCTGTGGTGAGCAGCCGGCGGGCCTGCTGGACTGCTCGGCGTTCGTTCGGCGGCAGGAGGGCGGTGCCCTGTTTGCGGGCGTGCCGGTCGGCGGCCTTCCAGGCCAGTTCGAGTTCCTGGACCGATGAGCGGTAGCCGTCGCTGCGGTCGATGCGGGCTTCTCGTGCGGCGTCGAGGGACCGGATGAGCCGTTCGGTTTCGGGGACGGTGACGTCCGCGAGCGCGGGACGGTCCAGGACAGCCAGAACGTCGGTGGTGAAGGCGGCGTAGGCGTCCAACACGCGGTCGTGGCGACCTTCGGTTTCCGCCCGTCGTGTGCGCTCCCTGGCACGCCGGCGGGTGTACCGCTGCAGGCTGCGGGCGGTGATGGTCAGGGCTGCCAGGACGGCGACGGTCACTGCGCATGCCGTGAGCGTTTCCCACGGGAGGTGGACGGCTGTGGGAGTGGTGGAGTGGTCGGGGTGCTGCGGGTGCGGGCTGGGGTGGGGGGCAGCTGTGTGTCCGTCGGTATGTCCGACCAGCGTCTCCAGGAGGCGCTTGGCTATGTCGAGCATGGGCTGTGGAAAGCACACGCATCCTGCCAGGACGGCGCAGCCGAAGAGCGAGGCCGTCAGCTGGCCCCACTCTTGTTTGGCCCGCATGCCGAAGGCGCGGACCACGAGGGTGATCAGAAGGATGTCGGTGATGACGTTGATGATGAAGCGCATGGTCCCTCGCAGGTCAGGTCCGGCTGAGGCGGTCAGCCGCCGTACTGACGATGCGGTGTTCTGTCTGTGGACAGAAAGCAGCGCTGGGCGGTGGTCGGCGTGATGCCGATCACCGCCCAGCGGGTTGTATGTGCCGTCAGATCTTGTCGCCGACGTGGGTCTTGTTCCAGAGCTTCTTGCTGACCTTCTTCCACCCGGTGCGGTCCCCGTCCTTGAGCTTGAGCTCCCAGACGGCAGGGTGGTAATCGAGGTCGGTCTGCACGCGGCCGGCGAACACCCGGTCGCAGACCTTGTGCTTCTTGGGGGTGGTGGGCTTCTTCAGCTTGGGCCCGCTGGGCTTGGTGCGGCTACCGCTGGAGCTGCCGAAGCTGCCGCTTCGGGAGCCGCCGGAGCTGCTGCCGCCGCGCGAGCCGGTCAGGGCCGCCTTGGCGGTGAGCGACATGGTGGCGGCGTTGGTGGTTACGGTGCGGCAGTTCTTCTGGCGGTAGGTGTTATGGAAGACGGGGGTGGCCGGGCGCGCGGAGTGGCCGCGCTTGTCCTTGACTATGCCGTGCTTGATGGGGCCGGAGCTCCCGCATGCCGTGAGGAGGACAGCCGTTGCGGTGATGGTGCTGGCGAGGGCGATGCGGTGGGTGCTGGAAGTCATCGTGGGTGCCTCTCGTGAGTTGGCGAAGTGCGGCCTGCGGCTGGAGCGAACTCGCTCATGGATGTGGCCGTTCTACGGTGCTGCGGGTGTCCTGTGGACAGTGGCAAGTGCGGTTGCGTGGCGCTGGCTGGCTGGTCGGGGCCGCTGCGGCTGACTCGGCCAGCCAGCGGTGTCAGGCGGCCAGGGGCTGCAATTCGCAGTGGATGGTGTGAGGGCCCTTCGCGTCTCCGTCGTCGACGGTGTAGCGGACGGTGAGCGGGCGAAGGTGGCGGGCCTGGTGTGTCGCCTTGGTGACGATGGCGTCGAGTCGGTCTGTGGCGGGGATGCCCGCTCCGCAGGTGCACACCACCCAGTACTGGCGGTCTCCGTGGCGGCGACAGGCCGGTCCGGAGTTCCGGCCGGTGGCTTGGTGCGGGCCGGTCAGCGGGCAGACGCTCCCGTCTTTGTGCATGGCGGTGATCGTCGCGGTGTGGGGGGACTTCTTCTTCAAGTTCTGATCTCCCTTGGTCAGGGGCCGGTTGGCGCGACGTGCGGTGTCCGGCGGGAAGTAGGGGTGCGAGCAGGCATGGGAGTGTCTGGCGCTCTGGCACCGGTGAGAGCAACTGCCGCAGCAATTGACACCTAAGATATTACTTCGATTGATCACGCGAAGGCAAGTCGCGACATCGAGGGCCGCCCCACCTCGACACCTTTAGTTTGACTTCACATCGGAAGGCGTTGTAATCTCTTAAGTGTCAAGTAAGCCCAGGGAGGGGTGCCGCATGAAGAGCGAGAGCCACACCGCCGGAGCCATCAAGGCCCGTATGTCCACGATCCGGCAGCTGGCCGCCACTGCCCGGGCGAACCGCGACTTCCGCGCCGAGTACGCCCTCGACGGTGAACTCACCCGCCTGGGCCAGATGCTGCGGAACCTCCGCCCGGCCCCCCAGTACCCGGACGACCACTGCTGCACCTCATGCCCGTGACCTGTTGGTGCTCGGTCCGGTCCGGACCGAGCACCAACGCGACCGGGCTTGGCCGGACGGCTCGCCCGATCTCGTCCGGACACCTACACCACTTCCCACTCCTAAGGGGTCGTTGATGCTTCTTGAATCCGCCCGGAACTCCTACAACTGCGTCGATGCCTCTGACGTTGACCGGTTCATCGAGTTCCAGTACGGCCGCCCCTACAGCGTCGCCAGGGCCGTGGACAGCCTCGACCACGACACCCTGCACATCGCCGAGCTGGTCCTCACCCACCCCGCCCACGTAAGTGACGGTGAGGTCGTCCCACGCCCGGGCGTGGGGCCGGAGGCCCTCGCCGAGATAAAGGCGTGGCAGAACGGCACAGCACCCGAGCCGACCCCCGAGCTTCTGCTGAGCGATCTGGCCAGCCGTGCCCTCATCCCCGCCGGTGATTACCTCATCGACATCTGCCTCTGACTGAGCAGGGGCAGGCCCGGGTCCGGGCCTGCCCATCCCGGCTCCTTGCCAGGCTGCGTGAATCACACCCGTCTCATCGCTCGGCGCTTGCCGGAGCATCAGGGCCTCCGTAGCAAGGCGAAGTACCCCACCATCCACCATCGCCCCGGAGCCCGTTTGCCTCGCCAGCGCCGTCTCGGCCCCCGTCAGGAACGTGCACTGAACAACCTTGCGGCCCTGAACTCTGCCTCCTGGCAACGCGGGTGCGGATGGCAGATCGGCTCTCCCTCGCAGACCGAACGCATCCTGGACTCGCTCACCGAGCGAGGCTTCGCGACTAAGGCCACTGCTAGCGGCCTCTTCCGCGTGACGGAAGAGGGGCTCAACTACCTCGGCTGGTACACGTGCCACACCTGCACCCGCCTGACCCGCCGGCCCTATCGGGGGCACTTCCTGGGAACCGACAGCCACACCCGATGCGAGAGCTGCTTCATGAAGACCTCCATCGGGTTGTGTGAGCACTGCTCAGGCCAGTGCCAGAGCTTCCGGCCCGGCCCTCGCCTCAGCGTGTACCACCTTTCCGTCAGCCGCGTCTGCCGCGACTTCCTGATCACCGTGCCTGTCCATCCGGTTACCCCGCTATGAGCAGTTGGACAGCGGTGGGTCCCGCGGTTCGTCGCCCCTGTCAACAACGCATCGTTAGGAGCAACTTGTACCGCTACGAGCAGATACCTCTTCCACACCACCCTTCTCCGGCAACCGCATGGCGTTGGGCCGCAGACTTCGATCAGACGGCCGATGACATCGAGGCCGGGAAGGTCCGAGCAGCGACCGACTATGACGGCCACCCCTTCCGGCCTGCCGAACACCGCGCTTTCGCCGCCGCCCTCCGCGTCAACGCTCTGGTCGGTGTCCTCACCATCGATGGTGTGCCGGTGATGGGAGAGGGGTGGGTCCTGCCGCCTCATCCGCTCCGGGTTTCGCAGAACGGCAGTTCTTTCGGGTTCGGCGACTGTCCGGCCGCGGTGGGGTTCCCCCTCCTGCCCGACCTCGGCGACGTCGTCTCTGGGTTCTACCGGGCCCTCGACTACACCGTGCGGGCGTGCCGCCGCGGGAATCCCAGGGCATCCGGACCGCCGGCGTGGACCCAGGCGTCTTGCCGGCCTTGCGCCCGGTGGGCCGACCAGTACCTCACCTCGCTAGCGCCGACACGTTGACCCAGCTCTCACTCGCCAGGGCCGAGGTCTCACATGCACCGTGTGGATGCCGGCGTTGCTCTGGCGCGCTGCGGCCGGTTGCCACCCGACACCCATCTATGTAATATCTTAATTGTCAAGATAGCCTTTTGGGGTGTCATGCCTTCTTTCCGGTGCAGCGCCACGACACCCCGGCCACCACCGCACCACCACTGCCTCGCGGGAAGGAGAGCATCCCCATGCCGTCCCTTCCGGCTCGGCCCGGCAGGACTGCTCCGGCCGGCGCCTTCGTGCCCCGGCCTCCTCAAGTCCATGTATGCACGCGCCGAGGAGCCCGACGGTCGCAGCAACGGCGACCACGACCGGCTCCTCGGGCAGTCGGAGTGCATCCTCGACTCGCCCTCGTGGACAGACGGCCTGGCACCGTCACCGCTGAGGCCAGCCAAGCTCACTTTCTGGCGGTCACCGGCTGCTGTGTGACCGTCCTGGCGGGTCTCCGCTACGCCGGGCTCGCCCGGGACGTCTGGGCCCCGGCCTCCACCATCGTCTGGCCGGAGCACGCGGCGTCGGCGACCACCTCGCACACTTCGCCGGCCAACCCCGCTCTGCGGCGCCGGAACGGACCGTATCCACAGGCCCGGCCCGTCAGTCTCACACCGTGCGCCCCGCAAGGGCGATCTAGTCCCTAGGAGCGACCACATGACCTACACCCCCGACACCGCGACCGTGCGGCAGCTGGCCACCAAGATCCTCACGGATGCCGTGGGCGACATCGAGCCCACGACCGTCGACGACACCCTCCTCTACTGGGACCGCGCGCCGGCCGACCCCGCGGACTTCGACGTCCTGCGGACGGCCGTGGGCGAGGCCCTCGACGCCGCCCAGGTCCGCATCACCGTCAGCTGGCCGGGGACCGCGGCGTAGCCGCGGTCCCCACGCCTCCACCACATCCGCCCGGGCTCCGGCCCCCTCCGCAAAGCGAGATCCATGTTCAACAATCTGTTCTCCCGTTCCGTCTCCCAGCCCACGCCCGCTTCCCCGGACGCCCCCACCCCGGCCCCGCCGCCGGCCGCGGTGCAGCGGACCTCGGTCACCGACCTCATCAAGAAGGCCGACGTCAGCCTGCGCAAGAACGACCTGAACGGGCAGCGCGCCGCGGTCTATCTGGTCCTGGACCGGTCGGGGTCGATGCGTGGCCACTACGGCGACGGCTCCGTGCAGTACCTCTCCGAGCAGACCCTGGGGCTGGCCCGCAACCTCGATGACGACGGCACGGTCCCGGTCGTGTTCTTCTCCACCGCGATCGACGGGACCACCGAGGTCAGCCTCGACAACTACGCCGGCCGTATCGAGTCCGCTCACCGCGGGCTCGGCCCCATGGGCGCGACCCACTACGAGAAGGCGATCGACCACGTCGTCAAGCAGCACCTCGCCTCCCCGGCCCACGCCAAGGGCATACCTGCCCTGGTGATCTTCCAGACCGACGGCGGCCCCTCCAAGCAGCACGCCGCCGCGGCGGCGCTGCGCGCGGCCTCCGTCTACCCGCTGTTCTGGGCGTTCGTCGGCTACGGGAAGAAGATCGAGTTCCTGGACAAGCTGGATGAGCTGACCGGCCGAGCCGTGGACAACGCCAGCCACTTCCCTGCGGCCGACCCTCATCACGTGGCGGACGAGGCTCTCTACGACCACCTGAGCGTTCAGCTCCGAACCTGGCTTGTGCAGGCCCGCGCCAAGGGAATCGTGCGCTGACCCACCACAGGGCCGGCCGTGCGCGGCCGGCCCCTGGAGGAGGACATCTCATGACGTATACGAACCCCGAACCGACGTACGCCCGCGAGGCCCTGCGCGCCGGCACGCTTGTCTCCGGCCTGCAGCTGCTGCTCGAGCACATCGAGCGCGAACCGGCCCTCGGCCAGGCGCTGTCACTGATCGACACCACAGAGCTGCAAGGCCCGCTTGATCGAGCGGGCCTGGACGCGTTGCTGACCGAGGCCGCGGCCGAACAGGAGCGCTGCGTCGCGCTCGCCGAGCGTGACGCCCGCCGCCGCGAAGCCGGCCGACTGCCGGGAGCACGGTGCATCTGTGGAGACTCCGACACCGCGCACACCCGGAGACTGAGCGATGACGGCCGGCTTCCCTGTACCCGAAAAGGCTGCTCCTGCCATGACCTCACCTTCGCCTGACCACCCGCTGCGGCCGGCGTCCACGGACACCGCCACCGCCGGCGGCCTCCTTGGGCCTGCCGATCAGCCCTGGGCCGTGTGGCTCTCCGCTTCCGGCGACATCCTGCCGCGCCCCAGCCGCGATGCAGCTCTGGCCACGGCCGCGGCCCGCAACAACGCCTACGCCCAGGCCGCGGATCGCCAGCCGTGCTACGCAGTGGTCCTGCAGCACGGGCGACCCTGGCGCGGTGAGGAGACGGCGCCGGGAGCTCGGGTGAGCACCGATACCCGCAAGGTGCATCTCCAGTTCGCCGAGCTGCTTCGTGAGCAGATCTTCGCCGGCCCCCTCCAGCCGGGAGACCGTCTCGCCGCGCAGCGTGACCTGGCCGCGACCTATGGCGTCGGCCTCAAAACCGTCCGGCAGGCGCAGCAGGTGCTCATGGATGAAGGTCTGCTCACCCGGACGAGTGGCGGTGTCGCGGTTGCTGCAACTCCACCTGTGCCGGTTCAGCCGCTGCCCGGCCTCGACCTGGTCCCCACGCAGCCGGTCACCGGGCCGGCAACCCCGGCCGCGGGCAGCCACCGCGGCACAGCCGCCTACCGGCGGCTGGCGCGACGGCTCGAGGAACTCATCGAGGACGGTGCTTACCCGCCCGGCTCGGCGTTCCCCACGGCCGGGGCATTGGCCCAGCAGCACGGGTACACCATCGCCAGCGCTCAGGAGGCAGTACGCAGCCTCAAGGACCGGCGTGTCCTTGTCACCGGTCCCCGCGGTGCCACGGTCGTGGCCCATGTCCGGGGCGCCAATGTCAGCAGCACAATCCCATGGGGGGACACCACTGACGTAATCTCAACCCCGACATACGGATGAAAGACAGGAAGGCACCGTGACCAGCAAAGAACTCATGAGCCTGAGCGACATGGCGCACGAGCTCGGCGTCGCCCCCGAGGCCGTACAGAGATGGCACCATTTCGCGCCGGATTCTCCGGAGCGATCCACCAGGCCCGTCTCCGCGCTCAAAGACGTCGCCGCGGCCATGGAAGTCGCGGTGCCGAAGGCCGATGCGAAGGAGCCGCGCTACCCGCGGGACGTCTTCGTGGCGTTCTGCAAGGCCGTCGGCTACATGGACGAGGTCGGCAGCCTGACGGCCGGCTTCCTGGACGAAGCCGGCAGCGTCGTTGCGCAGGATGGGGTCGAGCACAAGGAAGTTGACCGTTTTGTGCCGGTGGCCCCGACCATCGAGCCGGGTCCGGAGCAGCGCTTCCGCTACTACGTCAACCACGTCTCCGAATTCACGGGCCTGCCGCACAGTGCTGTTCAGCGGTACGCGCGGTGTGAGCGGGCCGCGCTCTCGTTCCCTGCGCCGGACGGCTTGGACGAGGTGGGCCGGCCGTTCTGGTACCTCCAGACGTTCAGCATGAGCCTGAGCGACATGGCGCAAGAACTCGGTCTCCCCCGCCAGACCGTGCAGAAGTGGCACCGCGCTCCCGCGGCCGGCCGGGCGCGGCCCACCACGCCTGTCTCCGCGCTCAAGGCCGTCGCCGAGGCCATGAGCATGGCAGTGCCTGAAGCCGATGCCCGGGAGCCGCGCTACCCGCGGGACGTCTTCGTGGCGTTCTGCAAAGCCGTCGGCTACATGGATGAGGGCGGCAACCTCGTGCCGGAGCTCCAGGAGCGGATCCAGCAGAAGAAGCGGGGCCGCTGGAGGCCGGTGCGCCCCACCATCGAGCCTGGCCCGCAGGAGCGCCGACGCTACTACATCAACCACGCTTCGGAGGTAACTGGGCTTTCGGAGCAGAGCCTCCGGGTCTGGGCGACGCCAGGTGTGCAGGCGTCGGGGACGCGGTCGTTCCCCGCTCCTGACGGTTTGGACGAGATGGACCGCCCGTACTGGTTCCTCGAGACGCTCCAGGGCTACAAGACCCGCCGACAGCGGGCCGAGCGGAGGCTGCCGGCGGAGCCGAAGGGCACGGACAGCGCCGACAGCGATGCCTGACCTGCCGACGGGAAAGGTGATTGACGTACCCGGCGCCTGACCGAAGGCGTCGCCAGCGGGCAAAAGCCCAACGGGCGGTATCCGTATCTGAAGCCGGTGCCGTGACGAGCGAGGTCGCTCGTCACGGCACCGGCTTTTGTGGTTGATGACGCCCTGGCCGGCGCCAGCGGCCGGTTTCGCCCCGCCGCGGGCGACGCCCGGAACGGCTCCGCACCCCTTCTGACCTGGAAAAAGAGCCACACCTGTGGTAATATCTTAAGTGTCAAAGGGTGAGTCTTTCTCGACTCCCCGAACGCCCCCTGACCGATGCTCGCACCTCACCTGCAAGGTCTCGGAGGCTCCGGCTGCCATACGCAGCCCTCCCCGTCCCCGGTGAAAGGACTCTCGCTTGGCTGAAACGATCGACTTCATCGGTGAAATCCACCCGCTGCTCACCCAGTTCCGACAGATGACGGCCCGCCACCAGGCCCAGATCGACGGCTACCTCGACTCCGACGGCGAACTGACCGACGAAGTCCGCCAGGACTTCAACGAAGCGAAGAACGCCCACAACGCCGAGGCGCACAACCAGCTGGTCAAGGTGATCGAGCGCCTGACCGACCTCTGCGGCCCCCCGGTACCCGGCCGCGCATACACCCTCACCTACGCCGGGCCCGAGCGTCACGACGGAGAAGCGCCGTACACGTTCGTCGTCAACGGCCAGGACCTCGACGACGCCCGCCGTATCCTCCACACCCTCCCCTTCTTCCGCGAATGGTACGAGGAGCAGCGCGACTGGAACGCACCCGAGCAGGACCCGGACGTCCTGTTCCTCGCCTCCCCCCGCGACAGCCATGCCGGAATCCCGGACCTCGGCTGCTACAACGACCTGCGCCGCGAGCAGGCCGCCCTGTGGGAGACCGAAACCGTCACCCGCGAACTCGCCCCTGTGCGCCCCGAGTTGGAGGGCTGAATTTTGAAGCACCCCTTCGCCACCATGACCGACCCTCTGGCCCGCGCGCTGCTGCGGGCCGCCGACCTGGTGACCACCCGCTCCAGCCTCCCCAACCCGATCGTGCTGGCCCGCGTCACGCTCAACGCCCTCGCCCTGCCGGACGCCTCCGGCGCCGACTTCTACGACATCATCAGCGAGTCCGCCGACAGGCACGGCTTCATCTGGGGCCGGTGCGCCGAGTGCGGTGTCCAGCTCGGTAGGAATCCGTACGAGGAATGGCCCCTGTGCCAGGGCTGCGAAACCTGGGAGTGCGCCTGCGCCTTCGAGAACCCCGGTGACCAGGACGCGTGCGGTGGCTGCCACCTCACCCGCGACGGACAGGGAGAGCCGATGCCGCCATGCACCTGTGGCTGCGACACCACCATCGGACACTACGGCGACTACGACACCGAGTCCTCCGTCTCCCGCCAGCACCGCATCGACACCGGGCGCTTCCTGCGTCCCGGCGAAGCGCTCGACCACGACGACACCCGGATCACCCCAACGACCATCGGCTGAGCACCCCTCGCCCGCGCGCCGGGCCCACCCCGCCCGGCGCGCCCCCCCCCCCCCCCCCCCGCCCGCCCCGCCCCCCCCCCCCCCCCCCCCAACCCCCCCACAACGTCCACTCGGCC